>JBDTDV010000061.1:0-65143 GCA_039922875.1 Microbacteriaceae bacterium
GCCGCCGGAGCGTCCGATTTGTCCGGGTTGTCCGCCAGGACGTTGGCGATCAGTTGCACCGTTCCCCGGGCGTGATCGATGACGACCAGATCGGCCACGAAACACAGTGCTTGGCCGGGGACCGGCAATTCAGCTGGCGGCCGTCCGGGCAACCGCTCCAATTGCCGCACGCTCTCCCAGCCGATGAAGCCGACCAGTCCCCCGGTCAGCGGCGGCAAACCCGGTATCTTTGGCGTCTGCCAGCGGCTGTGCAAATGCGACAACGCCTCCAGGGGTGCGCGGGTGATCTCGTCACCGAAGGCGGCCTCCCGGCTCAATCCGTAGTCGAGCCAGCTGACCCGTTCCTCTTCCTGAGTCAGCACTCCGAAAGAGGACACTCCGACGAAGGAGAACCGGGACCAGATTCCGCCCTGTTCGGCCGACTCCAGCAGGAAGGTTCCCGCGGCACCGGCGGCCAGTTTGCGGTAGATCCCAACCGGGGTCTCGCCGTCGGCGAAGAGTTCCCGGACCACCGGGATCACTCGGTGCCCGGCGAGCAGCTCCTGAAAACTCTGCCGAGTCGTCGACCCGGCCGTGCCGGTGCTCATATCAGCCGGTCACCGTCGAAGCAGGTCCGGGTTCCGGTGTGACAGGCGACGCCCACCTGCTCCACCTGGATCAGGAGCGTGTCGCCATCGCAGTCCAAGGCTGCGCCGCGGACGTGCTGCAGGTTGCCGGACGTGTCGCCCTTTCGCCAGTACTCTTGCCGGGACCTGGACCAGAAGGTGACCCTGCCCTCGGTGAGCGTTCGCCGCAGCGCCTCGCCGTCCATCCAGCCGAGCATCAGCACCTCGCCGCTGTCCCACTGCTGGATGATCGCCGGAACCAGGCCGACGTCGTTGAAGGTGACCCGCCGGATCACCTCATCGGTTGTCGTCGTGCTCATTCCCGTACCTCCAGCCCGGCGTCGGACAGACTCTCTTTGACTTGCGCGACGGTGAGTTGCCCGGAGTGGAAGACACTGGCCGCCAGCACCGCGTCCGCTCCTGCGCGGATCGCCGGCACGAAATGCTCCAGTAGCCCCGCACCGCCGGAGGCGATCACCGGCACCCGGCTGACCGCCGCGATCCGGGTGATCAGCTCGGTGTCGTATCCTGCTTTGGTTCCGTCCGCGTCGATCGAGTTCACCAGGAGCTCCCCCGCACCCAGCTCGACCACCTTCGCCGCCCAGTCCAGCGCATCCAGTGCGGTCTCGGTGCGACCGCCATGGGTGGTCACCACGAAGCCGGATGGGGTGTGGCCGGCCCGTTTGATATCCAACGAGACCACCAGCACCTGGGCGCCAAACCTGTCGGCGATCTCCCCGATCAGCGTCGGGCGGGCGATCGCGGCGCTGTTGACTCCGACCTTGTCGGCTCCGCTGGCTAGCAGGTGAGCCACATCCTCGACGCTGCGGACCCCGCCGCCGACGGTGAGCGGGATGAAAACCTGTTCGGCCGTCGCCCTGACCACGTCGTAGGTGGTCTCCCGATTGTCGACCGTGGCGTTCACGTCAAGAAAGGTCAGCTCGTCTGCGCCCTGCTCGTAGTACGACCTGGCGAGCTCCACCGGATCTCCGGCGTCCCGCAAATTGGCGAAGTTGACCCCTTTCACCACACGGCCGGATGCCACGTCAAGACACGGGATCACTCGAACGGCAACAGACATGCCCGCCTCCTAGAGTCGAGCGGCGTGGATCGCGCTGACCAGGATCGCCCGGGCGCCGAGCTCGTAGAGCTCGTCCATCACGAGGTTGGTGTTGGCCCGGGGCACCATCACCCGCACGGCGACCCAATCGGGGTCGCGCAGCGGGGAGATGGTCGGTGACTCGATCCCTCCGGCGATGGCCGATGCCCGGTCGAGCAGCGCCAACGGCAGATCATAATCCATGATCACGAACTGACGCGCCACCAGAACTCCGCGCAGCCGGCGTTCCAAGGTTTCCGCGCCGGGTTTGGCCGCCGGGGAGTCGATCAGCACCGCCTCGGATTCCAGGATGACCGGGCCGAAGATCGCCAGCCCGGCCTTGCGAAGGGTGGTGCCGGTTTCCACGACGTCGGCGATGACATCCGCGACGCCGAGCTGAATCGCCGACTCGACTGCGCCGTCCAGTTTCACCAGGTCGGCGGTGACGCCGGCGTTGCGCAGATAGGCGCCGACAAGCCCCGGGTAGCTGGTGGCGACGCGCTTGCCGCGGATGTCTTCGACCCCGTTGAACGCTCCGGCCGGCCCGGCGAAGCGGAACGTGGACTGCCCGAACCCGAGGCTTGCCGCCTCGATGGCACCGGATTCGGAGTCCAACAACAGATCGCGGCCGGTGATCCCGACATCCAGCGCGCCGGAACCGACATAGGTGGCAATGTCTCTGGGGCGCAGGAAGAAGAACTCGACCCCGTTGCGGGGATCGGGTACGTGCAGTTCTTTCAGATCCCGGCGACCCGTGTAGCCGGCCTCGGAAAGCATTTGGGCGGCGGTTTCCGCTAGTGAGCCCTTGTTCGGCACCGCGATTCTCAGCATCGTCACAGGTTCCGGTACACGTCAGCGGTGGTCAGTCCGGTGGCGATCATCATCACCTGCACGTGGTAGAGCAGCTGCGATATTTCCATGGCGGTGTTCTCGGTGCCCTCGTACTCGGCGGCCATCCACACCTCGGCGGCTTCTTCGACGATCTTCTTGCCGATGGCATGCACCCCGGCGTCCAATTCGGCGACGGTGCCCGAGCCGGCCGGCCGGGTCCGCGCCTTTTCGCTCAACTCGGCGAACAGGTCATCGAAGGTCTTCACAGGTATCAGGGTACTAGGTGGGCGGTGGCCAAATTCCGCAGCAGTGCGATCTGGCCGGCCGGGTCGTCTGCGGCGAAGACATTTGAGCCGGCCACGAAGGTGTCGGCGCCGGCCTCTGCAGCCGTGACAATGGTCTCTTGGTTTATCCCGCCGTCCACCTGAAGCCACAGGTCGAGACGGGCCTCGCGGCGGGCGGTGGCTAACCGAGTGAGTTTTGGCATCACCGACGGCATGAACGCTTGGCCGCCAAAGCCGGGTTCCACGGTCATCACGAGCACCTGGTCGAATTCGGCGAGGATGTCCAGGTACGGCTCGACCGGGGTATCCGGCTTAAGCGCGATTCCGGCCCGGCTACCGCGTTGCCGCAGCGTGCGGGCGAGGGCCACCGGATGGCCAGTAGCCTCGGCATGGAAGGTGACCGAGTAGGCTCCGGCATCCGCGTACTCCGGCGCCCAACGGTCCGGGTCTTCGATCATCAGATGCACGTCGAGCGGGATCGGGGCGACTTCCTGCAGCCGTTGCACCATCGGCAGTCCGAAGGTCAGGTTCGGCACGAAATGGTTGTCCATGACGTCGACGTGCACCAGATCGGCATCGGAAATCAGCGCCAACTCGCTCTGAAAGTTTACGAAATCGGCCGCGAGGATGCTCGGACTGATTCTGGCCCGGTCGGGCGGGAAGTCGGCGCTGCTAAATTCGGCGCGGCTAAAGTCGGCGCTGTTATTTGACACCAGCCAAGCCTACCGGCGCCGCCGCTACCGCGGCGATCCTACTGACGACGACCGAGCAGGGTGATGAACATTGCGTCGGTGCCGTGGCGGTGCGGCCACAGCTGAGCCTGCGCAGGGTCGCCGGCCAGATCGAGCGGGTGGGCGCTGATCGCCTGAAGCACGGCGTGGGTGTCGCAGGCGGTCACGTCTGCGGTAGCGCGCTTCAGCGCACCGGCGACCGCCACCCGGGTTTCGCCGGGGTGCGGTGAGCAGGTTGCGTAGACCATGATGCCGCCGGGCTTCAACGCGCGCAGCGCCGAATCCAACAGCTCGGCTTGCAGGGTGACCAGTTCGGCGACGTCCTGCGGCGACTTGCGCCAGCGAGCTTCTGGTCGGCGCCGAAGCGCCCCGAGCCCGGTGCAGGGTGCGTCCAGGAGGATGCGGTCGAACTGGCCGGGGTTGGTGTCCCCGATGGTGCGTCCGTCACGGATCCACAACTCGGGTGCCGGGCCCGGCAGCCTGCCCAGCGGGGCCAACGCCCGGGCCACTAGACGTGACCTGGCCGGGATTACCTCGTTGGCCACCAGGGTCGCGCCTGCAGCCCTGGCTTCGGCCGCAAGCAGCGCCGCCTTGCCTCCTGGGCCGGCGCAGAGGTCGAGCCAGCGCTCACCCGGTTCGATCGGACGAGCCCGGGACAGGGTCAGCGCGACGAGTTGGGAGCCTTCATCCTGAACCCGTAGGGCTCCATCGCTGCCGGCCATCAGGTCGTGCGGGTCGCCGTGCTCGAGCACGAAGCCGACCGGCGAATAATCGTTGGCCATGGCATCCGCGGGACGAATGGCCACTCCGGGTAGCGCGGCCATGTTGACCCGCGGCGGCACATTGTCGGCGGTAAGGAGATCGACCAGCTCGGTCTGCCTGCCCTCGGCGGCCAGCGCCTGCTTCATGGCGCGGACGATCCACAGCGGGTGGGAGTACTCCGCAGCGAGGAGTTCGTCGGCGGCGGCCGCCGTTGCGACGGTGCCGACCGTGGCGGCTTTGACCCGCTGCAGCCACTGTTGCGGACTGCTGCGGGTGATCGTGCGCAGTACCCCGTTACAGAACCCGGTCGCCGATCGCGAGCCGACGCTCCTGGCCAGCTCGACCGATTCGTTCACCGCGGCGTGTGGCGCCACCCGCATCGAGAGCAATTGGTGCGCGCCAAGACGCAGGACGTCGAGGATCGGTTGATCGATCTCCTGGACGCTTCGACGGGCGGCGAGGGCGATTACCCGGTCGTAGTAGCCCAACATCCGCAGCGTGCCGTAGGTGAGCTCGGTGGCCAGGGCGGCATCGGCGGTGGACAACCGGGCCCGAGATATCCGGGTGGGCAGCAGGAGGTTCGCGTAGGCGTCGGATTCACGCACGGCAGCGATGACATCGTAGGCAATCTGCCTGGCCGGCTGCACGGTCATCTGGCATCCACCTCGTCGGCGGAGATTCCGCGCCACCAATCCGCAGCGGGCATCGGTCGTTTCCCGGACGGTTGTACCGACAGCAATTCCACCGGGTGTGTTGCGGTTCCGGCCAGGATCCGCTTGTGCACAGATCGGATCCGGCCGGCCGGCAACGCGGTAGCGTCTGGAGCGCCGTGCGCCTTCAAAATCTTCACCCGATTGCCGTGCACCGTGGTGAAGGCGCCGGGCTCCGGCGACACGGCCCGGATCCGGTCGTAGACACTTTGTCCGCTGGCGTCCCAGTCGATCCGTGCGTCGTCGATGGTCAGTTTCGCGGCAAGGCTGGCCGCTCCGGCCTGCGCGATTGAGGTGGCGGTTCCGTCGGCCAGTTCGGCGACCACGTCGGCCAGCAACTGCGCCCCCGATTCAGCCAGTGCCTCCAGCACCTCGCCCGCGGTCTCATCCGGACCGGTCGGGCGTCTGGTGATACCGAGAATATCGCCGGCGTCGAGCTCCGGGACGAGTCGGAACACGGTTGCGCCGGTGCTGTGATCGCCAGCCATGATGGATCGCTGGACCGGAGCGGCGCCGCGCCAGGCCGGCAGCAGCGAGAAGTGCAGGTTGATCCAACCGAGCCGCGGTACGGACAACAGCGGTTCGCGCACCAGGGCACCGAACGCGACAATGACTCCAAGATCGGGATGCGCCGCGCGGACCCGGTCGGTGGCATCCTGGTCGAGTCGGCCTGTTTTCAGCACCGGGATGCCGCGTGCGGTCGCGGCGGCGGCGACGGCGGACGGGGTGCGGATTCGATGACGGCCGATTTCGGCGTCGGGTCTGGTGATCACCAGTTCGATCCGGTGTTCGCCGTCGGCCAGGGTGGCCAGGCTCGGCAGCGCGGCTGCCGGAGTGCCGGCGAAGACCAATCTCATCTAGGAAATCTCCGGATCGTCGAATCGTACTTTGAGTTTAGGCGGACGGCGGAACTTTCCGGCGCCGGTGGGAGTCGCCCGCCGGCCCGCCGCGTTTCGTACGATGGCTGCGCGCAGCGCCGTCGCAACCGCGGCGCCGTTGGCGTAGTCGAAGCGCACGATGGCGCGCAGGGTCTGCGCCGACACATCGTTACTGGCGGGATCCGCGACGGCCACCGGGCCGAGGACGTCGATAAAACTCCCGGGCTTCAGCGCCGCGATAGCCTGCTCGACGGCGGCCGGATGGCCCGAGATCGAGGCGGTGCGCACCGCGGGCGGGAATCCGAGGATCCGCCGGTCGGCCAGTTCAACACTGGCGTAGCCGGCCTGGCGCCACGTGGAAAGCGCGGTTGCCACCGCTCCCCCGACGCCGACCAGCACGGTTGGCGCACCAGCGCCAGCCAGGGCGCTGGCGTTCGACCACCAGCGCAGGCAATCCTCTGCCACGGTCAGGCTCTCCCTGGCCAGCATGCGTTCGCCGTCCAGCAACAGCACGGCGCGGTATCCGCCTGGCGGGATCGGTTCGGCACCCCGAGTGGCCACCACCAGCGCCGGTTCCGCCCCGACCCGCAGCAGCGGCCGTTGGCCGTCCGCAACGATCACCTTGACGCCGGGGAACGCGCGCCCGAGTTCCTCGGCGGTGCGGCCTGCGCCGACGGTAACCAGGCGGAGCTTGGTGCTCGAGCAATGCGGACAGGACCAATCGGTGGCGATCGACCCGCACCAGCCGCAGGAGGGCAGCTGGGCCGCGCCGCCGATTCCCAGCGGCCCGGCGCAGCGGGCGCACCGGGCCGCTTTATGGCATTTCTGGCAGGCCAGCACCGGCGCGTACCCTGGTCGGGCCACCTGTACCAGTACCGGGCCGGACTGCACGGCGGTGCGGGCGTCGCGCCAGGCGGCGGACGGGATGCGCGCCGGCAGTGCCGCGGAACCGCCGGCGTCTTGGCGGGCCGTGACGATGACGCGCGGCGTGACGGCGGGCGCGGCCGCGACCTCGCCCAGCCAGCCGAGTTCGACCAGGCGTTGCACCGGGACGCTGCGGGTGTGGCCGAGGAAAAGCAGCGCGCAGCGCTGCTCGGCCTGGCGGAGCAGTGCGACATCCCTGGCGTGCGCATAGGGGGCGAGCGGCTCGGAATGCAGCGAGTCTCCGTCGTCCCATAGCGCGATCAGTCCGAGTGTTGCGGCTGGCATGTAGACCGCCGACCGGTTACCCAGGATCACCTGCGGCCGGTCGCCCAGGCATTGCAGAAATGCCAGATAGCGCTCCGGGTTGGACTGCCTGGCGTCTACCCGGGAGATCAGCTCGGCTGGCAGCAGGGTGGCCAGGGCCGCCGCCAATTGTTCCTGATCGCGATAATCCGGGACCACCAGGATGGCGCTGTAGCCGCCGGCCACGGTCCGGGCTGCTGCCGCGGCGAGGGTGATCGCCCACTCGCCCACCCAGTCACCGGATGGCAGTGGCGCAAGCCGCGGGATCGCGTCGACAGCTAGCCGCTCGCCCGCGCGAATGGCGGATTCCAGTCGGGACGGTGGGTAGCCGCGAATCGGCGGCGAGTCGGGCTTGGCAGCCTCGCCAGAGGCCACGCTCGCCTGAGCGGCCAGCCAGGACTTCTCGACCCTGACCTGCCGCGGTGGCACGGCCAGACGGATCACGTCGTGGGCGCTGCCGGCGCCGCGATCGGCGACTTTCCTGGCCAGCGCCCACACCTCGGGCTGCAGCACCCTGGCTGGCGAGAGGACCTCGTCAAGATCGCTCACCTCGCCGCCGTATTCGCCGGCGTCGCCGCGTTCGATCAGGAACCCGGAAGTGATTCTGCCCGCCGCGCGCAGCGGAACCCGCACCCGCACCCCCGGCTGAGCGATCTCGGAGAGTCCCGGAGGGATTCGGTAGTCGAAAAGATGATCCAGCCGGGGAACCGAGGTCTCCAGAAGCACGCGTGCGATCGGCCCGGATTCGGCATTTGGCCCCGATTCAGTCATCGGTGCGATTCAGTCATCGGTTCGATTCACTCATCGGTTCGGGGCGGCACGCGCCCGGTCATGCCAAGCGGGTGGCGGCCTCGGCCGGGGTGGACAGGCCGGCGGCTTCGCGCAGCGCCTCGACCCGGTCCAGCCGCTCCCAGGTGAAGTCGGGCAGGTCGCGGCCGAAGTGGCCGTAGGTTGCGGTTTGCCGATAGATCGGGCGCAACAGATCCAGCGATCGGATGATCGCAGCCGGGCGCAGGTCGAACACCTCGCGGATGGCAGCAATGATTTGACCGTCCGGGATGTGTCCGGTGCCGAAGGTCTCCACATAGAAGCCGACCGGAGCCGCCTTGCCGATCGCGTACGCGACCTGCACCTCGAGCCGGTCCGCGAAGCCTGCCGCTACCGCGTTCTTGGCCACCCAGCGCAGCGCGTAGGCAGCCGACCGGTCGACCTTCGAGGGGTCCTTGCCGCTGAACGCTCCCCCGCCGTGCCTGGCGGCTCCGCCGTAGGTGTCGACGATGATCTTGCGGCCGGTCAGCCCGGCGTCGCCCTTCGGTCCGCCGATCTCGAAGCGGCCGGTCGGGTTGATCAGAATTCGCACTTTGCTGGAATCCAGCTCGGAGGTGGCCAGAACCGGCCGGATCACCTGCTCGGCGACTTCGGCGCGCAGCTGCTCGGTGCTGACCTGCGGAGCATGCTGGGTGGACAGCACGACGGTTTCGATGGTGCGCGGGATGATACCGTCGTAGCCGACGGTGACCTGGGTCTTGCCATCGGGACGCAGATACGGCAGCACGCCGGTCTTGCGGACCGCGGCGAGCCGCTCAGCGAGCCGGTGTGCCAACCAGATCGGTACCGGCATCAGCTGGGCTGTCTCGGTGGTGGCGTAGCCGAACATGATGCCCTGGTCCCCGGCCCCCTGGCGGTCCTCGAGGTCAAGGCTGGATTCCTCCCGGCTCTCGAGGGCGTGGTCCACGCCGATCGCGATATCAGGCGACTGCGCGCCGATCGAGATCGATACCCCGCAGGAGCGGCCGTCCAGGCTCACCTCGGACGAGTCGTAGCCGATGCCAACGATCAGGTCGCGAACGATGGTGGAGATGTCAACGTAAGCCTCGGTGTTCACCTCACCGGCCACCAGCACAAGACCGGTGGTCACCAGCGTCTCGACCGCGACCCGACTGTGCGGATCCTTTGCCAGCAATGCGTCAAGGATGGCGTCGGAGATCTGGTCGCAGATCTTGTCCGGGTGTCCTTCGGTGACGGATTCCGAGGTGAAAAGTCGGAGTTCGCTCATGTGTTTTCCCTCGGTTAACGGATCACATCCAGGATGCGACCAGCCACCGACAACTTGCTCCCGGAGGCCTCCATCACTATATCGCCGTGTGTGTCGAGCATGAGGACCTCGTTGACCGTCGCGCCGATGCCCTGGCTCCAGCCCACCCGGTTCATCACGAGGTAGTCGCACCCTTTTCGGGCGATCTTGCTGCGGCCGGTCTCGATCAGAGCCTCTCGATCCGGTTCGGTCTCCGCGGCGAAGCCGACGATCAATTGGCCCTGGTGCCGTTTGGCGGAGAGTTCGCGCAGGATGTCTGGGTTCTTCACCAGTTCCAACAGGAGGGTGTCGCGTTCCTCCACCTTCTTGATTTTGGCGTCCTGCACCTGGGCCGGCCGAAAATCCGCTACCGCGGCTGCCATGATGATGGTGTCGGCCGCGTCGGACTCAGCCAGGAGCGCGGCGCGCAATTCATCGGCGGATTCCACCGGAACCACAGTGACACCGGTCGGCGGCTGGACCTCCAGGTGCGCGGCGACCAGGGTCACCCGGGCGCCCCTGGCCCGTGCCGCTTCGGCGATCGCCACACCCTGCCTGCCGCTGGACCGATTGCCGAGATACCGGATCGGGTCCAGGGCCTCGCGGGTGCCGCCGGCCGAGACCAGGATGCGGCGGCCAGAGAGATCACCGGCTGCCGAGTGAATCGAAGCGTCTGCTGCGGCAAGAGCCGCGGCGACAATTGCCTCTGGTTCTTCCATCCGTCCAAGGCCGGAATCCGCCCCGGTCAGCCTGCCACTGGCCGGCCCGACCACCGCGACGCCTCGACTGCGGAGGGTGGCGATGTTTGCCACGGTAGCCGGGTTCTGCCACATCTCGGTGTGCATGGCTGGCGCGATCACCAACGGGGCGGTGCTGGCCAGAACGGTGTTGCCGAGCAGGTCGTCGGCGAGACCCATCGCGAGCGTGGCGATGGTGTGCGCGGTCGCCGGCGCGATCACGATCAGATCGGCTGCCTGACCGATGGCGACGTGGCGTACCTGGGCGACACCGTCGAACAGGTCGGTCTCAACCGGATTGCGGCTGATCGCCTCCAGGGTGGGCCGGCCCACGAATCTCAGGGCGGCATCCGTCGCCACGACGCGGACATCATGACCGGCCAGCACAAGCAGGCGGATCACGGCGACCGCCTTATAGGCGGCGATCCCGCCGGTGACACCGACGACGATCGACAGCCGCCCGGTCACCGCCGCCCGCCTTCCGATCGCCTTATTCGGCGATCGGGCGCACGAGGAGCTTGTCCTCGTTGATCTCGTGCAGCGCTACAGACAACGGCTTGTCGTCGATGGTGGAGTCGACCAGCGGTCCAACGTTGTCAAAGAGGCTGCCCTCATGCAGGTCGGCGTAGTAGTCGTTGATCTGGCGGGCCCGCTTGGAGGCGAAGATCACCAGGGCATACTTGGACTCGACCTTGGCCAGCAGGTCGTCGATCGGCGGGTCGATGATCCCCTTGAGGTTTGTTGCCATAGTTGTTCTATTCCTTTGGGTCTGGGATATGCCGGGTCGGTCAGGCGGATGAGGTCGACGCCGGCAGCGACGGTCGCGTGTGCGCCGTGCGGATCTGCATCAAGTCTACGACCTCCCGCGCGGCGTCGGCCACGTTACCGTTGATCACATGGTGATCGAACTCCGATTGGGCGGCTAATTCCACGGTTGCGGTGGCCAGTCTCCTGCGTTGCTCCGCCTCGTCCTCGGTGCCGCGGCCGATCAAGCGGCGCACCAGCTCGTCCCAGCTGGGTGGTGCGAGGAAGATCAGGCGCGCATCCGGCATCGTCGCGCGTACGCTGCGCGCACCCTGCAGGTCGATCTCCAACAGCACGCTTCGGCCTCGCTCCAGCGCCTCGTCGATGGGCTTCCTCGGCGTGCCGTAGCGATACGCGTTGTGCACCGTCGCCCATTCCAGGAGTTCGCCATCGGCGATCATCCGGTCGAACTCGGCGTCGTCGACGAAGTAGTAATTGACGCCATCGAGCTCTCCCGGCCGTGGTGGTCTGGTGGTGGCCGAGACGGATAACATCACCTCCGGATAGCGTTGCCTGATGTATCCGGCGACCGTGCCCTTGCCGACCGCGGTCGGACCGGCCATCACGACCAGTCGACTGCGCCGCCGGCGTCGATTCAGCAGCTCCCGGGCAAGCAGGAATTCGCGCAACCGGCCGCGCTGATGTCTACCGAGTCCGCCGAGCCGCTTCACCGACGAAATTCCTAGGTCGGCCAGGGTATTGCGCATTTTGGTGACCCCGATCGCCGGCACGCTCAGCAGGAAGTCGGTGACCCTCAGCCGGCCCTCGATTCCGTCTGGGTCGATTCCGGCGGCATCCAGCACGGAAACAGCGCTCCTGGTGCCGGTTGCGACGGCATTCTTCACGGCTGCGCGTGCCCGGCGGGCGGCGATCGCGGCACGCGATGCCGCGATCCGGTCCACCTCCGGTGGGTTCCGGCCGGCTTCGCGATCAGCCAAGGTGCTCTCGCACTTCGGCCGCCCGCCTCGTGATGGTCTCGGCGAGGGCGTCCGGGCCCGCGGTGAGGATACTCCGGGATTCGCTGATGATCGTGGTGGCGGCCAGTGCGCCGAACCTGCGCCGTGCCTGGGAAACCAGGGCGCCCTGGGCACCGAATCCGGGCGCCAGCACCGGCATCGGATTGTGCGCGGCTTTCGCATCGGTCTGCACCCCGAATGCGGCGAGGTCAAGGGTCGCGCCGAGGACGACACCGATCGAACCGATCGGGTGCCCGGCCTGCCCGGCATTGAAGGCGATCACATCATCGATGATCGCACGACTGACCGTGCGAGCGGCACCCCCAAGGCTCTGATCGTGGTGCCGCGGCGCCGACGATTGCACCAGGGCCGTTTGGATCGGCGCAGCCTCCGGATTGGTCGTCGCCGCGAGGACGAACAGACCTTTTCCGTTCGCCTCGGCCAGCGACATCATTCCCGCCAGGGAGCCAACTCCCTGGAAGGCGGCGACGGTCAGGGCATCCGCCTCTAATGGCGATCCGGGTGACAGCCACGCCTGCGCATACGCATCGGCCGTGGAGCCGATATCGCCGCGCTTGGCGTCGGCAATCACCAAAAGCCCGGCTGCGCGCGCGGCGCTCAGCACCGCCTCCAGCGCGGCGAATCCTGCCGAACCGAAGCGCTCATAGAACGCCACCTGCGGCTTGACGATGCCGACCCGACCGTGCGCGGCGGCCACCGCCGCCAGTCCGAATTCGCGGGCACCCTGCGCGCTCGAGGGCAGCCGCCAGGCCTCCAGCAGCCAATCGTGCGGGTCGATCCCCACACAGAGCGGACCGTGGGCGGCAAAGGCCGCGGCTAGCCGCGCGCCGAACGGGTCAGATCTCACCCGCGCTCCGCCCGAGCGATGGCATAGTCCTGAAGCGAGGTGACGTCGAATCCGTCCCTGATCGCGTCGATGGATGCCACCGCCGCGCTCAACTCCGCAATGGTGGTGAACAGCGGCTTGTCTCCGGCGACGGCGGCCGCCCTGATCTCGTACCCGTCGGCCCTGGCCGTGCCCCCTGACGGCGTGTTGATCACGATGTCGACCTCGTTGCGGTTGATCAGATCGACCACCGACGGAATGTCGCCGTCGTCTGGATCACTGAATTTCCGCACGATCTGCGCCTGAATCCCGTTTCGGTTCAGCATTTCGGAGGTTCCGCTGGTGGCCAGGATGGTGTAGCCGAGTTGGCACAGCCTGAGGATCGGCAGGATGACCGCCCGTTTGTCCCGGTCGGAGACGGAGACGAACACGGTACCGGTCAGCGGCATCCCGCCGTACGCGGCCGCCTGACTCTTGGCGAAGGCCTTCGGGAAGTCGGTGTCGATGCCCATCACCTCACCGGTGGAACGCATCTCAGGCCCGAGAACCGAGTCCACGACCTGCCCGCCAACGGTCCGGAACCGTCTGAACGGCAGCACCGCCTCCTTCACCGCGATGGGCGAGTCTGTCGGCACGCGGGAGCCGTCCTGTGCGGCGAGCAGACCGGTCTCGATCAGCGAGGCGATGGTTTCGCCGGCCATCACCCGGGCGGCAGCCTTGGCCAGGGGCACCCCGAGCGCCTTGGAGACGAACGGCACGGTTCGGGACGCCCTGGGGTTCGCTTCGAGCACGTAGAGCACGCCGGCGGCGATCGCGAACTGCACGTTGAGCAATCCCCTGACCCCGATGCCGGCGGCGATCTTGGTGGTCGCCTCGCGCACTCGATCGATCTCGGCTTTGCCGAGGGTGACCGGCGGGAGTGTGCAGCTGGAGTCTCCGGAGTGGATGCCGGCCTCCTCAATGTGCTCCATCACTCCGCCGATGTAGAGCTGTTCCCCGTCGTACAATGCATCCACATCGATTTCGATCGCGTCGTCCAGAAAACGGTCGACCAGCAGCGGATGCGAGGGGCTGACGATCCCTTGATCGGCGACGCGGTCGAAATAGCGCGCCAGGGAGTCGCTCTCGTAGACGATTTCCATGCCCCGACCGCCCAGCACGAAGGAAGGCCGCACCAGGACCGGGTAGCCGATCTCCTCCGCGACGGCGACCGCACTTGGAAAGTCGATCGCCGTGCCGTTCTTGGGTGCGAGAAGATCGGCGTTGGCCAGGATCTCGGCGAACAGCCCGCGCTCCTCCGCCAAATCGATGGCCTCCGGGGTGGTGCCCAGGATCGGGATGCCGGCTGCCTGGATTCCCTTGGCCAGGCCGAGTGCGGTCTGGCCGCCGAGCTGCACGACGACGCCGACCAGTTCTCCGGTCATGGATTCGGCGTGGATCACCTCCAGAACGTCCTCGAGGGTGAGCGGTTCGAAGTAAAGCCGGTCGCTGGTGTCGTAGTCGGTCGAGACGGTTTCCGGGTTGCAGTTGATCATGATGGTCTCGTAGCCGGCCTCGGCCAGCGCGAACGAGGCGTGCACGCAGCTGTAGTCGAACTCGATACCCTGGCCGATCCGGTTCGGTCCGGATCCCAGGATGACCACCTTGCGGGCCTCGCTCGGTTCGACCTCGGTCTCCAGGTCATAACTCGAATAGTGGTACGGGGTCAGCGCCGGGAACTCGCCGGCGCAGGTGTCGACGGTTTTGTACGCCGGACGAATGCCCAGGATGTGTCGGATCTCGCGGACATCCTGCTCGCCGAATCCGCGCAACTGGCCGATCTGGGCATCGGAGAAGCCGTGGTCCTTTGCGGTGCGGAACGTCTCCGTGTCCAGTGTCTCGGCGTTTTTGACCGTGTCGGCGATCTCGTTGATCAACACGATCTGATCGAGGAACCAGGGGTCGATCCCGGTGGCATCGAAAAGCTGCTGGATGTCGGCGCCCTTGCGCAATGCCTGCTGCACGGTGACGATCCGGCCGTCGGTCGGAATTGCCGCCGCCTCCAGCAATTCGGCGAGTTCGCGCGGCTCGTGGCCCCAGTGGAAGGATGAGCCGCGTTGCTCCAGGGAACGCAGCGCTTTCTGCAGCGCCGAGGAGAAGTTCCGACCGATCGCCATCGCCTCGCCGACCGATTTCATCGTGGTGGTCAGCTTGCGGTCGGCCGCCGGGAACTTTTCGAAGGCGAACCGCGGCACCTTCACCACGACGTAGTCCAGGGTCGGCTCGAAGCTGGCCGGGGTGACCCGGGTGATGTCGTTCGGGATCTCATCGAGCCGGTAGCCGATGGCGAGCTTCGCGGCGATCTTGGCGATCGGGAATCCGGTGGCCTTGCTGGCCAGTGCCGAGGAGCGCGATACCCTCGGGTTCATCTCGATCACCACCACACGGCCGTTCTTCGGTTCGATGGCGAACTGGATATTGCAGCCGCCGGTGTCGACACCGACCGCGCGGATGATGGCGATCGCCAGATCGCGCAACCGCTGATACTCCCGGTCGGTCAGGGTCAGCGCCGGCGCCACGGTGATCGAGTCGCCGGTGTGCACCCCGACCGGGTCGACGTTCTCGATCGAGCAGACCACGACTGTGTTGTCGGCGTTATCGCGCATCAGTTCGAGCTCGTACTCCTTCCAGCCCAGGATCGACTCCTCAAGCAGCACCTCCGTGGTCGGGCTCTGGTGCAGTCCGTTTCCGACCATACGACGCAGCTCATCCTCGTTGTACGCCAGCCCAGAGCCCAGTCCACCCATCGTGAAGGATGGCCGGATCACCATCGGATAGCCGAGGTCCTCGGCGAAGCCGAGAGCTTCGTCCACCGTGTGTGCGATGTGCGAGCGGGCGACGTCGCCGCCAAGGCCCAGCACGAGCTGCTTGAACGCGAGCCGGTCTTCGCCGCGTTGAATGGCATCGAAGTTCGCGCCGATCAGCTCGACACCGTACTTCTCCAAGACGCCATGCTCGTGCAGCTCGATGGCCGCGTTCAGCGCGGTCTGACCGCCCAGGGTGGGCAAGATGGCATCCGGCTTCTCCTTGGCGATGATCGACTCGATGACGGGCCAGGTGATCGGTTCGATATAGGTGGCGTCGGCGAAACCGGGGTCGGTCATGATGGTTGCCGGGTTCGAGTTCACCAGGATGACTCGGACGCCCTCCGCGCGGAGCACCCGGCAGGCCTGGGTGCCCGAATAGTCGAATTCGCAGGCCTGGCCGATCACGATCGGCCCGCTGCCGATGACCAGAACGCTCTTGATGTCTTCCCTGCGCGGCATTACTTCGCTTCTTTCGTGTCGAGCACCATGTCCCTGAATCGGTCGAACAGATGATTGGCGTCGTGCGGCCCCGACGCCGACTCCGGATGATATTGCACGCTGAAGGCGTTCAGATCCAGGCAGCGCAGACCCTCGACCACGTGATCGTTCAGGCCATAGTGGCTGACCTCCACCTGACCGAAACCGGCCGGCGATTCCAACACGCCCTCGATCGGCGCCTTGACCGCGAAGCCATGGTTGTGCGCGGTGATCTCCACCCGGCCGGTGGCCTTGTCCAGCACCGGCTGGTTGATGCCGCGGTGACCGAACGGGAGCTTGTAGGTGCCGAAGCCGAGCGCCCGGCCCAACAACTGATTGCCGAAGCAGATGCCGAAGTAGGGCAGCCCGGCGCGCAACACCTCCTGCAGCAGTTCGACGTGCCGGCCGGACGCCTGCGGGTCACCTGGACCGTTCGAGTAGAACAGGGCCGAGGGCTTCAACTCGAGGACATGCGAGGCCGAGACCATCTCCGGCAGCACCATCACGTCAAAGCCTCGGTCGGCCAGATAGTTCAGGCTGGAGAGCTTGACACCCAAATCCAGCACCGCGACCGACCCGATCCGCTGCGTGGTCGCCGCGATCGTGTACGGCTCCGGCGTGGAGACTTCAGCCGAGAGATTCCGCCCAGCCATTCGTTGCTGACCGCAGACCAACTCCAGCTGTTCTGACTCGGACAGGGCGAACTGCTCGCCGGAGAAAATCCCGGCCCGCATCGCCCCGGCCGAACGGATGTGCCTGGTCACCGCCCTGGTGTCCACGCCACTGATGCCGACGACGCCGCCGGAGCGCAGGTCATCGTCGAGACTTCGGGTAGCGCGGTAGTTGGAGACCACCCGAGATGGGTCTCGGACCACGAATCCCTCCACCCAGATCCGGCCCGATTCCATGTCATCGTCGTTTGTGCCGGTATTGCCGATGTGGGGCGCGGTCATCAACACGATCTGACCGGCGTAGGACGGATCGGTGAGGGTTTCCTGGTAGCCGGTCATCCCGGTGGAGAACACCGCCTCCCCGAACGTTCGCCCGATGGCACCGTAGGCTCGCCCCTGGTAGCGGCTCCCGTCTTCCAGGATCAGTACTGCCGGCTCGGGTGACGCCATGCTAGGCCTCGCTTTCGGTGGTTGTGCCTGAGGTCAATTCCTCGATGGCGGCGATCAGTCTGACCCGGTCTGCGGGGTCCACGACGCGGATATAACTGTCGACGGGTTCAGGAGTGATGGTGCTTGTGGATGGCTCGGCATCGCCGCGTTCTGGCAGCCAGCTCAGGACCAGCAGCCCGCCCGGTTCGACGACCTTGTCCACGGTGGCCGTCGCGGTGTCGATCTGCACAATGGCGGATGCCGGCAGATAGACGCTCTGCTCGCCGCGCACCGAGATGGTGATTCCGAGGTTGGTCAGGGCCAGCGTCGCAACGCCACGGTATCCCAAGCCCGGCATGGCCAGCCGTTCCAGCGGCTCGAGATGCGCGGTGGTGGCCACATAGATGACCTCGAAGGTGGCAAGATCGACGACCGAATCGGGGGCGCGATAGCCGCTGCCGAATGCCGAACCGCGGCTCAGGCGCGCCCGCCAGGCCCGCCACATCGCGATGAACGCCACGACCACGATCGCCACGACAATCGCGGTCGGCCAGAACTTATCCATGCCGCACCATCCTCTGCTTCGCCATCGCCGCCACATCTTCGGCGGGGACCAGCTTGCCGTCGAGCACCGTCGGGTACCCGTGGTGGATGGTGGTATGCACCCGGCCGGGCAATGTCATCGACAGGAACGGGGAATTGCTGCTCATTCCGGCCAGTCGTTCGGCGGTGAACACGCCGGGGGCACCCGGGTCGTAAAGCATCAGCTCGGCCGGCACACCGACCGCGAGCGTGCCGTGCCCGTGCAGTCTGCCGATCCGCGCCGGCCCCGCGGAGAGCACCCGGGCGACATCGACCCAGTCCAGTAACCCGGTGTCCACCATTGCGGCCTGCACGACGGGCAGGGCGGATTCGAGCCCGACCATGCCGAACGCTGCCCGATCCCACTCACAGTCTTTGGCCTCAAGCGGATGCGGCGCGTGATCGGTTGCGACGATGTCGATGGTGCCGTCGGCCAGCCCGGCGCGCAGGGCTTGCACGTCCTCAGCTCGCCGCAGCGGCGGGTTCACCTTGAACCTGGAATCGTAACCAACGACCCGATCCTCGGTCAACAGCAGGTGGTGCGGGGTCACTTCCGCGGTGACCCGGATGCCGCGGGCTTTGGCCCAGCGCAGCACATCGACCGAACCGCCCGATGAGACGTGGCACACGTGCAGCCGGGCGCCGACATGCTCGGCCAGCAGCACGTCACGGGCGATGATCGACTCCTCGGCGACGGAGGGCCATCCGGCCAGGCCGAGCGTGCTGGAAAGCGCCGACTCGTTCATCGTCGCGTCCTCGGTCAACCGCGGGTCCTGGGCATGCTGGGCGATGACACCGTCGAAGGTTGTGACGTACTCGAGCGCGCGGCGCATCAGCTGCGAATCGTGGACGCAGCTGCCGTCGTCGGAAAACACCCGCACGTCGGCCCTACTGTGCGCCATCGCGCCGATTTCTGCCAGCCTCTGGCCCTGCAACCCGACGGTTACTGCACCGATCGGTCGCACCGTCGCGTAGCCGGCCGCCTCGCCGAGAGACTGTACCTGCTCGACCACACCGGCGGTATCGGCGACCGGCAGCGTGTTCGCCATTGCGAACACGGTGCTGAATCCTCCCTTGGCCGCCGCCATGGTGCCGCTGGCGATCGTTTCGCTCTGCTCGTATCCGGGTTCCCGCAGATGGGTGTGCAGGTCGACCAGTCCCGGCAGCGCGCGCAAGCCCGCCGCGTCGATCACCCGGGCCGCCGGTGCGAAAAGGCTGCCGCCGATCTCGGCGATCACGCCGTCGGTGATCAGGATGTCACTGGTTGTTCCGTCTGGCAGTATCGCTCCGGAGATCAGAATGCTTCCGGTTTCGCTGGTCAAACCTGGTCCGTTCGCTCGCCGGCAAGCAGCGCGTACAGCGCCGCCATCCGAATGGATACTCCGTTGGTCACCTGTTCTCGTACCGTGGATTGCGCCGAATCGGCTGCGGCGGCAGAGATCTCCAGACCGCGATTCATCGGGCCGGGGTGCATCACAATGCTAGCGGGAGCCAGCCGGCCCAGCCGTTCACGGCTCAACCCCCAGGTTCTGGCGTACTCGCGCTCGCTGGAGAAGAACGCGGCATGCATCCGCTCAGACTGGATGCGCAGCATCATCAGCACGTCGGGCTTGCCGACGTCGATGGCCTGGTCGAGATCGTAACTGATCGTGGCCGGCCAGGTGCCGGCACCGATCGGCATCAGGGTGGCCGGGGCGACCAGGGTCACGCTGGCGCCCAGAGTGCTTAGCAGCCAGAGGTTGGATCGGGCGACCCTGGAGTGCAGGATGTCGCCTACGATGGCCACGGCCACGCCGTCCAGGCCCTTCCCGCGGCTGGCCTCGCCGTGCAGGCGCCGCCGCATCGTGAACGCGTCCAGCAGCGCCTGAGTGGGATGCTCGTGCATGCCGTCCCCTGCGTTGATCACCCCGGCGTCGATCCAACCGCTGGTCGCCAGCGTCAGCGGCGCGCCCGACGCGGAATGGCGGATCACGACGGCGTCGGCGCCCAGCGCAGCAAGGGTCTGGGCGGTGTCTTTGAGGCTCTCGCCCTTGGAGACGCTGGAGCCCTTCGCACTGAAGTTGATCACATCGGCGGACAGCCGCTTGGCGGCCGCCTCGAAGGAGATCCGGGTGCGGGTGGAGTCCTCGAAGAACAGGTTCACCACCGTCTTGCCGCGCAACGTCGGCAGCTTCTTCACCTCGCGGGTGGCCACCTGGCTCATGTCCTCGGCAATGTCCAGCAAGCCGATTGCGGTGTCCCTGCTCATGCCCTTGGTGCTCAGCAGGTGTCTCATGCTTCGATGACTACTTCCTCTTCTCCATCGATCTCTCGCAGTCGTACCCGAATGCGTTCTCGGAGCGAGGACGGCAGGTTCTTGCCGACGTAGTCCGGGCGGATCGGCAGCTCCCGGTGTCCGCGGTCGATCAGGGTGGCTAATCGCACGGCGCGTGGCCGGCCGATGTCGCTTAGTGCGTCCAGGGCGGCGCGGATGGTGCGACCGGAGTACAGCACATCGTCAACCAGCACCACCGTCATCCCGTCGATGCCGTCGGCGGGAACCCTGGTCGGCGCGGGCGCGCGGGTGGGCTGCCTGGCGAGATCGTCGCGGTACATCGTCACGTCCAGAGATCCGGCCACCAGGGGGACCCCGGAGAGCTCAGACAACTGATCGGCGATCCGGTCGGCCAGGATGACGCCACGGGTGGGGATGCCGAGGATCACCAGCTGGGCGACCGGCGCATCGGACTCGAGAATCTCGTGCGAAATCCGGGTCAGCGCCCGGGCAATGTCAGCCTGCTGCAACACGACACGCGTCACGAAACCGACCTCCTTCCCCGCCTCACCGGACGGATAGGTTAAAGGATGTCAAAACTGCAGTCAGCTTAGCAGCGTGGAACCGCGGTTCAGTTTGCCTGCAGTCAGCGTGCACTGATGAACGCGGTCAGTTTGGCGGTGTCGGTAATATCGCCCTGATACTGTCGGCCGTTGACCAGGATCGTCGGGGTCGCCTTGATCGCGTTGATTTCGGCGCCTTCGATCGGACCCTTCAGCGCCCGTTGGGTCCAGACCCTGGCCCAGTCGTTATAGGTCCCAGCTGTCACACAATCGGTGATATCGGTTCCGCCGAGATCGTGGGCGAGAGCGGCGAGCTGCGCGTCGGTGCGTCCCGAGGAGTTCTCCTCCGGCTGGTTCTGGAAGAGCTTCGCCAGGTAGTCCAGGGTGAGCGTCGGGTTCAGCGCGGCTTGGCAGACTAGCGCAGCGGAGGCTCGAGTGGAGTAGTTCGCGCCGTTCGAGGCTCGGTCGAGGAAGGTCATCGGGTGCACCCGCAGGGTGATGTCACCGGCGTCGACCATGGACTTGAGTTTTGCGCCGTTGGCCCGCTCGAACTCGCCACAGAATGGGCACATCGGGTCCAGATAGGTGTCGACGCGCGTTGTCGCGTTACCGATCGCGATGAAGCCCTTGTCAAAATTGACCGCACCTTGGGTGCCGGTCGGCAACGGGGCTGAGGATTCCGATCGACTGGTCGATGCATCCGACTGGTCGCTTCCGGCGCTGCACGCTGAGACGCCAAGGGCGAGCGCGGCGGCGAAGGCGATCGCCACGCATCGGGCACCGAAGGCCTTCACGCGGACGCCTTTGTCGAGGCGATGGTGCCGAGCATCCCGTTGATGAATCCTGCCGAGTCCTCGGTCGACAGCACCGTGGCGGCTTCGACGGCCTCCGAGATCGCGACGGCGTCAGGCACCTCGTCGTTGAACAGCACTTCCCAGACCCCGATCCGAAGGATTGCACGGTCCACCAACGGCATTCTGGCCAGCGGCCAGCCCTGGGAATAGGTCTCGATGAGCTCGTCGATCTCGTCGCCGTGATCCTGCACGCCGTCCACGATTTCGCGGGCGTACAGCCACGACGCTTCCCTGGCAGGTTGGCTCGCCGCCCGCTCCGCCTCAGCCGCCAGCGATGCGGCGATGGAGATCTGGCGGACGTCGGCGGCGTAGAGCACGTCGAGGGCGCGTTTGCGGGCCTTGGTGCGGGCACTCATCAGCGGTTACGAACCTGACTTAGTCGTTGACCCGGCCCAGATAGTCACCGGTACGGGTGTCCACCTTGACCTTTGTCCCGGTCTCTAGAAACAGTGGAACCTGGATCTGATAGCCGGTCTCGACGGTGGCGTTCTTGGTGCCTCCGGTGGAACGGTCGCCCTGCAGGCCCGGCTCGGTGTAGGTGATCTCCAGGGTCACCGACGCCGGCAATTCCACATACAACGGCTCGCCATCGTTCAGCGCAACCGTCGCGTTCTGCTGCTCCAGGAGGAAATTCGCGGAGTCCCCGACGACCGCCTGAGAAAGCGTGATCTGGTTGTAGTCCTCGGTATCCATGAAGACGAAGTCTGCGCCGTCCCGGTAAAGATACTGGAATTCCCGGCGGTCGACGTTGGCCGTGTCGATCTTGGCACCGGCGTTGTAGGTCCGCTCGACCACCTTGCCGGTGACCACATTCTTGATCTTGGTTCGGACGAATGCGCCGCCCTTGCCCGGCTTGACGTGCTGAAACTCCGTTACCGCCCACAACTGGCCGTCAAGCTTGAGAACGGTGCCGTTTCTGATGTCGTTGGTAGAAGCCATGCGAGAGTGAATCCATTCGATTGTGAAGTGTCGCGGGCTTATTCGCCCTCCACGAGTGTAGCCCTAGCGAATTCAGGGCCGGTGTTGCAGGTAGCTGAGGGCGAGGCGGTACGAGTCGAATCCGAATCCCATGATGACGCCGGTGGCCACGCCGCTGATCACACTGGTGTGCCGGAAGTCTTCCCTGGCCTGCGGGTTGGACAGGTGCACCTCGATCAACGCGATGCCGGCCTGGGTGACCATCGCCGCGGCATCCCGTAGCGCGTAGGAGTAGTGCGTGAATGCCGCCGGATTCACGATCACCGGGGTGCCGGTGTCGACCGCCTCGTGCAGCCAGCCGATCAAGGTCGCCTCGTCGTCGCTTTGCCGCAGGTCGATCCGCACCTCGCCGGCGTCCTCCTGAAGGATCCGGCGCAGGTCGTCGAGGGTGCTCCAGCCGTACACCTCCGGCTCGCGGACCCCGAGCCGACCGAGATTGGGTCCGTTCAGGACCAGCACGGTTGAATTCACCCGACCAGCTTAGCGGCCATCCGAGCCGATCTCCTGGTAGGCGGCGAACAGTAGCGTCGGTTCCGGCCCGGTGAGCACGGTGGGCTTGGCGGTGTCGTCCAGCACGATGAACCGCAGCATTCCGCCGCGGGTCTTCTTGTCCCGCTGCATGGTCTCCAGGAGCTTGTTCCATCGGCCGACCGGGTAGCTGACCGGCAGGCCAAGCGATCCCAGGATGCTGCGGTGCCGGTCGACGACCGCATCCGGCAGTGCGCCGGTGAGCCGGGCCAGTTCGGCTGCGTAGACCATTCCGATTGAAACCGCGGCGCCGTGTCGCCACTGGTAGCGCTCGAAGTGCTCGATGGCGTGGCCGAGGGTATGCCCATAGTTGAGGATCTCCCGCAGCCCGGCCTCTTTGAAGTCCTGACCGACCACCCTGGCCTTGACCTGGATGGAAAGCTCGACCACGCGCCGGAACCGGTCGTTGAACGGGTCGGTGGTGGCCTCGAGGTCCGACTCGAGCAGGTCGAGGATCTCGGGCTCGGCGATGAAGCCGCACTTGACGATCTCGGCAAAGCCGCTGCGGATCTCGTTTTGGGGCAACGAGGACAGCGCGTTGAGGTCTGCGACGACGACCCGCGGCGCGTAGAAGGCGCCGACGAGATTCTTGCCCTCCGCGGTGTTGATCCCGGTTTTGCCGCCGACCGCCGCGTCGACCATGCCGAGCAAGGTGGTCGGCACTTGGATCAGCGGTACGCCGCGCAACCAGGTGGCGGCGACGAAACCGGCCAGGTCGGTGACGGAGCCGCCGCCGAAGCCGATCACGGCATCCGTCCGAGTAAAGTCGGCCTTGCCCATCACCTGCCAGCAGAATGCGGCGACCTCGACCCGTTTCGCGGCCTCTGCGTCTGGAACCTCGGCCAGCAGAACCTCGTAGTCGCCGACCAGGCTCTGACGGATCTCTTCCGCGCTGGTGGCGAGCGTCGGTGGGTGCACGATCAGAACCTTCCTGACGCCGGCGCCCAGGTGCTCGGCCAGATTCCGGCGCAGGTCCCTGCCGATCAGCACCGAATACGGGTTGGTGCCCTCGACGACGATTCGGGTGGTGCCCTCGCTTGCTGCTGCAGCGTCGCTCATAGATCCATTCCTGTTGTTTTGATCCACTCGGCGATGTCTTCGACGAGTTTCGTCACCGGTCGTGTGGAAGAGTCCACGGTGTAGTCGGCCAGTTCGCGGTACAGCCCACTGCGGGCATCCACCAGCTGCTGCCATGATTGGATGCCGGTGATCAGCGGGCGCTTATGGTTGTCGATCCGGCGTGCCGCCGCCGCCGCCGAAATCGTGATCAGCACGACCGGTGCCGCGGCCAGCTCACGGCGAGTCTCCGGGTCAAGGACGGCGCCGCCGCCCAGCGAGACAACCGCCCGCTTGGTCAACGCTTCGTGCACGGCGCCGCGCTCGAGGCGACGGAACTCGGCTTCCCCTGCGGTGTTGAAGATCTCGGCGATCGGCCCGTGCTCCGCGACGATCACGGCGTCCGTGTCGATGAAGGGCAGCTCGAGCCGGGTCGCCAACCGCCTGCCGACGCGGGATTTCCCCGCGGCGGGTGGCCCGATCAGCACCACTCTAGGAGCCACCGCTGGATTGTCTTGTGGCATTCAGGCCTGCACGGCACCGGAAACGGCGCCCGTCGTGGTCAGATTCTCCGGGATGTGGGCCAGATAGGACTGCAGGTTCCTGCGCGTTTCGCCGACCGAGTCGCCACCGAACTTCTCCAGCACGGCGTTGGCCAGAACCAACGCGACCATGGCCTCGGCCACGACTCCGGATGCCGGCACCGCGCAGACATCCGAGCGCTGGTGATGCGCCAACGCCGGCTCGTCGCTGACCACGTCGATGGTGCGCAGCGCGTGCGGAACGGTGGAAATCGGCTTCATCCCGGCACGCACCCGGAGCACTCCCCCGGTGCTCATACCGCCCTCGGTCCCGCCGGCTTTGTCTGTGGTCCGGGTGATCTCGCCGTCGATTCGGAATAACTCGTCGTGGGCCTTCGACCCTCGGCGGGTGGTGGTGAGAAACCCATCGCCGACCTCGACGCCCTTGATCGCCTGGATGCCCATCAGCGCCCCGGCCAGTTGGGCATCCAGCCGCCGGTCCCAGTGCACGTGCGAGCCGAGCCCGGGTGGCAGGCCGTAGGCCAGCACCTCCACCACCCCGCCGAGGGTGTCGCCGTCCTTGTGCGCGGCATCCACCTCGGCCACCATCGCGGCGGATGTCTGCGGGTCGAAACAGCGCAACGGGTCGGCATCCAATAGGTCCACATCGGCGGGCGTCGGAAGCGGGCTGTCCTCCGGCACCCGGACCGGCCCGATTGCCAGGGTGTGGCTGACCAGGCTGATGCCCAGCTCGGCGAGGAAACCACGCACGACCGCGCCCAGGGCGACTCGCGCCGCCGTTTCGCGGGCGCTGGCCCGTTCCAGGATCGGCCGTGCCTCGTCGAAACCGTACTTCTGCATCCCGACCAGGTCGGCGTGTCCGGGCCGCGGTCTGGTCAGCGGTGCGCCGCGGCCGGTGACCAGCAGTGCGGGATCCACTGGCTCGGCGCTCATCACGGTGACCCATTTGGGCCATTCGGTGTTCCCGATCCGAATCGAGATCGGGCTGCCGAGGCTGTTGCCGTGCCGAACGCCCGAGCTGAGGTGCAACTCGTCTTCCTCGAACTTCATCCGGGCCCCGCGTCCGTAGCCCAGCTTGCGCCGAGCGAGGTCGGCGCGAATCCCGTCCAGGCTGACCGGGACCCCTGCGGGGAGTCCTTCCAAGACGGCGATGAGTTCCGGACCGTGAGACTCTCCGGCTGTGAGCCAACGAAGCATGGTTAAGATTCTGGCACAGGCCGGTGCCGCCCACTGTCCGCTTCCACGGCGCGACGCATCGCGTCGAAGACCCGGTCCTCGCCGGGTAGCCGGCGTAGCGGGTCGCCGCCGACGAAAATCCGCACCTGAGCCAGCGCCTGTTGTGCCAGCATGTCCAGACCGCTCACCGCGGTGCCACCGGCATCGTTCCAGGCCCGGCACAGGGCGCTCGGCCACGGTTCGTATGCCACGTCGAGCAGGAGCGCGCGCTGCCTGGTCGTGGCCGGGAATAACACCGGGATGTCCACCGCTGCGGTGCCCGGCAGAGTACTGATCACCAGATCAGGGGCATCCGGCAGCGCGCCGAGCCCCGCCAGGGCGTGCAGGTGCAGGTCGACATGCAGGGCTTCGCTCAGCGGAATCAGCCAGGCGGCCCGTTCGGGTGAGCGCACGCACACCGAGACCTGATTCGCACCGAGTTCGGCTGCGGCTGCCAGCGCGGAGGCCGCTGTGGCCCCACCGCCCAGGAGCTGCACGCGCCCGGCCCTGCGCAGACCCGCGTCACGTAGCGCGTACACGATGCCGGCGATATCGGTGTTGAATCCGAGGGCCGCGCCGGGTCGGCGGCCGGACCCGGGTTCGCCAGGGAAGAGCACCGTGTTGGCCGCCCCGGTCAGGGTGACGAGTTCGTCCTGACCCGTCAGCAACGGCAGGACCGCCTGCTTCAGCGGCATGGTCAGGGACAGACCACGCCACTGGGATCCGAGCGAACCGATGAAGGCGGCCAGCCGATCGGATCTGACGTCCACCGCCTCGTAACTCCAGGGCAGGCCGAGGGCCCGGTACGCGGCGTTGTGCAACGCCGGGGACCGCGAATGCCTGATCGGAGAGCCGAGGACCGCCAGCCGCATCGGGCCAACGGTCGGCGCGGGGTCAACCATTGCCGGGGTTATCTCGCAGCCACTGCTGCAGCTGCGCGACGGCGGCCTCGTGTTGTTGGAAGGTCTCGGAGAACACCGTTTGCCCGGTCTTCAGATTGACCGTGACGAAGTAGAGCCATGGGCCGTTCGCCGGATGCAGAGCGGCGTCGATGGCGAGATCGCCGGGGTTGGAGATCGGCCCGATCGGCAGGCCGGGGTGGACGTAGGTGTTGTACGGGTTGGTCGCGTCGGCGCGCTCGGCATCGGTGGTGGTGGCCACGCCAGTGTTGCCGGTCCAGTAGGTCACGGTCGCGTCGGATTGCAGATCCATCCCGATGGCCACACGGTTCAGGAACACCCTGGAGACTTTGTAATAGTCATCGCGCAGCCCGGCTTCTTTTTGAATCAGAGCGGCGAGCACGACGGTGTGCCAGCGGTCGCTTGGAGCCACGCCAGCCTTGTCCAGTGCGGTGAACGAGCGATCGACCATCGTCTTCAATGCGTCGTGGGCGGAGGTGCCGGGAGTGAACGTGTACGTTGCCGGGAACAGGAATCCCTCCAGGCTGGTGGCCTGCGCAGGCAAACCGAAGGACGCCACGTCCTTGGCTGCGGCTTGAAGGTCTTGCTCCGGCAGTTTGGTCGCCCTGGCCACAATCGGCAATATGTCCTTCTCGATGGCGCCTTCGGGAATGACCGCCGTGGTTTCCAGCTTGTTCTTCGGGTCGAGCAGGGCGGTCAGTGCCGCCTTTCCGCTCATCTTCTTCGCCAGTCGGTAGGCGCCAGGCTGGAACACCGGGGCCGGGATCTTATCGACCAGGACACTGTAGAAAGCACTATAGGTCTTGACCACACCGTCCTTCTCAAGGGTTGTTGCGACATCCGAGCCGGTATCGCCGTCTCGGATCACCACCGTGACCGACCCGGCGCCATTGCCGGGGTAGTCGGTGGGTACCGGGGCGGCGAACAGGGTAGCCAACTGCGGTTGGAAAATGAAATAGGCGCCGGCCACCATGCCGATCAAAAGCAGCACGGCGATCCCGACTCCCCAAAGGCTGCCGTGGTTGCGGCGTTTGCGATCCCGGCCGGGGTATTGGTCGTTGGACCACGCCAGCGGATTCTGCCGGCTGGCCCGGCGGGCGGCGTCCTCCCTGGCCTCGCGCCGAGTTCTCGGCTGTACCGAAAGCCGACCGGCGGGCGGCGCGGGATGCGGTGCCGAGGGGTCTGGAAAGAACACGCCGAGGGGATCATGGTCCTGGCCAGGAGTGGACTGGCCAGGAGTGGACTGGCCAGGCGAGTCCGGCCGGTCTTCTGGTGGCGGTCTCGTCATGGCAAGCCTCCTTCCGGTCGGTCGGCCTCTGTTTGCCCAGTGTCTGTTTGCTCAGTGTCTGTTTGCTCGGCGTCTGTTTGCTCGGCGTCTGTTTGCCCAGTGTCTGTTTGCCCAGCGTCTGTTTGGTCGGCGAGCGCACTAAGACTGACTGGCTCGCCTGGGAGATGCCCCGATGAGCGCTCCATATCCAGGGCCTGCTGCAGAATTATGGTGGCCGCGACCTGGTCGATCACCTGACGGGTGGCCTTGACCGACTTCCCCGACGAGTGCACGGCGGCGTGCGCCGAGACCGTCGACAGTCGCTCGTCGAGCATCCGCACCGGTGTCGCCGTCGAAGCTGCCAGCGCCTTGGCGAATGCGATCGCATCCGTCGTGGACTTTGTGTGCGCACCGCTCAACGAGAGCGGCAGGCCGACGACGACTTCCATCGCCTCGAGGTCCGCCGCGATCTGGAGAATCCGGTCCAGATCGGCGCGACCGGCCGGGGTCCGCGGCACCGTCTCGACCGGTGTCGCCAGCAGGCCGTCGCGGTCGCTTCGGCTCACGCCGATGCGGACCGAGCCCACGTCGACACCAACCCGCACCCCGCGCCGCATCCGCTTAGCGGGTCGCGGCGCCGACGAGCGCGGTCAGGGCCTGTGGGATCGCCGAGGCGTCGGTGCCGCCGCCCTGAGCCAGGTCATTCTTGCCGCCGCCACCGCCGCCTAGAATCCCGGCGGCCTCCTTGGCAAGCGTCCCGGCTCGGACGCCTTTGTCGCGCGCTGCCTGGTTGGTCGCGACGATGATCACCGGTTTGCCGGAGACGACCGCTGCAAGGGCGACGAGCACGGCGTCGGAACCGAGGCGCTCCCGGACCGAGGTGACCAGCGTGCGCAGCTCATCGGTGGAGGCCAGCTCACCGACGTTCTCGGCGACCACGGTAAGCGGACCCACGGTGCTCGCCTTGGCCAGCAGGCCGGGCACCCGCTGTAGCATTTCGTTGGCCTGGAACGCGGCGATCTTCTTCTCGGCCGCCTTCAGGTTGGCCACCAGGTCGGCGATTCGTTCCGGCAGCTGCTCCCGCGGTGTCTTCAGGTTCGCCGAAATCTGCGAGACAAGAGCCCGCTCGGCGGCGAACTCGCGGAATGCTTCCATGCCGACCAGTGATTCGACCCGCCGGTTCGTGGACCCGACCGACGACTCGCTGATCAGGTTGATCATTCCAATCTCGGCGCTGGATGCGACGTGGGTGCCGGCGCACAGCTCCCGCGACCAGGGACCACCGATATCGACGACCCGCACCGTCTCGCCATACTTCTCGCCGAACAATGCCATTGCACCGAGCGCTTTCGCCTCGGCCAGCGGAAGCTCCCGGGTCAGAACCTGGAGGTTATCCCGGATCGCGGTGTTGGAGATCTCTTCGACCTCGGATTTGGTCGCGGCAGACAGACTCTGGTTCCAGGAGAAGTCCAGGCGCAGATATCCGGCCTTGTTGTATGAGCCGGACTGGTGGGCGTTGGGACCGAGGAGCTGGCGCAGCGCGGCGTGCACGATGTGTGTACCGGAATGCGCTTGTCTGGCACCCCGGCGGTAGTCGGCATCCACCACACTTGTCGCCGGTGCCCCGACCGACACCTCGCCGTCGCTGACCTGAACGGTGTGACTGATCAGGCCCTTGATCGGCTTCTGCACGTCGAGCACCTCGAGCTCGTACCCGGGCCCGAGAATCCGGCCCTGGTCGGCATCCTGGCCGCCAGACTCGGCGTACAGGGCCGTCTCGGTCAGGACCACTTCGGCGATGTCACCGACCTGAGCACTCTGCACCGAGCGGCCGTCGACGATGATGCCGAGGATCGTGGATGCCGTCTCAAGTTCGGTGTAACCGGTGAAGACGGTCTCGCCCTTAGCGCGGAACGCGCTGTAGACCGAAAGGTCGGCCAGCGCGGTTTTCTTGGCCCTGGCATCCGCTTTGGCCCGCATCCGCTGTTCGGTCATCAGGGCGTCGAAACCGGCCCGGTCGACGGTGAGGCCGGCTTCCTCGGCCATTTCCAGGGTGAGGTCGATCGGAAAGCCGTAGGTGTCGTGCAGGAGGAACGCGGTGTCGCCGGCCAGAGCGCTCGCTCCGGCCCGCTGGGTCTTGGCGACCGCCAGATCGAGGATGCCGGTGCCGCTGGCCAGGGTGCGCAGGAACGCCTCCTCCTCGGAGAACGCGATCTGCGCGATCCGCTGGTAGTCGGCGGTGATCTCGGGGTACGCGCTCATCATGGCGTCGTGCGAGGCGCCGAACAGCTCGGGAAAGGTAGCACCTTCTACGCCAAGCAGCCGCATCGCCCGTACCGATCGGCGCAGCAGCCGGCGCAGGATGTAACCACGCCCCTCGTTCGATGGCGTGACGCCATCGGTCATCAGCATCAAAGAACTGCGGATGTGATCGGCCACGATGCGCATCCGTACGTCGTCTTCGTGATTGGCGCCGTACTCTTTCGCGGCGAGGACGGCGGCGCGGTCCAGTACCGGTCGCACCTGATCGATCTCGTACATGTTCTCGACGCCTTGCTTGAGGAACGCCACGCGTTCCAACCCCATGCCGGTGTCGATGTTCTTCTTCGGCAGGTCGCCGAGGATCTCGAAATCACCCTTACCGATCCCTGGCCCCCTGAGGTATTGCATGAAGACGAGATTCCAGATCTCGACGTAGCGGTCGTCGTCGGTGGCCGGCCCACCGTCCACGCCGTAGTCGGGGCCGCGGTCGAAGAAGATTTCCGAGCAGGGCCCGGCCGGGCCGGGCTGCCCGGTCGACCAGTAGTTGGTGTCCATCCCGAGGCCCTGGATGCGTTCCTGGGGAAGGCCGGCCACCCGGTGCCAGATTTCGCGCGCCTCGGCGTCTTCCCGGTATACGGTCACCCAGAGGTCTTTGGGGTCGAAGCCGAGGCCGCCGTCGCTCTCGTCGCTGGTCAGCAGCTCCCAGGCGTAGCTGATCGCCTGTTCTTTGAAATAGTCGCCGAAGGAGAAATTGCCGCACATCTGAAAGAACGTGCCATGCCGCGGGGTCTTGCCCACCTCATCGATGTCGTTGGTCCTGATGCACTTCTGCACGCTGGTCGCGCGCGGATACGGGGCTGGAACCAGGCCGGTGAGGTATGGGACGAACGGCACCATCCCGGCAACCGTGAAAAGGAGGCTAGGGTCGTCGCTGACCAGAGACGCCGATGGAACGACGGTATGTCCGCGTTCGGCGAAGAAGGCGAGCCAACGGCGGTGAATTTCAGCAGTCTGCATGGGATCCGATGTTCGAGTGATGAGTGGTGTTGAGTCTTTGTGCCGGTGCGGCCGGCGCGAGGTGTGGCCGAAGCAGGGTGTGGCCGAGGCAGGGTGCGGCCGGCGCTTGGCTGCCTAGCGCTGGGAGAAGTCGGCGATCGTGTCTTCCGCGTTGCCGATCGCCTCACGCAACTCCGCTTCGCGTTTACGGTAGCCGTCGGAGACTGCCGCGCCGAAATCCTTGGCCTTCTGATCGATCTGACTGAAGAACTGCTTGCCTGACGGGGTCTCGTTGACCTTGTGCGCGACGGCGAAACCTATCGCGACGCCGATGCCTAGCCAAAACACACTCTTCATTGCCTGTCTCCCTGCATTTGCGGTCTCCCTGGGATTCACGTGGTTGGTGCTCCGGCTGGTCATTTTTCGGGTGGGCCGGCGCCGTGTCGCCGCCGGTCTGTCGCAGCCGGTTTGTCGCCGCCAGTTTAGTGCTGAGCCGATCTGCCTCGGGATGCGGATTTGCCCTTGCGCTTTTCCGTGCGGCCGCGGCCCGCGAACGAAAAGGCCGCCTTGGCTGCCGCGGAGAACCCGGCCAGCTTGATCAGCGGGCCACCGACGGTTGCCGCGAACAGAGCGACCAGTGCCGAGACATTCCCGGTGACCTCCGCGACGTTCTTGGTGATGGCATCCACTCTGGCCAGCTGGGCGTTGGCCTCCCGAACAGTGGTTGCCGACTCGGTGAGAATCGGGGTGATCCCGTCGCTGGTCTCGCGGATCGAGTCGGTGGTCTGATCCAGCACCTTGCCCAGCTTCAGCAGCGGAACCGCGAGAAAGCCGACGAGGGCGGCGAAGACCAACGCAGCGATCAGCCCGGCGATATCGCCAATGGACATTCGTCATCCTTCCTTCTCATACCGGTGCCGGCATATGAACGGCCGGCAGACGCCGAGAGCGGGCCGCCCGAAGGCGACCCGCTCCCTAGCGTAACGGTATTCGGGTTCGAATCAGCGAGCCGCGTAGTACTCGACGACCAGCTGGACTTCACAGGTCACCGGAACCTCGGCGCGCTTTGGCAGACGCACCAGGCGGGCCTGCAGCTTGTCGAGCTCGACCTCCAGGTACGGCGGAGTCTTGGGGAGCACGTCGACGTGACCGCCGGCTGCGGCGACCTGGAACGGCTCGGTGCCTTCGCTGCGCGCCTTGACGTGGATCAGCTGGCCGGGCTTCACCCGGAACGACGGACGGTCCACAATCTGGCCGTCGACCAGAATGTGGCGGTGCACAACCATCTGGCGGGCCTGAGCGGTCGTCCTGGCGAACGCGGAGCGCAGCACCAATGCGTCCAGGCGGGTTTCCAGGATCTCGACCAGATTCTCACCGGTCAGTCCCTGGGTGCGGCGCGCCTGCTGAAAGGCGATCTTCAGCTGCGCCTCACGGATGCCGTACTGGGCGCGTAGACGCTGCTTCTCCCGCAGCCGGACCGCGTAGTCGGAATCCGCCTTCCGCTTGGTGCGGCCGTGCTCGCCCGGCGCGTATGGGCGCTTCTCCAGGTATTTGGCCGCCTTCGGGGTCAGTGCGATCCCCAACGCCCGCGACAGGCGCGTCTTGCTGTGGGTACGTGACTTGGTAGACACGGTTTCCTTTCGATTGTCACTTGAAGAGATGAACACGCAGGCACGCAGTTCGTCCTGCATAAAGTGAGGGAGATGCCGGGGACACTCGGCTACAGAGTTCGCCCCATAGAATCGGGTATCGACGCAGCCGCACGCGACACCCGTTCCAGGCCCGTAAAGCCTAGCATGTCGGGGCTGCTGCAATGTTGCGGTGCCTGCGATGTTGCGGTGCCTGCGATGTCGCGGTGCCTGCGATGTCGCGGTGCCTAGCTCGTCGAAGAGCCTCGCACGATCTTCAGCAGCTTCTCCAACCGGGCCGATACTTCGCGCTCGTTGCCGTGCTCGGTCGGCCGATAGTACCGGGCATCGCGAAGCTCCGTGGGCAGATACTGCTGCCGCAAGACGCCCAGCGCGTCATCATGCGGGTATTTGTAGCCGCGGCCATGCCCGAGCTTCGTGGATCCGGGATAGTGGCTGTCCCGCAAGTGTTTGGGTACCCGGCCGATCTTCCCGGCGCGCACGTCGGCGATGGCGCGGTCCAGGGCCAGGTACGCCGCGTTCGACTTCGGCGCGGTCGCCAGATGCACCACGGCCTGCGCGAGAGGGATGCGGCCCTCCGGCATCCCGATGAGTTGTACCGCGTCGGCGGCAGCGACCGCCACGACCAGTGCCTGAGGATCGGCGAGACCGATGTCCTCAGACGCCAGGATGATGATCCGCCTGGCGATGAACCGCGGGTCCTCCCCCGCCTCGATCATTCGGGCCAGGTAGTGCAGCGAAGCGTCGACGTCGGAACCACGCACCGATTTGATGAACGCACTGATCACGTCGTAGTGCTCGTCACCCTTGCGGTCGTAGCGCAGCAGCGCCCGGTCCACAGCGAGGGAGACCGCCTCGGCGGTGATCAGCGGCTTGTCGGTACTGCCCGGCAGCAGTGCGCTGACCGCGGCGTTGGATGCCGCCTCCAGCGCGGTGAGCGCTCGACGCGCGTCACCTGAGGCGAGTCGGATCAGCACCTCCCTGGCCGAAGGCTCCACATCGAACCGCCCGCCGAGGCCGCGCTCGTCGACGATGGCGCGATCGATGACGATGCCGAGATCGGCCTCGTCCAGCGACTGGAGGGTCAGCAGCAGTGAGCGGGATAGGAGCGGCCCGATCACCGAGAACGACGGATTCTCGGTGGTCGCGGCGACCAGGATAACCCAGCCGTTCTCCACACCGGGCAGCAGCGCGTCCTGCTGCGCCTTGCTGAACCGGTGGATCTCGTCGAGGAACAACACCGTGGACACGCCGTAGAGGTCGCGGTTGGATCTGGCCGCGTCCATCACCTGACGAACGTCGCGTACCCCGGCGGTCACCGCAGACAGCTCGACGAATCGGCGCCCAGAGGAGTGCGCGATAGCTTGGGCGAGCGTGGTCTTGCCGGTACCGGGCGGTCCCCAGAGGATCACCGAGACGGCGCCCGGCTCTCCGGAATCAGCTCGAGCCAGACTGACCAACGGCGACCCCGGCGTCAGCAGATGCCGTTGACCGGCCACCTCGTCCAGTGACGTTGGCCGCATTCGCACGGCCAGCGGGGTCGCTCCGGTACGGAGCCCAGGCTGTGCGTCGACCATCACCCCACAGTAGCGGCCGCGGCCGACAGTGGCGGCCGCGGCCGACAGCGCGGTTTGGTCGCCCGCGCCGCGGTGGGTTAAGTTCGTCACGGCAGCGGCTTAGCTCAGGACAGCGGACCATCTGGAGGCACGGCAAGGCATGGCACCCAAAAAACAGGACCGTCAATCCCGTCAATCCCGGGAGCGGTTGCGCGCCTATCAGGCCAGGCGGGCGGTACACGACAAGACCCTGGCCCGCCGCCGCCGGGACAATGTGTTCGCGTCAATCGGGTTGGTCATCGTCCTGGTGCTCGCGGTGGTCGCTCAGGTCTCCTATTTCGGTGCCGGACCGGGCAAGAGCAGCGCGTCGGCGGCATCCACTACCGATCTCTGCACGCAGAAGCCGGACGCGAAGAACACCGGTGACGTGCCGGCGCGGTCGGTGTCCGAGTGTCGCACCTGGACCGGCACGATGACGATCAATTCCGTTCCCCTGGGCATCCGCCTGGACGGCAGGAAGGCGCCTCAGGCGGTGGCCTCGACGGTCAGCCTGATCCAGAAGGGCTTCTACACCGGGGTCTCCTGTCATCGACTGACCACCGGCGGCTTCTTCGTCCTGCAGTGCGGCGACCCCACCGGCGACGGAACCGGCGGGCCAGGCTACAGCTATGGGCCGCTGGAGAATGTGCCGAAGGACAATCTCTATCCGGCTGGCACCATCGCCATGGCGCGGAGCACGGGCAATCCGCAGAGTCAGGGCAGCCAGTTCTTCATCGTCTATAAGGACACCACGATCAGTGCGGATGCCGCCGGCGGCTACACGGTGATCGGATCCGTCACCAGCGGACTTCCGGAGCTGGCTAAGGCGGTCACCGACGCCGGTGTGGCCGATGGAAGCACCGACGGCAAACCCAAGGTGCCAACCGTTATCACCTCCGTAACGGTTCGCTAAGTCCCGATCACCGCCGTTACCGGGTGCAATAGGGTTAAAGGCAATACGGCGGCGCTGATAACAGGCTGCCATCCGTCAGCAAGGTGAGGCTCTTGGCCAGTTCAGATCAGCAACCGTGGGGACGCGTCGACGAGACGGGGACCGTCTTCGTCCGCGAAGCCGATGGCGAGCGGGCCGTCGGCCAGTATCCGGACGGCAGCGCCGAGGAGGCCTTGGCCTATTTCCAGCGCAAGTACACCGATCTCGCCGGCCAGGTCACTCTGCTGGAACAGCGGGCCAAGCGCGGAGCTCCCGCTGCCGATATCGCCAAGGCCGTCGCCACCCTGCGCGAATCGATTTCGCACGCCAACGCAGTGGGAGATCTCGCATCGCTGACCGGACGCCTGGCGAAATTGGGCGGCGCCGTTGAAGAGCTCACCGAACAGCAAAGCGCCGAAGCGAAGGCGGCGCTGGCCGCCGCAGTAGCCGAACGCGAGGCGATCGTTGCCGAGGCCGAAGCGCTGGCGGCAGTGGACCCGGCCAAGACCCAGTGGAAGCAGGCCACCGCGACCCTCGACGGATTGTTCGCCAGCTGGCAGACGCATCAACACGACGGACCCCGGCTGCCCAAGCGGGATGCCGACGAACTGTGGAAGCGGTTCCGCGCCGCCCGGGCAACCGTCGAACACAACCGCAAGGCATTCTTCGCCGAACTGGACACCCAGCACCGGGATGTCCGAAGCCGCAAGACCCAACTCATCGAGCAGGCCGAGGCGTTGATTCCGCGCGGGGTGGAGGCGATTCCCGCATACCGCACCCTCTTGGATGAATGGAAGCAGGCCGGGCGTGCCGGCAAGAAGAACGATGACGCCATGTGGGCCAAGTTCAAGGCGGCCGGCGACGCGTTGTATGCCGCCAAGACCGAGCTCGACGCAAAAGAGAACGAGGAGTTCACCGCAAATCTGCAACTGAAGCTCGCCCTGCTTGACGAGGCCGAACCGCTGCTGACCGCCACGGATCGCTCGGCGGCACGTAGCAAACTCGTGTCCGTTCAGCGTCGCTGGGACGAGATCGGTAAGGTACCGCGGGATCGGCTGAAGAGCATCGAGGATCGGCTGCGCAAGGTCGAGGCCGCCGTGCGCAAACTCGACGAGGATCATTGGAAGCACAATAATCCGGAGACCAAAGCCCGCTCCGAGGGGCTGGCCAGCCAGCTGACCGATGCAATCGACAAGCTCGAGGCAGAACTGGCCGACGCGGAATCGGAAGGGGATGCCGCGAAGATCGCGGCGGCACGGGAAGCCCTGGATGCGCGCAAGGCCTGGCTGAAGGCGCTGAGCCGGTAGCCGGTGCGCTGGTAGCCGGTCGGCTGGTTGCCGGCCGCCTGGTTGCCGGTCGCCTGGTTGCCGGTCGCCTGGTTGCCGGTCGCCTGGTTGCCGGTCGCCTGGTTGCCGGTCGCTCCTCAACAGCCCCGGTGCCGACTGCACGTTTCCACAGATCCGCCCTCGTCGGCGGTGCGACGCGCCAGGTGCCGCACACTGTTCGGCATGACGACGCGGCTGAAATCGATACTCGATGGTGATGATCTGCCGCTGACCGAACTATGTGCCATGCGTCTGGACGGCGAGACCTTCCCAGTCGACGCCTGCTACAGCTCGGTCGATGAGATCGAGCGGCCGACGCTGCGGGCGGCAGCCTTAGCCGCGATCATGCCCCGCGGTGCGATCACCGGCGCGATCGCCAGTGCCGCGTCCGCACTGTGGATCTACGGACTGCGCACCTCGGCGCCGAGGCGACACGTGATCTCCTACACCGGCACCGAGCGGGCACGCAGGGCCGGCTCTGCGAGGTTGCTGATCCGGGAGATCGCGGTGCTACCAGGGGATCTGGTTCAGGTCGGTGCCCTGTCGGTGACCAGCCCACTACGAACCCTCGCAGACATCACCCGGTTGTGTCCGGTCTGGTCCACGGCACAGACCGCGATGCTGCGGTCGCTGGTGGAATTCGGCCGGCTGACCAGCGCTGAGATTCAACACAGGCTCGACGCACAACCAAACCTGCCGTACAAGCGCCTGGCACTCGAACGGATCGCGATGCTCGGGCTGGGTTCAGCCGGCGCTGACCCGGTACACGTCGTACACGCCGTCGATTCGGCGCACGGCGTTCAGAACCCGGTCCAGATGGGTGGTGTCGCCCATCTCGAAGACGAACCGGCTCAACGCCAGGCGGTCGCTTGAGGTGTTCACGGTGGCAGAAAGGATATTGACGTGGTAGTCGGAGAGCACCCGAGTGACGTCTGAGAGAAGTCCCCCGCGGTCGAGCGCCTCGACCTGGATCTGGACCAGGAAGACGCTCTTAGACGACGGCGCCCACTCGACGTCGATCATCCGCTCCGGTTCCAGCATCAGTGACTGCACATTGTGGCAATTGGACTGGTGCACCGAAACGCCGGTGCCCCGGGTGATAAAGCCGACAATGTCGTCTCCTGGCACCGGGGTACAGCATTTGGCCAGCTTCACCAGGATGTCGGGGGCGCCTCGGACCAGGATGCCGGAATCGCTGTTCCGCAGCTGCTTGCTGCGGCCCTTGGTCGGCATCGAAAGTTCGGCGGCGTTGTCGCTCTCGGCTTCCTTCTGCAGCGACGCGACGACCTTCTCCAGCACCGACTGGGTCGACACGTGCCCCTCGCCCACCGCAGCGTACAACGCGGAGACGTCGTCGTACTTCAACAGCGAGGCGACCTCGGTGAAGGAGTCCTGGTTCATCAGTTTTTGCAGAGGCAGGTTCTGTTTGCGCATCGCCCGCGCGATGGCATCCTTGCCCTGCTCGATAGCCTCGTCGCGGCGCTCCTTGGTGAACCACTGCCGGATTTTGTTCCTGGCTCTGGGACTCTTGACGAAGTTCAGCCAATCCTTGCTGGGGGCCGAATCGGGGTTCTTCGAGGTGAACACCTCAACCACGTCGCCGGTGTTCAGCGGGGTCTCCAGCGGAATCAACCGACCATTGACCTTCGCGCCCATGGTCTTGTGGCCGACCTCCGTGTGTACCGCATAGGCGAAGTCCACCGGAGTCGCGCCGGCCGGCAGCCCGATCACCCGGCCCTTCGGGGTGAACACGTAAACCTCTTTGGCGCCGATCTCAAATCGCAATGAATCGAGGAACTCGCTCGGGTCGGCGGTCTCGGCCTGCCAATCTGAGATGTGGGCAAGCCAGGCCATGTCGGTGTCGCCGGTGAAGGTGGTCGGCGTCGAGCCCTTCACTGCGTTGACCTGCTGCTTGTACTTCCAGTGCGCGGCAACACCGAATTCGGCGCGCTGATGCATTTCATCGGTGCGGATCTGGATCTCGACCGCACGCCCCTCCGGCCCGACCACGGTGGTGTGCAGGGACTGGTAAAGGTTGAACTTCGGGGTGGCGATGTAGTCCTTGAACCGACCGGGCATCGGCCGCCATCTGGCGTGGATCGCACCGAGGACCGCGTAGCAATCCCGCACCGAGTTGACCAGTACCCGGATGCCGACCAGGTCGTAGATTTCGTCGAACTCCCGGCCCCGAACCACCATCTTCTGGTAAATCGAATAGAACTGCTTAGGTCGGCCGACAACCTTGCCGCGGATCTTGGCGGCTTTGAGGTCGTCGTTGATCGAGTCGATAACCTCCTGCACAATCCGCTCGCGTTCGGGGGTGCGCTGGCGGACCAGGCTCTCGATTTCCAGATACAGCTTCGGGTAGAGCACCGCGAAGGAGAGGTCTTCCAACTCCCATTTGATGGTCTGAATGCCCAGGCGGTGCGCCAGTGGCGCATAAATCTCCAGCGTCTCCGTCGCCTTGCGCGCCGCAGACTCCGGGCTGACGAAGCCCCAGGTGCGGGCATTATGCAGCCGGTCCGCGAGCTTGATGATCAGCACTCGGATGTCTTTGGACATCGCGACAATCATCTTGCGTACGGTTTCGGCCTGGGCGCTCTCGCCGTACTTGACCTTGTCCAGCTTGGTCACGCCGTCCACCAGCATGGCGATCTCGTCGCCGAAATCGTTACGGAGGGCGTCCAGCGTGTATTCGGTGTCCTCGACCGTGTCGTGCAGTAGTGCGGCGGCGATCGTCTTGGCACCGATACCGAGGTCGGCCAGGATCTGCGCGACGGCGACCGGATGGGTGATGTACGGCTCACCGCTGCGGCGCAGCTGACCGGTGTGTGCGCGCTCCGCAACCTGATAGGCACGCTCGATCAGGGACGTGTCGGACTTCTGATGGTGCTGCCGAACGGTTCGGATCAGAGTCTCTACGGCACCCACAGGCTGAGTCCTGGAAAACAGCCGGGGCACCCGGCGGCGCAGGGAGGTCAGTTGCGACGTGGTATCAGCCATCATGGTCCTCCCTGACTATCATTATCCGGCAATACTGCCTGGACGTTGGCGGAGTGCGGCCAATTCGACTCAGGCAATCGAGCGCAGGCGATCGAGCGCACGTGATCGAGCGCGGGCAATCGATACCAGGCGACGGACACCGTGCGACCGACCGACACCGTGCGACCGACCGACACCGTGCGACCGACCGACACCGTGCGACTGCGCAATAGCAGGAGCCGTCTCGCGTTGAGCTCAGATGATCCGCCCGGGGGCTCCGTCGGCGGTGCGGACATCTCCCCCGCATTCCTGCCACGCTGCCATCCCACCGGCGAGGTTGACCGCCGGGTACCCTGCGCCGACGAGCGCGTCGGTCACCATCCGGGACCGGACCCCGACGTGGCAGGCGGCCAGGATCGGCAGCTGGCTTGGGAGCTCATCCTGCCGCGCGGCGATCTCCTGCATGGGAATGTGGTGCGCGCCAGGCGCATGCCCGGCATCCCACTCGTTGTCCTCGCGCACGTCCAGAAGCCACGCCGATCCGGCTCGCACGGCGGCAATCGCCTCGGCCGCCGAAACGTCAGCTCCCGGCACGAACCCGGCCGGCTCGGGATTATTCGCTGGCAACCAAATCCTTCGCGGCGGCGGCATTCGCGCGCAAGGCTGCCACCTTCAAATCGTGTTTACGGATCGCAGGCTCGCTCTCTCGAGAATGGGCATACATCGGCGCGGCCAGATAAATAGTCGAATATGTTCCGACCAGGATGCCGATGAACAGCGCCAGCGAGATATCCCGTAGGGTGTCTGCGCCGAGCGCAAACGCACCCAAGAACAGAATCGTGCCGACCGGCAAGCCGGCGACCACGGCGGTGTTGATCGAGCGCACCAGAGTCTGGTTGACCGCCAGGTTGACCGATTCGGCGAATGTTCGTCGGAACACGCCGGCATCCTCGGTCGTGTTCTCGCGGACCTTGTCGAACACCACAACGGTGTCATACAGCGAGTACGCCAGGATGGTCAGGAATCCGATCAGCGCGGCAGGGGTGATTTCAAATCCGACCAGGGCATAGATCCCGGCCGTGATAATCAGGTCGTGCACCAAGGAGAGCATCGCGGCGGCGGACATCTTCCAGGTGCGGAAATAGAGCGCCATGCCGATAAACGCGAGCAGGATGAAGATGATCAGCCCTTGGATGGATTGCTCGGTCACGTCTGCACCCCAGGACGGGCCGATAAAGGACGAAGCGACCTCTGTTTCCGGAACCCCATAGGCCTTGGCCAGCGCCTCGCTGACCGCGGCGCTCTGATCGTTGGTCAGCTGGTCGGTCTGAACCCGGATCGCATCGTTGTTCACACTGGTGACGTGCGCAACCGCGTTCGGAACCACACTGGCCACCGCGCGCTCGGCAGGTTTTTGGGCAACTGTGTCGACTTTGGTGATCTCGAACTGGGATCCACCGCGGAACTCGATCCCGAAGTTGAACCCGCCCTTAAGGATCGGCACCAGGATCGACCCGATGATCATCACCAGCGCGATTGCGTACCAGATCCGTCGCTTTCCGACGAAGTCAATCGAGCGAGCACCCGTGTATAGGTCATTTCCGAAACGGCCGAAGCGACCTGGCATCAGGAATCCTTCCCATCGGTCTTCTGATCCCGGTGGCCGGCTGCGACCAGCTCGGCGGCCTTACGCTCGGCGATGGTCTGCCGCTTGGCCGCCTCCTTGCTGCTGGAGGCGAGCTTCGATTGGGAAGCGATGGCCGGCTTTCTGAACTGTCCGGCGCCGCGGTACACCGCGCCGAGCGCTTGCGGGTCCAGGCCGGACCAGGAATGGCCGGTACTGAAGAACTTGGTCTGTGCCAGCAGTTGCAGGGTGGGATGGGTGAACAGGATGACGATTCCGACGTCGATCAGCGTGGTCACGCCCAGGGTGAATGCGAACCCGCGAACGTTGGCGCTGGCCAGCACGTACAACACGATCGCCGCCAGTAGGTTGGTCGCCTTCGCGGCATAAATGGTGCGCTTGGCGCGTTTCCATGCTGCCTCGACGGCAGATTCGAGACCTCTCCCATCGCGTAACTCGTCGCGTAATCGTTCAAAGTACACAATGAAGGAGTCGGCGGTGAAACCGATCGCCACGATCAGACCGGTGACCCCGGCCAACGACAAGCGGTAGCCGTTGCGCCAGGAGAGTACCGCTATCACGAGATAGGTGATCAGCCCGGCGGCCACCAGCGAGGTGATGGTCACGAACCCGAGCAACCGGTACTGGAACAGTGTGTAGATGACCACCAGCAGTAGTCCGACCATGCCGGCCACCAAGCCGCTCTGCAGCTGAGAGGAGCCCAGCGTCGCCGAGATCGTGTCGGAGCTCTGCACCTTGAAGCTGATCGGCAGCGCACCGAACTTCAGCTGGTCGGCCAGCGCCTTGGAACTCTCCTCGGTGAAGTTACCGGTGATCTGCGGTTTGCCGTCGGTGATCACGCCGTTCATCGACGGTGCGGAGAGGACCTTGCCGTCCAGCACGAAGGCGAACTGGTTCAATGGCGTCTTCAGGCCGTACAAGCGCTGGCTCACCGTGGCGAAGTCTTTGGTGCCTTCGGCGTTGAACACCAGGTTCACCGCCCACTGGCCGGTGCTGGATCCGGTTTGGGACTGCACCATCCCGTTGGATGCGGTGGAGATGTCCTGTCCTTTGACCTCGACCGGCCCGAGGATGTATTTCGCCTGGTTCTGCGTCGTTGAGTCACAGGTGATCAACGGCTTGTCAGCCGGCGCCACGTTGGTGGACTGGGACTCCAAGGATTTGCAGTTGAACGCGTTGAACTCGGCTTGCAGGGCCGGGGTGATGTATGCGGTGTCACTGCCGTTGGTCGGCACCGCCGTCGGCGTACTGTTCAGACTCGGGTCCGGGCTCGGGTATGGCGTGGACTTTCCGTCCTGGCCGACGAAGGTGTTGGTCGGCGCCCCGGTGAACAGTACCGGGCGCAGTTCAAGCTTGGCCGAGGACCGGATCCGGTTCATCGTCTCTTTGTCCGGAGTACCGGGGATGGACACGACGACGTTCTTGCCGCCCTGCGTGCTCACCTCCGCTTCGGACACCCCCGATGCGTCCACGCGTTGTCGGATGATCGATACCGCCTGGTTCAACTGCTCGGCGCTGACCGTCTTACCGCTCTCCACCTGCGGGGCGAGGATGATCTCGGTGCCGCCCTCAAGGTCGAGGGCGAGCTTGGGTGCCCAGGTGGCTCCGCTGAACAGCACACCGGCGGTCAATAGCGCGATCAGGCCGACCACGATGACGCCCAGCCAGGTCAGCGATCGCCAAGCATTCTTGACCGGGGTCGTCTTTGCCACGCAGGAACTCAGCTTTCTGTGCTCGCGGTCACCGGTTCATCCTGGTGGCCACGAAAAGTGTAATGGTTAGTCGTCTGCCTTTTTGCCCGACTTCGGGTCGGCGTCGCCCAGACGCTCGCCGTAGGTGGGGTCGGCCAGCGGCTCAGCGTGGTCCTGGTTCAACTCGGGTTCGGTACCTGCCTGATCGGTTGAGCTGCTCAGGTCGTCATGCGAACCGTCCAAATCCGGGCGCACCGGATCGACGACGCGGCCGATCGACTGGCGGTGCAAGCGCAGCACCGTCCCGGGGGTCGACTCGACGAGGATCTGATTGGTCTCCTCGTCGATTGACACGAGCGTGCCATAGACACCCTGCGTTGTCATGATCTCGACGCCAGGCACAATTTGTTCCTTGAGCTCGGCGGCGGCCTTCTGTCGTTTCTTGCTGTTGCGGAACATGAAGATGATCAGCAGCGCCAGAACGACGAGCATGATGATGGTTAAGGGATCCATTTAAACTGCAAAGCCTTCTTTTGGGCGGTTGAGTACCGCGTCATGGTGTGTGGATGTCACAGGCATTTATGTACCGGGCGCAGCGTGCTGGGCACGGGGCCAGCTTGATTACACGGGGCCAGCTTGAATTATAGGTCATCTAGCAGGAGTCCTTGCTGTGTACCCTGCTTCGCGTGGGCTACTCCCAGATGATGCCAAGCAGCGGCGGTGGCCACCCGCCCCCGCGGTGTGCGGGTGAGCAGACCGATCCGGACCAGGAACGGCTCGACGACCGATTCAACGGTTTCAGCCTCCTCGCCGACGGATACCGCCAGCGTGTTCAAGCCGACCGGACCGCCGTCGAACCGGGTCAGGATGATGTTCATCACCGCACGGTCCAACCGATCCAGGCCGAGCGAATCGACGTCATAGAGCTCCAGCGCGGCGCGTACCGCTGTGACATCCGCTCGGGCCTCATGCACCAGCGCGTAGTCCCGAACCCGGCGCAGCAGCCGATTCGCGATCCGCGGTGTCCCCCGGCAACGGCCGGCAATTTCGGCAAGGGCGTCGCGGTCGACGTCGAACTCGAGAAGTTTCGCGGCGCGCCACAGTACCTGTTCGAGCTCCGGCTCGTCATAGAACTCCAGGTGTGCGGTGAAGCCGAATCGGTCCCGCAGTGGATTGGGCAGCAACCCGGACCGGGTAGTGGCACCGACCAGGGTGAATGGCGCCAGATCCAGCGGAATCGAGGTTGCGCCGGCTCCCTTTCCGACCATGATGTCGATCCGGAAGTCCTCCATCGCCAGATAGAGCATCTCCTCCGCGGAACGCGCCATCCGATGAATCTCGTCGATGAACAGCACCTCGCCGGGAACCAGGGAGGACAGCACCGCGGCCAGGTCCCCGGCGTGCTGGATGGCCGGGCCGCTGGACATCCGCAATGGTCGATCACTTTCGTGGGCCACAATCATGGCCAGGGTGGTCTTGCCGAGTCCGGGCGGGCCGGCGAGCAGGATGTGATCGGCCGTGCGCTCCTGCATCCGCGCGGCGGTCAGCAGCAGCTGCAACTGGCCACGCACCTTGGGCTGGCCGACGAACTCGGCCAGGGACCTCGGCCGCAGCGCGCCCTCGAAGGCGAGCTCGGCCTCTGACTCTAGCTCGGGCTCGGCGCGGTCGTCTGTCATGATCGACGACCGCCTCTGAGCTTGATAGCGCCGGGTTTGGTGGCACCGGGTGTGCGGGCGCTGTGGGTCGTGTGCTCGATGCTCTCGCGCTCACTGCTGGTGCGCGCCGGACCGAGCCGCGCCAGCGCGAGCCTGAGCAATGCGGGCACCGTGGCGCGATCAGCGTCCGCCGCCTCGGAGAGAACACCGTCGACGGCTTCGGCGGCGACCCGCTCTGGCCAGCCGAGGCCGACCAAGGCGACCAAGACACTCTCGCTCAGCGTGGTCGGCGGCCGCGACGCCGTGGCCCGGGGTCTGGCCAGCGTGGTGACCTTACCGGTCAAGGACACCACGATGAGTTTCGCGGTCTTCGGGCCGATGCCGGAGACCTTACGGAACACGGCGTCATCGTCGGCCTGCACCGCGGCGCCGATCTGTTCCGGGCTGAGCACCGCGAGCACCCCCATCGCCGATTTCGGGCCGACTCCGGTGACGGCGACCAAGAGGTCGAAGACTTCGAGCTGTTCCTGGGTTGCGAAGCCGAACAGGGAGAGCGAGTCCTCGCGCACCACCAGCCGGGTCAGCACGAACGCGGAATCCCCCACCCGCAACGACAGTGCGTGCTCGCTGGTTAGCAGGACGGACAAGCCGACGCCGCCGACCTCGATCACCGCCGTGGCGCCACTGACGGCGAGCACGGTGCCACGCAGAGAGGAGATCACTTCGACAGCCTACGGGCAGCCGGTGACCCTGCCGCGGAGCGTTCCGCGGCGTGCCACGCTTCCTGCGCCGGGGTGAGCCGCCCGGAGCCGGCGCCGACACCCGAATTCGCGCCGAGTGTGCCGGCATCGGGTGCGCCGCCATTGGGTCCGCCGCCACTGGGTGCGCCGGCGCTGGGTGCGCCGGCACCGGCCGCAGCCACGCCGCCTCGCCAGGCATGGCAGATGGCGATCGCCAGCGCGTCCGCCGCATCCGCCGGTGTCGGCGGCGTGGCCAAGCCCAGAATTCTGGCCACCATGGTGCCGACCTGCTTCTTGTTCGCCGACCCGTACCCGGTGATGGACGCCTTTACCTCGCTCGGCGTGTGCAAGCCGACGGTGAGCCCCCGCTTGGCGGCGAGGTAAATGGCAACCCCGCTGATCTGGGCGATCCCCATCACGGTGCGCACATTGTGCTGGGCGAAGACCCGCTCCAGCGCCACGGCGGCCGGTTCGTGCCTGACCAGCAGCTCCTCGATGCCCTCGCCCAGGATCTGCAGCCGCCGCCCGAGCGGCAGCTGCGGCGATGTCCTGATCACGGTGACCTCGACGAGTTTCGCGGTGCGGTTGGCGGCGACGTCGACGATTCCGACCCCGCATCTGGTCAGCCCGGGATCGATGCCGAGGACCCGCACCGTGGCGCCCTAGTCTTCTTCGGCTTGAAGCTCGGCCTGGACCTCGGCGGAGAGATCGATGTTGGTGTACACATTCTGCACGTCGTCGTTGTCTTCGAGCGCGTCAATCAGCCGGAACACCTTGCGCGCGGTTTCGGCGTCCGCCTCGACCTGCAGGCTGGGCACGAATTCGATATCCGCGGAGTCGTAGTCGATACCGGCATCTTGCAGCGCGGTGCGGGTGGCCACCAGCGCCGACGGGTCGGTGATCACTTCGAAGCTGTCGCCGCGGTCGGTGACTTCTTCCGCTCCGGCATCGAGCACGGCCAGGAGGATGTCGTCTTCGGTCACTCCCCCGCCCTGCGGCACCACCACGATGCCCTTGCGGTGGAAGTTGTACGCTACGCTGCCCGGGTCGCCCATGGTTCCACCGTTGCGGGTCATCACGGTGCGCACGTCCGCGGCGGCTCGGTTGCGGTTGTCGGTCAGACACTCGATCAGCATCGCCACGCCGTGCGGTCCGTAGCCTTCGTACACGATCGTCTGGTAGTCCACCACCTCACCGGTGAGGCCGGCGCCGCGCTTTACGGCGCGGTCGATGTTGTCGTTAGGCACCGAGGTCTTCTTCGCCTTTTGAATGGCGTCGACGAGCGTCGGGTTGCCCGAGAGGTCAGCTCCGCCGATTTTGGCTGCGACCTCGATGTTCTTGATCAGCTTTGCGAACGACTTCGCCCGGCGACCGTCGATGACCGCCTTCTTGTGCTTGGTCGTTGCCCATTTGGAATGCCCGGACATGTCTCTCCCGTGTGGTTACCGCCCGACGCCGGATCCCCCGGCTAGGCATTGTGTGCCCAGCCATTCTAGATCAGCGGGGCAGAATGGCTAAGAACCCGAGCGGGTCCTCCCGGACTGCTCTTGGCCGGGTCGGGTGCTATCGCAGCCAACACCGCCGAACCCGACAGCGCGGACTCGCTCCAGGAAGTAGCCGTGCATCCGGTGGTCGTCGGTCATCTCCGGATGGAACGATGTGCCGATCACGTTGCCCTGCTCGACGGCAACGACCCTCCCGTCGTCGAGCGTCGCCAGCGCCTTGGCTCGCGCACCGAGGGTCTCGACCACCGGAGCCCGGATGAAGACCGCATGCAACGGTGGCTCGCCAATTTCCGCGATCTCCAGGTCCGTCTCGAAGGAGGCGATCTGCGAGCCGAACGCGTTGCGGCGTACCGCGATATCAAGCCCGCCGATGCTCTGCTGGCCTTCGATGGCATCCAGGATGCTGTCGGCCAACATAATCAGACCGGCGCAGGTCCCGTACACCGGGAGCCCGGCCGCGATGGCCTGCTTCAGCGGCTCGGCTAGGCCGAAGCTCCGGGAAAGCTTGTCCATCACGCTGGATTCGCCGCCGGGGATCACCAGTCCGGCGACCTCGGCGAGTTCTGCCGGTCGGCGTACGGCCACAGCATCCGCGCCGAGCCCGCGCAGCACGCTCAGGTGTTCGCGATAGTCGCCCTGCAGGGCGAGGACTCCGACCGGCCGGATGCTACCAGCCACGTTCGGCTAGGCGGTGCGGCGCGGCAAGGTCGGCCACGTTGATCCCGACCATCGCCTCGCCAAGCCCGCGGGAGACCTCGGCGATCATCTTGGGGTCATCGAAGAAGGTGGTCGCTTTCACGATCGCGGCCGCGCGCTTGGCGGGATCGCCTGACTTGAAGATTCCGGAGCCGACGAAGACGCCGTCCGCACCGAGCTGTACCATCATCGCCGCATCGGCTGGGGTGGCGATGCCACCGGCGGTGAACAGCACAACAGGCAGCGTGCCGGTCCGGGCGACCTCGGCGACGAGATCGTACGGTGCCTGCAGTTCCTTTGCCGCGACATACAACTCGTCGGTGTTCATCGCCTTCAGGCCCGCGATCTGGGACTTGATCTTGCGAATGTGCTTGGTGGCCTCGGAGACGTCGCCGGTTCCGGCCTCGCCCTTGGAGCGGATCATCGCGGCACCCTCATTGATCCGGCGTAGCGCCTCACCGAGGTTGGTGGCGCCGCAGACGAAGGGGACGGTGAACTTCCACTTGTCGATGTGGTTCGAATAGTCGGCGGGGCTGAGTACCTCTGACTCGTCGATGTAATCGACATCCAGTGCTTCGAGAATTTGGGCCTCCACGAAGTGGCCGATCCGGGCCTTGGCCATCACCGGGATCGACACCGCGGAAATGATCCCGTCAATAAGGTCCGGGTCGCTCATCCTCGCCACGCCGCCTTGGGAGCGAATGTCGGCCGGGACGCGCTCCAGCGCCATCACCGCCACCGCGCCGGCGTCCTCGGCGATGCGCGCCTGGTCAGCGGTCACGACGTCCATGATGACGCCGCCCTTCAACATCTCGGCCAGCCCGCGCTTGACTCGGCTGGAACCGACCTGCGTGGTGTCGGATGGGGTGGTCGACTTCGCGTCGATGGTATCGGTGGACGTGCTCTGGCTCATGGCTCAATACTACTCGTGGTCGCTGGTCGGCCAGGCCGCCGCCAGGTTTGCTCTGACATCGCCTAAAAGCTGCGGCAACGCCTTGGTTTTGGCAATGATCGGGAAGAAATTCGCGTCCTGTGCCCAGCGCGGCACGATGTGCTGATGCAGGTGTTCGGCGATTCCGGCTCCGGCGACACGGCCCTGGTTCATGCCGATGTTGAAGCCGTCGTTGTGCGACACCGACCGGATGACGCGCATCGCGGTCTGGGTCAGAGTGGCGATTTCCTGGGATTCTTCGGCTGTCGCCTCGTCGTACATGGCTACATGCCGGTACGGGCATACGAGCAGGTGGCCGCTGTTGTACGGGAACAGGTTCAGCAGCACGAACACGTGGGTTCCGCGGGCCACGATCAGCGCTTCCTCATCACTGAGTGACGGGGCGACGCAGAATGGGCAGGCGTCCGTGCCCGAGTCCTGTCCGTTCTGGATGTATACCATGCGGTGCGGCGTCCACAGCCGCTGAAACGCGTCGGGCACCGCGGCCATCGTGGTGGAATTCTGCATCTCGACCCCGGCCAGATCGGCCTGGCCGAAGTCGTACGGTGCGGACTCGGTCACGAGTTGCGCGCCGCGGTAAGAGTGGCCGCGTCAGTCGGGGCCGGCGCACCCGGCGTGATCGGCGCATCGTTCGTCACGGGCGCTGGCGAGAACTGCTCGCGGGTGGTCACCTGGGCACGGGAGGCGATCACTGCGGTGATCCGCTGGATTGCTTCCTGCACCGGCACCCCGTTCTCCTGGCTGCCGTCACGGAATCGGAAGCTCACCGTACCGGCGGCTCGATCCTCTTCGCCCACAATCAACTGGAACGGGACCTTGGCCTTGGTGTGGGTGCGGATCTTCTTCTGCATCCGGTCGTCGGAGCGGTCCACATCGGCCCGGACCCCGGCCGCCTTCAGCTGCGCCACCACGTCGTCCAGGTAGCTGACATATTCGTCGGCGATCGGGATGCCGACCACCTGCACCGGGGCCAGCCAGACCGGGAAGGCGCCGGCGTAGTGCTCCAGCAGCACGGCGAAGAACCGCTCGACCGAGCCGAACAACGCGCGGTGGATCATCACGGTGCGCTGCCGGCTGCCGTCCGCCGCCGTGTATTCCAGGCCGAAACGCTCCGGAAGGTTGAAGTCGAGCTGGATGGTGGACAACTGCCAGGTGCGGCCGATCGCGTCCCTGGCCTGCACGGAGATCTTCGGGCCGTAGAACGCCGCCCCACCCGGGTCGTCGACCAGGTCGAGGCCGGATGCCGCGGCGACTTCGGCCAGGGTTTCGGTCGCTTCCTGCCACGCGGCGTCCGTGCCGACGTACTTGTCTTCGTTGCGAGTGGAGAGTTCCAGGTAAAAGTCGGTGAGCCCGTAATCCTTGAGCAACTGCAGCACGAAGTTGAGCAGGCTGGTGAGCTCGGCCCGCATGTTCTCTTTGGTGGTGAAAATGTGCGCATCGTCCTGGGTCATCCCACGCACCCGGGTCAGCCCGTGCACGACACCGGATTTCTCGTACCGGTAGACCGAGCCGAACTCGAACATCCGCAGCGGAAGGTCGCGGTAGCTGCGCCCGCTGGAGCGGTAGATCAGAATGTGGAACGGGCAGTTCATCGGCTTGAGGTAGTAGTCAGCGCCCTGACGGGTGACGTGGCCGTCGGCATCGGTGACCTCGTCGAGATGCATCGGCGGGAACATCCCGTCCGCGTACCAGTCCAGGTGCCCGGATGTCTCGAACAGGTTCGACTTGGTGATGTGCGGCGAATAGACGAAGTCGTATCCGGCCGCGGTGTGCCGCTGCCTGGAGTAGTTCTCCATCTCCTGCCGGATGATGCCACCCTTGGGATGGAACACGGGCAGGCCGGAGCCGATCTCCTCCGGGAAACTGAACAGGTCCATCTCTGCGCCCAGTTTGCGGTGGTCTCGCTTGGCCGCCTCTTCCTGGCGTGCTTGATAGCCGCGGAGCTCCTCCTTGGTGGGCCACGCGGTGCCGTAAATGCGCTGCAGCTGTGGGTTCTTCTCCGAACCGCGCCAGTAGGCCGCGGCGACTCGGGTCAGCGCGAAGCCGTTGCCGATCATCCTGGTGTTGGGCAGGTGTGGCCCGCGGCAGAGGTCCTTCCAGAGGGTTTCGCCGGTTTTGGGGTCGACGTTGTCGTACATGGTCAGTTCGGTGCCGCCGACCTCGACGTTCTCGTTGCTGTCGGTCGCTTCGGTGGCCGAGACGCTCGAGGCCTCGGTCGCAGGGCCCGCCGACACCCCCTTCAGCCCGATCAGTTCCAGCTTGTATGGCTGGTCTGCCAGCTCTGCCCGGGCCTGGCTATCGGATACCGTCCGGCGCACGAAGCGCTGCCCCTGCCGCACGATCTTGGCCATCGCTTTATCCAGGGCCTTCAGATCCTCCGGGGTGAACGGCTCGGCGACGTCGAAATCGTAGTAGAAGCCGTCTGTGATGGGCGGCCCGATGCCCAGGTGTGCTTCGGGATTGATCGACTGCACCGCCTGAGCCAACACGTGCGCGGTGGAGTGCCGCAGGATCCGCAGGCCGTCCGGCGAGTCGAGCAGAACCGGTTCGACGGTGTCGGTCGTCGTAACCCGTGCGGCCAGATCCTTGAGCTCACCATTGACGCGCATCGCGACAACATTCCGGTCTGTGAATAGCTCGAAGCCGTCAGCCACCTGGTAATACTCCCTGTTCGTTCGGACCATACAACTTTACTGCCCAGCCGAGACGACACGTGACTCTGGCCACGAGGCCGGGACCACAGCGCGGGGCCGGGGGCTCGAGGGCACGGGTCGCGCTTCGCGATATGGGAGCGGCAGGTGCCGACGATACCGGCGGGCGATCAGGGAGTTGTTGTGGGCGATACTGGGATCGAACCAGTGACCTCTTCCGTGTCAGGGAAGCGCGCTACCGCTGCGCCAATCGCCCTTCCCTTGCCTTCCGGCAGGGTGGAGGTGGATACGGGATTCGAACCCGTGTATACGGCTTTGCAGGCCGCTGCCTCGCCTCTCGGCCAATCCACCGTTCGGGGTCCTTCACCAGATTGAGACGAGTCCAGCCTGTCGACCGGACCCTACTCGAGCGGATGACGAGATTCGAACTCGCGACCCTCACCTTGGCAAGGTGATGCGCTACCACTGCGCCACATCCGCACTGACGCATTTCTGCGTGCGTTGAGACTCTAGTCGATTGAGCGCCCCATACTCAAACCGGATGTCGCGTGTCCGGCGAACCCGCGGCATCCGCTGGCCGGTGCGGACCGGAGCGTGGGACCGAGCGTGTGCCGGATGTGCGGGACCCCGCTAACCTCGACTAGGATCGAGTCTCGCGACCGCAGGAATTCCGGTCGCGTTCGAGGGCGATTGGCGCAGTTGGTAGCGCGCTTCCTTCACACGGAAGAGGTCATCGGTTCAAGTCCGGTATCGCCCACCACCTCAGGTTCTTCCGGCTCGATCGGCCGGCTGGCGAATGTTCCCGCCCCCCTTGATTCTGCTTGCGTGTGGGGGTTGCATGGGCGTTATCGGCCAGGGAAGGAACACGATGACCAACCCAACTCAGTCTCAGCCGGGCAGGTCCGCATCCGACGCGCTCGGCGATATCGACGACATGGATGAGATCGACGACATGGATGATATCGACGACATGGATATTGACGCGGTGCGCGAGCTTGCCGCCCAGTTGCGGGTGGACTCCATCCGCGCCACTTCCGGCCCGTCGTCCGGGCACGTCACCTCGAGCCTTTCCGCGGCAGACCTTCTCGCGGTGCTGCTTTCCCGGCACCTGCGCTATGACTGGAGCAACCCGCAACGCCCGGACAATGACCATCTCATCTTCTCCAAGGGCCACGCGTCGCCGCTGCTCTACTCGGTATTCAAGGCCGCCGGAGTGGTCTCCGACGAGGAGCTCGTCACCACCTACCGTCGGTTCGGCGCGCGGCTGCAGGGCCATCCCACTCCCGTGTTGCCCTGGGTGGACGTTGCGACCGGGTCCCTCGGCCAGGGGCTGCCGATCGGGGTCGGAATCGCCTGGGCTGGAAAGCGTCTGGACTCGGCGCCGTATCACGTCTGGGTGCTCTGCGGCGACAGTGAGACCGCCGAGGGTTCGGTATGGGAGGCGTTCGACAAAGCCGGCAGCAACACCCTGTCGAACCTGACCGTGATCATCGACGTCAACCGGCTCGGCCAGCGCGGCCCGACCGAACTTCAGTGGGATCTGAACAGCTACCGGCGCCGCGTCGAAGCCTTCGGATGTGCCGCGATCGAGGTCGACGGACACGATCTGACCGCTATCGATGAGGCGTTCGAGGCCGCCCGCACCAATGGCCGGCCCACGGTGATCCTGGCCAAGACGATCAAAGGCAAGGGTGTACCGGAGATCGAGGACCAGAACGGCTGGCACGGCAAGGCGCTTCCGCAGGACATGGCAGACGCCGCAATCTCCGCACTCGGCGGGGTACGGAACGCCGTCGTGCGCGGAGCACTGCCGGAGGCGCTGGGCTTGATGCAGGAGGAACCGGCGGAAGCTGGTAGGCCTGGTGCCGCATCGGGAGCCGCTGTGGGATCGGGAGCCACTGTGGGATCGGGAGCCACTGTGGGATCGGGAGCCACTGTGGGATCGGGAGCCACTGCGGGATCGGATGCTGCCGCGGGATCGGGAGCCACTGCGGGATCGGATGCTGCCGCGGGATCGGATGCTGCTGTGGGATCGGGAGCTGCCGCGGGATCGGGAGCTGCCGCGGGATCGGATGCCGCAATCACGGTTTCCTTGCCCCGGTACCAGCTCGGCGACAAGGTCGCGACCCGGAAAGCCTACGGCGCTGCGCTGAAGGCGGTCGGCATCCACCCCGACGTCGTCGCGATGGACGGCGAGGTCAGCAACTCGACCTACGCCAACGAATTCGCCAAGGAGTATCCAGAACGGTTCTTCGAGATGTACATCGCCGAACAGCAGTTGATTGCAACGGCGGTGGCGATGTCGGTGCGTGGCTACCGGCCGTTCGCGTCGACCTTTGCCGCGTTCGTTTCCCGCGCCTACGATTTCATCAGGATGGCCGCGATCTCCGAGGCCGACATCCGGCTCTGCGGCTCGCACGCCGGAGTGGAGATCGGCGAAGACGGGCCGTCGCAGATGGCGCTGGAGGATATCGCGGCGATGCGCGCCATTTTCGGATCGACGGTGCTCTACCCGGCCGACGCGAACAGCTGCGCGCAGCTGGTCGACCAGATGGTGAACCAGCGTGGCATCGTGTACTTGCGAACCACCCGCGGCGCCTACCCGGTGCTGTACGGACCGGACGAGAAGTTCCCGATCGGCGGCAGCAAGACACCGCGCCGAAGCGACCACGATGACGTCACCCTCCTCGGCGCCGGCGTCACCCTGCACTCCTGCCTGGCCGCCGCCGAGCAGCTCGAACGCGACGGCATCACCGCGCGCGTCATTGATCTGTACTCCGTCAAACCGATCGATGTAGAAACGCTGATCGAGGCGGCCGACGCGACTCACGGGCGCCTGGTGGTGGTGGAAGACCACCGGGCACAGGGCGGTATCGGCTCCGCAGTTCTTGAGGCGCTGTCATCGAGAACCTCGCCTCCGACCGTGGCCATGCTCGCGGTTGAGGGCATGCCAGGTTCCGGGACCGGGCAGGAGTTGATGGATGCCGCCGGCATCGGCACCAAAGACATCGTCGCCGCCGCGCATGAACTGGTGGGCCTGCGCTGATCGCGACGCCGACGCGCCGGCCGCTAGGCAAGTGCGCTGGTCAGCCCGATCCGGACCCATTTACGGTAGGCAGCGGTGGTCCAGCCGCGACCGTGCACCAGGGTGCGGTACACCTCGGGATGCCCGATCGCCAGAATGACAGCGGCAGCTTCGGGGTCCGTCATCCCGGAGCTGAGGCCTCCGCGGGCGCGGATCGCGGCGGCGGCCAGCTCGTAATGACGTAAGCGCTGGGCGGCCCGGGCGCGCTCGAGTTCCGCGGCATCGCCATCCACCGCGGCCGCCTGGCGAATCATTGAGAATACCGGCGCGGTGCGGTCATGCACTTCGACGAACCACTCCGCCAGGACATCCGCGACGGCCTCGAAATCGCTCGCGTGGTCGGTGCGCTCCTTCATGAACTCCGGCACCGGGATCGGTGCATTCGGTCCGGATGCCGCGGCGTCGAGAATGGCGGAGAGCACCGCTGCCTTGTTTCCGACCGTGTTGTAGATGGTCTGCACGGCCACCCCGGCTTCTCGCGCGATCGCCGCGATCGAGGTGCCGACATAGCCCCGCTCGGTGAAAAGTTGTCCGGCGGCCGCGACGATCAGGGAGCGAGTCGCGTCGGCCTGAGCTTGGCGTAATGGCCGCGGGCCGGACCGCGGCCCGGAACGTGGGCCGGACCGCGTGCCCGGATCTGATTGAATCCCCGTCGTCTTCACAAGATTAGCATAGCGCTCCACAACTTGGAATGGTATTCTAGGCCTGCGTGCGGCAGCTCGTGAACGGCACCAACAGTCGGTGCCTCAATCGATCAGTCGGTGCCTCAATCGACGCTCGAGTGGAGAAGGCAATGGATGAGACAGCTGGGCCGGTGGGCAATATCCTGGGCGATCTCGCGGTGGACACGGTGGTGGTCGGCGCAGGCCAGGCCGGACTCGCTACCGGCTTCCACCTTGCGCAGCGTGGTGTGGAATTCGTCATGCTCGAGGCAAATCAGGCGGTCGGTGAGTCGTGGCGCAACCGGTGGGATTCGCTGCGGTTGTTCACCCCGGCCCGGTACAGTGGCCTGCCGGGGTTGAAGAGTGACGCCCGGGCAAACTCGTATCAGGACAAGGACGAATTCGCCGGTTATCTAAGCGGCTATGCCGAGCATTTCGCACTTCCGATCCGGCCCGGCGTCCGCGCAACCGGACTGTCCCGCCAGGTGCGATCCGGTGACGCGCTCTCGGGTGACGGGCTCCCGGGTGATGGGCTCCCGGGTGACGGGCTCCCGGGTGACGGGCTCTCGCGTGGGCCGCTCTCGGGTGACGCGCTCTGCGCTCACGGGCTGTCTGGTGACGCCGGCGGGTACCGGGTGACTACCACCGGAGGTACCGTGACTGCACGCACCGTCGTGGTCGCCACGGGACCGAACGCACTGCCCAGTGTTCCGGGATTCGCGCACGCGTTGAATCCATCGATCACACAGCTTCATTCGTCGCAGTACCGGAACCCGGAATCGATCCCGCCCGGGGATGTACTCGTGGTCGGCGCGGGCACCTCGGGCGCCGAAATCGCGCTTGAACTCGCGGCCGGGCACCGTACTTTCCTCGCCGGCCGGCCGACTGCCCACATCCCGGACACGGTGTTCCGGCTGGCCGGCGGCGCGTACTGGGCATTTCTAACCTATGTGCTCACGCTGCGGACGCCGCTCGGTCGCAAGGTAGCTACGAAATTCCACCAGCGCGGCGCGCCGCTGCTCCGGGTCTCGATGAAGCAGGTGGAGGCCGCCGGGGTAGTGCGCGTGGGTCGCGTATCGGGTGTCCACGACGGGTGGCCCATGGTGGATCCAGTGGCGGCGGCGAGCGGCGGTGGCACAGTCGGCGTGAACCCGCTCTCCCCCACGACGATTATCTGGGCGACCGGCTACCGGCCCGATCTGGATTGGCTGCCCGCACTGCGTACCGGCGACGGCGGCCTGCCGGTCACGCGCCGCGGCGTTGTCGAGGACTGGCCAGGGCTCTACTTCGTCGGGATGCCGTTCCAGTACGCGCTCACGTCGGGGCTGGTCGGCGGCGTCGGCCGCGATGCGGCATACATCGCTGACCAGGTTGTGGCGCGCGTGGCGCAGCGGCCGCGCGGAGTACAGCAGTTGGGCACGGCCGCGCAGTTGCGCCGGGCCGCGCAGTTGCGCCAGGCATAGCAGTTGCGCCGGGCGGTGCAGTTGCGCCAGGCAGAGCAGTCGCGCCAGCCACGGGAGTTGCGCTGGGCAGAGCAGGTCCGCCGGGCAGAGCAGTGCCGCGGGCAGAGCAGTTCCGCGGGCAGAGCAGTTCCGCGGGTAGAGCAGTTCCGCGGGTAGAGCAGTGCCGCCAGGCGCGGCGGCTGCCGCGCTCCTGCAGAATTCCCGTCACGCCCAAGCGAGGATCGCCGTCAGATCGGCGCCCGTGGGCAGCGCCCCGTACAGCTGCGTCCGATCGGGACCCAACCGGCTCCAGATGAAGGCCTCCGCGACGGCCGTAGGCGCGGTGCACAGCAGCAGTGACGCCTGCAGGTCCAGCGCCAGGTTTTCGACGAGGCGGCGGATCTGTGCGGCCGCGGCCGGGGCATCCGCATTGGCGACCTCGCGGAGCAACTTTCGGGTGTCGGAAAGATGCGCGTCGAACACTGGATGCGCGCCGGATGCCAGAGAGAGTTCCGCGTCGAACGCCTCGACGCTGCCCGGTTCGCGGGAGATCGCCCGGAGTACGTCGAGTGCGATCACGTTGCCGGATCCCTCCCATATCGCCAACACCGGCTGTTCGCGATAGCGTCGGGCGAGCGGGAAGGTTTCGATGTAGCCGTTGCCGCCGAGGCACTCCAGGGCTTCATACGCGTGGCCGGGACCGCGTTTGCAGATCCAATATTTCGACACCGCGGTCGCCAGTCGGCGAAAGGCCCGCTCCTGATCGGTCGCATCGTCGTCGTGGGCCGTGGCCAGCCGCATCGCGGTGACGGTCGCCGCCGCGGACTCCAGCGCGAGATCCGCAACCACCGCGGTCATCGCCGGCTGGTCGACCAGCAGCGCTCCGAACGCCGCCCGGTGCCGCACGTGCCAGAGCGCTTCGGCAGTGGCGCCGCGCATCCCCGCCGCGGTGCCGTAGACGCAGTCCAACCGGGTGCGAGCGACCATTTCGATGATCGTACGGATGCCGCGCCCTTCGTCACCGAGGCGGAACCCGACCGTGCGATCGAAGTCCACCTCACAGGATGCGTTGGAACGGTTGCCGAGCTTGTCCTTCAACCGTTGGATGCGGAACACGTTGCGAGTGCCGTCGTCAAGAACGCGGGGTACCAGGAAGCAGCTCAGCCCGGTCGGAGCTTGGGCCAGCACCAGGAAGGCATCGGACATCGGCGCGCTGCAGAACCACTTCTGGCCGGTGAGTTCGTAGCGGCAGTCCTCGCCGCCGGTCGGAACGGCGACAGTCGTGTTCGATCGGAGATCGGAGCCGCCCTGCCGCTCGGTCATCGCCATTCCGAACAGTGCGGAGCTCTTGCCGGCCGTGAGCGTTCCGTCGTAGCTGCGACTGAGCAATCGCGGCATCCATTGTTTGGCCAGAACGGGCGAGGCGGCCAACGCCGGGACGACCGAGTGGGTCATCGAGATGGGGCAGGCGTGGCCCGGTTCAGCCTGGGCGAAGAGCATGAAGGTGGCGGCCCGGGCGACATTCGCGCCGGGTCTGGGATCCGCCCAGGCCGCGGTGTGAGCGCCGTGCCGCACGGCAGCCTCTATGATGCGCGTGTATGCGGGATGGTATTCGACTTCGTCGATCCGGTTCCCGTATCTGTCGAAGGCGTGCAGGACGGGCTCGTTGATGTTCGCCAGTTCGGCGTCGTGCTGGAATTCGGCGGTGCCGACAAGGTGGCCGATCTCATGCAGTTGCGGTAGCGCCCAGCCCCCGTCGTAGCGTTTCACGGCTTCGGTCAGGGGCGGATTGGCGGCGAATTCGTTGATGCCGGTGCGCGGTGGCGGCTGGTTCGCGGCCCGTCGAGGTGGTTCCGCTGCACCAGGGTAGGTCTCGCGTGTCGGTTCCGGCGTTGGCCTGTTGTTCATTCGCGCTCCCGACTCGTCTCGTCAGAGCCCGCGAAAATAGTCAGAGCCCATGAAAAATTCACCAATCGCGGCGGACAGGGCCACCGGATCGTTGACGTGGCACAGCTCGCGGGCGGAGTGCATCGACAACAGCGGGATTCCGACGTCGATCGTGCGAATCCCGATTCGGGTCGCGGTCAACGGGCCGATCGTCGAACCGCAGGGCACCGCGTTGTTCGACACGAACTCCTGGTACTCGACGCCCGCGCGTGCACAGATGCCTGACCAGAGGGCCGCGCCGACGGCATCCGTCGCATAGCGCTGGTTGGCGTTGATCTTCAGCAGCGGCCCGCCGCCCGCGATGGGCCGATTAGCGGCATCGTGTCGCTCCGGGTAATTCGGATGTACCGCGTGACCGGCATCGGACGACAGGCACCAGGAGCCGGCGAACGCCTGCAGTCGTTGCGCCGGGGTCGCGCCGATGCCGACTCCGATCCGGGTGAGGATGTCATCCAGCAACGGGCCGCTCGCCCCCGACCGCGATTGCGATCCGAGCTCCTCGTGGTCGAACGCCGCGAGAACGTTGACGTTGTCGATGTCGGCCGTTGGCTCGCGGATGCTGCCGATCAGCGCGACGAGTCCGGCGTAAACCGAGGACAGGTTGTCCAGCCGCCCCGCCGCGAAGAGCTGGTTGTCGAGTCCGAACCTGGCGGGCGGATTCGTGTCGGCGGTCAGGATGTCGAACCCTGCGACGTCCGTCGCCGGTACCGCGGCGAGCTCGGCCAGGTGAGCGATCAGGTCGGCGTGTGCCGGGTCGCCGACTCCGAACACCGGGCTCGTGTGCCGCTGCCGGTCGAGCGTGAGCCCGTTGTTCACCTCCCGGTCGAGGTGGATGGCCAGCTGCGGGATTCGCAAGAAGGGTCCGGTGCGCACCAGGTGTTCGGCACCGTCGCTGGTCACCACGCGCCCGGCGAGTTCGAGTTCCCGGTCCAGCCACGAGTTCAGGAGCGGGCCGCCGTAGATCTCGACGCCGGCCTGCAGCCAGCCGGCCGAACCGATCGTCGGCTTCGGCTTCAGCTTGAACCCTGGTGAATCGGTGTGCGCGCCGAGGATCCGAAACGGGGTTATCGGGCTGGCATCTTCCGGTTGAGTCCAGGCGATCAGCGCGCCGTCCCGGATCACGTAGCTGTGCCGCGGGCCGGATCCGTCGTCGTCGGTCGTCCATTCCTGTGTTTCGTCGAGGCGGGAGAATCCGGCGGCGTTCAGGCGCCGGGCGACTTCGGCGACCGCGTGGTAGGACGAGGGTGCGGCCGAAAGGAACCGAGCGAAGTCATCGATATAGTCGCGATCGGCGGTGTCGGAACGCGTGTCAGCCATGTGCCAATCCAACCACGATCGCCCTCTGTACTTGGAGTCCCCCTATCGCGACCTCCCTACCGCGACCTCCCTACCGCGACCTCACCACCCCGATCTCACCACGCCAACATCGCTACGCCGACATCTTTACTCCGATCTTCCTACCCCGGCCGCCACTCTGACGCGCTGCCCACACTCAAGCCAGGGTGGGTGTTTGGACGGCATCAACCGCGGCGTCTGCTTCGGCTCGATGCTTGCGGGCGGGATGAGTTGGAATTCGCCTGGCGACAGGCCGTGTTCGATCCACCAGCCGTTGTTGTGCAGGATCATGTGGTGGCGGCGGCACAGGAGTACCCCGTGTGCGAGATCGGTTTTCCCGCCGGCGCTGAACGGGTGGATGTGGTGTGCCTCGGTCCACGATGGCGGCCGGTCACAGCCGGGCCACCGGCATCCGCCGTCACGGATGGCCATCGCGACGCGTTGCGGGCCGGAGAAAAGTCGACGGGCGCGGCCCAGATTCAATGGTTCGCTTGCTCCGCCGAGGACCACAGGAAGCACCCCCGTGTCGCACAATAGCCGACGTGCGGTAGCCGCGCACAGCGGCTCGCCGGAGCCTTCGAGCCAGGCGACTCCGGTGTCGCCGTCTGGGTGCTCGATGCAGCGCTCGTCGACAGCGCCCAGGAGATCGGTCAGGTTTATCGTCACCCGCAGGGCCGGTTTCACCGAACCCAGGATGGTTCCGTCGTCATGATCCACTCCGACCCGTACCAGCTCGACCAGTGTGTCCAACGCGATCTGCTCATTACTGCGATCATCTTCGAGCAGACGCTTCGCACGGGCCTGATCGGACTGGGCTATGAACCGGGGTCCGCCGAGCCGAGGGCTCATGGCTGCGTCGATCGCACCAATCAGGATCGCGTCGGATTCGGGGTCCAAAACCAAGCTCACCCGGCGCACGCCATCCACGACCCGCCCTCTGCGCAACGACCGCTGCGCTCGAAGATGAGCTTCACGGTCGGCAACCCCGGCCCGATTCAGCGTGTCGCGCAGCCCGCGTGCCATCGCGCCAACGTCATCGACGTTCAGCGCGGAGCCCTCCCGCACCAGCGTGACAGTCGCCTGGTGGAGGGTTCTCGGGTCGACATTCCCGACGATCGGGGACAGCGTGCGGATTGCCTGGTCGGCGGCTTCCACCCCCAGGTCACCATCGAGTACCCCGGCGGCGATCGGACCCAATAACGCAGCGTTCGCCGCATCGCCGGCCGTCTCGTCGCCCGTGCTGCCGGCCTGATTAGTGTCGATCGCCGGATTCGACCCGATCTCATGCGCGGTCACCGCGACTCCGACTCGGATGCGACGGGCGGCATCCGCAAAACTGATCCGGGTCAGCCCGCGCAGCAATGCCTCCGGATTTTGGTAGCCCTGTCGGGCCGCTAGGCCGGAATTGCCCAGTCCCCGGTCGCAGCGCCGGGCGACCTCGGCCGCCAGCCGGGCCTTGACCACGTCCAGGTGACGGGACAGGTCCTCGGCCTGGGTGACGACCTCGAGCAGCGACGCCTCGGTCAGATCTGTCAGCGGACGGCTCGCGGGCACCGCCTGGGCCAGGGCGTGCTGCGCCTGGCCCAGGTAGTCCACTTTTCGCTCCATATCTTGAGTAAAGCAGCCACCACCGACATTCCGAAATATGTGTTGATCTGGGATTAAAGCTGTGGATAGGTCATCGAGCGGTAGGCCTGTGTAGGACAGGGCGACGCGGTGCCAGGTGGGCTGGCTCTCCCGCGGAGGCGCCGGGATCCGCTCGCACGGTGCGGGTCTCTCACTCGTATTCGTCCGGCGAAAACAATCGCACCCCCTTCCGATGCGAGATGAGCTGGGCACGCACGGTGACGCCCTCGCCAGAGCAGGCGGCGCCGAGCGTTTTCGCCCAGATCTGGTCTGCCGGAGTGGGGGTCCGGCTCAGCCCGCGCTCCCAGACGAGGACCACCTGTTCGGCTTCCATCTCGGTCATCATCCTCGCGATGAACGCGGCCAGCTGCGCGGCATAACTTCGGCCAGAAGGCGGCTCCGAAGAGGTCCCGGGAGAAATCGGGTAGCCCGCGATCGGGAGCACCTCGCGCAATTGCACTCCGTGCCGGTCAAGGAACAGCAGCCACAGTTGCCGTTCGCATGCGCGGCCGATCAGGTCTGCAACTCGCGTTTCGATGTCGTCGTCGGTCAAGAGCGGCTCGCGGGTCGCCTCTTCAAAAGTGATCGTTGTCATGCCGACGATGGTGGCTGGCGGGCCGGGGGCCAAGAGCCGAGATCCCGGATCTGTGTAGAACTGCCACCCGCCTTGGACAGTGGAGGACGGTCGGCGGCTGGTGCCAGGCGGCAGTGCAGCGCTACGGCCCCGATACCCGTGCGACGCTACGGCTCTGTCACCTCTGCGGGCTGGAACCACGGCGGGTAGACCGACACCTTCGGCGCGAATGCGGATGCCTCGAGCGCAGCCTTCACGACGTCGCGCGCCCGAGTATTGGCGACTCCGATCAGCGACACCGATTCAAACGCGAACGACAGCGCGACCAAGAATTCCGCGGACAGGATCGCTGCCGAATCCTCGTCTGCGCGAAGTTTGCGCAGCATCCGTTCTCGAGTTCCCCCGGTCACCTCACAGCGGGAGAGGATCCCGACGGCATCTCCGTCGGTGACCGCGATATCGGCATGGGCCGAGTGCGCGTCGCTCGTGCGGCCGACGCCGGCCCTGCCGACGGTACTGACCAGCACCACGAAGTCGGATGCCGCCGCGCCACGCGCCTCCGACGATAATCGGCGGTCGGGAGTGCCGGAACGAATGTTGTTCCAGACTGTCGCATCCGGCGAGAGGAAGAACGGCACATAACTGGCCACGCTGAATCCATCGACTCCGGCCACCAGCGTGGTTCGCCGGGACTCGCGGTTGTCGGGCGAGGAAATATCAACGGCCGGCCGTGTCACCCAGGCGTCGCTCGAGTCGGCGAGCAGGCACCCACTGTTGAGGATCCCGGGCAGGTTGCTGACGTGGGTGACGTGGTAAATTCGCTGTTCACCGATGTCGAGGGCCTGAGCCTTTGTCGTGCTGGCGTGGGATGAGCGGGCCTTGGCCCGCAACGGTGAGGCCAACGGTGACGTGCGGGCACGGGAGGGCCGGCGCGCCCCATGCGCCGACGTGGCGCCAGGCGCAGGCGCGGGTTTTGGAAAGCAGGTGGCACAGAGTCCGGTCTCGAACCCGTGAATACATTCCTCGCTCAAACCTGAACCTCTCTAGGAGCGGCCGGATCCTCCGCTCAAGCAGAGTTTCGGCGGCTACGCCTCCACGTTACGGGGAATTCGGCACCGCCGCCGACCTGAAATCCACATTACCGTGATGCGGTGGCAGTGGGCCGGGAAGAAGCCCCTACCCGACCGGCCCAGCCCCTGGCGACCCTCCGGCGCCCTAAGCGGCGTCGCGGCCACCCGCGACGAGCCTCATGAACGCGCTCAGCTCGGCGACCCCGGCCGGGGTCACCGGCAGATAGTCGGTCAGCGCCGGCGAGTACACCAGATAAGCGGCCCATTTCGCCCGGGAGATCGCCACGTTCAGCCGGTTCTTCATGATCAGGAACGACATTCCCCGTGGCACATCCTGCGCCGAGGAAGCCGCGAGGCTGACGATCGCGACCGCCGCCTCCTGGCCTTGGAACTTGTCGACGGTACCAACCCGCACCCGCCCGAAACCCGCGCCGACAAGAGCTTCGTGAACTAGGCCGAGTTGGGCGTTGTACGGTGTGACAACGATCAGGTCGGCCTCGGCAAGCGGCTGGTCGAAGCGGTCCTCGGTGGGATCGCTCCAGCGCCGACCCAGCACCGAGCGAACCAACTCGACGACGACGGATGCCTCTTGCGGCGACTGCACCGAATTGCCCGCGTGCTCCACCGGCATCGTGTGCAGCCCGGGTGCCACGCCCTCAAGCGACCGGGTCGCGGTGACCGGATGCGCGCGCAGCTGTCCCTCGTACGACAGCCGGGACACCGGCTCGGTCACCGCGGGATGCATCCGCCGGGTCTCGGCCAGGAAATACCCGAGCGCGGCGGGTAGCACATCGTTCCCGGCGCTCACCCAGCCGAGCGCCGACTCGTCCACCGGCTCCGGATGCGTACCCTGGCTTACCTGCGGCAACTGCTGCGGATCCCCCAGCAACAGCAGGTTGCGGGCGCTGACGCTGGCGGCGATGGTCGACGCGAGCGAGAACTGACCGGCCTCGTCGACGACGAGCAGGTCGAGGTTTCGTCTGGGGACCCGCGCCGGGTTGCTGAAATCCCATGCCGTGCCACCGAGCACAAAGCCGGATGCCGCGTGATCAAGCCCGAACACCAACTGACCGTTGGTCGGCAGTACGGTGAACGCGGCATCCGTAAGCACCTCGCCGCGCTTGGGCACCTTGCCGACCAGCCCCGGGTCGAGTCCGGCTCGCACGACCGCGTTCAGCAGGTTCCGCACCACCGCGTGCGACTGGGCGACGACGCCGATCTTCCAGCCATGCTCGCGCACCAGCGTGTTGATCACGTGGGCGCCGAGGTAGGTCTTGCCGGTGCCCGGCGGACCCTGCACGGCCAGGTAGGAATGCTCCAGGCCGAGCAGGCTCGCCACGACGGCGTGGAGGCAATCGCCGCTGCCGGGGGTCGCCCCACCGTCGGCAGGAGCGAGCCGTCCCGATCGGGTACGCGGCGGAATCCGGCGCAGGAGGTCGACCATCGGATCGCGAGGCCAGCGCGGCTGGGTATCGACGATGGCCTGCGCCCACTGTTCGATCGCCGGCTGCTGCTGCCCGGCGTTGGGCGGTGCGGCGGGAGCGAGCGCACTCGGCAGGTGGGAGTAGGCCGGGGTCTGCGGGTGCAGGGTCTCCTCGATCACGATGCTGCCGTCCTCGCCGAGCTCGAGCACCCGAACCAGCCGGGCAGACCGCGCTCCCGGCGCAGCCCGGGGATCGGTCAGCGGCCCCGGATACTCGTAGAGCAGGTACGGCGCGGTCTGGTCGCTGGGTTTGATGTGGCTGCCCGGTGCCAGCCGCCCCCACAGCCGCAGCCAGCGGCGGTCGACGCGCTGGCCGCCCTCCCGGTGCCAGCCCCGTTCGACCCGTGCCAGATCGATTCGCAGCACGTCCCGGGTGTCTTCCCACTCCTCGATCGGCTGTTCCAGGCGAGCGTAATGCCCCCACCAGAAGCTCTTCTGCTCCCGCCGATGGTAGTCGAGGGCGGCCGCAGCGAACGCCGCAGCGGTCTGGTCGGCGCTGCGCTCGGCGGCTGTCGTCGCGCTCAATTGCCGCAGCGCGTCCCGCAGCGGTGACGGCTCCAGGTCGACGATCTCGGTCACCGGCTGCATCCGACCGATCGGGATGCCGTGCTCTGCCGCGCGGGCGAGCAGCCAGTCGCGTAGACGCAGCGTGGAGACGCAGTCGTACCGGTTGTAGTCGGCGATGGAGTCCAGCATCCGCTGCCCCTCTACCAGCGAGCCGCCCTCGATCAGCCCGCGGGCCTGCACGTACTCGCTGATCGAGTCGACCGCGTTGGTGACCTCACCGGCACGTAGCTCGTCGCCCATGTAGAGCGGCTCGAGCTTCTTGATCGAGTAGGACCGCGAGCCGACCCGCATGGTCTTTTTCACCAGCGGGTAGAGGTCGACGAGCGCGTTGTCGCGCAGTAGCTGGTCGA
>JBDTDV010000062.1:0-16228 GCA_039922875.1 Microbacteriaceae bacterium
CCGGCCAATTTCACCCGGCTGAATCGGGAGTTTCACACCGTGCTGTTCGAACGCTGCCCGAATCCGCACATCCTGGACCTGGTGCATCGCGGCTGGGCGCGGCTGGGCGCACTGCGCGAGTCGACCTTCAGCTTCGTACCGGGCCGGGCAAAGGAGTCGGTGGCCGAACACGCCCAGCTGATCGACCTGATCGCCGACGCGGCCGACCCGCTTCAGATCGAGCTCGCCGCTCGAAACCACCGGCTTGCCACGCTCGACGCGTTTCTGGCCCAACAGGACTCCCAACAAAAGCATGCAGCGCAGAAAGAGGGAAAAATACGATGAAATTCCGTAGCGACCCACGCAAGATCCGAGGTTCGATTGCTCCGCTGATGACGCCGTTCACGGCGTCCGGCGACCTGGACCACGCCGGCCTGACCAATCTGGTGAATTGGCAACTGGCATCCGGCTCGAACGGAATCTCCATCGGCGGATCCACCGGTGAGCCGAGCGCGCAGACCATCGAAGAGCGGGCCGCCGCGATCCGCACCGTCGCCACGGCGGTCGACGACCGGGTTCCGTTCATGCCAGGCACGGGGACGGCCAAGCTCGACGAGACCCTGGAACTGACCGCGGCCGCGCGGGACGCAGGAATCGATGCCGCGCTGATCATCACGCCGTATTACGCCCGCCCGACCCAGGAGGCGCTCTACGTCTGGTACAAGACCGTCGCCGACGAATTCCCCGACCTACCGATCGTGGCCTACAACGTGCCAAGCCGCACCGCCGTCGACATCGCACCCGAGACGGTGGCGCGCCTGTTCCACGATGTCGACAACTTCATCGGCGTCAAGGAGACCACCAAGGACTTCGAGCACTTCTCCCGGGTGCTGCACCGCTGCGGGCCCGAGCTCATGGTCTGGAGCGGGATCGAGCTGCTCTGCCTGCCGCTGATGGCGCTGGGCGGCGCAGGTTTTGTCAGCGCGACCGCGAACATCGCTCCGGCCGCGGTCGCCGAGATGTTCGCGGCGTGGGAGAGCGGCGACTTCGCCCGAGCCCGCAAAATCCACTACGGCCTGCACCCGCTGGTCGACCTGCTCTTCGTCGAGACCAACCCGGCACCGGGCAAATGGGTGCTTCAGCAGCGCGGGCTGATCGCCTCCGGCCACGTACGACCACCGCTGATCGGCCCGACGGATGCCGGCCTCAACACGATGAGGAAGTTGCTGTCAGAGGGCTCAGAGTATCTGAGCCCGGTCGACGGCTTCACCGTAGGAGAGAAGTAGCATGGCGCATTTCATCCCAGAGAACCTGCCCAACCGGATCCAGCACTTCATCGACGGCTCCTTCGTCGACAGCGTCTCCAGCGCGACCTTCGAGGTGCTCGACCCGGTGTCGAACCAGACCTATGCGACTGCCGCCGCTGGCGACGCCGACGACATCGACCTCGCCGTCGCGGCCGCAAAGCGCGCATTCGACCACGGCTCATGGCCCCGGCTCCTGCCACGCGCTCGCGCCCGGGTGCTGTACGCGATCGCCGACGCGGTGGAGTCGCAGGATGCACGCCTCGCCGAGCTGGAATGCTTTGACACCGGGCTGCCGATCACCCAGGCGCTCGGCCAGGCGCAGCGCGCGGCCGAGAACTTCCGCTTCTTCGCCGATCTGATCGTGGCCCAGTCCGACGATGCCTACCGGGTGCCCGGCCGGCAGCTGAACTATGTCAACCGCAAGCCCGTCGGGGTCGCCGGATTGATCACGCCGTGGAACACCCCGTTCATGCTGGAAAGCTGGAAGCTGGCGCCGGCCCTGGCGTCAGGGTGCACGGTGGTGCTCAAACCGGCCGAATTCACCCCGCTGTCTGCGAGCCTCTGGGCCGAGATCTTCCGGGCCGCCGGCGTGCCGGACGGGGTGTTCAACCTGGTCAACGGATTGGGTGAGGAAGCCGGCGATGCGCTGGTCAAGCATCCGGATGTCTCGTTGATCTCATTCACCGGTGAGACCACAACGGGGCAGCTCATCTACCGAAACTGCGCCGCCACCCTCAAGGGGATCTCCATGGAGCTCGGAGGTAAGTCCCCGGCGGTGGTCTTCGCGGATGCCGACCTTGATGCCGCGATCGACTCCACCCTGTTCGGGGTGTTCTCCCTGAACGGCGAACGCTGCACCGCCGGCAGCCGTATTCTCGTGGAGCGCTCGATCTACGACGAATTCTGCTCGCGATACGCGGCACGGGCCAAGAACATCGTGGTGGGCGACCCGCACGATCCGCACACCGAGGTCGGGGCGCTGGTGCATCCCGAGCACTACGCCAAGGTGATGAGCTACCTGGAGATCGGCAAGGACGAGGGGCGGCTGCTGGCCGGCGGCGGGCGGCCGGAGGGCCTGCCGGACTGGTTGGCACAGGGCAACTATGTCGCCCCGACCGTGTTCGCCGATGTCGCCCCAGAGGCACGGATCTTTCAAGAGGAGATCTTCGGACCGGTGGTCGCGCTCACTGCCTTCGACACCGACCAGGAGGCGCTCGCACTGGCCAACGGCGTCAAATACGGGCTCGCCGCGTATGTCTGGACGACGGATCTGAAACGCGCCCACACCTTCGCGCAATCGATTCAGGCGGGGATGGTGTGGCTGAACTCGCACAACGTGCGGGACTTGCGCACTCCCTTCGGCGGCGTGAAGGCGTCGGGCCTCGGCCACGAAGGCGGCTACCGGTCGATTGACTTCTACACCGAGCAGCAGGCGGTGCACATCACCCTCGGCGAAGTGCACACCGCCCGCTTCGGCGCATCGCCCACGCCGCACGAAGCCGCGCACGAGACCGCAAACCCGTGACCCAGGAAGGGATCTCCATGACCACCCCGCCCGACATCATCCGCTCCGCGTACGCGGAGTACATCGTCACCGACCTGGCCGCATCCCGCGCGTTCTACGTCGACGTACTCGGCCTGGTCGTCACGTATGAGGACGAGAACGCGCTCTACCTTCGCGCGTTCGAGGAGTACCTGCACCACTCGATCATTCTGAGGAAGGGTCCGGTCGCGGCACTCGCCGCCATGGCCTACCGGGTTCGCTCCCAGCACGAAGTCGAGGCTGCCGCAGAGTACTTCGACCAGCTGGGCTGCCGCGTCGAGCACCGCGCGGCCGGCGCTACCCGCGGCATCGGCGCTGCGGTCCGCGTCGAGGACCCGCTGGGCTTTCCCGTCGAGTTCTTCTACGAGGCTGAGCATGTCGAGCGATTCACCCGCCGGTACGACGTACAGGGCGCCGGCGCCATCTCCCGCCTCGACCACTTCAATGTGATGACCCCGGACGTGCCGCTCGCTCAGCGGTACTACGAGAGCCTCGGGTTCCGGGTATCCGAAGACATCCGGGACCAGGCGCAGACCGTCTATGCCTCCTGGCTGTACCGCAAGGCGACGGTGCACGACATCGCTCTCACCGGTGCCGACGGCCCGCGGATGCATCACACCGCGTTTTCGACCCACGAGCGCCATCAGATCCTGGCCATCTGCGATCACCTCGGCGCCATCCGCCAATCGGACAAGATCGAGCGCGGCCCAGGCCGACACGGTGTGTCGAACGCGTTCTACCTGTACCTGCGCGACCCTGACGGGCACCGGATCGAGATCTACACGCATGATTACTACACCGGCGATCCGGACAACCCGACCCTGACCTGGGATGTGCACGACAATCAACGTCGCGACTGGTGGGGGAACCCGGTCGTGCCGAGCTGGTACCTTCAGGCATCCACGGTTCTGGACCTCGACGGCGCGCCGCGCGCTATCGTGGCCCGCGAGGATCCGGAGGAGCTCCAGGTCACCGTCGGCGCCGACGGTTTCTCGTACACTCGCCCCGGGCAGGAGAGCCCGGAGTACAAGCTCGGCCACCAGGTCTAGCAACTAAGGTATGGAATATGACTGAACGCGAGACGTTTCCGGCGAAGACCGGGTTCTGGGGACCCTTACTCTGGCTGCTGGCGGCGGTCGGTGTCGGGCTTATTGCCGGCGCCGCGTGGGTGCTGACCGCCTGACCCACAGAACCGCCTGACAGATCCCTCCCTATCTGGTGGCGGTCTCCACTTCGGGCCGGCTCCGTTCCGCAGCTGCCAGTGAAACCGTGTCTGCACCGTCGATTTCGAGGCTGGTAGGAACGATGTCGCGATCGATGGTTGTGGCCAGCGGAATCTCCTTGATGAAGCACAGCAAGACGATTGCGACCACGATCAGCGGCACCATGTAAAGGAACACCGGTGCCAACGCGTCGTTGTACGCGCCCACGATGATGTCGCGGATCGCATCGGGAAGCTGCTTCACCGCGCCGGGCGTGAGCGCGTTGTTCGATGCGGCGGTGCTGTGCGCCGCTGCCGGCATCCGGTCGGTCAACAGCCCGGTGAGGCGGGTGGCAAACAGGCTTCCGACGACCGCGGAACCGATCGACGCGCCAATCTGGCGGAAGTAGTTGTTCGACGCCGTCGCAGTGCCTACTTGGGAGTTGGGGAACGTGTTCTGCACGATAAGGACCAGGATCTGCATGCACAGGCCTAGACCCAGGCCCATCAGAGCGAGGTAGACGCAGATCAGCCAGACCGGCATGGTCGCCGTCATCGTCGAGAGCAGCACCAGGGCGACCGCGACGATGACGGTTCCGGTAATGGGCGCCCACTTGTACCGACCGGTCTTGCTGACGATCTGCCCGGAGCCGATCGAGGTGATCAGCAAGGCGGCCATCATCGGGATCATCAGGAATCCGGCTTGAGTGGCGTTCGCACCGGTGACCATCTGCAGATAGGTCGGCAAATACGCCAGCGTGCCGAACATCGCGATGCCGATGATGAGGCCCGAACCGGTGGTCAGGTTGAAGTTGCGTTCCTTGAACAGATGCAACGGCATCACGGGCTCCGCCACCCGACGCTCGACCATCACGAAGAGTACGCCTGCGACGATGGTGGCGGCGATCAACAGGAAGATCTGTGGCGAATCCCAATCGAACTTCACACCGTTGACGGTCGTACCGCCCAAAGTGGTGACCAGCACGAGACAGGTGGATGCGATCGCCAGCAAACCCATGCCCCACGCGTCGATCTTCGCCTTGCGTTGGGTCTTCTTAGGCAGGCGCAAAAAGAACACGGCCGAAATGATGGCAAGTATGCCCAGCGGGATGTTCATCCAGAGCCCCCAACGCCAACCGATTCCGTCGGTAAACCAGCCGCCCAAAAGTGGGCCGGCGACAGAGGATAGTGCGAAGACGCCGCCCATGATTCCCATGTAACGACCACGCTCGCGCGCCGGGACGACGTCGGCGATGATCGCTTGGGAGAGAATCATCAAGCCGCCGCCGCCGAGCCCCTGCACGGCGCGGCCGATGATCAGCCAGGTCATATCGCCAGCCCAGCCGCCGATGATGGAACCCAGGATGAATATCGATATCGCACCGATGAAGATGCCCTTGCGCCCGATCAGGTCGCCCACCTTGCCGTAAATCGGCAGCATGATCGTTGAGGCCAGAATGTAAATGGTGATCACCCACACCATCTCGTTCACGCCGTGCAGTTCGCCGACGATGGTCGGCAGCGCCGTGGCGAAAATGGTCTGGTCGAGGGATGCCAGCAGCATGGTGACCATCAATCCGGCGAAGACCAGCAGGATGTGTCGTTTGCTCCCGATTTCGGTCTTCGGCGACGCAGCGTATGTTTCGGTCATTGAAGTTTCTCTAGTACCTCTCTGATGAGTGTGACCGCTCGATGTTCGACGTCAGTCATGTCGGTGGCGCTGTAGTCGGTGGCGCTGTTGTCGGCGACCCAGGTCCGCACGGCCGAGCGCACCGCACCTCCGCACAGCATGAGCAGGACTTCGGCCTGGGCGGATGCCTCCGACGCGTCTGACTCGGCCGTCAGGAATCTGGGGTCGCGTTTCATCAGTTCCACGGTGAGCGCGGTCAGTTGCTCGCTCATCCGAACGAGCTGCGTCATCTGACACCGAAGCAGCTGAGGATAGCGCTGAATGATCTCCGTGCGCGCCGCGTGCAGCTTCACGTTGCCGATGGATGGTGCAAGCGTATGAAACAGGAGGCGTGTGACGGCTTGAACCAGGTCGTCGTCGTCCTGGTCGCCGACGATCTCGGACAGCGTCTCCAGCGGGAAGGTGGTATCGACGATGCCTAGCACCGCGTCATCCTTGCTCTCGAAATAGTTGAAGAACGTCCGGGGCGAGACGGATGCCCGCTGGCTGATCGCCTCTATGGTCGCTCCGTCCAGACCCTCGCCGAGGACGAGGTCGACGGCGGCCTGCTCGAGTTCGGCGCGCGTCTCGGCGCGCTTACGGTCGCGCAGACCAGGCGCGGGGGCTGCGGAAAAACTCACAAAGAGAATTGTTGCATACATTGCAGTTATGCACGAATGCAATTTTGCAGTTATGCACGAATCTCGGCACCGCGCGGTATCGGCCAGACACAACGAAATCTCCCCCGGTCCGGGACTAGGGGAGATTTCGTTCCTGATGCACTCTTCGTTGAGCGCTGCTCTTCGGATGAGCAGTCAATGCCGCGTGATGCCGGCCATCGGCGCCCCGCGGAGATGAGAGGAGATCGGTCCGTGAAGGTCAATCCGCCACTATCGTTAAGTGCTATTTGTTTTAGAGTGTACCGGTTGTGACCTCCATGTCAATACGAACTAGTTATAGAGTTTAGACATGGTCGACAACGCGTCTCCCCTCGACCCCGACGTTCTGGCCCGGCTGGGTAGCCTGGATGATCCGATACGTCGGCGGCTGTATGAGTACGTGCGCGATTGCGACGAGCCGGCAGGCCGAGACCAAGCCGCCAAGGCGACCGGGATCCGCCGCCCCCTGGCTGCGTACCACCTGGACAAGCTGGTCGAGGCCGGACTGTTACGCGCCGACTACGCCCGACCGGTCGGTCGAAGCGGCCCAGGTGCCGGACGCCCGGCAAAGATCTACAGCCGTTCCGAACAAGAACTCGCCCTGAGCGTGCCACCACGCGACTACGAGCTGCTGGCTCGGCTGCTGGTCTCCTCGGTGGACCACGACCCCAGTGGAGCCGTGCACAAGGCGGTAAACCAGGCCGCCTACGACACCGGCCAACGCATCGGCGCCGCCCCGGCCGAACGGAACCTGCTGACCGTTCTCAACGGCTGCGGCTATCAGGCGCAGGCCAATGATGCCGGACAAATTGAGTTGTGCAACTGCCCCTTCCACGCGCTCTCCCAAGAGCACCGCGACATCGTCTGCGGCCTCAACCTCCACCTGATCCAGGGAGTTCTTGACGCCGGTGACCAACCCGACGCCCGTGCCGAGCTGACCTTCCCGCCGAACCGCTGCTGCGTCACCATTCACAACGCGATCGCGCCAAACTCGCACTCCTGAGTGGACCTCCCGCTCCCGCAGGAGAAGGTCACGCGAGGCCGAATTGGCGCGCGAAAGGATCCCAGTCCGGATCGGAATGGATCTCCAGTTCGATTTCCCTGGCAGCGTCTGTCGCGGCCTGTGGTCCCACGAGGGAGGCGATCAGCGCGGCGGTCATGTCCATGCCGGCCGCCACACCAGAGGAGGTCCATCGATCGCGGTCCTCAACCCAGCGAGCCCGCGGAACCCAGGTGACCTCTGAACCGTGACCGGATGCCCAGGCGAAGGCAAGTTTGTTCGAAGTCGCTCGGAAGCCATCGAGCAGCCCGGCCGCGGCCAACAGCGCCGACCCGGTGCAAACGGAGGTGACCAATTCCGCGCCCTCCGACCACGAGGCCAGCCACGACAGGAACTCAGCGTCCTCGACCAACCGGCGGGTTCCCATACCGCCAGGCACCATCACGATCTGCGGCGTCGCCGCATCGGCGTATCCGACGGTCGCAACGACCTCGGTGCCTTGGCTACTGCGAACGGAACCCGCCGTTGGCCCGACCAGCGTCACAGAGAATGCCTCGGGTAGCCGGCCCAGCAGTTGAACCGGACCGAAAACATCCAGAAGCTCGAACCCGTCAAACAACACAATGGAAATACGACGCAACACCGCTGTCACGTTGCCCATTCTCCCATCCGCGGGGCCAGGTGGGCTCAGCGAACCCAGAACCCGACGGCGCAGAGTAATCGCGTTTCGTCGTCGGCGTCGGCCGGCGGATCGATCGCGGGCGGGAACACGCCGAAGCCGCGCCATTGCTCCGCGTTCGGCACCACGTGTTCATTCATTCCGGCGATGATCTCCGGCGAAAAGCGAAACGGGATGTTCAGGTGCTTCGCAATCAGCCAGGCTTGGAACGCGCGGTAAAGTGCCAGATGCACGAGGCCCTCTGCAGCCGGAAAGTCGCCATACTGAAAGTGAAAGATCTTGTCCGGGTCGACGCCTTTGCGCACGGCAGCCGTCGCGATGTCGTTGAGAGCGTCGTATGCGGCGATCGGATCATCGCCGAGCAGATCGCGGTCCCGCAGGTCGTCGCCGTCGGCGATCGAGGCACCGCGAAGGACACCCGGAATCCAGGCCTCGTCATAGGCGTGCGCCTTCAGGATGTCTCGGATAGTCGGATCAGTAGTGCGCGACCACTTGGCGGGAACGGGAACGTCGAAGGCCTCGGGGGCGATGCGGTCGATGACGGAACGAAGCGCAGCATCCGACGCGAGGAACAGCTGGCTGGTTTTCATTGTGATCCCGCCTGGGCGGCACGTCGCGTGAACTCGACTCCCGCCGTCGGCACGACTCTGCCGGTTCGCCCCGGGGCGATCTGGAAGCTCCAGTACAGATTAGTGTGCGCGTTAGTGTGCGCGATCACCTGCGCGGGCGGCGGCACGCCCCATTCGGTGAGGTCTTCGGTGGTGTGCGCGTGGGAGACCAGCGTCGCATCGTAACCGCGGGCGAACCCGCCGTGAAGGGTGCTACGCACACAGGCGCCGGTTTGTGCGCCGACCACAACGAGGTGGCCGATGTCTGCCCCAGCAAGCACCTGTTCCAGGTCTGTCGCCTCAAATGCGCGATCAACCAGGGCCCCGATATTGGCGACCACAGGATCGCGCTGGTGGGCGCCGGCGAGAACGCCGTTCTGGGCATCGATCACGAGAAGCGCGGTACCTGGACGATCAGCGGGGTGGGTCATTTCATCCTCCATGGCCAGATGGGCAAGGCTGCGATCAGGCTATTGCCCGCACCAGACACACTGGTCCAAACAGGGTAAAGCGGGTAGGGGGTGCTGGCCGGAGAGTGTTCGATTCTCAGGCCGCGCCTATCCAACGCTGCAGCCGGGACGCGCCGTACTCGTCCTTCTCCGCGGAGATCGTCGCTGTGGCCGTGTCGAAGTGACCGAATGGCGCCTGGCCGGCTGCAAAGGTGACATCGACCCGACCCGCGCGATGATCGCCGAACTCGACATAGCAGACGCCGTTGCCATCGTAGGTCCGCGTGGTCTCGTCTGAGGTGATCTGCGCGCCGATCGAGTCTGCGACGACCGATGCCTGACCTTCGGCGAACACTCCTGCTTTCGGGGTGCCGACGCTGGTGACATCCCCGATCGCGTAGACGTCTCGATGTGCGGTTCGCAAGCTCAGCGGGTCTACGGGAATCCAACCATCGACGGTCAGGCCCGATTCGGTGACCACGGCCGGGGCAATGTGCTTGGGTACCCCGAGGAACAGGTCGTACGGCATCGTGGAGTCATCGGCGAACACCACCTTGTGTGTGCCCGGGTCGAGACGGCTGATCAGCCGTTCCGGGTGCCATTCAATGCCGCGCTCTGCGAACGCGGCGATCAGCGCTTCCGATGCCGCCGGCAACGGTGGGACCGGTGCCGGCATCGGCATCACCAGAGCGATCTCGGATTGGGTGCGTATCCCCCGGTCCGTCAGATACTCGTGCATGAGAAGCGCTGTCTCGCTCGGCGCCGGCGGGCACTTGAACGGTGCCGATGTGACACCGATGATCACACGGCCGCCACCGAAGCCGGTGAGGACCTCGCGAACGGCAAAGGCGCCCGCGTTGGTATAAAACTCGTGCCCATCCTGCACCAGACCGGGCGTGGCCGCCGGGTCCAGGTCGGCCCCAAGCGCCAGAACGAGGTAATCCGCTTCGAACACCCCGGCGTCGGTCTCGACCCGCTTGTTTTTCGGATCGATCGATCGAACCGTCGTACGGACGAACCGCACACCGGGCTTGTTGATCCGGCTGTACGGGTGGCTGACCTGAGGCGCGGTGTGCCTGCCGAACATGACGTCAAGCTTGGAGAAGCCGAAGACGAAATGCTCGCGCCTGTCGATCAGTGTGATATCAATTCCGGTGCCAAAGCGCTCTGACAAGCTGGCGGTGAGTTCCAGCCCTCCGAAGCCGGCACCCAATATCAGGACACGTGCTGTCATGTGAGTAAATTCCGTTCCACTTGTGCCCGATGACTTGCTCCAGGCAATCTGGTCACTTCTTGTAGAGGCCGCGTTCTAAGCCAGGGTGAGGAATAGTTTCTCGAGTTCTTCAACGCTCAATTGCCCGGCACCGCCTTGCTGCTCATCCGCCGTCACGGCAACGCACTCCTTCATGGCGGAAGCGATGATCACGAATCCGGCGCGATCGATGGCGGCCGACACCGCCGAGAGCTGAGTGACTACCGCGCGACAATCGTCGCCCGCCTCGACCGCGGCGACTACGGCGGCCAGCTGTCCCTGCGCGCGCTTTAGCCGGTTCACGATCTTGCGTTGACTGTCAATTCGTTCTGATTTGCCATCGGTCACGATCGGATCCCGTCCCCTTCTCAGCCGTTCATCGACATTCGTTGTCGATGTGGCTTGTCGCCAATCTAAACTAACATAATACCCCCTGGGGTATCAACTGACAGAAGGTCGAGCGACAGCGAGCGGACCGCTCAGGCTCCAATCCCCAGGGAGCCAACCAGCCCGGGGATCTCTCGAGAGAGCACGAAGATGCCCATCGCGAGCACGAAGAACCCAAAGCCCTTGCGAAGCAACCGGTCCGGCACGATCCCGGCAAGTTTGGCACCGAAGAAAGATCCCGCAACCGCCACCGCGGTGAAGGACAGCACGATCGGCCAGTCCAGGCTCACCGAAAACAGATAACCAGCGAAGCCGGCGAACGAGTTCATCACGATAACCAGTAGCGAAGTTCCTATCGCTACCGCCATCGGGAGCCCGCCGAGCAGGTTGAGCGCAGGGACGATGAGAAACCCGCCCCCTGCCCCGACAAGTCCGGTCGCGAACCCGATCAGGAGGCCGTATAGGGCGACCCGCGAGAAGCGGAGGTGCGCCTGGCCGGCCGCAGTGGATGGGTCTTTCCGCCCGCGAATCATCGCGGTCGCCACGATGACCATCATGAGCGCGAACAGGACCATGAGCACGACGCCGGGGACATATCCGCCAGTGATGCCACCACCGAACGCACCGACCATGCTCGCCGCCCCGAAGGTGACTCCGGTTTTCCAGCGCACGCGCTGGGCTTTGGCATGCCGATACATTCCGGCGGCACTGGTGGCGCCGACGATGAATAGCGACGAGGCAATCGCCTCGCGTGGTTGCATCCCGATGACGTAGGTGAGGATCGGGACGGTGAGGATCGATCCGCCCCCACCGAGGAGTCCCAGCGAAACACCGACGAGCACCGCGAGGAGCATCCCGATGACCAGGGTCAGTTCCATAGCCGCCTAGTCCGCCGGCGACGCGCGGACGGGCCGGCTGCGCAGAACCAGCATGGTCAGGCAGTCCGGAGTTCGGGTTCGTGTTCCTGGAACGCGGTCCACGCCAGGTAGCTGCCATCGAGTTCGGCGATGTCGTAACCTTCACGGCGTAGTGCACTGGCGACGGCGCCGTTGCGCACGCCACTGCGGCAGTACGTGACGATGGTGCCGCTGCGGGGCAGATGATCCAGGTTCCACATCACTTGGCCTCCGGATAGCTGTTCCGCGCCGGGGATGTACCCTTGCGCGTACTCGGACTTGTTGCGGATATCGAGTAGCATCGCCGCGTCGAAGCCGGCCAACTCGTCCGCGCCCACCAGTTTAGGGCGCACCAGCTCGAGGCCATCGAGGGTGCTGATGAATCCGCGTACCGTGTCGATGCCCACGCGCACGAGGTGATCCCGCATCCGCTCCGCTTCGTCTTGCGAACTCGCCAGAAGTACCAGCGGACGGTTCTCCCGCTCGGGGTCGTAGACCCAAGCACCATAGCTCGCCGCTTTATCGAGGCCGGGGATGTTGAGTGAGCGATCAACTGTGCCTTGTTGCACGCGGGTGTGATGGCGAGTGTCCACGAAGATCACCCGGTCGGCTTCGAGCTCGGGCAGCAGCTTCTTAGCCGAGTACTCGACGAGTTCCGGTAGCGTACCCAACACGGCCGGGCCAACTCGGTTTTGCCTCTTCATCCGCGCGAAGTAGGCGGGCACGTCGGGTTGTCCGCTGAGCAGTTCGTCGACGAAGCCCTGTTCGTCGTCGGCTGCGATGTATTTGGACCACCAGGAGAACGCGCGTTCGTAACCGATGGTGGACGCCGGAATCGCGCCGAGCGCCTTACCGCACGCACTGCCGGACCCGTGAGCAGGCAACACCTGCACGTAGTCCGGCAAGGTCAAAAACCGCTCACGGAGGCTTTCGAAGACATCTTTCGCACCGTCGAAGCGGGTATCGATCCCGGCGGCGGCCTCGTCGAGGAGGTCCGGGCGGCCGAGATCACCGACGAACACGAAGTCCCCGGTGAGCATGAAGCCGGGCTCAGTGGCCTGGGCGCCGTCAGTGACGAGGAACGAAAGGTGCTCAGGGGTGTGACCGGGTGTGTGAACTGCGCGGATGGTGATGTTTCCCAGCGTGATTTCGTGGCCGTGCTTCATCCGGATGGTGCCGCCTGAACCAGCGGTGTCGAAATCTTCACCGTACGCCCAGTCCGGGCCGCCCTCATCCGAGATGTACATCCGGGCACCCGTTTCGGCTGCGAGCTCACGGGTGCCGGATAGATAGTCCGCGTGAATGTGAGTTTCGGTGACCGCGACGATCCGCATGCCGTTCTCTTTTGCAAGCCGCAGGTACTCGTGGACGTCGCGACGCGGGTCGACTACGATCGCCTCCCTCGCGGACTGGCAGCCGATGAAATAGCTCGCCTGGGCGAGATCTTTGTCGTAAATGCGCTCCAGCAACATGATTTCATACCTCCAACTATTCGCAGGTGCAGCGGGCGGATTGGGCAACGTTCGCGAACACTTTCTCGAGGTGCTGCCGGCATCCAGCCCGGTGGGGCGGCCGCCGGCGGTCAGCGCCCGAACAAACGCGTGAAGAAACCGCCCTGACTCACCTTCGCCGCTTCGATTTGTGCTTGGGTATGGTTACCGTCGCACCATTGGCCGACAGGGACGCTCCTCTTCACCATCTGGACGTGTTCACCACAACCGGCCCAGGTCGTCTTCCCGCAGACCCGACACTTCACCGCTCTACACATCCAACGCTCCTGCTCTCCACTTGACGATACCCTAGGGGGTATAAAGAAATATACCCCCCTCCGTATTGCAGCTGTCAAATCCATGGGTGTGAAACGGCTGTGAATGGTGACGGAGCGGTCGGTGCCACCTCGCGCGTAGACCGTCGTGCTCCGCATTGACCGCCACTGCATAGACCGTCACGCGCGGCGTTCGCATAACTTCTGCTGGATAAACTTGTGAACCGTGTCGGCACAGTCCAAACGGGAAGCAGCACAAGCCCGTCGTCTCAAGGTGGAACAATTCAAACGGGAGCAGCGGGCCAGGGAGCGTCGGCGCCGCCTTCTCCTGATCGGCGGTGTTCTTGCCGCGTGTGTGACCGTGGCGGGCGTGATCGTTGCTGTCGTGGCAAGCCAACCGGCCACCTCGCGGGCTGCCGCCGGGGCTCAAGCCCAGATCATTCCTTCCACCCCGACAGGTGCGACAACCTCGCAACACAACCCGACCCGGGTGGCGGATACCTCGGGAATCAGCGGCGTGCTGGCTTGGGACACTCAGGGCTGGCCCGGTGATGGAACAGACCACCCGGACGCACTGGAGCACGATCATCTGGCCGGGCCTGTCACGTACGCGATCACGCCGCCGGTCGGCGGCCCTCATAACGCAATCTGGATGAACGCCGGTGTGTATACCAAGCCGGTACCCACCGAACGGGCGGTGCACAACTTAGAGCACGGCGCGATCTGGATCACCTACAACCCAAACCTCGGCGCCACCCAACTGCGGGAACTGACCGACTTCGTCACCAAACAGACCCTTATCCCCGAGCAGGAACAGAACGCGGCCGGACAGAATATCAGCGGCCAGGCAAACCGCTACATCGATCTGAGTCCCTGGAGCACCAACTCGTTGCCCAGCCCGATCGTGATCAGCGCATGGGGCCACCAACTGCGCGTCAAGACCGCAAACGATCCCAGGCTGCAGGAATTCGTCAACACCTTCAGACACAACCCGAAGTACACTCCGGAATACGGCGCACCCGTGGATGGCATCCCGATCCAGACCGGCGGGCGACCAGCATCGGACGGCAGCAAACTGGCCAACCCATCAGGCGCCGCCTAACAGGCAGCGCCTGACAGGAAGCGCAATAAACGCCACGCCGACCCCACCGTCGGAGGCGAAACTCAGCGGACGGAGGCATCCGTATTCAACCATCCCCAGCGTATGTGGACGCCCGGCGCCCTGAGCCGGTCGTGCCAGAGCAAGGGTCGCAAGCGATGCCCACGGCGTGATGCGCGCGCCGCAATTCACCCCAATGAGCAGCGCCAAAACGCGGGCCTCGCGACCGGATCAATCAGGGTCCGCAAACCGCAACCGCCCCGCACAACCTAGACAATGTGTCAACGCCGCCCGCCGGCGCCCCTAAGCGAGACCCTCGAGACGCTGCCAGCTCGATCCTTCGTGTCCATTTCCACGCTGAGTCGTATCGAGACCGGCCAGCGCCGCATCACGCTCGAGCAACTCGTCACGATCGCTCAGGCGCTCGGTACCACGCTCGATCAACTCGTGGAGCCAGACGACGACGAAGACGTCGTGATCCGCCCCGAAGCTGAAGTCACGGACGGGGCGACAATCTGGCTCTTGTCGCGTGAGCAGGATCGACGTGGTGTGACGATCGCGAAGATGCGGATCAACCCGGGCCGCGATCTCAACGGACTACAAGTACACCCCGGCTATGAATGGTTCACCGTGCTCCATGGCGTCATTCACTTGCAACTCGGAGAACGGACCATCGAGGTTGGCGAAGGTCAAGCCGCGGAATTCTCGCCATGACCCCCCATGCTGTCCATGCCCACGGCGGCCCAGCCGAGATCCTCACGATCCTTGACCGGGAAGGCAACCAAGCGCATCTTCCAGGTCTTAACAAACCACCGCAACGCAGCAGCACCACCTCAGGCTGAGCCGATAGGCCGACGCGGAGACCGCCGGGCTGATCGACTGGCCTGTGTCCATCGACTCGAAGGCAACGGGCATTCTCTCGTGGTCATGGTCGCCCGCGGCGCGGCTGCGCTCAGCTGAGAATGCTGACGCCGAGGGCGAGGTTAAAGTTCCCGACACCGTGGCGGGCCAGGCCCATCAGCAGCGGCCCCACGCCTTCCAGCCAGCGGGCCATCCCCAGGCCGCCGACATCGAGCGGACGCCGCGCGAGGCTCTCGATGAACGCCGACACACTCACCTTGGCCCGCGCGTCATGTCCGGCGAAGAGCACATCCAGCGAATGCCCCTGGATCAGGACGCGCCCGAAGACGGTGTTGAACGCCTTCACCACGTGCGCGTTCGCCGGGACAACCTTGGCGATCTCCTGCGCACCGGAAGTGCCGTCGGCGATGACAAGCCCGGTGCTGCGGCAGTCGGTGGGGTCGTTCACCGCGGCAGGGGTGATGTTCGTAGTCATCGGCATCGCCGGAGCATGGTTCTGAAGCCGTGCCCGGCACCCACGTCCGTGAGTGGCTCCTAGATCGCCGCGACCGAAACCGAACGCTAGTGCCAGTCAGCTGTTTGCAATGCTGCCGGCGATGTGCCAAGCCAGTAGGCTTCAGCGATACATGCGGTCATTCCTCGATCCAGGCTTTGAGGAGGCTCAAGCCTTCCCGAATGTCGGTAACCGGCAGGCCGGAATACGCGAACCGGAGATAGGAGCGGGTCTCACCCGGCTGCGGTCGGCCAAAATGCCGTCGAGTGCAGAATGATACGCCGGTTGCGTGTAGCGCCTCCGCGGCGAAGGTCGAAAGGTCAGTGATTCCCTTTGCCGCCATGGCGTCGGTGACGTCGGGGAAGAGGTAAAAAGTCGCGT
>JBDTDV010000063.1:0-22115 GCA_039922875.1 Microbacteriaceae bacterium
CGCACGAGCCGTAATCGAATCAGCGCGAGACGAGATCCGCGTCCATCTCCGCTACGAGTGCGTCTGGCACCGTGTCCGGAATGGGCTCGATTCCCTCGATCACCGCGAGGCGGTCGCCCACTTCGCGCATGATCGTCGAGATCGGCGTGCCGAGCGCGTCGGCGACCGATGCGAGGATTTCTGAAGAAGCCTCTTTCTGGCCCCGCTCCACTTCGCTGAGATACCCCAGCGCCACGCTTGCCTTACTGGCGACTTGCCTGAGGGTACGCCCCTTTTGCAGGCGGAAGTCCCTGAGCACGTCACCAATTTCCTGACGTACAAGAATCATTGGACCCTCCCTATTCGTACCTGCCAGTAAATGGAAATTTCGATCTAACTGCCGTTTCCGGAATGCTTCACATTACACGCATCCTTTGCACGAGACTATAACGGCCATCACTGGACTTTGCTTGTGAACCTGCTAGTTGTAACCAGCCTGGTTCACCGACTATTCCGTGGCGTCAGCGGTGAACGCGACCAGGGCTCTGATGCACTCCCGCACCACCTGCGCCCTGATGCTGGCTCGGTCACCCTCCAGGGTCAGGGCCAGGACCCGGGATCGGTCCCCCATGGACAGGCCGACGAAGACCGTCCCCGGGGCGTGGCCACCCTGCGGGTTCGGGCCCGCGACACCGGTTGCCGAGATCCCGATGTCGGCCGCACGTCCGGCGACCGCAAGTCGGGTCCGGATACCACGAGCAAGCTGATCGGCCACCTCTGGGTGCACCGGCCCGTGTTCGGCAAGCAGGTGCTCGTCCACCCCGGCCATGGTGTGCTTGATTTCGGTCGCGTATACGACGACCCCGCCCAGCACGACGGCGGAGGCTCCGGCCGGCCTGGTCAACTCTGCGGTGAGCTGACCGCCGGTCAGCGATTCGGCGACGGCGACGGTCAATCCGCGCGCGGTCAGGTCGGCGATCAGCCCGGCGGTCGGGTCGGTCATCTGGCCCGTTCCCTGGAGAGTTTGAATCCGTTCCACAGGTACTCCAATCCGCTGACCACGGTCAGGAGCACCGCGATCGCCATCACCACGGCGTTGGCGACGTGGATCCAGTCGCCGACGATCAACCACAGCGGCACCAGGTAGAGGGAAATCGCCACCGACTGGGCGATGGTCTTCAGCTTCCCACCGCGAGAGGCCGGAATCACCCGGTCGCCCAGTTCGACGAAGCGCCAGACGGTGATCCCGATCTCCCGGACCAGGATGACGATGGTCACCCACCACCACAACTCACCGAGGATCGACAGGCATACTAAGGCTGCCCCGGTCAGCACCTTGTCGGCGATCGGATCGAGCAGCTTGCCGAGATCGGTGACCAGGTTTCGCCGCCTGGCGATCGCCCCGTCGATACCGTCGGTGGCGATCGCGAGGATGAACAGCACCGCAGCAGCCCAACGCAAGGCGCCGTCAGCGCCGTTGTCGACCAGCAACATCCACACGAAGACCGGGGCGAGCAGGATCCGCACCACGGTGATCAGATTCGGCACGTTCCAGTTGCCCTGCCGGGCCGGTCGTTGCCCGTTCTGACTCATCGAATTACTCCCTGCCGGTCAGGCCCCAGGCATCCTCGTCCGAGGGGCCGTCCACCTCAGGATAGCCGGAGGTCATCTCCGCCACCGGGTCTAAGTGGCCGCCGCGTTGGTCAGCACCGCGTTGGTCGTCGCCGCCGCGCAGTCGAGCCAGCACCGCCGGCAACTGATCGGCACCGACCAGGACGTCCCTGGCCTTCGACCCCTCGGACGGGCCGACGATCTCGCGGGACTCCAGGAGGTCCATCAATCGGCCGGCCTTGGCGAAACCGACCCGTAGTTTGCGCTGCAACATTGAGGTCGAGCCGAATTGGGTGGACACGATAAGTTCGGCCGCGGCCAGAAGCACCTCGAGATCGTCACCGATATCGGAGTCAATCTGCTTCTTCTCGACGTGAGCGGCGACATCCTGCCGATAATCGGGCCTGGCCTGGCGGGTCACGTGCTCCACCACCCGGGTGATCTCGGCCTCGCTGACCCAGGCGCCCTGCACGCGCAGCGCCTTAGAGGCGCCCATCGGCAGGAATAATCCGTCGCCCTGGCCGATCAGCTTGTCCGCACCGGACTGGTCGAGGATCACCCGGGAGTCGGTCACACTGGTCACCGAGAACGCCAGCCGGGACGGTACATTCGCCTTGATCAGCCCGGTCACCACGTCGACCGACGGGCGCTGGGTGGCCAGCACCAGGTGAATCCCGGATGCCCGGGCGAGCTGGGTGATCCGCACGATCGAGTCCTCGACGTCACGTGGCGCGACCATCATCAGGTCGGCGAGCTCGTCGACGACGATCAGCAGGTACGGGTACGGCTTGAGATGACGCTCACTGCCGGCCGGCAACACGATCTCGTCATTGACCACCGCCTTATTGAAGTCGTCGATGTGCCGGAAGCCGAAGCTGGCCAGGTCGTCGTAGCGCATGTCCATTTCTTTGACCACCCACTGCAGCGCCTCCGCAGCCTTCTTCGGGCTGGTGATGATGGGGGTGATCAAATGCGGAACGCCGGCATAGATACTCAGCTCGACGCGCTTGGGGTCGATCAGCACCATCCGGACGTCGGCGGGTTTCGCGCGCATCAGAAGGCTGGTGATCATCGAGTTGACAAAGCTGGACTTGCCGGAACCGGTGGCACCAGCGACCAGAAGGTGCGGCATTTTGGCGAGATTGGCCACCACGTAGCCCCCGCCGACGTCCTTGCCCACCCCGATCGTCATCGGGTGATGGCTGTTGGCCGCCGCGTTGGAACGCAGCACGTCGCCAAGCGACACGATCTCCCGATCCTTGTTCGGGATCTCGACGCCGATCGCGCGTTTGCCCGGGATCGGCGAGAGGATCCTCACCTCGTTGCTGGCCACGGCGTAGGAGAGGTTTTTGCTCAGCGCGGTCACGCGCTCCACCTTCACCCCTGGGCCGAGCTCGATCTCGTACTGGGTCACGGTCGGACCGCGCGAGAACCCGGTTACGGTCGCGTCAACGTGGAACTGCCGCAGCACCTCGGTGACCTGAGCGACCACCTCATCGTTGACGGCGGAGCGCGTCTTGGCCGGGCTGCCGACGGCGAGGGTGGATGCTGCCGGCAATTGATACGGCAGCGTCGCCTGATGCGATTGAGGAGTTTCAGCGGTCACCGGAGCCACCTCGCCGGTGAAGCGCTCGATGGCATCTTCCGCCTGGCGCAGTTCGCCGATCACCTCGGTCTGGTAATGGTCGGAGGCGGGGTCGGGCTCCAAGGCGCTGTCGAACTCTCCGCCGTGGACCGGCGGCGAGCCGAGGATATCGGTAACCGACGCGCCATCCGCCGGGGTGAGCACGGGATTGTCGAAGGCCGGGTCTTCCTCACGTCGGCTCGTGTTGCGGCGCCACCATGGCAGTCCGGCGTCCGCCTCGGCACCGTCGAGCTCGACCTGGTGCGCCTTCTGCTCCTTCGCGGCTGCCCGCTCCTCCTCGGTGGAGAGCTGGGCACCGAACAGATACGCGTATAGCTCCCGGCCCCGCGCGGCCACCTTGTTCGGCGGGGTCTTTGTGATGATGAACAGGCTGAGCAGCACCAGCAGGATCACCACAGCCGTGGCGCCCACCGGAGTGATCAGTGCGATCAACGGAGCCGATACCATCCAGCCGATCACCCCGCCGGCACGGGCGAGGACCTCCATGCCGTCGCTGGGCTGGGGATGCCCGCTGAAGATGTGGCACAGGCCGGACACCGAGACCAGCAGGAGGGCCAGGCCGATCCCTACCCGGGTATTGTCATGCACCGAACTCGGCTGCCGGAACAGCCAGATCGCGAACATCAGCATGATCACCGGCAGGGCGAAGGCCACCCGGCCGAACAACCCGCCGAACGCCCAGACATCCAGCGCCTGGGCCACCGGGCTATCGATCATGAACCATTCGACGATCGCCCCGGCGACCGCCAGTAGCACGATGAAGAACGGCAGGCCGTCCCGACGCTCGTCCTTGGACAGCTTCTCCGGTCCCAGCGCCCGGGCGGCTCCGCCGGTGAGATGGGCCAGCCCCATCCAGATCCGCCCGAGCAGCCCGGGCTTGCCTGCGTCACGATCCCGGCCGGCCGGGCGACTCTTCGCCGGCTTGGGCCCGCGCGCGGACGAGCGACCGCGGGACGACGTGCCGCGGGCGCGGGTCGTTTTCGTGCTCGTAGCCATATATTCCACGGTACTTGCGGCCACCGGCAATGCCCGGTAAGCGGTGGCGAGTGTCTCGCTGTTCTGCAGGCCCAGGGACCGTTAGGCCTCGATGACCAGCGGCACGATCATCGGCCGGCGGCGGTAGCTGGAGTTCACCCAGCGGCCCACCGTGCGGCGCATCACCTGGGAGAGCGCGTGCGGGTCACGTACGCCGTTGCGGGCCGCGTCCGCCAGCGCTGAGACGATCTTGGGTTTGACGCCATCGAAGACCATGTCATCCTCGGCGAAGCCCTTCGCGTGGATCTCCGGCCCGACCACGACCCGGCCGGTCGCCGCCTCGACCACAACGATGATGGAGATGAAACCCTCCTCACCGAGGATCCGCCGATCCTTGAGGTCGGCGTCGGTGATCTCGCCGACGCTGGAACCGTCCACGTAAACGTACCCGAGGTCGAGCTGGCCGACCACGGTCGCGACGCCGTCCTTCAAATCGATGACGGTGCCGTCCTCGCCCCTGATCACGTTCTGCTCCGGCACACCGGTGTCGATGGCCAGTTTGGCGTTCGCCGCGATGTGCCGGTATTCACCGTGCACGGGCAGCACGTTCTTCGGCTTGACGATGTTGTAGCAGTACAGCAGCTCGCCGGCCGAGGCGTGCCCGGAGACGTGCACCTTGGCGTTGCCACGGTGCACGACGTGCGCGCCGAGCTTGGTCAGCCCGTCGATGACGCGGTACACCGCGTTCTCATTGCCGGGGATCAGGCTGGATGCCAAGATCACGGTGTCTCCCTCGCCCACCACGATCTGGTGGTCCAGATTCGCCATCCGGGCCAGCACCGCCATCGGTTCACCCTGCGAACCGGTGGACATGTAGACGATCTTGTTATCCGGAATGTCCCCGGCCTTCTTGAAGTCGACGAGCACGCCATCGGGCACCTTCAGATAACCGAGGTCTGCGGCGATGCCCATGTTGCGAACCATCGAGCGGCCCAGCATCGCGACCCGCCGGCCGTTCGCCTGCGCCGCGTCGAGAACCTGCTGGACCCGGTGCACATGGCTGGAGAAACTGGCGACGATCACCCGTCGCGGGGCGCGGGCGATCACGTTGTCCAGCACCGGACCGATGGAGCGTTCCAGCGCGGTGAAGCCGGGCACATCGGCGTTGGTCGAGTCGGTCAGGAACAGGTCGACTCCCGCCTCACCGAGTCTGGCGAAGGCGCGCAGGTCGGTGATCCTCCGGTCCAGCGGCAACTGGTCCATCTTGAAGTCGCCGGTGTGCAGCACCGTGCCGCCCGCGGTGCTGATCGCTACCGCGAGCGCGTCGGGGATGGAGTGGTTGACGGCCACGAACTCCAGGTTGAACGGGCCGAGCTTCTCATGCTGACCCTCCCTGACGGTGAGGCTGTAGGGCTGGATCCGATGTTCTTTCAGCTTCGCCTCGACGAAGGCGAGGGTCAGTCCTGAGCCGATCAGGGGGATGTCGGGGCGAAGTTTGAGCAGGTACGGCACCGCGCCGATGTGGTCTTCGTGGCCGTGCGTGAGTACGACTCCGACGACGTCGTCCAGCCGGTTCCGAACCGGACTGAAGTCCGGGAGGATCAGATCGACCCCCGGTTGGTTCTCCTCGGGGAACAACACCCCGCAGTCCACGATCAGGATTTTGCCGTCGATTTCGAAGGTGGTCATATTGCGACCGATTTCGCCGAGTCCGCCGATCGGCGTGATGCGCAGCGTTCCGGGGCGCAGCGCCGCCGGCGTATATACGGAATTGGGCATAAGCCCTCCTATTCAGTTGTGTTTCTGTTAGTCGTTTATGGGCGCCGGCGCCGCTCAGGCAGCGCCTATCGCGTGGTGCCGGCGATCTTGGGCAGAGCGCCGCCCGCGGCCGCATTGCGGTCCGGCCGGAAGTTGCTGAAGTCGACACCCGGAATGCCGCGGACCAGGTCGATCTCGGCTTCGATCTGGGCGGCCTCCCACTCCTCGGGCCCGACCAGCGGAAGCCGCACCCTGGGGCTGCCGATCCTGCCCAGCCCGTGCAGGATGTACTTGGCCGAGACCGTGCCGGGGATGTGGGTCATGATCGCACGCACCAGCGGTTCGAGCTTTTGATGGGCTGCGGTGGCGGTGGCGAGGTCGCCCGCGTTGACCGCGTCGACGATTTGGCGGTAAGGGGCCGCGGTGATGTTCGCCGTGACTCCGACCAGGCCGGTGGCTCCGATGGCCAGATGCGGCAGCACATTAGAGTCGTCGCCGGAAAAATAGAGCAGATCGGTTTGATTCAGGACTCTGCTGACCTCGCTGAAGTTCCCCTTGGCATCCTTCACCGCGAGGATGTTCGGGTGTTTAGCCAGCCGCAGGATCGTCTCGTACATGATCGGGATGCCGGTGCGGCCCGGAATGTCGTACATCATCACCGGGAGATCGGTGGCGTCGGCGATCATCCGGAAATGGGTGAGCACGCCGGCTTGGGTGGGCTTGTTGTAGTACGGGGTCACCACAAGATTGCCGTCCGCGCCGGCCTTCTCGCTTTGCTTGGCCAGCTGCATCGCGTGCGCGGTCTCGTTCGATCCGCCTCCGGTGATGATACTGGCACGTCCGGCGCTGACCGACTTTCCGACCTCGACCAGCTTGATCTTCTCGGCATCGGTGAGCGTCGAGGTCTCGCCGGTGGTACCGGAGACCAGGATGCCGTCGGCCCCGGCGTTGATCACGTCGTCGATGTGCTTTTCCACGCCGGGCCAGTCGACTTCGCCGTCGGGGGCGAACGGTGTCACTAACGCAACCAGCACCTGGCCAAAGGGATTCTCTACTTTCGACACGAGATACAGGCTACCGGTTCCCGGCGCCGGCGCGATGTTGCAGCCTGATCGCCTCACGAATCGCAGCGCGGGCGCGGCGGCGATCCCCGGAGTCGTCGTAGGCCATCCCGAGCCTGAACCAGGCCCGCCAGCTCTCCGGCTCCGCGTCGACCCTGGCCTTCGCGGCGGGAAACCTGGCGTCGGCAGCCGCGCGGACGGGTCGCCCACTCGGACGCCTCGGCAGGTCGTCCGCAGGCAGATCGTCCTCCCGCTCAAGGATGCGCACCAGAGCCTGGGTGTGGACACCGAACATGAGTTCCCGGACCAGCACCCACGCGCCGATCACCGGCAGTACAAGCAGCGCCACTCCCATCGCGATGCCGATCGGCGAGCCGGTGCCCACCAGCAGCACGGCACGCTGCCCGAGGACGACGAGGTAGATCACCAGCAGCGCCGCCATCACGATCGCGGCAACACGACCGGTCATGCGCGCGGGTGAGAGATGCCGAGGTCGATCAGGTTCTCGAGTCCTACCATCACTCCCCTGGCCTCGGGGGCGCCGCGCAGACCGAGCAGGATCCCGGCCCGGTACGCGCTCGGTTCGAGGGTTTCGTGGTCTATGGTGAGCACTTCGCCGGCTCCGCCGAAGACCACCTGCTGCCTGGCGACCACTCCCGAGAGCCGGAGGCTGTGCACCGGGATGCTGGCGACGTTCTGGCCCCTGGCGCGCTGGTCGGTGTGCGGTGCCGCGACGGGCCCGAGTCCGGCGCGAGCCGCAGCGATCAACTCCGCTGTGCGCACCGCCGTTCCCGAGGGCGAATCGATCTTGTGCGCCCGATGCGCCTCGACGATCTCGATCGACTCGTAAAATCGGGCCGCGACGCTCGCGAACGCGATGGCCAGGGCCGCCCCGATGGAGAAGTTGGGAATGATCACCACGCCGGTTTGCGGGGTTTCCCCCATCCGGCGCCGCAACTGCGCGATCCGCTCAGCGGTCCACCCAGAGGTTCCGACCAGGATGTGGATGCCGTTGGCGACGGCGTACTCCACGATGGTCGGACTGACCTCGGGCAACGTGACGTCGACGATCAGATCTGCGCCGAGGAGGTCGGAGAGATCGCTGTGCGAATCGAGACCGGCGACCAGCTGGAAATCGTCCTCCGACTCGACCAGCTGCACGATATCGCGGCCGAGCCGTCCGGTCGCCCCGGCAATGGCCACCTTCGTTGTCATGGGGTCAATCTACCAGCGCCGCGTACGGAGCTGATGCCCGGCCATAGGCTGAGAGGATGATCGACTTCCGGGCGACCCGGGTGACGGACCCGTTGGCGCATAGCCTGCTCAGCGAGTACTTCACCGAACGAGCCGAAACTTTCCCGTCCGACTCCCGCGGATATCGCACGACGTTCCCGGAGCCGGAGCAGTTCGTGGAACCAAACGGCGTCTTCTTGATGGTGGTCGACGCCGACGCAGCTGTCGACGCGGTGGGTTGCGGCGGCGTACGGCGCCTGGACGCCGGAGCGTCTCCCCGCTTCGAGGTCAAGCATCTGTGGCTGCGCCCTGAGGTCCGTGGCCGAGGCTGGGGTGGGCTGCTGCTGGCCGAGCTGGAACGGCGGGCCTACGCCTTCGGTGCCGCCGAGATGGTCTTGGACACCAATGCGAGCCTGCTCGCGGCCGGGCACCTGTACCGCGCGGCCGGATACCGCCAGATCGCGCCGTACAACGACAATCCGAACGCGACCACCTGGTACGCCAAGACCCTAACCCACCAGCAATCCGAGCCATAGTCCCAGCGCTGCGGCGGCGACAGCCGCCACAAGCATCCCCAAGCCGTTGACCATGGCGGCCCGATATCGGCCGTCGGCCAGTAGTCGAACGGTTTCGAAGCTCGCGGTGCTGAACGTGGTGAAGCCGCCGAGGAAACCGGTGCCGAGGATCGCCTCCCACGAACTATCGACGTGACCCCCACCCGCCAGTCCGACCACGAAGCCCAGCAGCAGCGATCCGGTGATATTGATGATAGTCGTGCCGATCGGGTATGCCACCGCCACCCGGCTTCGGAGCAGGCCGTCCACGACCAGCCGGGCAGCGGCGCCCAAGCCGCCGGCAACCGAAATGACGATCACCTGAAGCATCAGCGGTCGCTCGCCTTCGTGACCCGGCGGCCCAGCGCGATTCCGGCAATAGCCCCCGCGGCGCCCAGCAGCAGCGTGGCAATCGCGTAGCCCGCCGCAATCCACGGGGTGCCCTGGCGAAAAAGTGTGTCGGTGTCGACCGCGAGGGTACTGTACGTGGTGAAGCCGCCAAGGAAACCGGTGCCCACCAGCAGCCGGAGTGTGCGGCGCATCCCGACATCGTGGCCGCGCCGGAGCAGCACTTCCAGGAGCGCACCCAACGCGAACGGGCCGACCACGTTCACGGCAAGGATAGTCAGCGGGAGTCGGTTCCACACCGGAATCGAGGCCGCAAGCAGATATCGGGTGGCGGTGCCCAACGCACCGCCGACGAAGACCAGCGCAATATACCGTGCACGCAGATGAATCGGCCGGGCAGGCCTATCGTTCACTCCGCTTCCCACGGCAGCTGCCCGGTATGCCCGACCGGCGCCAACGGAACGATCAGCACCGGCCGATGTTGCCGGTGCGCCAGATGAATGCCGACCGAACCGGTGAAGAACTTGTGTAACCCAGCGCGGACTCCGGCTTCCCGGGTGCCGACCACGATCAGTCGGGCGTCGAGGGTTTCGGCCAGACGCGCCAACGCTCGCGCCGGATCTCCGGCGAGCGCCCGCAGCGACCAGGGCACCGGGCTCCCGGCCAGGGTCTGGCGGATATGGTCGGCCAGACCCGGATCGAACTCCACCTCGCCCAGCTCCGGCAGATCGGGGTCGAACGGTAGCGAGGTGACCGAGCCGTCGATGTTCTCCTGGACCGAGTAACGCGACGCGTCAACGCTGGCGCAGACCAGCCGGGCACCCAAATCGGCCGCGAATTCAGCCGCGCGCCGCAGTACTAACTCCGGCTGGCCCGGAATCACCCCGACGACAACAACGCCGGGCGATGTTTCGGGTGGTGTGGCCGGGGACATCAGACCCCCTGCATCTCGGGCAATCCGGTGCGCAATTCCACCGGCAGATGGCCCAGGTCGTTGTGCACGACCAGGACCGGCGGCTTGGCCGAGCGCACCCTGATGATGGTGAGGCCGCAATGTGCTTGGTTCAAGCCGAGCCAACGCCACTCCGGTGCGTCGAAGACATGCCTGACGAACCAGCCGATCACGAAGTTGTGGGTGATCAACAGGTCGTGCCGATCACCGCGGGCCGGTGCCAGGAACTCGGCGACGGCGTCTGACATCTGCGCATGGCCGGCCTCGACCTCTGCCTCGGTGATCCCGCCGAAGAAGGATTCGAAGGCGCGCGGCAGATCCGGGCCAGGGCCGGATGGGATGCAGTCGAACAGCAGCGAGGATGGCTGCGGTCGCAATGCCGGCATCCGTTTCGCCATGATCGCAGCCGTCTCGGCCGCCCGCTTCAGCGGCGAATAGTAGGCTCCGGTGAACGAGATGCCGCTGAGGCGTTCCGCGATCAGATTGGCCTGCCGATTGCCACGGGCCGAAAGCGGACCGTCCGGCATGCCGTGCTCGGCATCCTGCTGTTCTCCATGGCGTACGAGGTATAGGTAGTGGGGCACCATTGACCCTTTCCGTTGATCCGTGTCCTGCCGTTAATCCGTGTCCTGGCATCGTCACCCGCCGGCTGGGTTAGCCGACGAGCGTCGCAAACGCATCGTCGTCCACATTGCCGACGGCCGCAATCGAAACCGGTCTACCACAAAGTTCGGCGGCGAGGTCCTGCACGTCGGCTGCGGTCACCAAGGCCAGCCGGCGCAAGCTTTCATCCAGGTCGATGAACTCCCCGAACGTGATCTCGGAACGGCCCAGCCTGGACATCCGGGTGTCGGAGTCCTCCAAGGCCAGGGCCGCCGCTCCCGAGAGCTGGCCGACGGCCCGCCGCATCTCATCGGCGGTGACGCCGGAGTCGGCCAGCCGGTGCAGTTCGGCCAGCATCAGCGCGGAGACCTCCGGGGCTTTGGCCGGCGAGCATCCGGCGTAGAGACCGAACACCCCGGCGTCGGAGTACGCGGCCGAGAAGGAATAGACCGAATAGGCCAGCCCGCGCCGTTCCCGCACTTCCTGGAACAGCCGGCTGGACATGCCGCCGCCGAAGATCGAGTTGAGCACACTCATGGTCACCCGACGCTCGTCTGCCGCGGTGATTCCCGGCACGCCGACCAGGAGATTGGCCTGCTCGATCGGCCGGTGTACGGAAATCAACGGCACGCCTTTTGTGGGGAGAACCCGGTCGTTCTTCCGGCGGGCGACCGGCGGCGCGGCGACGTTCAGATCCCAGCCGGCCTCGCTGAGGCAGCGGGTCACGTCCTCAACCAAGCGATCATGGTCAACGGCTCCGGCAGCGCAGATAACCAGATCCTGTGGACGATAGTTGGCGCGATAGTGGGACCAGACGGCGTCTCTGGTCACCGCGCGGATAGCCTCAGGGCTGCCGCCGATCGGACGACCGAGTGGATGCTCACCGAGTACCGCCTCGAAGAACCGCTCGTTCACCACGTCGGACGGGTCGTCCTCCGCCATCGACAGCTCTTCGAGGATGACCCCGCGTTCGTTCTCGAATTCGATGGGATCAAGGAGCGAGGAGGTCAGCATATCGGCGATGACCTCGACCGCCATCGGCAGGTCCCGATCCTGAACCTTGGCGTAGTAGCAGGTGTATTCCTTCGCGGTCATCGCGTTGTGCTCGCCACCGACCGAGTCGAACGCGATGGCGATCTCCAGCGCGGTACGTCGTGCAGTCCCCTTGAACAGCAGGTGTTCCAGAAAGTGGGTGGAGCCGAAGTTCGCTTCTTCACCGGGCGGGCCGCCGCAACCCGCCCGACCCGCGGTCTCATCCCGGGAACCCACTGCTACCCAATAGCCCAGCGTGGCGCTGCGGGATCCTGGCACCCGTTCGCTGAGAATCCGCACCCCGCTGGGCAGCACGGTACGTCTGACCAGCGCGTCCCCGGATGCGGCGAATCTAAGATCGGCCAGGCCGAGTGGGAGGTCTACCGCGCCGTTCATCACTGCCACCATACGCTATCGGCACACGATGATCTTTGAGCATTTAACAGACAGATCAGTCTGCCTACCCCTACTATTGACCCCATGGATCAGCACAGTTCGCGAAGCGCTCGCCCTCCGGCTCCGGCCAAGCTGCGAATCCTCGCCGCCGCCGATGCGTTGTTCTATAACGACGGCATCCATTCGGTCGGTGTCGATCGGATTATCGCCGAGGCGAGGGTGACAAAGTCAACGTTCTATAAGCACTTCCCCGCAAAGGAGCTGCTGATCATCGCCTACGTGCACGGACGGGATCAGGGTCTGCGTGAATTTCTGACCGGGCAGCAAAGTTCGCTGGAAGACCCGGCGCTGGTGCTGCGCGCGCTGGTCGGCCGAATCGTCACCGAGGCAAACCGACCTGGATTCCGAGGCTGTCCGTTCATCAACGCCGCAGCCCAGTTCAGTGATCCGGACAGCCCGGTGCGTCGCGCTGTGGCTGAGCATCGAGGCTGGTACCTCTCCTTTGTCGGCAGTCTGCTGCGCGAGCTGCGGCACCCGCGCCCCGGGGAAGGTGCCGCCGACCTGCTGCTGGCCCGCGACGGCGCGTTGTCCGGCAGTTCGATCAGCGACCCGATGACCGTCACCGCGGCGCTGCGGCGCTCGGCGGAGCGGATCTTGACCGAGGCCGCCTAAGCCTCGGAGACCCGGTCGAGTTCGAGCATTTGCGAACGGGTCAACCGGATGTTGGCGGCCGCCATCAGGGCATCCACCTGATCCGGGTGGCTCGCGCTGGCCACCGGCGCCACGACGTTGCGCTTGGCCAGCAGCCAGGCCAAGGCGATGGTGCCCGGCACACTCTCGTGGTCGGCGGCGACGCGGTCCAGCGCAGCCAGTACGCGGTACCCCTTGCGATTGACGTATTCTCCGGCGTGGATTCCTCTGGCATTGTCGCCGATGTCTGACTTAGACCGATATTTGCCGGTCAGGAATCCATTCGCCAGGGCGAAATAGGGCATCACCGCCATTGCCTGAGCCGACACCGTCATTCTCAGGTCCCCTTCGAATGCCACCCGGTGCATCAGGTTGTAATGACACTGCAGGGCGACGAATTTGGGCAGACCGCTTGAGGAGAGGATCCGGGCTTCGGTGAGGCGCTCCGCGCTGTAGTTGGAGGCGCCAAGATAGCGAACCTTGCCGGTCTCAATCAGCCACTCGACAGTGGCGAGGCTTTCCTCCATCGCCACGGAGGTGTCATCAAAGTGAAAAAACAGCAAATCGATCCAATCGGTCTGCAACCGTTCCAGCGACGCCTCAACGGCGCGAACGATACTGACCGGGCCGAGTCCAGGATTGTCCTGGTGGTGGCCGATCTTCGTTGCCACCACGATGCGCTCACGGTTGTGTCTGTTCCGCATCCAGTTGCCGATCACAACTTCGCTGCGGCCTCCCGTGTAGCTATCGGCGGTGTCGATGAAGTTCCCGCCCAGATCGTGGTAGCGATCCATGATTTCCATCGAGGTGTCGTTGTCGGCCGTCCAGCCAAACACGCTCGCTCCCAGCGCGAGCGGGTACACGGCCAGGGCAGTGCCCTCGATGCGCCGCGGGGCGACAATCGGCATGGGCGCAGTGACGGCACCCTCCAGATCGAAGCCGACCGGCGCAATGCTCTGGGCGATCCGTTCGTGTGCCCCCCGCGACGGCTGAGCCATGCCCCCTCCTCACGCTTATACGTAGGTTAAGCCCCGTGTGCGACATTGGCGGGTGGGCGCGGGCAACCGTTATCAAATCTTTCAGATTCATGCCGTACTGGGTAGCCTTGCGGCACGACGCCGGGTGGATCATGCACCTACGGCTGGGTTGTCCAGCAGAGTCCCAAGGGCGTCCAGAGCATCGTTCGCGCCCTGTTCGCGCCACCGCGGATCTTCGTGACCGTCGAGGAACACGCCACTGTCGTGCAGAATCAGGTGAGTTCGGTCGCCTTCCGGCCACAACTCGATCGTCGCCAGCGAGACCGACAGGAGTGTTTCATCGATCCGGACCTCATAGCTGAGGACGATCCGGCTGTTCACCACGATGTCGTGGTACACCGCCTCGTAGCCGTGTTGCGGTCCCTGCGCCGGGCCGGTGTGAATGCGCTCGTGGCCGCCGACCCGAAAATCCAGGGTGTGTTCTGTCAGCTGCCAGTCGTTGGGAAAAGTGAGCCAGCCCGCCTTGGCGCTCACAGCCGCAAAAGCGGCGAAGACGCGCTCCGGTGTCGCGGGGTAAACCCGCTCTAGCTCGAATGCCACGTGGGAAATGGTCCGGTCCGACATGGCGTCCACTCTACAATTCGTCGGAATCGGAATCGGAATCGGAATCGGAATCGGAATCGGGGCTCGATGCCCGATCCTGGTGGGCAAGTTCCACAGCGAGCTCCAGCTCGTCGACGAACAGGGTCCCCTCACCGCGCTGCCGTTGACGGTAGGCCGCGCGCCCGATCATGTGGGCGGCGGCCGGGGTGGTCAGCATCTGGAAGAGCAAGATCAGCAGCATGATCGCGATCGCCGACCAGTTCCTGGTCGACAGAATGACCGCGGCCAACACGCAAGCCAAGCCGAAGACCTGTGGCTTCGTGCCGGCGTGCACCCGGGTGAGGCTATCCGGAAATCGGATGATTCCGATGCCGGCAGCCAGGGAGAAAAAGGCGCCGAGCAACAAGAGGATCGCGATAATTGCGTCGAGCACGGTATCCACCAGCGGAGCATTCGACAGTGCTGCGGCGATCATCGCTGCGGCCTCCGGTTAGACACGTACCGGGCCACGGCAACGGAGGATAGGAATCCGGTCAGCGCGAGGCCGATCATCACCGGCATCAGGGTGATGTGTCGATTCACCACCATTTCGACTCCGAGGACGCAGATCAGCGTCGTCATGAGCATGTCTGATGCGATCATTCTGTCGAGGATGCCTGGGCCGCGGACCACCCGATACACCGCCAATAGCGCCGCCACGGCGAAGATCACGCCAGCGGTGATCAGGACGATATTCATTGCTACGGTGCTCATGAGTCATGCTCCCTCGGCTGGCCGCACGGGTGTCGGTCCGTCACCCGGGTGTCCCCGGTGGTGTTCGTGCCAGCGCTGGATCCTGCGCACATCGTCCATGCTCCCGACGGCACGGATAATGCGCTCTTCTTGCGCGAACACGGTCTGGCGCATCCGTTCGATCTCGCCAACTGTATTCGCGTCAAGCACGTGCAGGTACAGAATCGTGTTTTCTCGGTCGATCTCAACCACGAACGACCCGGGGATCAGGGTGATCGCCTCGGCAGTCAAGGTCATGATCAGGTCGCTCCTGGTGCGCAGATCGACCTGGATGATCGAACTCGTCTGAACCGGCTGCGGCCGAATTGCCGCCCAGGCGACCTGGAATGAGGCCTGCATCAGGTCGAGGGCGAATCTGGAGGCGAGGATGACAAACCGGTACAGGTTGAATCGGCCAGGGGCCTCGGCCGGGGGCAGATAGAAGAACCGGAGCACCAGCGCGGCGACCAGAACCCCGGTCACCAGCGCGAGGATGGTGAGCTGCCCCCACAGCGCAAGCCACAATACGATCAACCATGCGGCATAGGGAAGTTGCCGCAATGCATTTCGCCGCAGCACACTGCGGTCTCGGTCCGTCATGGCCTCTGATCCGTCCCGAGAACTGCCTGCACGTAATTGTGTGGACCGTCCAGGTCCTGGGCTGCACGATAGCCGATTTCGAAGAGGGGGCCCGCAAAGACCGTGAGCGCCAGGCTCAAGAGAACCATCGCGGCGGTCGCCCTGGTCATCAGCTTTGGTGCGCTGCGCGCCGTCATCGTTTCGGTCGCGTCCGGCGCCTCGGTGAGATGTGCCACGGCCGATGCGCTCTGTTCCTCAACCTCTGCCGTCGGGCGCCAGAATGCGAGGTTCCAGGCGCGCATCAGGGCATACAGCGTGAGTAACGAGGTGATCGCGCCGGCCGCGATCACCGTGTAGGACAACGGGGTTCCGAAATCGACGCCGGCGATGAACAACCCGAGTTTGCCGATGAAGCCGGAGAACAGCGGGATGCCGCCAAGGTTGAGTGCCGGAATGAAAAAGAGCACCCCGACGACCGGGGAGAGCCGAAGCAGCCCGCCAAGCCTGCTGAGGGAGGTCGTCCCGCCGATCCGCTCGACGAGACCGGTGGCCAGGAACAGGGTGGTCTGCACGATGATGTGGTGGATGATGTAGTAGATCGCCGCGGCGATGCCGATGACCGTGCCGACGGCGATGCCGAAGATCATGTATCCGATGTGACTGAGCAGAGTGAATGACAGCAGTCGTTTTATATCCGCCTGGGCAACGGCACCGAGGACGCCGATCACCAGCGTGAGCAGGGCGACGATCATCAGTGCGTCCGACAGCGCACCGCCCGGAAAGATCACCGTTTCGGTGCGCAATATTGCGTAGACGCCGACTTTGGTCAGCAGGCCGGCGAAGACGGCCGTCACCGGCGCCGGGGCAGTCGGATAGGAATCCGGCAACCAGAACGACAAGGGGAACACCGCAGCCTTGATGCCGAACGCGACCAAAAGCATAATGTGGATGATCAGTTGAACACTCGGCGGGATCTCGCCGATGCGCTGCGAGATCTGTGCGATATTCACCGTTCCGGTCGCACCGTAGATCATCGCCACGGATGCCAGGAACAGCAGAGACGACAGCAGGCTGACCACGATATAGGTGATGCCGGCCCGCACCCGAGCCCGGGTCCCGCCTAGGGTCAGCAGCACGTAGCTGGCCGCCAACAGGATTTCGAAGCCGACGTACAAGTTGAACAGATCGCCGGCGATGAAGGCGTTGAAGACACCGGCGGCCATGACCAGGTAGGTCGGGTTGTAGATCGAGACCGGCGTCTCGTCATCGCCGTCGGCGAGGCCCTGACCGATGGTGTAGACGAATACTGCGAGCAGCACCGCCGCGGAGGTCAGCACCATGAGGGCGGTGAGCCGATCGACCACGAGCACGATGCCCCATGGCGCTGCCCAACCGCCGACCTCGACCACAACGGTGCCGCCCGCGTCGACAACGACCAGCAACACGATGGCCACCGCCAGTGCCGCCGAGAGGGCGACGGCCGTGATCATCGCCTGGACCCGCGGGCGCCGGCCCGCTATCAGGGCGCCCGCCGCGCCAAGTAGCGGGATCAGGACGATGAGCGGGACCACGGCGTTCATTCGGTCCCAGCCGATCCGTTTTCGAAGTCCGTGTCCGCAGCGAACTGCGGATCGGACTCTTCATCCTCGACCGCGAGAACGCGCTCGCCGACCGCGATGTCTTCGGCGTCATCCTCCATCTCGTCGACCTGGCCGAGGTGCCAGGAACGGTAAATGAGCGCGAGCAAGAATGCGGACAGCCCGAAGGTGATCACGATCGCGGTGAGCGAAAGTGCCTGTGGGAGCGGGTCATGGAACTCTTCGGCGGTCGTTCCCTCGCCGACGAATGGCGCGATCCCCACGGTGCCGGCCATGATCAGAATAAGGATGTTGGTCGCGTTGCCCAGCAGCAGGAAGCCGATCAACACCCGCGTCATGCTCCGTTCCAGAAGCATAAAGATGCCGCAGGCGTACATAACGGCCATGATGACGATCAGCGTGAGGGAGGCGTTCACCGGGTACTCCGCTCCGCCGAGAGCTGCCGGTCGGATTCGCCGACGGAATCCTCGTGGTGGCGGTCCACTTCGGCGCCGAGGCTGCGTAGCACGTCCAGAATCAGTCCGATGACCACCAGATAGACACCGATGTCGAAGATCGTCGACGTGCCCAATTCCAGATGGCCCAGCAGCGGGATACTGCCCTCCCACCATTGTGCGTCCAGTGGCGCCAGGCCGAAGAACAACGGAACCGCCGCGGATCCGACCGCGAGGATGAGTCCGGTGCCAAGCACCTTCCCGGCGTCAAGCGGAACCGCCGCGCCCAGCTCATAGCGGCCACCCGCGAGATACCGGCCCACCAGAGCCAGCCCCGCCAGCAACCCGCCGGAGAAGCCTCCGCCGGGCAGATTGTGGCCGGCGAACAGCAGGTAGATCGACACGACCATCACGGAATGGAACAGCAGCCGCACCACCACCTCGAGCACGATTGATCTGTTCTGCGGAGCCAGCGTCCAGCCGGCGAGCAACCAGGTTCGCCTGGCGGTGTCGTCGTCGCCGTCGGAGGGCTCGGTCAGCGGCCGCAGCCGCGCGGGAAGCCTGCGACGCTGGGTCTCCTGAAGGCGCGGGGCGGCGCCGGTGCGACGTTTGATGAAGATGAGGCTCGCGACACCGGTCGCGGCGATGACCAGCACCGAGATCTCCCCCATCGTGTCCCAGGCTCTGATATCGACCAGGGTGACGTTGACGATATTGCGCCCATGCCCCTCCTCGAACGCGAACTGCGGGAACATCTCCGAAATAGGCTTGGCTGTTCTGGCCGCCAGCGCCACCATCGCGACAAGTGCCATCACCAATCCGACGGCCCCGGCCAACAGCGCCCGCCACAGTCGATGGGTCGTGCCATGCTTCTGGCCCAGATTGGCCGGCAGCCGGCGCAGCACGAGCACGAACGCCACGAGAGTGACGGTCTCAACCAGCATTTGGGTCAGGGCGAGGTCCGGAGCACCCTGCAGGGCGAACAGCGCGGACAGTCCGTAGCCGGTGATGCCAAGCAGCACGATGGCGGTGAACCGTTTGGTCGCCCGGGTGGCGCCGACTGCACAGATCGCCATGACCACTGCGATGGGGACCTGCGCCGCGTGATCCCACCACCGGATGCCGATGGGCCACGCATCATTGACGGCCAGGCTCAGCCCCACTCCGCCGATCAGCACGAGCAGGATGACGGTCAGATACACCGGCAGCGAGCCGCGCTGGGATGCTCCCGTGGTGCGGGTCGCGACCCGGTCGATGGCGCGCATGGTGGCCCAGTAGCTGCGCCCCGCGTCGACCAACGGCGGAACTTTTGCCTGTGCCCGAGAGGTCCAGGCGCGCTGCCAGAACAACAGCAGTCCCAGAGCCAGCGTTATCGCAGACACCCCGAGCGCCGGCACGAAACCGTGCCAGAGGCCCAGATGATAGGGCTGCCCCGCACCGGCCGACAGCGTGTCGGCGTAGCCGCGTACCCAGCCATCGATGACCTGCGGGATAAAGCCGAGGCCGATTCCCGACACCGCCAAAATGAGCGGTGCGGCGTCCATCAGCACTCCGCGGTGGTCGAACTGGGTGGTCACCGTGTCTGGCTTCCTGGCAAACGCGCCCCAGAGGAAACGGGCGCAATACGCGGTGGTCAGTACGGAGCCGGCTGCGACGCCGATCACGGCTATCCATCCCTCAGGTGATCCAGCGGCCGCCTCGTCCAAAAGCGAGCTGAACACGGCCTCCTTGGCGACGAATCCGAGAGTGGGCGGGATTGCCGCCATGGATGCCGCCGCAAGCGTCGCGATCACGACCAGCAGCGGGGCCGCCGGCGCGATACCGCTCAGCTTGCGAAGGTCTCGGGTTCCGGTGCTGCGGTCGATGACGCCGACCACAAGGAACAGCGCGGATTTGAACAATGCGTGGGCAAGTAGGAGGGTGAGCCCGGCCAGCGCGACATCCCGCACGCCATAGCCGACGACGACGGTGAGAAATCCCAACTGGCTGACCGTTCCGTAGGCCAGCAGCAGCTTGAGATCGTACTGTCGCAGCGCCCGCCATCCGCCGATCAGCATCGTAGCGACGCCGACGCCGATCAGGAGGGGTCGCCAGCCCGGCATCAGCGCGAACGCGGGAGCGAGCCGGGCGATCAAGTAGATTCCGGCCTTGACCATGGCGGCCGCGTGCAGATACGCGCTCACCGGCGTCGGCGCCGCCATGGCCGCCGGCAACCAGAAGTGGAACGGTACCAGAGCAGACTTTGACAGCGCCCCCGACAGGATCAGCAGGACGGCGACCGTGACCAGCGCCCCCTGAGGTGGTCGCGCGACGATCTCGGACAGCAAGGAGGTGCCGGACTGCGCGGCCAGCATCACGGAGCCGACCAGCATCGCCAGGCCTCCCGCCGTGGTGACGATAAGCGCCTGCAGCGCGGCCGCCCGGCTCGCCCGCCGGTCGGTGTAATGGCCGATCAGCAGGTAGGAGAAAACACTCGTGGCCTCCCAGAAGAAGTAGAGCAGGTAAATGTCATCGGCAGTCACGAGGCCATACATTGCGCCGGCGAACGCCAGCAACTCGGCCGCGAACCGGCCGCTACTGGGATCGTCGGCCGCAAAATACCGGGCACAATACGCCAGGACAAGCCCGCCGACGCCGGTCACGACCAGGGTCAGTACCCAGGCGAGCACATCCATCCTCATGGTGATCGTGATGTCGAGAGCCGCGATCCACTGGAAGTGCTCGGTCAGCGGGGTGCCGGCGAGGATGCCGGGGCCGCTGATCACGGCATACCCGAATGCGCCAGCCGGGATCAGGGCGGCAAGATAGAAGACCCGAGCGCCCAGTGCACGCCAGGCCAGAGGAAGCAGAACTGACGCGGCGGCGAACACGGCGAGGGTGACGAGCACGAGACCTCCCGGTTCCTCCGAGAACGCCCGCGGCGATCGGCATTACTGGTCTATCCGACTTTACGGGATGATGCGTTGCGCCTGCGAAACGGATGCCCGCCCCACCGAGGTGGGACGGGCATCCGTGGTGATGCGTTGGGCTGAGCTAGGCGACGACACCCTGCGCCGGTACCTGCTCCGCTTCGGTGGGCGGTGCCGCGACCACCGGGGAGAGCGAGAGCTTGCCGCGGTCGTCGATCTTGGTGATCTGCACCAGAATCTTCTGACCGACGCCCAGGACGTCTTCGACGTTCTCGACCCGCTTTCCACCGGCGAGCTTGCGCACTTCGGAGATGTGCAGCAGTCCGTCCTTGCCGGGCAGCAGCGAAACGAAGGCGCCGAAGGATGCGATCTTCACGACGGTGCCAAGGAACTGCTCGCCGACCTCAGGATTGGTCGGGTTGGCGATCGCATTGACCTGAGAGCGGGCGGCCTCGGCCGACGGACCATCGACGGCGCCGATGTACACGGTGCCGTCCTCCTCGATTGAGATGTCCGCCCCGGTCTCGTCCTGGATCGCGTTGATCGTCTTGCCCTTGGGGCCGATCAGCTCGCCAATCTTGTCGACCGGGATCTGCACGCTGATCACGCGCGGCGCGGTGGGGGCCATCTCATCCGGCTGGTCGATCGCGGCGTTCAACACGCTGAGGATCGTCGTGCGGGCTTCCTTCGCCTGCGTGAGCGCGGCGTCCAGGACCGACGACGGGATGCCGTCGAGCTTGGTGTCCAGCTGGATCGCGGTGACGAACTCGCTGGTGCCAGCGACCTTGAAGTCCATGTCGCCCAGTGCGTCTTCTGCACCGAGGATGTCGGTCAGCGCCGCATAACGGGTCTGACCGTCGACCGTGTCGGAGACCAGGCCCATGGCGATGCCGGCGACCGGTGCGCGCAACGGCACACCGGCGTTCAGCAGGGACAGGGTCGAGGCGCACACCGAGCCCATCGACGTCGAACCGTTGGAGCCGATGGCCTCGGACACCTGACGGATCGCGTACGGGAACTCCTCGCGGCTAGGCAGCACCGGCACGAGGGCGCGCTCGGCCAGGAACCCGTGCCCGATCTCGCGACGCTTCGGGCTGCCGACCCGTCCGGTCTCACCGGTGGAGTACGGCGGGAAGTTGTAGTGGTGCAGGTAGCGCTTCTTCGTGATCGGGCTCAGCGAGTCGATCTGCTGCTCCATCTTGAGCATGTTCAGCGTGGTGACGCCCAGGATCTGGGTCTCGCCGCGTTGGAAGATCGCGCTGCCGTGCACGCGGGGTACGACCTGCACCTCGGCGTCCAGCGGCCTGATGTCGGAGAGCCCGCGGCCGTCGATGCGGATGCCCTCGGTGAGGATGCGTCCGCGGACGATCTTCTTGGTGACGGCCTTGTACGCGCCGCTGACCATGC
>JBDTDV010000064.1:0-29891 GCA_039922875.1 Microbacteriaceae bacterium
TGAGAAGGGCGATGCCGGTGAAGAGCGCGATCAGTTCGAGCAGGGTGCGCGTCTGCCTGGATTTCTGCCGCGCCGAGGCATTTCGGTCATCCGAGTCTGCCCGGAATCGGTGTTGAGGGGCGATAGACCTAGGTCGCCTCTCGGGATAGCGACCTGGGTCTATCGCGCCGGACGATCATCCGCTGCCGGTTACGCTGGCAGAGTACGGTCAGCCGTACGCTAGTCGCATGGTGAATCCCGGCGTCGCACGGTCGCGGCGCGCCCGATCCCTTGACCGGGCATTCGCGCTGCTGGCTGCCTGCGCCGTATCTCTTGGCGCAATCCAGCTTGCCCTGGTGCTGCCGGCCGCCGAAGACCTCTGGTGGCTGCACGTGCTGTTCATCCTGGTTTTCTGGGTCTATATCGGGGCGGGAATCCTGGCTTGGCGACGCCGCCCGAGCAACCAGATGGGCTCGCTTATCGTGATCGGTGGATTCGCCGTCTTCGCCGGGAGCCTGTCGAATATCGACGTGCCGGCGTTGGCGGCCTTCGGCACGATCTTCGCCTCAACGGCTCTGGCCGTCACCATTCATCTGTTGCACGCTTTTCCGTCCGGTCGGCTTCAGGGTCGTGCGTCGTGGATCACGGTGCTTGCCGCGTATGCCGTATCCCTGGTATTGCAGGCGCCGCTCTACCTCTTCAACGCCGCCGCTGCCGAGCTTCTGATCGTTGCGGACCGCCCCGACCTGCTCATCGCCGGGGTTTGGATACAGCGTGGGGCCGGCCTCGTTGTCGCCGTCGCTACGGCAGTGATCCTCGCGCGTCGCCTGGTCAAAGCCGATCCGCCACACCGTCGGGTGCTCGGCCCGCTCTTCGCGTACGGGATGCTGGCGGTGTTGTTCATCCCGGCTCGGTCCACGGTGCTCGAGCCGCTGCTCGGCGTGCCACCACAGGTCGCGACCGCCCTGCAGTTCATCGTGTTCGCCGGCGTGCCAATCGCCTTCGCACTCGGGGTGCTCTACGGCGGCTTCGCCCGAACCGGTGAGCTTGAGGAACTGAGTGCGTGGTTGGGCGACACCGGCGGCGCGCGGCCGGCACTTGCCGACGCGCTGCGCAGCGTGCTGGGCGACGATTCCGTCGAGCTCGTGTTCTGGCTTGAGGATAGTGAGCGCTGGGTTGACGCAGGGGGTGGCCCGGCAGAGTTGCCGGAGCCGGTCAGCGGACGTTCCAGCGTCGAGGTACTGCTGGCCGGTAAGCGGGTTGGTGCGATCGCCTACGACGCAACTCTGATCGGGGATCCGGGCTTGGTCAACGCGGCGGGTCGGGTGATCGCGATAGCGGTGGAGCGCGAGCGCCTTCTCACCGAACTGTTCGCCAGCCAGGATGCACTGCTCAGTTCGCGCGCGCGGCTGGTCGCGGCGGCAGACCGGGAGCGGCGCCGGATCGCCCGTAACCTGCATGACGGACTTCAGGTCCAGCTCGTTCTCCTCGCCCTGGAGGCGCAACAGATCGCCAACGCGATGGGTTCAACGCCCGACACGAAGCAGCACGCGACGGCGCTGCGCAAGGGCATCGACTCCGCGGCGACCGAGCTACGCCGATTCGTGCACGAGGTGATGCCATCCACCCTGATCGAGCGCGGGCTCTCCGCCGCTACCGAAGACCTGGTCGACCGGATGCCGGTGCCCACGCGGCTGCAGCTGAATGTTGAGGATGGCGCGGTGCCGCCGTGGATCGAAAGTACCGCGTACTTCCTGGTTGCGGAGGGGCTGGTGAATGCACTCAAGCACTCTCGGGCTGCGTCCTTCGGCGTCCGCCTTGAGTGCGAAGGAGGCCTGCTCTTGGTGGAAATCACCGACGACGGCGTGGGCGGGGCATCGTTCGAGGCTGGACGTGGATTGCGCGGGCTGGCAGACCGGGTCGATGTGGTCGGCGGACGGTTGAAGCTGCACAGCGCACCTGGCTGCGGAACTCGCTTGAGGGCTGAACTGCCGTGCGCGTAGTGATCGGCGAAGACGAAGTACTCCTGCGCCAGGGTCTCAGCCTCCTGTTGCATCAGAACGGTTTCGACGTCGTCGCTGCCGCCGGGGACGCGCTGGAGCTGATGGAGGCGGTCGGGGTGCATCGCCCAGATCTTGTTGTGACGGATATTCGGATGCCGCCAAAGCGCACCGATGATGGTTTGGTCGCCGCGCTTTCGATCCGGTCGCAATACCCCCAGATCGCGGTCGTCGTGCTCTCACAGTACGTGCAACGGCGTTACGTCACCGAATTGCTCACCGATCAGTCGACCAAGATCGGATACCTGCTCAAACAGCGGATTTCGGACGTCGAGACGTTCTTAGCCGATCTGCGCGAGGTCGCCTCGGGCGGCACCGCCATTGACCCGGATGTCATCGGGGTGATGATGAATCGGGCGAAGCTGGCCGAAGGCGATGTCTCGCGGCTCACGCCCCGGCAGCAGGAGGTTCTCGCGCTGATCGCGGAGGGACGGAGCAACGCATGGATCGCAGCCCGTCTCGTCGTGTCAGAGAAAGCCGTGGTGCAGCACACCTCCCGCATCTATGACGCTCTGGGCCTTGCGGTCGACGCCGACGACCACCGCAGGGTGCTTGCCGTGATCCGATACCTGGCCCGGTAACTGCGCTTGACTAGGTGGCGGGGTTCGACCGGTCGAGTTCGGTGAGAAAATCCTCCGGGTCGATCAACCTGCGCCTGCCTTCGGAACTCTCCGGCGGTACGCCGCCCACGTAGAGCCAGCCGAGCAGGCACTCGTTCGCCTCCAGTCGGTGCATCCGGTGCACCGAGCCCGCCCTCACCTGCGGTCCGGTTCGCCACATCACGCCCCAGCCGGCCTCGGCCAGAAGGAGGCTGAGCAGATGCGCGACCCCGGCTGCGACCGCGTTCTGCTCCCATTCCGGTACCTTCTCGCTCCTGTGGTGCACCGCGACGATGGCCAGCAACAGTGGTGCTCGCAACGGTTTGCCGGCAAGCTTGAGCGCCTTCTTCGCCGGATCCTCTCCGCCTGAAGCCTCCGCTGCTTCGTCCGTCGCCGCCTCGACCAGCGCGGCGCCAAGCCGAGCGCGAGCCTCTCCGCGCAATTCGATGATGCGCCACGGTCGCAGCGAAGCGTGGTCGGCAACCCGCGCCGCCGCTTGGAGAAGCGGGAGCAGTTCCTGATGGGTGGGTGCGGCGTCGGTCACCCGGGAGTTCGACCGACGACGCAATGCCAGCTCACGAGCGGATCCCACCGGCTACTCCGCTGGGGTGAACCCCAGGGACAGCGAGTTCATGCAGTAGCGGTTTCCGGTCGGGGTGCCGTAGCCGTCGTCAAAGACGTGGCCCAGGTGCGAGTCGCAGTTTGCGCAGCGCACCTCGGTGCGCTTCATCCCCAGGCTGGTGTCCTCCAGCAGTCGGACCGCCTCGGGACGGACCGACTCGTAGAAGCTCGGCCATCCGCAGGAAGAATCGAACTTGGTGCCGCTCTTGAAGAGCTCGGCGCCGCAGGCACCGCAGGTGAAAAGTCCCTCGCGCTTCTCGCCGAGAAGCTCGCCGGTCCACGGGCGCTCGGTCGCAGCCTCACGTAAGACCGCGTACTTCTCCGGACCGAGTTCCTCGCGCCACTCGGCCTCGCTCTTGGTCACGGGGTTGTTCGTGGTGCTCTGGTTCTCCATGGCACGGTCCCTTCCGCAGAACGCCTGATGTGGCATCTAGCTCTGTCTCCAAGACTAAACGGCGTGGGTCGAGCCGGTATTCCTGCGGCCGACTATTTCTGGAGCGGGTTCGCGACCGGCCAGCCTACTTCAGAGAAAACTCGGTAGCCGAGCAAATATGATGTGTCTCGATCACCGGCGCGGCGAAGCGGCGCGCCCGCGGAAAGAGACGAGGTGGATGGTGCCCCAGGCATCCGGTCAGGAGCCAGACGTCGTCGGCCACAGCCTTTCAGAGGGTACCGGGAGTGACGGGTCCGGCATCACGCCAGCGCTCAGTGATCGCGATCGCGCCATTCTCGGCTTCGAACGACGGTGGTGGGGCCATGGAGGAGCCAAGGAGCAGTCGATCCGGGATGAGTTCGGCGTTTCCGCTGCCCGCTATTATCAATTGCTTGGCGCATTAGTCGACTCACCCGCCGCTCTCGTGCACGACCCGATGCTCGTGAAGCGGTTGCAGCGGATGCGCGACGCGCGTTCCGCGGCCCGGGCGGCACGAGCTCTCACGACGAGAGACTAAGGACCTAAGCGACCAGATGGCAGGAAAGTACCCTAAGGATCGCTTCGACGTGATCCCCGACGATCTCCACCGGGTGGGTGCTCACCGTGCCGTCCGCCGCCGTGGCCGCGGCTGGATCCCGTTCGGATGGGCGCTGCTGGCGACAGTGGTGCTGGTCGCCGCCGGTGTGTTCTGGATGTTCAGTGTCAATAACAGCGTGGACTTCAACGGCATTTTCGCTCCGGGGTCCAAGACCCCCTCGGTCACGGCCACGCCGACCCCCACGGTGGTGCCGACAGTAGATCCGAGCCTGAACGTCACTGTGCTCAACGGCACGCCGACCGCTGGCCTGGCCGCGTCGGTGGGCGACGAGCTGGTTGCCAAAGGCTGGAATGTGACCTCCCGGGCGAATGCGAGCACCACGGAATTCACCCAGACGATGGTCTACTACGCGGATGAATCGCTCAAGGGGGCGGCGCTTGGCATTGCCGCCGAACTGCCTGGTTCCGTCCTTGCGCTCACCCAGGACTTCGTCGACTCCGGTGCCGCGCTGACGGTCGTGATCGGCAGCGACTATCAGCCGGCACCGTAACAACGCGCCGTGCCGCGGGAGTGCGAGTTGCTAGTTTGTCTCAATTCGCCCGACCCACTGGACAATGAGTCCCGCTCTACTAATATCTGGGGGTGATAGCCCGAGCGACCGTGCACGGGAAACGAAGAACACAGCATTGGGAGTGTCACATGGCCACGGGAACCGTGAAGTGGTTTAACGCCGAAAAGGGCTACGGCTTCATTACTGTCGACGACGGAGGACAGGACGTGTTCGTCCACTTCTCAGCTATCGACATGACCGGATACAAGGTTCTCGAGGAGGGCCAGCAGGTCGTTTTCGAGGTCGGTACGGGGGCCAAGGGTCCTCAGGCGGAATCGGTGCGTCTGGCCTAGTCGGCCGCGCGGTCCAGCGCGTCGTAGATATCACGGGCATCGCCACAGCAGACGCCGTCCGAGCAATCGGGCGGCGCTCGCTGTCGTCTCCATGCACTCGCGGCCGCGCCGAGTCCGTGTCAATGCCGAGTTCACTTGCACTCGGCTACCACGAGTGCCAGAATCGTCTTAGCACTCAGGAACATCGAGTGCTAATTATCCGAATCTTTCATGACGTCCGGGAGGGACGAGAAACACACATGGCTAAGATCATTGCTTTTGACGAGGAAGCCCGGCGCGGCCTCGAGCGCGGACTCAACATCCTGGCCGACACGGTCAAGGTAACCCTTGGCCCGCGCGGTCGTAACGTTGTCCTCGAGAAGAAGTGGGGCGCCCCCACCATTACAAACGACGGCGTGTCCATCGCCAAGGAGATCGAGCTCGACGACCCGTACGAGAAGATCGGCGCGGAGCTCGTCAAGGAGGTTGCCAAGAAGACCGATGACGTTGCCGGTGATGGCACGACGACCGCCACGGTCCTCGCGCAGGCTCTGGTCCGCGAAGGACTGCGCAACGTCGCAGCCGGTGCCGATCCGATCGGTCTCAAGCGCGGCATCGAGAAGGCTGTAGCCGCAGTAACGGCCGAACTCATCGCCGGGGCGAAAGAGGTCGAGACCAAGGAAGAGATCGCCGCGACGGCATCCATCTCTGCCGGTGACGAGACGATCGGCGCGATCATCGCCGAGGCAATCGACAAGGTCGGCAAGGAGGGCGTCGTTACGGTCGAGGAGTCGAACACCTTCGGCACCGAGCTCGAGCTGACCGAGGGCATGCGCTTTGACAAGGGATTCCTGTCGCAGTACTTCGTGACCGACCAGGACCGCCAGGAGGCGGTCTTCGAAGACCCGTACGTATTGATCGTCAACTCCAAGATCTCAAACATCAAGGACCTGCTGCCGATCGTCGACAAGGTGATCCAGACCGGCAAGCAGTTGCTGATCATTGCCGAGGATGTCGACGGCGAGGCCTTGGCCACGCTGGTCGTCAACAAGATCCGTGGGATCTTCAAGTCGGTTGCTGTGAAGGCTCCGGGCTTCGGCGACCGCCGCAAGGCTCAGCTGCAGGACATCGCGATCCTCACCGGTGGCCAGGTCATCTCTGAAGAGGTCGGTCTCAAGCTGGAGAACGTGACCCTCGACCTGCTCGGCTCGGCTCGCAAGGTCGTCATCACCAAGGACGAGACCACGATCGTCGAGGGTGGCGGAGACCCGGAGGCCATTGCCGGACGTGTCGCCCAGATCCGCGGCGAGATCGAGAACACCGACAGCGACTACGACCGGGAGAAGCTGCAGGAGCGTCTTGCGAAGCTGGCCGGCGGCGTTGCCGTGATCAAGGCCGGAGCCGCGACCGAGGTCGAGCTCAAGGAGCGCAAGCACCGCATCGAGGACGCCGTCCGTAACGCGAAGGCTGCCGTTGAAGAGGGTATCGTCGCCGGTGGCGGGGTCGCTCTGATTCAGGCTGGCAAGAACGCGTTCGAGAGCAAGGCCATCCTCGACCTCGTCGGTGACGAGGCGACTGGGGCGAACATCGTCCGGGTTGCCATCGACGCTCCGCTGAAGCAGATCGCCATCAACGCGGGCCTTGAGGCTGGTGTTGTTGCGGACAAGGTTCGCCACCTGCCCGTAGGCCACGGCTTGAACGCGCAGACCGGCGAGTACGTGGACATGCTGGCTGCGGGAATCAACGATCCGGTGAAGGTGACCCGTTCTGCTCTGCAGAACGCGGCATCCATCGCCGGTCTGTTCCTCACCACCGAGGCCGTTGTCGCCGACAAGCCCGAGAAGGCGTCGGCTCCGGCCGGTGGCGACCCGACCGGTGGCATGGACTTCTAGGTCCGGCATCTGCTAGCGCGCCTGCGCGCAGTGAAATAGCGAACACAATGGGCGCCTCCTCAGGGAGGCGCCCATTGTGGTCAGCGGGTGCTCAGCGGGCGAACAGCCGTAGGTTCGCCTGCTCGATCTCGGCGTACTGTTGCCCGGCGTGGCCCAGCGACTGGTTCAACGTGGTGAGTACTTCTTGCACGTGTTGCTCGGTTGCTCGCCATTGCGCCACGGAGCTCTGGAACGCACTGGCGGCCTGGCCACTCCACGATTCCTGCAGGTTCGCCAGGTGTCCGTGCAGGCCGGCGACCTCGGCCTGGATGCGCCCGATCGACGCATGCACGGCTGCGGTCGTGCTGATCACGGCGTCGCTATCGACGTGGTAGCTGGTCATTGATTCGCTCCCTGGTCCGCCGGATCACGGTGATCGGTAGCGGAGTTTGCTCGATGGAACAGACTGTATGCCGATGGCGGCAGTGCCGGCCGCGGTTCGCGCCGAAGTGTGCACTCGGGCCGTTCCGGAGTGGCTGTGCGCGAGGAGGCGAGGCGGGGTCAACTGCCGATCGGGTTCGGCGCCGGTGCGTTCTGGGCGGCATCGGAGGCGGAGGCCAGCGGAAGCGCAATCCGAAAGGTGGCCCCGCCGCCCGGCGTCTCCACCACCTCGACGGTGCCGTTGTGTGCGGCGACGATCGACGAGACGATCGCCAGGCCAAGCCCGCTGCCACCGGTCTCCCTGGTGCGAGAGGTGTCGGCACGCCAGAACCGCTGGAAAATCTTCTCCCGGATCTGAGGCGGAATGCCCTCGCCATGGTCGATGATCTCCAGAATCGCCTGGTTGGTCTGGTGGTTGACCTGGACCAGAATCTCCAGTGGGCTGTCCGGTGCGGTGAACCGCGCCGCGTTGCCCATCAGGTTGGTCACCACCTGGCGGATCTTATTTTCTTCGGCCAGCACAATCGCGGGGTCGACCGGCGGCGGTGCCGGTAAGGCGGGCGCACTGGCAGGCCCGGCTTCGGCCCCTGGCTTGCGCAGGCGGCGGTTGCGCAAGCGGGCCAGCGTCGCACCGGCGAACGCGATCGGGCCGGTCGGTGCGCCGTTGGCCGGCAGCGGCCGCGTGGGCGGTGTCGGAGAGTCAGGGCTGGTATCCGGTTCTGGAGTGGTTGCGGGAATCGGGTCGGGCGTGAGCACGGTGACCACGCGGTCCGGGGCCGACGCCATCGCGTCCAGCGCGGCGTCTCTGGCGATCGGAACGAGGTCGACCGGTATCAGCGCCATCGGCTTGATCTCGTCGAGTCTGGCGAGCTCCAGCAGGTCTTCCACGAGCACACCCATCCGGATTGCTTCCTTCTCGATCCTGTCCATGGCCTGGGCGATATCCTCGGGGCTCTGGAGTGCGCCCATCCGGTACAGCTCGGCATAGCCGCGGACCGAGACCAAGGGTGTGCGCAGTTCATGGCTGGCGTCGCCGACAAATCGGCGCATCTGGTCGATGGTTTTTGCGCGGTCGCGGAATGCGCGATCGATCCGGTTCAACATGGTGTTCAGCGAGCGATTCAGCCGGCCGACCTCGGTGTTGGGCGTTGCGCCGCCCAGGCGTTGGCTGAAATCGCCGTCCGCGATGGACGCGGCGGTGTCCTCGACCTCGCGAAGCGGTCCGAAAGTGGACGCCACCAGCAACCGGGTCAGCAGCGCCCCGACAATGACGACCAGTACGCCGAAGCCGAGGAAGATGGCCAGGTACCAGCCCATGATCGTCTCTATTTGATCCGTCGAAGCAGCCACCAACGCGGTGCCGCTTGGGTGCACGGGATCGTTGAGCTCGACGGTGTACGACACGGCGCGGAACTCGGTGCGGTGGTCGTGGCTGGCGAGGTCGAACGGGTGGGCGCTGTAGGAGACGCCCTTGAGCAGATCGAAATTGTTCGGCAGGATCGGCAGATCTTCGGAGGACTTTTTCATCCAGTTTCGCGCGACCAGTGTGCCGTCTGAGTCGAAGACGGCGACGAAGTAGTCCGAGACACCACCGTTGGTGGCGATCTTGCTGTCCGAATTGTTCCCGGAGGAGAGATAGGTGTTCAGATTGCCCTCGACGGCGCTTTGGAGCTGGTTGTCGAGCTGTTGCAGCAAGATCGGCTTCAACATGGCCATGGTGCCGGCACCGGACACAAGCAGCCCCAGGGTGAGCACGAGTACTGTCACGCTGGTGATTTTGGTGCGCAGGGAAATGGAGTTCCAGTGCTCCTGCAGACTCTCGTGCATCAGGCCATCAGTTTAGGCGGCCAACCTGGACCTAGGCCTTAGCCGCCTTGAGCATGTATCCGAATCCGCGCTTGGTCTGGATCAGTGGCTCGCTGGAGTGGCTGTCCACCTTGCGCCTGAGGTAGGAGATGTACGACTCGACAATGCCGGCGTCGCCGTTGAAGTCGTACTCCCACACGTGGTCGAGGATTTGGGCCTTGCTGAGCACGCGATTCGGGTTGAGCATCAGATAGCGCAGCAGTTTGAACTCGGTGGGGCTGAGTTCGATCGCGGTGTCGGCGACGAACACCTCGTGGGTGTCCTGGTCCATGGTGAGTTCGCCGGCCCGGATGATGGCATCCTCGTCGGCCTGCATGGTGCGCCGTAGGATGGCCCTGATCCTGGCCACGATCTCGTCCAGGCTGAACGGCTTGGTCACGTAGTCGTCGCCACCGACGGTGAGACCGGTGATCTTGTCCTCTGTGTCGTCCTTGGCCGTGAGAAACAGAATCGGCGCGGTATAACCGGCCGAACGCAGACGTTTGGTCACTCCGAAGCCGTTCATATCCGGCAGCATCACATCGAGGATGATCAGGTCAGGCTCCTCTTCGAGGACTGCGGAGATGGCCTGCGCCCCATTCCCGACCGCGCGCACGGCGAAGCCGGCGAAGCGGAGACTGGTGGTCAGCAGGTCGCGGATGTTGGGCTCGTCATCGACGATTAGAATGCGTGGTCCGGCGGTCATTCCCCAATTATCTGCGCGTTAGCTGATTCTTTGCTGAACCTAATCCGTAGACTCGGGCGCGACCGCGGGGGTGGCGCGCACGCAGCACCGACCGGCACCGGCATCTCTACCGACGCTGTGGCAGCATTCGGTCTCGTTCTGATCTGCGCCCTCGGCGATGCCGCGCACAAGCTCGTAGTTGAAGTCGCAGACGATCTCCGTGTGCCGTCTGGCGAGTTGGTGGAATGGGCAGTTCCCGAAGACGATGTCGCCGCTGTCGTCGTGCTGCGGCTCGAATCCGGTCTCTTCTAGCGCGGCCTCGAACGAGGCGCTCGCCGCGCCGATCTCCCGGCCCGCCTTCCCGGCGACGCTGCGCAATACCTCGCGAACCGGCTTGCCGCTCGCGTTCGATTCCTCGATTGCGCCGGCCAGCAGGTCGCCGGCCAGTTCATAGTCCCGCTGCGGGACCGATATCGAAAGCTCTCCGGGGGATCGCGTGTACAGTTTTGCCGGCCGGCCGGAGCCGGGGCCGGTCTTGCCACTGAGCCTTTTGTACTCGACGGCCAGAAGCCCTTCGTCGGCAAGCCGGTCCAGGTGGAACGCGGCGGTGCTCCGCGACAGCCCAAGTGCCGCGGCAGCCTCGTCTCGGCTCACCGCGGTCGCGCTGCGGGAGACCAAATCATATAGCGCGAGCCGCGACGGGTCATCCAGCGCGGTAACCGCTGCAACCCGTGCCGTTCGTGAGGAATTCTCCATACTCCCGAGTATAACTCTAAAAACTACAGAACTTGACATAAGAAGGATCGGGCTCTAGCGTCAGAACTACAACATCACGAGGAGGTCCGGCATGGTCCGAACGCAACACCCGGGCAACGGCATCGCGAGGGATGCCTCGTGAGCATTGTCTCGCCAGCCGCGGTGCACACCTATAAGCCGGCGGTGCTGCATGCAGTGCAGGGGCGCGGCGAAATCGACCGGGACCGCGCGATGCGCGCGGTTGCCGATCTGCTCGCGGCGCTTGGCAGGGACGCCGAGGGACCACACTTGGCTGATACCCCACGGCGGGTAGCGGATGCATACATCGAGTTGTTGAAGCCGACCCCGTTCGAGCTGACGACCTTCCCCAACGATGAGGGCTATCAAGAACTCGTCCTGGTGCGCGACATTCCGTTCCACTCGCTGTGTGAGCACCATATGCTCCCGTTCAGCGGGGTTGCCCACATCGGCTATCTTCCCGGCGATCGGATTCTCGGGCTCTCGAAATTCGCGCGGGTGCTGGACTATTTCGCGCGGGATCTTCAGGTCCAGGAGCGGCTGACTAAACAAGTGGCTGACCTGTTGCAGGAACGTCTGTGCGCTCGCGGAGTGGGCGTGGTCCTCGAGGCCGAGCACATGTGTATGTCCCTGCGCGGCGCCAAGGTCGCGGGCTCGCGGACCACGACGTTCGCCCTGACCGGAGCGCTCCGGGAGGACCAGAGCTGCCGTACCGACTTCATGAGTCGCACGGGGCTTCGACCCTAGCTCCACCAGAGCCTGCGTGCGCCGGCTCTTTCGCATCCTGCACACTTCCCAATTACTTCACATCAAAACTAGGAGACGTTCATGACACAGAGTCAGACATTCGTTATTGTCGGCGCCGGGCTCGCCGGAGCCAAGGCGGCGCAGACCCTGCGCGAGGAGGGCTTTGACGGCCGGGTCGTCCTCGTCGCCGCAGAAAGCGATGCACCGTACCTCCGGCCGCCGCTGTCGAAGGAGTACCTTACCGGCTCGGCCGAGCGGGACTCCATCTTTGTGAACCCGGCGCAATGGTACGACGAGCACAACATCGAACTGCGCTTGGGCAGCCCCGCCACCGGCCTGAACACGGCGGCGCACGAAGTTACCCTCGGCAACGGCGAGACGCTGAAGTACGACAAGCTGCTGCTGGCCACTGGTGCCGGGTCTCGGCACCTCGGTGGCCCCGGCGACCAGCTTGCCGGAGTGCACTACCTTCGCACCGTTGCAGAGTCCGAGGCTCTGCGATCCGATCTCTCAGCCGGTGGAAGGCGCATCGTCATCGTCGGCGCGGGCTGGATCGGTCTGGAAATTGCATCAGCAGCTCGCGGCTACGGCAACTCGGTTACCGTGCTGGGCATGGAGGAAGTTCCGCTCAATGTCGCGCTCGGTGACGAGTTGGGCGCCGTCTTCGGCGAACTGCACCGGGAAAACGATGTCAATCTGCGGATGTCAACCAGCGTGAGCGAGATCGTCGGCGCTGACGGAAAGGTCACCGGGGTGCGCTTGCCCTCCGGAGAGACCATCCCGGCAGAGGTGGTCGTGGTCGGAATCGGCGCTATCCCGAACACCGAACTGGCCGATAAGGCTGGGCTCGAAGTCAAGAACGGCATCGTCGTGGACGAGAGCCTGCGCAGCTCCGATCCCGATGTGTACGCCGCCGGTGACGTAGCGAACTGGTATCACCCGGTGCTCAAGGAGCGGATGCGCGTCGAGCACTGGGCCAACGCCGAGCACAGCGGCCCTGCGGCGGCTAAGGCAATGCTCGGTCAAACGGTTTCCTATGACGACCTGCCATACTTCTACACCGACCAGTTCGATCTCGGCATGGAGTACTCCGGTTACGGATCCAGGACCAAGAACGCGACGGTGGTCTATCGCGGGGATAAGGCAAAGCGCGAGTTCGTCGCATTCTGGGTGTTGGATGGCCGCGTGGTCGCCGGAATCAACGTCAACGTCTGGGATGTCAACGAGGCCGTGCAGAAGCTGATCCGCTCCGGCGCTCGGGTGGACGCAGCGAAACTGGCTGACCAGAATGTGCCGCTGGAGGAGCTCGCCGCTGCCGCGGATTCCGAGGGGCAGCGTGCGGGTTCGGTGGCCGGAGGCGAATAGACTCACCAGGAGCCGGCACTGATTGCCACTTCCACCGCCGGCCGCGGCAACCTGAGGAGCGACATGGGCAGCAGCATCGTGGTCCCATCCGGGATCGTACTGCCCGTTTTGACTGATCCGATCCGCACGATCGGTGCGCGCACCTTCGACTTCTCTCGGGAAGTCGCGGTCATGGCGATCGTGAACCGCACTCCGGACTCGTTCTACGACCGCGGTTCGACCTTCGGTTTGGACAGCGCCGTGGCCGCTGCCCTGCGCGCGGAGACCGAGGGAGCCGACTGCGTCGACATCGGCGGGGCCCCGTTCGCACCGGGGCCACCCCTGCCGGTGGAGGAAGAGATCGACCGGGTGGTTCCGGTCGTTCTGGCGGTGCGGGCGCAATCCGATGTCGTGATCTCCGTGGACACCTTTCAGCCCGAGGTGGCCCGCGCGAGTATCGCCGCCGGGGCAGACCTGATCAACGACACCACCGGTCTGGCTGACCGGGAACTCGGCCGGGTGGTTGCCGACAGCGCGGCAAGCCTGGTGATCACGCACAGCCTGGCAAGACCCAGAACGGTGTATCCGCGGCCGCAATACGGCGACGTCGCCGCTGAGGTCGGGTCATTCCTAAGGGACCGGGTAGCGCGCGCGGTTTCGCTTGGAATTCCGCAGAGCCGGATCGTGATCGATCCGGGGCACGATCTGAACAAGAACACGCTGCATTCCCTGGAAATCACCCGGCGGTTCGGCGAAATTGCCGCGATCGGCCTGCCGGCCCTCGCGGCAGTGTCGAATAAGGACTTCATCGGCGAAGCGCTGAACGCGGATCGTGACCACAGGATGGCTGGATCCCTGGCCGCGGCCGTGGTCTGCGTCCTGCAGGGCGCGCGCCTGGTACGGATGCACAACGTGCCGGAGGCGGTGGCGGCGGTGCGGATGACCGAGGCGATCCTAGGATTTAGGGAGCCGGCCTTCACCAAGCACAACATGGGAGAAGTCAATGACTGACACATCAGCTGATGGGCCGATCATCAGGCTCCTTCCTGGCGCAGACACCGATTCCAGCGCGGGGACGGATGCGGGCCCCGACGACGAACGGATTCTCTCCTGGTACGCAGTGCCGGACCGGACCGTGCCCTGGACCAGGATCAACTTCGTCGCCAGCGTTGACGGCTCGGCCACGCATGGCGGCCTGTCCGCCGGCTTGGGCAGTAGCGCGGATAAGCGCGTGTTCGACCTGCTGCGCAGGCTTTGCGATGTCGTGGTGGTCGGCGCGGGCACCGTTCGCGACGAAGGCTACGGGCCGATGCGGCTGGAGCCGGACGCCGTCGCCTGGCGCGTCGAGCATGACCTGGCGCCGCATCCGGTGTTCGCCATCGTTTCGGGTGGTCTGAAGCTGAATCCGGGCAGCCGCATTTTCACCCAGGCTCCGGTACGTCCGCTGGTGATCACCAGCAGTGCAGCCCCCTCCGACCGCCGCGACGCGTTGGCCGCAGTCGCCGACGTTCTGGTCTGCGGTGCGGAACACGTCGACACGGTCGCGATGGTCGACGCGCTAGTCGCCCGCGGGCTGCCTCAGATCCTCAGCGAGGGCGGACCACGACTGTTCGGTTCTATGGTCGCCGACGGCACGGTGGACGAACTGTGCCTGACGATTAGCCCACTGCTGGAAGGCGGAGTCGGCGGCCGCATTATCGCGGGCGACCAGAGTCTCTCCGAACGGCTGAAGCTTCAGCAGGTGCTCACCGCGGGCGATTCCCTGATTCTGCGTTACACCCGCTGATCCAGAGCGTGCGCGTCGAGGATCGTATAGCTGTAACCTTGCTCGGCGAGGAAGCGCTGCCGGTTCTGGGCAAAGTCCTGATCGACGGTGTCGCGGGCGACCAGGGTGTAAAAATTCGCAGAGAGTCCCGACTCTTTCGGTCGTAACAGGCGGCCGAGCCGCTGGGCTTCCTCCTGCCGCGAGCCGAAGGAACCCGAGACCTGAATGGCTACGGTCGCCTCTGGCAGGTCGACCGAGAAGTTCGCGACCTTACTGACCACCAGTACCTTCTCCTCGCCGACCCGGAAAGCTTGGTAGAGGCGCTCGCGTTCGTCCACCGGTGTCGCGCCGGTGAGCTTCGGTGCGTGCAACGCGTCGGCCAGCTCGTCGATTTGATCCAGGTACTGGCCGATCACCAGGATGCGTTCTCCGGGGTGGCGGTCCACCAGTTGCTTGACGACACCCAGCTTCGCCGGGGCGGTGGCGGCCAGGCGATAGCGTTCGTCGTCGGCCGCCGCCGCATAGGCCAGACGCTCCGACTGCGGTAAATCGATTCGCACCTCGAAACATTCCGCGGGCGAGATGAAGCCTTGCGCCTCGATCTCCTTCCACGGTGCGTCGAATCGCTTGGGGCCGATCAGGCTGAAGACGTCGCCCTCTCGCCCGTCTTCCCGGACCAGAGTGGCCGTCAGCCCGAGTCTGCGTCGCGCCTGCAACTCCGCGGTCAGTTTGAACACTGGCGCCGGCAGGAGATGCACCTCGTCGTAGATCACCAGGCCCCAATCCATCGCGTCGAGCAGGGCAAGGTGGGCATATTCGCCCTTCCGCTTCGCGGTCAGGATCTGATAGGTGGCGATGGTGACCGGTCTGACCTCCTTGACCAATCCCGAATACTCGCCGATCTCCTCCGGGGTGAGAGTGGTGCGTCGGGAGAGTTCGTCGCGCCACTGTCTGGCGGAGATCGTGTTGGTCACCAGGATCAGTGTGTTGGTCTTCGCCCGGGCCATGGCGCCGGCTCCGACCAGGGTCTTTCCCGCGCCGCAGGGCAGAACCACCACGCCAGAGCCGCCGGCGAAGAAGTTTCCGATCGCTTTGTTCTGGTAGTCCCGCAGCGCCCAATCGTCTTGGATCAACGCCATCGGGTGCGGTGTTCCCGGCGTGTACCCGGCCTGGTCTTCGGCTGGCCAGCCAAGCTTCACCAGTTCCTGCTTCAGCGCCCCGCGCGCCCACGGCTCCACGGTGTAGGTGCCCGGGTTGGGATGCTCGCTCAGCAACGGAGCGATCCGCTTGCCCTTGGCCACCTCGGTCAAGACCGCGAAATCCTCCGAGTGCAGAGTCAGCGCACCGTCGGCCGTTCGGGCGATCACCAGCCTGCCGTAACGGGCCACGGTTTCGGCGATGTCGATTGAGACCGACTGTGGGATGGCGAACTTCGAGTACCGTTCCAGGGTCGCCAGCATGTCTTTCGCGGAGTGCCCGGCCGCTCGAGCATTCCACAGACCCAAGCGGGTGATCCGGTAGGTGTGGATGTGTTCGGGCGCCCGCTCGAGTTCCGCGAAGACGGCCAGATCGTGTCTAGCATCGGCAGCTTGCGGGTGGGCTACTTCCAACAGGACCGTTCGGTCGCTTTGGACAATCAGGGGACCATCAGTCATCGGCTGCAAGTCTACAGCGGGTCATTGGGCACCCGGGCCAGCGAACGGGCGCTCACCTGGTCACTTCTTGCGCGTCGATACCGCCGCCGGTTTCAGCCCGGTGATGCTGGACAGCGGAAGGGTCCGTTCCACGTCCGCTCTCCGGTCCCGGCCGCGCAGTCGGCCGCCGGCGACCCCGGTCGGTTCCAGGAGATACTCCACCGGACGGCCATCCGGCATCTCGAGGGTCACCAGCACCGTCACGCGGGCGCGGATGGAAGTTTCCAACTGACGAGCCAGCCACGCCTGGCTGGTCTCCTCCTGATCTGCGGCCGTTCTGATGCGGACCCGTCGCACCAGTTCGGCGGCCGGGTCGGCTTGGCTGGGCAGGTCCGGACCCCCGGTGTGCTGGCGTCGTAACCCGACAATGGTTCCGCTGTCGTCTTCTGCCGCGATCGGGTAGCGCGCGTCACTGATCGCCCAGAACACCACGTCGCGCTCGAACCGGCTGGCAAGGCGATCCGGTGCGATCCGCTGCAGACCAAGCGATGCCAGGGTCTGGTCGACCTCGAGGGTCTTCAGCAGTTCGACGTCGTCCGCATGCACCACGCTGCGAACATGGGATCTGGTGAGACTGGCGTCAACCGGCGGCGCCGACCTCACGCGAAGCCGGCCATAACGTGCCGCAGCTTCGGAGACCAGATATTCCACTGGCTGCGGAATCCCGGTGAGCGAGATCTGTCCCAGAAACTCCAGGATGCTGGCGGCGCTCTCGCCGCCGGTTATGGCGTGATTTACGCTGGCCGCCGAGATTCGATAGCTGGATGCCTGTGCCCGGCTCTCGACGTCGGCAATCGTACGCAGCCGGGCATCCAAACCTGGATTCAGCGGTCCCGGGGAGACGATCGTGAGGTCGTGCTGCACGTAAACCTGATCCACCTCCGGCGGAAACAAGCCGGCGAAGGCGGCGCCGGCCGCGGCGCTTCCGTGCGTCAACAGCAGAGTGCCCGGCATGCTTGGCATCAGCTTCGCCGTGATTCCGAGTACCTCGGCGTCGCGGGTGAACTCCTCCACCCGATGCTGCAGTCGATCCCCGCCGGCCGGGTAGTACCAGGCCATCGTCGAGCCCAACACGGACCCCCAGCTCAGCTGGGTGCGCGTGGACAGCACCGACCGAATGCCCGCCGGCAGCGCATCCAGCCAGGCGTCGGCCAGACGCGCCCACCGCTGTGCGGTGCTCAGCACCAGCCAGGACGCTCCGGCGGCGGTGACCGCCCAGAGGCCGCCCTCGCGGTGCACCAGATTGGCACGAGCCGCCACGGAGAGCCGGGCCGGTACTTGCTCCAGCTCGACAGACATGGCATGCGCCACCCGCTTGGCCTCTGGCAGTGCCAAGCCACCCTTCTGCAGTTCCCTGGCGGGCTCGCGGTTCAGCTCGGCGAGCAGCTCGACCACCGACGCGACCGAACCGAATGCGCGGTCGGTGGCCAGCCGGTCCCGCGCCGCGGTGTCCGTCATCGGCACCGAACCGAGCAGGCCGGCCGGGGCCGGAGCGGCCAGCTCGGGCCCGCTGGGAAGACCGAGATCGGTCCAGGATCGCAGCTGGGCCGCCACCGCCCGGTAGGGCAGATATTTGCCGTCTTCCTCTTGGAGCAGGAGCAGCCGTTGGGCCTCAGCGGCGCGTTCGGCGATGGATGCCGCGGCGTGCTCGCCGTGATCCGGGGTGGTGGACGGGTTGGTCTTCTCCGCCGGGCTTCTCCAGTCTCGCAGCTGGGCGGCGATGGCTTCCAGAGAGGCTGGCGCCCCAGCGCGACTGAGTTCGGTGACCGCGGCGATCACCGCGAGCGTTCTGCGGTCCAACGCGGCCAGCGCATGCTGGATCGAATCGTGGTCGAGCAGGGCCTCGGCCAGATCGAACAGATCCGCGATATGGCCGGGATGGATCTGCCTGGCCAGGATGGCCGCGTAGAGCTGGCTATCCTCCATCGATTGCAGACGGGAGGCGAGAGAGAGCGCGGTGGTCATCGTTCTCCCCGAGTGATTTGAGCGCGGATAGGTGCCGTGAGTACGACTAGCGTTTGGTATCTCGATTCATGCGGCTCCTTCGGACGGCACTGACGATGAGCAAGGTGATGATCGAGACGAAGCCGAGCGGGAGGGCGATCAACGGCAGGACCAGGAGCACCGGCCAGATGCCCTGACTGAATCCGTCGTTGGGTCCGACGCCGGCCGCGGTCCCGATAATGACCGCGACAATCGCGGCCAGGGAGAGCAAAACCAACCCCGCTGCCAGGTACGCCAGAGCGCGTTGGAGGGCGGAAGAAAGCTGGGGGGTCTGTTCGGTCACGAAATCAAGGATAATTGACGATGACGCAAGATCCTCATGTGAAAGGTGTTCCCATGCCAACCGGCAAGGTTAAGTTCTACGACGACGAGAAGGGTTTTGGCTTCATCAGCTCCGATGATGGCCAAGAAGTCTTCCTCCATGCGTCTGCTCTGCCCGCCGGTGTCACGGTGAAGGCCGGTACCCGACTGGAGTTCGGCATTGCGGACGGCAAGCGCGGTGCGCAGGCGCTGTCTGCGCGGTTGCTCGAGCCTCCGCCAAGCCTGGCGAAGATGAGTCGCAAGTCAGCCGACGACATGGCTGTGATCATCGAGGATTTGGTCAAGCTGCTAGATGGCATCGGCACGAATCTCAAGCGTGGCAGATACCCGGAAAACTCGCACAGCCGCAAGATCGCGGCAATGTTGCGCAAGGTCGCGGACGATCTGGATGTCTGACGCCGGCTCGGTCGCCTCGGCTGGTGGGCGCGCCGAAAGCCCCTCCGCAGATCCGGTGTTGCTGGCATCGGGCGACCTCGCTCGGGCCGCGCTGTTGGAGATTACCCCCGCGGCCTCCATCGGCGGTCCTGCCGGTCATGTCGTCGAGGATGAGCACGTGCTCTCTCTGCTATTCGAGTGCATGATGCCCGGATACCCGGGCTGGCACTGGTCGGCAACGCTTGCGCGGGTCGATGAGAACACCGCGCCGACTGTCCTCGAGGTCGAGTTGACTCCGGGTGAGGATGCGCTACTGGCGCCGGACTGGGTGCCGTGGTCGCAGCGGAAGGCCGAGAATGAGGCGACAGCGGCCTCGGAGCGCGCGGCGGAGGCCGCTGGGTCGCGGGGCGCCGAGCACGATGCGGGTGATTTCGATCAGGACGACCACGATGACGACTTCGACGACGACGACCTTGATGATGATGACGACGACCTCGACGATGACGACGACCTTGACGATGACGACGACCTCGACGAGAACGACATTGACGCGCAGGACGATATCGACGGCGTCGACATCGATGAGCTAGCGGCGCTTGATGTGAATGTAGATGAGCCCGATAACCCCGAGGGCCAGGGCCACAAAGACGACGCCGAAGGCAAGAGCCAGACGATCGGTGAACAGGTTCGGTCCGAACAGCCACAGGGTGACCAGCGCGACTAGCCACAGCGCCAGCCCGACGAGGATCGCCAGCCGGTCATCGGTTTTCACCGGAGTGGGGTCCGGCTGGCGCTCGGCGTCTTTGAGCCAGAGTCTCATCGGCCTGCTCCCATGGCTTCCGGCTATGCTCCTGGCCGGCCCAGCTGCTCGACCACGAACTCGATGCACCGAACCAGCTGGCGCACATCGTCCGGGTCGATGGCTGTGAACGTCGCGATCCGCAACTGATTGCGGCCGAGCTTGCGGTACGGCTCGGTGTCGACGATTCCGTTGGCGCGCAGGGCGGCTGCCACTGCGGCGGCGTCCACACTCTCGTCGAAGTCGATTGTGACCACGACCTGCGAGCGGTGCTTTGGATCGGCCACGAACGGAGTCGCGTAATCGACCGTGTCGGTCCAGTCATAGAGGATCGAAGACGACTGAAGGGTCCGCGCCGAGGCCCAGCCGAGCCCGCCTTTGGAGATGATCCAGTCCAGTTGGTTTTGTAGCAGCAGCAGCGTGGCGATCGCCGGGGTGTTCAGAGTCTGATTGAGCCGGGAGTTGGTGACGGCGTTCTGCAGGCTGAGGAACGCGGGAATGTAGCGGTCGCCGGCCGCGATCTGTTCGACACGCTCCAGTGCCGCCGGGGAGAACAGAGCCAGCCACAGTCCGCCGTCAGAGGCGAAGTTCTTCTGCGGCGCGAAGTAGTACACGTCGCTCTGAGCGGCGTCGAAATCGGCACCGCCCGCGGCGCTGGTGGCGTCGATCACGGTCAGAGCACCGGCGTCCGCGTGCACCCGGGTCACCGGGGCCATCACCCCGGTTGACGTCTCGTTGTGCGGCCACGCGTACACGTCGATGCCGTCCTCGGCCTCGAACTCACTGCGGGATCCCACGGGAGCCGCAATGACGTGCGGTGCCTGCAGCCATGGTGCAGCTGCGGCCGTGGCGAACTTCTGACCGAACTCGCCGAACACCAGGTTCTGGCTGCGATGTTCGATCAGTGAGAACGCGGCGGCATCCCAGAACGCGCTGGACCCCCCATCGCCGAGGACCACTTCGTAACCGTCGGGAATGCGGAACAACTCGCCGACGCCCTCGCGAATGCGTCCGACCAGATTCTTCACCGGCGCCTTGCGGTGGGAGGTGCCCAGGATGGCGGAGCCGGCACCGGCCAGGAACGCTACCTGCTCGGCGCGCACCTTGGATGGTCCGCAGCCGAATCGGCCGTCAGCGGGTTTGAGGTCAGCGGGGATTGTCACGTCTGGCATGGAGCGATTCTATTGGGTGCGCTGCGGCTGCCCTTCGGGCAGGGTGGGCGCATGGTCCGAGACGGTAGGCTGGAGGCAGAGGTGTGGGTATGTTCGGGAGGGGTTCGATGACGGATCTAGTGGATACGACAGAAATGTATCTGCGCACGATCCTGGACCTTGAGGAGGAGAACATTGTGCCTCTTCGCGCCCGCATTTCGGAACGGCTTGGCCATTCTGGTCCCACCGTCTCACAGACAATCGGTCGGATGGAACGCGACGGCCTGGTCGTAGTATCCGGCGACCGGCACCTCGAGTTGACCAGAGCGGGACGCGCTCGCGCGGTGGACGTGATGCGTAAACATCGCCTGGCCGAACGGTTACTGAATGATGTGATCGGCTTGGAGTGGGAGTACGTGCACGAAGAGGCGTGCCGCTGGGAGCACGTTATGAGCGAGCAGGTGGAACGCAAGATTCTGGGCATCTTGGGCCACCCGACCGAGTCACCATACGGCACTCCGATCCCGCATCTGGACGATATCGGCGATTCGCTGTCGAAAGCCTTCCTGAAAGACGTCATTAATATCGTGGATTTGGTCGCGCAGAGCGACGGTCCAATTCGGGCGACCTTACGTCGCCTGGGGGAGCCGGTGCAGTTCGATCCTGAGCTGCTCCTTCAACTCAAGCGAGCCGGCGTTTTTCCAGGCTCGACCGGCACTTTTTCCTCAGCAGACGGCGGTGTCGCCGTGCACATGGATGGTTTCGAGGATGGCCTGGAACTCGTCCACGAGGTGGCCAGTCACATTTTTGTCGTCGCATAGCAGCCGTTACCAATTTGTTAGAAATCTGAAAATGAATGTGACAAATCGGTAACGCTCCCGTAGTCTCTTACCTGTCCAAAGACCAGAAGCCGGTCACTGGACCCGGACCAAGACGTTTCCGTTGCCCGTCTCTTGATTCCGAGAAGCCTAGCGATAAGCAAATTTCAGGACGGGCCGACTACCTAGTGTCGTGGGGCCAGGAGGATTCTGCTTTGGCCGAAAAAGGAACGCCCGGTTCCGATGATTTAGATCAGACCATTCGAACCGCGTCCGGAGAGTTCCTTTCACGACGGATCTTGCGGGAGCAGCAGAAAGCCCGCGAGGTGGGCCGGTCGAAACCCGTAGCCAAACGCAGGTCGAAAGCCCTTGTCCAGCCGGCGACTGTCCGGTCGGCGCCCGTCCAGCCGGCGCCCGTCCAGCCGGCGCCCGGCGTGACAGCTACCCGGGGGCGCACGCGCACCCGAAACTCTACGGCCAGAGGCGGCAGGATAAGTGCCAGGCGGAGTGTGTTCAATGTGTTGGTGGTGTCTTTTGCTGCCGCTCTGATCGCCACGATGTCGATTCCGGCTTTTGCGGTCAATGATCCTTCTGGATCGAATGGCGCGGCCTTCGAGACATCGGCGATCGACGGGCTGAAGCAAGCCCACGCTCAGTCATTATTGGTGTCGCAGTCTGTGCCCGCGGTTGCGGTGTCCCGCGATATGGTCGCTGCCACCAGCGAAGCTGACCTTCAAGCCCAGAAGGCCGCCGAAGCGCAACGGGCGCTGGACGCCGCCAATGCGGCCAAAGCCGCTCAATCCGGCGTGTTCTCTGCCAGCGGCGCCAGCCTGAGCGCATCCGCCGATGCCCGGCAGCTCGCCCAGACACTGATGGCGGCGTATCAGGCCGGCACGTTCACCGACTATCAGCCGGCGGTCATCACCAGGGAAATCGGTCCGATCGCCGACGGCGTATATTCGTCGCAGTGCGCGATCGATACGCGGATCCTGCAAATCCTGGTGCTCACGCTTAATCAGTTCGGCAGCGTCGGGATCAGCGATCTCAATAGGCCATGTCTGGGCAGCAGCGAGAACTGCCCGGCATCCTCTCACTGCACCGCACCCGCGCGCGCGGTTGACTTCACCAACATCGGCGGCCGGACTATCACTGGGGCGGACAGCGGCAGCATCCAGTTGCTGCGGTTCCTGGACGCACTTGTCCCGGCCGGGTCCAATGTCGGCCAGTCGCAGTGCCGCTCCAGCGCCGGCACCTCGATCGAACTGCGCAATATGGCTCAGTTCGCCGATTCCTGCTCGCATCAGCACCTGGATATCCCGCTCTAGCGCGTAGCCTCAGGCGTGATTCACGGAGGCACCTGGCTCGTTATGTAGGCGCTCATCCGGGAGTGCGATAATCTTTTTCTCGATGCGGTGACGGATCCGGGAGGAACAATGACCGAGCGCAGCTGTTATAGGCACGGCTGTTATAGGCACAGCTCACCTGTGCCCAGTCCGCAGGAATTCCGTTGTCATGGGTTCGGCGGCCGTGTTGCGGCCAAATAAGGCATCGTCATTGCGACGGTGCCTTTTCGTTTCGGCTGCGGGAGGGATGAGATGCGCACTCTGGTCCTGAACGCGGGCTATGAACCGCTTGGCGTGATCACCTTCCGCCGGGCGCTGGTGCTGGTGATGAATCGCAAGGCCACCGTCATCGAAATCGACGCTGACCATCCGGTCTGCTGCGCATCCGGGTCGTACGATCGCCCCTCGGTGATTCTGCTGACCCGCTACGTGCGGATCCCGCGCGGCCGGAATACGCCGGTCAGTCGTCGCGGTGTGCTTCGCAGAGACGGTCACCGCTGCGGATACTGCGGCAAGCAGGCCAGCACGATCGACCATATCGTCCCGCGGTCCCGCGGTGGCGCCGACAGCTGGGAGAACTTGGTTGCCTGCTGCCTGCGCTGTAACAACCTGAAGAGCGACCACACCCCCAACGAAATGGGTTGGAGCCTGCTCTGCAGCCCGCAGATGCCCTACGACGTTTCCTGGGTTGTCCGAGGCTTGGAGCGCCCTCAGCCGCAGTGGCAGGGCTACCTCGCCCCCGCAGCCGCCGCCTGAGCCGCGTAGCGCTGGGCCTGTCGGTGCGTGGGTCTGTCGGCGCCTGGGCTAGTCGGTGCCTGAGGCCACTGCGCGGCCGCGCCGGGCCACCCCCTCGGCTAAACTAACGTGAGGCCAGCCTCTGTAGCTCAATGGAAGAGCAGTTCCGTCCTAAGGAAAGGGTTGGGGGTTCGAGTCCCTCCAGGGGCACCAAAGTATTGTTACCAAAAACGCCCGCTGAAAAAAGAGGGCGACTAGGTTCAGCAGAATCCTGTTTATTTGAATCGTCTACGACCCCGCCCACACGAGCGGGGTCGTTTTCTTGTGCTGCTTGCCGTGAATTGCCCAGGAGGGTGAACGCTGCCCAGTTGGGATCCTTGAAGCGATGGGTTGTGGTCATCTCAACGGTGGAAGGCGCGTGCCGCTAGAAGAGGGCCATTGCTCCGGAATGTCCCACTGGGAGAGCCTGGCGTTCGTCTCCGACGAGCGCGACGCTTGCTCCCGTCCGTTCCAGCACGTCGACAAGGCCTCGGGCGGCCTCAAGGTCGAGCATCCCAGCCTCGTCGACCACGATGCGATCGTGTGGCCGGATTTTGATTCGGGGTCCGCTATAAATACTGCCGCTTGCTGGGTCCGGAGTGCCGACCTCGAGTCGGGTCCACTCGGTGGCGCCCGCCTTGTTGGTGGCCCAGCGCCACCCGTAGTCATACAGGAGTTGGTGGAGGGACGACGAATCGCTTAGGGTTTCACGACCCGCGACGGCGGAGGCCTTCTTTGTAGGAGCGACGATGATCATGTTGCGGCCCTGACGTCGAAGCCCAGTGACAGCGACTTTGAGCATCGTCGTCTTGCCCGTGCCCGCGGCGCCGGTGATAGCTACGGTGCGGGCGGCTCCCGCAATCGCACCAGCGCCCTCGACCTGGCCATCGTCGAGGATACGGCCGGGCTCGACCAGCTGCGCGAGCGCGACCACCGATTCTTTTTTCAACGGTGCCCCCGCAGTGGACAGCATCTCGATGCGGTTGGCCAGTGTTGTTTTCAGCAGTGCGGTGTTAGTGGCCATGAGGCGTTTGATGTGCGCCGGGATGTCCCGTTCGGTGAGTAGTGCGACCGTGTGGATGCCGGCCATCTCGACCGTGCGGCGGCTCACGCCGTGTCGCAGGCGGAACCTCCTACGGACCATGCTTCGCAGCGAGATCGTGATTGAGAGGCCACTTGTGCATTGTCTGATTGGGTCCACCACGAGGCACACGGGTGCGTTCCGGCTCAGGTTCGGATCACTGGGATTTAGTGAATAGTCGTTCCAGTCGAGGTGGCACGTTGCCGTCGAGCAGAGTTCGCACTTCTTTTTGCAGAACGGGCAATTCGCTGTGCCGCGAGGTGATGGAGTGCGGCGCGAGAGCCAGGCGCCCCAGCTTGCCATCCAACTGGCGGCCCCAGTATCGCGTTGCGAACCAGACTGGCATCGACTTGAAGATGATCCGCAACGCAGCCGGGGCAATCGAAACGCCGCGGCAGCGCAGTGCCATGAACCCCTCCCTTACTGCGAGTACAAGTTCACGCACGGCAACGCTGTCTGATGCAAGAGCATGCGCGTCACCCGACACCGCCGCAAGCGCCGACTCGAACGCCGAGACGAATACCGCGTGGGTCTTCAGCCACGCATCCATATCTTTCGTCGTCGCCACGGGAAACCCTGCGGACTTCAGGACGGAAACAACCATGTCAGCGGCTCGCCCCCGACCGACGGTAGTGGGTTGTTGAGCTATCTGGACGTAACGCACTGTCCCTTGGCGGCCGCGTTCTCCGGCAACGCCGGGGAACGCGGCCGCGAACCGGTCCGCGCTAATCGTTTGACGCAATCGCTCCGTGCCCAGTGGAAGGTTCATGAAGCTTGCGACCGCATCGGAATCCAGAGCACCAAGTGAGACGAGTGCGCCATCAATCTGGTCAAGGCGCACGGTTAGGAAAACAAGATCAGCGTGCCCCGCATCTCCCAAAGTCTCGACGACGCGAGGGAACACCTGAAGGTCGTCAAAGCCATCACGCACCAAATGGATCCCGTTGGTTCGGAGGTCATCAGTAGCCGCTCCACGGGTGAGGATCGAAACGTCGTGCCCGGCCGAGAGCAGTCGGGCCGCGTAAATACGACCGATCACTCCCGCACCGAAAATCAGTATCCGCACGCGAGTCCTTCGGTTCGAGGCCGACGAGATGCCAGGCGTCTGCGCTTTACACCAGCCCGTAGTGGGCCACACGCAACCAACCCTATATAGCATCCGATGGGGAAGCGAGAAGTGCCCGCAGCGGGAAAACCTTGGGTTCTTGCGGTGGTTGCAACACCGGCGGCGACGACTTTGACCAGGGCAAACCAGAACTCCGTCTCCCCAAATATCCGAACGCTCACGAGATTAACGGCAACGACCAGCACGAGTGCGATGAGGGCGGTGAGCCAGCGCGGCATCCCTGGGAACCAATACGTGACGTAGATGCCGAGGGCCGTCAGCTCTGCGATGTTGACGACGATCCAGGAGAACCAGTAGGTCCATCCCACGGCGAAGCCCGCGAACGGTCCAACGTATTTTGTGCGCGTAGTCGCTGAACGATCCGGAAACCGGCTCAGCGACCGCCATCTCACCTAGGGCGCGCATCACGATGAACACGATGCCGCCACCTAGGAGGTACCCGATCAGCACGCCTGGGCCAGCGAGTCCGATGGTCTGTGCGGACCCGTAAAACAGTCCGGAGCCGATGGCACCGCCGACGGCGATGAACTGAACGTGGCGGCGGCTCAACGACCGCAGCAGGCCACCGCGTTTCCCATGCGACGGCATCGTGGTGCAGTGATCTTCGGACGCCGCCGTCAGAACGGTTCGCTTCACGAATTCACTTAAGCGATGCGGGCAGCACGGGCGCTTCGGGCGCCACGGGCTCGTGTACCCCTGGCTCGGGCGTGTCTGTCCCAAGCTCGCGGGTCACATCGCTCGCCCACGAAGCTTTGCGCCGTCGGTAGATGATCAGCGGTATAGCGCTCAGCACCACAGTGATGCCGACGATAATCAAGGCGTTGGTCCAGCCTTGATACCACAACGTGGCGAGCGACGAGGCGACCACGACGACAAGGAACACTATTATCACAGTCCACGCGACGGGTGTGTTCCCCATACGGAAGGGCCGTTTCAGCGTCGGCTTGCTCGAGCGTAGCCGGAGCATGCCGATCGCCATCAGGACGTACACGACGATGTAGATGATCGCCGTGGCGGTCACCAGGAGCAGGAACGCCTTGTTCACGGCTGGCACCAGGATGAAGATCAGGGCGAACAGGGAGATGACCACTGCCTGCGTCAGGATCACCGTGGGTGCGACGTCGAGGTGGTTCGTCTTCCAGAACCGCAGCTTCGGTGGGTAGGCTCCGCGACGGGCACTCGCCGTGATCGTCTTGGACGGACCTGTCACCCATGCGGAGAGCTGCACGAACACGCCGATGAGGACGGATGCAGCGAACACGTTAGCGATCCAGGAGGGCAGGCCGAGGATCTGCAGAATGATGACCGGCGCCTGCGCGATGTTGTTGAGGTTGATGGTGCCGCGCGGGATGACATCGGCGGTCACAAATGCCAGCAGCGTGTTGAAGAAGAACATGAAGACCAGGGCGATGAAGATGCCTCGAAGGTAGGTCTTGGCCGAGTTCTTGAGTCGAGGCAGATAGACCGAGGACATCTCGATCCCGGTGAAGATGAACACGATGGACGCGAAGAACGCGAGGGTACCCGCCGACTGTGACGAGAACGGAAGAAAGCCGCTGCTTCCCGTGCCGAGATAGCCGCCCGACCTGATGCCGACCTTGACGAGCGCGGCGATACCCAGAATGATCATGAACGCGACCGGTAGGTAGAGACCCAGGGCCACGCCGATCTGCCCGCCCAAGCGCGCCATGTCGAAGAAGAGGTTGAGGATCGTGACCGCCCAATAGGCGACGAGGATACAGATCAGTGTGAATGGGCCACTGCTGCCCAGCGCCGGCTGGCCGATCGTGACGGCGACCAGCGGTGCGATCACCGAGGAAACCATGACCATGCCGGGGAACATCTGTACCCATAGCAGCCACGACGTGACGAACCCCCAGCGCGGTGACAGTCCGTTGGTGACCCAGAGCTCGGGTCCGCCGGCTCGCGGAAACATGCCCGCATATTCCCCTGACATCAAGGTGATGGGCAGTGCGAACAGTACGGTTGACACCAGCATGTAGAAGAACATTGTCCAGCCGGTCGCCGCGACGTCCGGGATGTTTCGCACGCTGGCGACGAGTGCGACCGTCATCCCGAGGAACGTCAGTACGCCGACGCGCTTGAGCGTCGCGGCCTTGGCGGTCATGATGGCATCACCTCCGTCAGACGTTCGCTGAAGGCGGCCTTGATGGCAGTGGTGTAGTAGTTAAAGAGCTCGTCGGAGTTTAGGTAGGGGTCCAGGATCGAGGCACGCAGGAGCGTTACGGTCTTCACGGACTCCCATTCGGCTTCATCGAACCCGAGCGTTTTGATGAACTTCACGGGGCTATTGCCATAGTCAGCAGTGGAAAAAATCGTGTGTGATGTGATGAAGATGTTGTTGTACTCGTGGCCCGCCAGGTAGGACGAAAGGTCGTACATCTTCTCGTTGAGAGCGTTAACCTCGGTGAGCGAGGTCATGTCATCAGCTTTGAAGGCCCAGTCGACCATGTTGAAGTCTGGGTTGTGCAACGGATACGCCCGCACCACGGTGTCCCCGACTGTGAAGGTGAGGTCCGTCAGGAAGTCGCGAAAACGGTGCGCGGTGTCCATGCCTGAGGCGATGAGTCGGCCGTAGCCGGAAACATCCAGTGGAAGGCAACGGTGTGCCGCCCAGACGGAGGCCGCCGTCGCGCCGGCGCGAGATCCCTCAAGGGTGAACGCCCCCAGCATGTCCGGAGCGGTGGTGCCTTTCTCGAACACGTACGGCGCGAAGTAGGAGATGACATTCCGCATCTCCTTCAACCGGATCGCGATGCCGCCGGCGGCGTAGGGCACATACCCCATCTTGTGCGGGTCGATCGTGACGGACTCCACCTGCGAGATGGCCTTGTAGCCGTTGTAGACGTCTTCAGGTACCGTCACTCCGTGTGAGAAGAGCCCGTGGCTTTCGTGCAAGCCGGCGACCTCGTCGTAGTCGACGAACCTGCCGTCGGTGTCGAAGAACAGTGATCGTCCGTACCCGCCATACGCGGCGTCGCAGTGAATGTAGAAGTAAAGCCCAGACTTCTTCATGCGTTCGCGCAGAGCGATGACCTTGTCGACTTCGTCGACGGCTCCCTCTTCCGTTGTGCCCACGACGGTGACCAATCCGAGGATCGGCGTCTTTGTACGCGCGAGCTCTTCGACCGTAGAGGTGAGGGCTCCAATATCCATGCGGTAATTCTCCGACACAGGTATCGCGATCATCTGGTCGAGTCCAACCCCGATGATGTCAAGCGCCTTGACCCAGGAGTAATGCTTGGTCTCCGGCACGATCCACTTACCGAGACGATTGAGGTTCTTGCCTGAGCGAGAGGAGGCGGCCTTGACTTGGTCGTACTGCTCGGGAGTGAGCTCTCCTAGAATGTCGAGGATCTCCTCCACACTCATGTTGAGCAACTCCCATTCGGACTTGCCCGCCACCGTCTCAGGCAGCGTCGAGGCCAGTGCCAGAGGTATGGACTTGAGAGATCGCGCATACCAAAGGCCCTCCAGGTTCGCGATCGACCCGTCCGCACTCAGATGGCCCCAGCCCTCTTTGAACCCGAACAACTTCGCGAAGTCATCGCCAACTTCTGCCTCCATCTTGGAGGTGGCCATAGACGACTCGAGGGCAACATTGTTGGGGTTCCACAGCATCGCGTATGTATAGGCAAGGATCGAGGGCATGAGCGTCTCGGCATTCATGTGCCCCCAGTAGCGCCCAGCGCTGTTCCACGGCACTGATCCCGAGCGAAGGCGATGAGACAAATCCACCATGACCTCGCGCATGCGCACTTGAGCCGCGCCATATTCAGGCGTTGTCTCGTCGCGGACGG
>JBDTDV010000065.1:0-12839 GCA_039922875.1 Microbacteriaceae bacterium
GCGATGGATTCGGCCACCGGCACGCCGGCGGCGAGCTGCGACCGATGGCGCGAGACGATGAACAGCGCGTAGTCGATCCCAACAGCCAATCCGAGCATCGAGGCCAGCAGCGGCGCGGTCGAGGAAATCGTCACGAAGTCGGCGAAGATCGTGATGGCGCTGGTCGAGATCAGCACCCCGATCGCGGCCGTGACGAGCGGCATGCCGGCGGCAAGAAGCGAACCGAGCGTGATCGCGATGATAATCAGCGCCAGCAGCAGTCCGACGGCTTCCTGACTGTTATCCGCTGCCGCCGGCGGCGGCGTCACCCCCGCGTACGCCGTTGTCAACCCGGAGCCCTTTACGATGTCTCCGGCAGCCTGGATGGCAGTCTCATCGACTTGAGTGAGGGCGGTCTGGGCAATGTCGTATTGCACACCTGCGAAGGCCATGCTTTTGTTCGAAGCGATCTGGCTGCCGTTGGCCGCCTCGAACGGGTTCGTCACCGCGACGACATGCGTGAGCTCGCTCAACTTGTCGATAGCGGATTCGATCGGAGCCTGAAACGAATGGATGTCAGCGCCCTGCGGTGCGACGAAGATCACCTTCGCGCTGGCCCCGCTGGCTTGCGGAAAGCGACTCTGCAACATGTCGATCGCGGTCTGGGACTCGGTTCCAGGAATCTCGACCGATTGGGTCATCTGCCCGTCAAACGTCTTGGCGCCGACCACCGCAGCGACCGCGATCAGCAGCCACACCGCCGCGACGAGAAATCGTCGCTTCGTGGCGAATGCCCCGATTCGATACAGCAGTATTGCCATTTGGCGTAGCCCCCCGATTGGATGTTGCGCAATACTCCGGTGAGTGGACAACGCTCCTTGATCACGCTACCGGACATCTATCGAAAAATTGACTGCAGCCGCCGCCCCCTTTCGGGTTGACCGCGCGCTCTCGAACTGCGGTTTCGTGCACTGCGCTGATGCTCACGCTGGACCAATAGACGCCAGCGGGCTCAGGAGCTGCGTTTCTTGGAATTGATCCGCGACGCGAGCACTGCTAACCCTGCTCCGGCGGTCGCCAGTCCACCAGCGACCGCGGCCACTGGTCCTGCGTCAAGGCCGGACGCGGCCAACGCCGGGTTCGCAGCACCACCTGGAGCCACGGGTGCGACCGGGACGGGCGGTGCGGGAGGCGCTGGCGGGGCGTAGCCGAAGATACCATCGAGCCAGTTGTACACAACCTCGTTCCGTACCTGCGGGGCCATCGGGGCGCAGTGGAATTGGGCGCCCTCCGCCGAGGTGAAGGCGTGTGTGTCGAGCGACGCCGCCGAGGTCAGCCAGGCACGCACATCGACGTCCTGCCCGGTGAAAGAGGTATCGCCCTCGTAGGTGAGCAGGAGCGAATGCGCGGTGATCGAGCCGAAGAGTGCACTGTCGCCGGAGTACGTTCCCATCGCGGCGAGCAGCCCGACGATATCCTGAATGACGACGCCGGTGAGCGCTTGATCGTGGAACGCCTTGCCGAAGATCTCACCGCGCTTGTTCAGGAGAAAGCGCAGCGAGGCCTGGCTACCGGTAACACCATACTTCGGGAAGTTCGGGTACACGTCGTTCACCCAGACGTCGTTCGGGATGCCCTGCAACCTCGCGTATGGAGTCACGGGGTTGTAGAACGCCGGGTCGGCGACGACGGCCTTCAACCGATGTTCGTGCGCGGCGGCGCGCATTACCAGCAAACCGCCGAAGCTCCAACCGGTGAGTGCGATGGCAGCCGGATCGGTTTCAGGCTGGGCGAGCACGAAGTCCACGAGCGGGGTGATCACGTCTTGCCAGTAGGGCGTGAACGAGATGTTGTGCTCAAAGAGGAGCGATCCCTGCCCCGGACCCTCGAACATGAGCGCGTTATAGCCGCGCTCAAGGGCGGCAGCGCCGCCGTAGGCGTAGGTGTCGACCAGCTGCGCGTCGCTGCCGTTGTTGATGATCACGGTGGGCTTGGGGCCTGTTCCAGCTGCACGAGCCCAGTACGCGGGAACGGTGACATTCTGCGCGACCGGCTTGCCGGCAGCATCCGGGAACCGCACCACCATCGGGATCTCCACCCGTGTCCACACCGGTTCGAGCAGTGCGGCAGCCTCGGACCAGCAACGCTGCATGGCCTGGTAGATCTCTTTCTCGCGGGTAGGGTCGTCGGCCCCCAGCACGAAGAACAGCACCCCGGTGTAGTACCCGGCTGCTCGAAGGTATTTCGACCGGGCGCTGACGAACCGGCCGGCAGCCTTGTCGGCGTCGGCCCCGGTCGCGAGGGTCACCGCCAGGGCCTCGAAGCTCGTGTTGTACGGCTGGTAGACCGGCAGCACGTCCGGCCCGATCGAAGCGAGTACGGCCTGCACCTCCGCCACCGCCGAGGCGACCTCGCCTACCTCTGCGGCGCCGTAGGCGACTTCGCCATAGTTGAACTGAGTCTGAAAGTTCAGGTCGGGCTGCTGGGGGAACGGCGTCAGGCCCGAGGTGACATCTGGTGCCGGCGCGGCGGCGGCAGGCCCGACCGCACGCGCCGTCATAGCCGCCCCCGAGGCACCCAACCCGGAGGTCGAGGCACCCAACCCAGAGGCCGCAGACGCACTTGAGGCGGTTCCGGTGGACCACAACACGGCACCGACACCGCCGGTCGCTGCGAATCCGAGGAGTCCGCGGCGACTCAATCCCGCCTTTTCCTCCCTGCCGAGTATTGTGTTAGCCGAGTTCTTGCGCGCGCTCATTTTGCCGCCTCATCGTGGGGGTTCTCGCGCGCCAAATGGATCCGGTCCGCAGAGGGACTAAGAAAATAGTCCGCTGACAAGAAACCTAGCGGGTTCCTCGCGCCCGTCATCACCAAATACGGTCTGCCACGCTCAACAAGGTGTTACCTCGGACACGTCTATGGGCAGTTTCGCCAGGCATATCTGGCTCGTGCTGCGGACACGGCCAGCGCACCGATAGTCCTCTGCATCCGCGGAGGCACTTTCCTACGTATGGAAGCGGTCAGAATTCAGGAGGAACGCGCCCGGCAGGCCGGCAATCTCCTCGAAGGCCCCTTTCATCCTGAATTCTGGACGCATACTGAATTCTGGACGGCTCCTGAATTCTGGACGGCTCCGGGTCACTGCGGGCACCGGACCTCGCCGACCGCGGCAAGCCGAGGGCGGTCACGGGCAGCAGCTACCGGTTCACAGCCCGACCGGATAGGTTGGCCCCGTGGACACTCCTGAGCAGCCCGTTCCCATCGAGCTAGAAATCGATTTGCCGTCGACCGTTGAGACCGGGATGTTCGCCGACTTCGCGAACGTCTGGCACACCCCGGCCACCTTCGTGCTCGACTTCCTCTCGGTGAAGCGACCGCCAGTCCCGGTGACCGACGGCGAGACCGGGGTCGTGCACCATGCCACGGTGGCTGCGGTCGTCGGCGCGCGGGTCAGGATTCCGCCCGAGCAGATCTTCCCGCTGATCAGCGCGCTACAGAAGCAAGGCCAGCAGTGGCTTGAAGAAACCGGGCGCGCCGAACCACCGGACACCTGGTTGCCGAGGTAGCCACACCGCGGATGCTTCGGCCGGCCCGACTACGTGACGGGCTGGCGACTGCCGCTGCTAGCGGAACGAGTCAGTTGCGGTGATCAGGGCGTCGAGGATGCCTGGCTCATCGAAAGCGTGCCCGGCGTCCGGCACCATGGTGAACGACGCTTCCGGCCACGCCAGGTGCAGATCCCATGCGGTGGTTGCCGGAGTGCAGACATCGTAACGACCCTGCACGATCACTCCGGGGATTCCGGAGAGAACGCCGGCATTGCGGATCAACTGCCCCTCATCGAAGAAGCCCTGGTTCATGAAATAGTGATTCTCGATCCTGGCGAAGGCAACGGCATGCGCCGGCTCGGCAAATTCTGCGACCAGCGCCGGGTTCGGCCGCAGCGTGATCGTAGACGCCTCCCACGTCGTCCAGGCAATGCCGGCCGGTCCATGCACGGCGGGATCGGGGTTGCCGAGCAATCTGCTGTACGCGCGGATCAATCCGCCGCGCTCGTCGACCGGGACCGGCGCGAGGAAGCCCTGCCAGAGATCCGGGAAGAGGGCCGCTGCGCCACCCTCGTAGAACCAATCGAGTTCTGCCTTGCGCAGCGTGAAGATGCCGCGCAGGATCAGCTCGGTGACCCGCTGCGGATGGGTTTGCGCATAGGCAAGGGCCAGCGTGCTGCCCCAGGATCCACCGAAGACCTGCCAGGACTCCACGCCCAAGTGCTCGCGGAGGCGTTCGATATCGGCAACCAGATGCCACGTCGTGTTCGTCGCAAGGTCGGCATCCGGTGCACTGGCATGCGGCAGACTGTTACCGCAGCCGCGCTGGTCGAAAAGCACGATGCGATAGCGGGCCGGGTCGAACAAGCGCCGATGCTCTGGTGAGATCCCCGCGCCCGGGCCGCCATGCAAAAACACCACCGGCTTCCCGGCCGGGTTTCCGCAGGTTTCCCAGTACACCTGTTGTCCGTCGCCGACGTCGAGCAGCCCGCTGTCATACGGTTCGATTTCAGGATAGAAGGTTCGCATGATCCGAGCCTATGACCCGGATGCCCAGCGAGCGCCCGCGCCGAGGTCATCATCGCGCGATCGCATTGGTCGCGGCGTGTTGAAGGCTCCGCAGCCGATAGCCGCGCATCGTGAGACCGCGTCGAAGTAAGCGCGCGATGGCATCCTGCGCCGCCCACGCGTGCACTGCGCCAGCCGACCGGTAGGCGAAACGAAAAGCGTACTCGACCGCCCCGGCGTCATCGCGCGCGCCGATCAGACGTTGCAGCCAGGCTGCAGTTTGGCGGTAGTCGCCGGGGATTCGGACCAGCGGAACAAGTTGCCCCGGAAGAAAGCCCCAACGCTTCTCGAGATCGGCTACCGCCTCGCCGCGCACCACGCACTCCACCACAAAACCGCCGAAGTCGCGGCGGTGCTGATGTGAGGCCAGCGCACCTGGATCAAATGTGGCTACCGCTCCCACCCGGTCCAGACGGATCCCCAGGTCAAGGTCTTCGTTGTAGTTCAACCGTTGCGAGGATCGATAGTGTTCTGCTCGAAGATACAGCTCACGGCTAAGGCTGACATTTCCCCCCCAGAGCGAACCGAGCAAACTGTGCGAGTTCGCGTTGAGCCAATTCGCGACCTGCTTCTCGTAATCGCGGGCGTACAGGCGGGTGGCTGCCTCGTCTGGCCCACGGCTGGAGGGAAGGTCAACCGGCATGTAGCCCATAAGCACGTGGTTGCGATGCTCGCCGTGAAACTCTCTGTGACGGGAGACCAGCCCGTCGCCTGGCAGCACATCATCGTCTGTGACAAGGATCACCTCGCCGCGAGCAACATCCAGACCCGCGATTCGCGCGAGCGCCAGACCCCGGTTCAGCGGGAGTTCGATGACCTGCACGCGCGCATCGCCGGCTGCGCCGGAAAGGACGGCCTGCCAATCCCGGTGTGGTCCATCGAGCACCACCACGACCTCGTCCGCACCCTGAGCGAGATACGACTCGATCAACGCAGGCAGCCGTTCCAATCGACGGTAGCTGGGTATAATCACGGATACCGTAGGGACGGCCGCCACGATTCCTCCCTAGAACGTTGGTCAAATCATAGTGATCCGTTTAAGAGGTATCGATCGTATGTGTCATGTACGGAAAAGTTGCGAACTACCGCCTCGGGCTCGGTCGACATGGCGTACCACGAGAAGGTAACGGTCACCTTTCGTGCCGAAACCGATCTAGCCGACTGGAACGCGCGGTACGAGAGAGGCTTGGTCCCGGACAAGTACCCGTACGGGCTCCACAAGCTGGCCAGCTCGGGAGTGGAAACTGCCTGGGCGAGCGTACCGGCATTGAGCGCCGCTCGCAAAGCCGCCCTCGTCGCCCGCCCACCCAGACGACGCCACGATGGCCCGTGGGCGATTGCCTGGGACGAGTACTCTGCACTGCGGATGTTCGCCGCCATTCCCGGCGCACGATACGCAACCGGCGTCATCTGGACCAGCGATGAGATCGGTCGCGGCTACTCCCGTCGCGCTCGAGCTGCCTCGATGGCGCGCAGTCTCGGCGCGGCCGACCTCGTCTGGGTGTTGAGCACGGCGCAGATCCCGGTTCTGCACAGGATGTGGGGCCACCGCGCCCCCCGTATTGAATTCGTCCCGTTCGGAATCGCGGCCGACTTCTTCACCCCGAGCCGGCACCCCGGGCGTACATCCGTTCGTCCATCAGTTCTCAGCCTCGGTAACGATCGGGACCGCGATCTTCCGACGACGTTGAGGGCACTCGAGATCGTGCACCGGGAACGTCCAGAGGTGCGCCTTCGAGTGCAGTCGAAAAACCGCACCCCCCTCCCCGACGGCGTTGAACGCGTTCCGTTCCTCTCGCATGCGGATCTGCGTGAGCTCTACCGCGACACGACGGTCGTCGCCGTCGCCACACGGCCGAATTTGCACGTCTCAGGAATGACCTCTGCGCTGGAGGCCATGGCCTCCTCGTGTGCCCTCGTGATGACCCGCAGCCCGGGGGTCGACGACTACGTCGGCATCGATTCCGGTGGCCTCCTGGTGCCTCAAGCCGATCCGGCAGAACTCGCTCGGGGCATACTCGCGGCACTTGACCCCGGCGTAGCCCCCGAATTGGGGGCGAGTGGCCGTATCGCAGTCCAGAGCAGGTTCACCACCGACATGCTCGCAGCCCGACTTGCCGAATTACTCCTGTGATCAGGTCATCAATTTTTTTAGGGCGGCCCATTGCGCCGGATCGAACCCGAGGCCGTTAGCTCACGTCTCCGGCTCGGCCCTGATCTTTGACGAGGTGAGACCCTTTCACTTCTGGACGGGTCGCCCTAGACTTGAGAAATCCTCAGCCAGTCTCGACAGGCGATGTCGACTCCACGGTAGATGTTTTCCACGGTGTAGCAGGTCAGCGTGAGGGTGTCACCGAAGATTTCGCACCTGGGTGCGAAGGGCAGGTCCGAAAGTCAAATTCGGGGGTGAACATGTCCGAGGCTGTGGTGCCGCACCGGCCCAATTCCGGCGTGAGTGGGACACACTCCATCAACCCGGCCTCTAAACGCAGACCCCGCCCAGGAGAGATCGGGAACACCGCTGCGTTCGAGCCTAAGCCGGTCGCACTAGATGTCGCCCGTCAGCCGCACGAACTCCGCTGGGCGACAAGGCTCACCTGGTCGATCACGGTGACGGACTGCGTTCTCGTGGTTTTCGTTGTCAGCATCGCCCATCTACTCCGCTTCGGCCTATCGGGCCCCGAGTTCAATACACCACAGTCGCTGCTCACCAACTCCTTCGCCGGCGTCGGCATCGCAACACTCTGGATGATTGCATTGGCCGGCGGCAAAACCCGCGATCGCAGAATTATCGGGATCGGGCTTGGAGAGTATCAACGCGTTGCGAACGCCACATTTCTCACCTTCGGGATCGTCGCCGTCATCGCGTTCCTCGCGAAGCTCGACGTAGCCCGCGGCTATCTGCTGGTCGCACTTCCACTGGGTCTCGCCTTGCTGCTCGCGGGTCGACTGGTCTGGCGTCAGATTTTGCAATCGCTACGTCGAGCCGGTCGCTGCCTGACCGGGGCCATCGTCGTCGGCCCGCGGGAGGATGTGAACGCCACCGTCGACCGGCTTCGTCACACGCTGCAAGCCGGGTACAGACCGATCGGGGTCGTTCTCACGGACGCAGGAGACGAGGCGCCAGATGAAACTGGCTCCCTGCCTCACGTTTCGCTTGACAATCTCGTCGACATCGCCAAACGAACTCACACCCACGCCGTCATCATCACCGGGAACCTGCCTCACGGCCGCGAGCAGATCCGGGACATCAGTTGGAGCCTGGAGAATTCTAAGTCGGAGCTCATCCTGGTCTCGTCGTTGACCGATGTGTCTGGGCCGCGGATTCACCTGAGGCCGGTCGGCGGCCTCCCGATGGTTCACGTCGACCTTCCGCAGTACACAGGCCTCAATCACGCCGTGAAGCGACTCGTCGACCTGACTCTCGTGACCGTGCTGATGATCCTTTTGGCACCGATCTTCGTCGCTGTCGTCCTCGGTATCCGCGCTGAGGGCGACGGACCCGTACTCTTCCGACAGGAGCGGGTCGGCGTGAATGGCACCCGGTTCACAATGTACAAGTTCCGTTCGATGGTGACCAACGCCGAAAGTCGCTTAGCAGAGCTCCGCGAGAAGGACGAAGGCAATGGAATTCAGTTCAAGATCCGGAATGACCCACGGGTAACCTCTTTCGGACGGTTTATCAGACGATATTCGATCGACGAATTCCCCCAACTCTGGAATGTCTTCGTCGGTGACATGAGCCTGGTGGGTCCGCGGCCTCCGCTTCCGGCCGAGGTCGAGCACTATCTGGGACGGGTGAATCGCCGACTGCTGATCAAGCCGGGAATAACCGGACTCTGGCAGGTGAACGGTCGATCAGACCTTTCGTGGGAAGAAAGCGTCAAGCTCGATCTCTACTACGTCGAGAACTGGTCGGTCACCGGTGACCTGCTCATCCTTCTCCGCACGCTGAAGGCTGTGTTCCGCCATGACGGTGCCTACTGACGGACTGAGCTGCGGAAGCAGGTGTGAATAATGGGCCGCACACTCCTCATCTGTTCTGGTGGCGGACATCTGAAGCAATTGTTCACGCTGGCTGATCGGATCGGCATCCTCCCCGAACAGCAGACCTGGGTAACCTTCGACAACGACCTCAGCCGAAGCATCCTCGCCGATCGAGAGGTTGTGTACGCCCCGTTCGCCGCCCCCCGTGATGCGAAGAACATCGTCCGAATTCGGATCATGGCAAGCTGGGTACTCGGCAATGGCGTGTTCGACCAGGCAATCAGCACAGGGTCGAGCCCGGCTGTCGCGTTCCTGCCTGCCGCCGCCAGGCGCGGGATCTCGGCTCACTACATCGAGAGCGCCGCACGGGCCGCCGGTCCGTCAATTAGCGGGCGGATCCTCTCTCACTTTCGGCAAATACGTACCTACACGCAGTATCCGGTGTGGTCCAACATGCGATGGCACTATCGAGGCTCGATTTTCGATGCGTACGCACGTGGCCCGTCGAGCTCGAGGACACACCCCGCGCGGGCGGTGGTTTCGGTCGGGACGCAGGAGGGTTACGGCTTTGACCGGCTGTTCCACGCGGTTGTGCCGCTGCTGGCTGGATTCAGCGAGGTGCTCTGGCAGACGGGGCCGCAGGACGTCTCGCGTTTCGGTATCAATGGGCATCATGGTGTCCCTCACCATGAGCTCCAAGAGGCGATTTCCGGCAGCGACGTCGTCATCGCCCATGCGGGCACCGGAGCTGCTTTGACCGCGATCGAGGCCGGAAAAACACCTATCCTCATACCGCGGCTAGCACGCTACGGTGAGCATGTGGATGATCATCAGGTGCAGATCGCCTCTGAGCTGGACCGTCGAGGCCTGGCACTGATGCGGAACCCCGAGCAACTGACCTCGGACGATCTCGCTCACGCGGCCTCTCGCTCGGTCCGCAGGGTGTCGGCGCCACCATTTGAGCTCGACGATGCCGCGAGCACCCGCCGACAGGGCCAGACGGAATGCCTGCACCGAACTGCGCGACAATGACCTGGCCAGTACCGTGAGCGGGCTCGACTTCCTGATCGGGCTGCAGCGCACCCGGGACGCCTGTTTCAGCCTGATCGCAGCGGGAGGTTTTGATCGATTCGGTAAGGGGTCTCGAATCCTGCTGCCGTTTCGCGTGCTGGGCGCTTCGAAGATCTCGGTCGGGTCGCAGGTGCTGATCGGGGCCGGTTCGTGGCTGATCGTGCCGGTCAAGGATGCCCCGACTCCCGCGCTGACGATTCAGGATCGCGTTCGGATGAACCAGACGTCTATCTCTGCGGTGCGAAGCGTCGTCATCGAGGAAGCGGTCGCGATCGCCCGCGGCTGCTACATTTCCGATCATTCCCATGGATTCGCAGAGCTTGACGTACCGGTCCGGGACCAGCCGATCGACCGCATTGCAGCGGTGCGGATCTGCCGCGGCGCTTGGCTCGGGCAGAACGTCGTGGTTCTCCCAGGCGTCACAATCGGCCCGGGTGCTGTGATTGGCGCCAACAGCGTCGTCCGGGACGATGTCCCGTCTCGTTCGGTCGCGGCGGGTACCCCTGCTCGTGTGCTGCGACGGCTATGATGACGGGAATATCCGCTGAACGGTGAAAACATCCGGCACACCGGACGCATCCCTCCCTGTTCGGACGAACGGAGCAGAAGGTGGTGGCGATGACGGTCACGCGGCGCTCACTTTTGCAGATGGGGGTCGCCGGGCCACTCTGGCTTCTCGCCGGATGCACACCGAGCAACGCCGAGCAGGCGCCCACTCAGGCACCGCGCACGCCGACCCCCTTGCCCACCGTCGCCGGTTCTGCACCGCGTCAGGCCAAGCCATCCTTCGGGCCGAATGGCACGCATTACCCCGCGGAGATTCCCTGGATCGGCGAGACGGCGCTCACCGAGATCGAGGTCGATTGCACCTGGAAGAAAATTTCCGATGCGATCAACTCGCTCACCGCCAGTCAGGTAGCTGCCGGCGCGGTGATCAGAGTACGACCGGGTGTCTTGATCGGCGCGGGAGCGGGCTCACGAGTCACACCCGTGCTCAGCGGCAGTGGAAATGCCGCCTGGGAGCGCGCGGTCGTCATTTGTCCACGAGACGGCTACGGTTCCGTGCGGGTTCTTCAGCAGGGGTTCCGGATCGACCAGTGCAACAGGCTCGCATTCTTCGGATTCCAAGGCGGCGACGTCGAGTTCTATGCCACGAATTGCACTTTCGTCACCGTTGGATGGAGCCAGTGGTCGGCCCTCAACTTCACCCAGTCCGGCTCCCATCTCGAGCTCTACGAAGTGATACTCGGATTCCGACGCGCTCCGGACGACACCTTTGCGGTACGTCCAACCGATACTAATGAAATGACCGAGCTCAGCCGCTACGGATGCGCGTTCGGCCCCTCCGTCAAGCCCGCGGGTAGCGCCTCGCACTGCGACACAACCCAACTCGAGCGCACCGGCACCGGCTCATTCGGACCGTACACGAGCACGGACTGCCTCGATTTCGGGTCGTCGAACTCGGTCGTGCTGATCCACGATTCGGTGTCAATGGCGCAGTTCAACCACTGCCTCATCCTCGGTGAGAGCCTGCCATGGCAAATTTACCCGCTGCAATCCGGCGACTATCAGGGCAATCCGAACGCCTTCGCCGGCGGTGGCCACGACATCCGCCTCACCGACAGCGTGGTGTGCGGTCCGATCGGTCGTCTCGGCTTCACCCACGTGCACGACACGAGGATCAACTACCAGCCGGTTGATCAGCAATTACCGTCGGTAGCCGGATCATGGACCGTCGATCCCACGATCAGTTCGTGGACGGGCGCAGACATCGAGAAAGTAGTCGGTGGTGAAGTCACGCCAACAGCGATGGCATCGCACTGGACGTGGTGAATCTCGCTGATCACTCGTTGGTCTGGACGGCCTTCTTCGACTTGCGCATCCGCTTGACGAAGTCGAGCATCTGACCCAGGTCACGACGATACGCCGGAAAGGTCAAGGCGATCGCGAACGGGACCAGACCAGCCGCAATACCAATGGCGAGTTCACCGACAGTCGGGAAATCGACGAGCATCGTGACGATAAACGCACACCCGAAAGCGAGGACCGCCAGCGCGGCTGGACGCAAGATCGGCAGCACGATATCCCCAGCGCTGACGAATGTACCGCGGATGGCGAAATAGAAGCCCGGCACGAGCAACGTCAGCGTGAGCAGACCGTAGAGAATGGCGACCCCGTATACGCCTCCGATCCAGATGCCCACGAAAAAGCCGATCACCACCAGCGGTCGGGTGGCGAGGTCATACATGAACTGGCGGTGCGAGCGGTCGAGTGTGATGTAAAGCCAGCCACGCACTTTGGTGATGGCCTGAACGAATCCCGCGATCGCCAGCAAACTGAAGATCGTCGCGGCCTGGGACCAACCAGGGCCGAGTAGGAGCCTGATCAGCGACGGTGCGACGGCCGCGGCGATCGCGTAGGTCGGAAGAGTCAGGTAGCCGATCATGAGAACGGCTCCGCGGATGTACCGGCGGTAGCGCTCGGGATCGTCGCGCAATTTGCTGAGCACGGGCAAGGCAACCCGCCCGATCGGCCCGTTCAGCTGCTGCAGCGGCAGCAGGAAAAGAGCGTACGCCCGCGAATACTGTCCCAAAACCGACGGACCGAGTTGCTGTCCGACGATGATGTTGTCCAAATTGCGTTCGGCATAGTTGAGGAACTCGTTGCCGAAGATGTTCCCGCCGGTCGTGATGATCGGAAAGACCTCGCGGGGGATGCGCGGCCGACCGAACTTGGGCTTGGCCACGGTCCAGAGCATGACCAGCCGGCTGAACCCGCTGGCGCCGGCCATAGCGATGAGCGACCAGACGCCCCAACCAGCGAAGCCCGTGGCGATCCCGGTTCCCACGCCGAAGACAGCGGAAACGATGTCGATCTTCGCGAGCGCTCCGAAGCGAAGGTCGCGGGTGGCACGCGCCTGCATGGGCATAGCGACGCCGTTCAAGAGCAGCCCGGGTGCGATGACGAGGGTCAGCAGGACGAGTCGCGGCTCACCATAGAGCGCCGCGATGAGAGGCGCGCACGCTGCCACGACGATCGAGAGAACAGCACCGAGTGCAACCGAGAACCAGAGCACGCCTCGCCAAACCTCGTCGCTCATTGTCTTCGCCTGGATGATCGACCCGGTCATGCCGAAGTCGCGCACGAGGTCGGCGACACCGGTGATCGCCGTCACCATCGCGAGCA
>JBDTDV010000066.1:0-73009 GCA_039922875.1 Microbacteriaceae bacterium
TGACGGCGAAGGAATGAAACCGGGCCCGTGGGGTCAAGCCAAGGCTCGCGGCGCGTTCCGCGCTCATGATCAGCGCGGCTGACGCTCCGTCGGTCAGCGGCGAGGAGTTGCCCGGGGTGATCTGCCAACGGAGCTCCGGAAACCGCTCTGCGTACGCCGCGGTGCGGAACGACGGGTTCAGCCCGGACAACGTCTCCTCGGTGGTGCCGGCGCGGATGGTCTCGTCGCGGGTTAGCGGCCCCGCGTCGGTGGCGACCGGGACGATCTCGTTGTCGAAGTCGCCGGCGTCGGCTGCTGCCGCCGCGCGCCGATGCGACCGGGCCGAAAAGGCATCCAATTCGTCCCGCTGAAGCTCCCAACGTTGGCAGATGAGTTCGGCGGAGACGCCCTGATTGACTAGACCATCCGGGTAGCGGGCGGCCAGCATGCTGCCGCCCGGGTCGGTGCCGGCCGCGGCGGAACCCAGCGGCACCCGGCTCATCGACTCGACACCGCAGGCGATCACCACGTCGTAGAATCCGGCGATCACCCCCTGGGCGGCGAAGGCGGCGGCCTGCTGGCTGGACCCGCACTGCCGATCGATCGTGGTGCCAGGCACCGATTCGGGGAAGCCGGCGCCCAGCAAAGCGTTGCGCGCGATGTTGAAGGTCTGCTCACCGGCCTGGCTGACGCATCCGCCGATCACGTCGTCGACCAGTGCCGGGTCGAGGCTGTTCCGGCGCACCAGCTCGGCGAGTACGCCGGCCAGCAGATCGGCGGGGTGGATGCCGGACAGGGCGCCACCTGGCTTGCCCCGTCCGGAGGGGGTGCGGATCACGTCAACGATTACGACGTCAATGGTCATATGGCCAGCCTACGCAAACGGGTCCGGGGTGAGGGTGTACTTGGTTGAGAGGTACTCCTGGATGCCCTCAAGCCCGCCCTCGCGGCCGAGCCCGGACTGCTTGATCCCGCCGAACGGGGCGGCGGCGTTGGAGACGATGCCGGTGTTCAGCCCCATCATCCCGGTCTCCAGGCGCTCGATCAGCCGTTGGCCGCGAGCCAGATCGCGGGTGTAGACGTAGCCGACCAGACCGTACTCGGTGTCGTTGGCCAGGCGCAGCGCCTCGTCCTCGTCGGCGAACGGCACGATCGAGACGACCGGCCCGAAGATCTCCTCGCGCAGGATATCGCTGCCGGCCACCACTCCGGAGAGCACAGTGGGCTGGTAGAAGTGCCCGTCGCCATCTATCGCGGAGCCGCCGGCCAGCAGGCTGGCGCCGCGGGAGACGGCATCCTGTACCAGAGCATCGGCCTTGGCAACAGCCTTGTCAGTGATCAGCGGGCCGATGCCTACCCCGTCCTCGGTGCCCCGGCCGATCCGGAGCTCGGCAACCCGGTCGGTGATCCGACGCGCGAATTCCTCCGCCACGGACTCGTGCACGATGAAGCGATTGGCGGCGGTGCAGGCTTGACCGATGTTGCGAAACTTCGCGATCATCGCGCCCTCGACCGCCTTTTCCAGATCGGCATCCTCGAACACCACGAACGGGGCGTTTCCGCCCAGTTCCATCGAGGTCCGCAGCACGCCTTGCGCGGCCTGTGCGATCAGCTTCCGGCCGACCGGCGTCGACCCGGTAAAGCTCAGCTTGCGCAGCCTCGGGTCGGCGATGATCGGCTCGGAGACCTCACCAGAGGTGGAGGTGGTGATCACATTCACCACGCCGCCAGGCAGGCCGGCATCTTCCAGCAGCTTGGCGAACAGCAGCGTGGACAGCGGGGTCAGCTCGGCCGGCTTGACCACCACGGTGCAGCCTGCGGCAATCGCCGGTGCGATCTTTCGGGTCGCCATCGCCAGTGGGAAGTTCCACGGGGTGATCAGGTAACACGGCCCGACGGGATGCTGGGTAACGATCATCCGCCCGGTGCCCTCGGGGTTGGTGCCGTAACGGCCGGCGATTCGCACGGCCTCCTCGCTGAACCAGCGCAGGAACTCGGCGCCGTAGCTGACCTCGCCCAGCGACTCGGCAAGCGGCTTGCCCATCTCAAGGGTCATCAGCAGCGCGAAGTCGTCTCTGCGCTCCTGCAACAGCTCGAACGCGCGGCGTAGCACCTCGCCCCGCTTCCGAGGTGCGGTGGCAGCCCAGTCGGCTGCGGCAGCGACCGCGGCGTCCAGGGCGGCTGCCCCATCGGCGACGCTCGCATCGGCGATCGACTTCAGTACCCTGCCGGTCGCTGGGTCTTCGACCCCGAGAGTCGCGCCGGTTGAGGATGCCAGCCAAGAACCCCCGATGAACAGCCGGTCCGGGACCCTGTCGAGTAATTCGATTTCATCTGCGGGCGCCATTCGTGTTCTCCTTGCGGTTCTGCTACCAATTTAGTCGCCGTGCCGGGGGCTGTTCGGGTCCAACAGTGAGTGGGTGCGCGAGTAGGCGAAGTAGACCACCAGGCCTATGACAAACCAAACCCCGAACCGGATCCAGGTCTCTGGATGCAACGAGGCCACCAGCCAAATTGAGGCGATGATACCGATAATCGGCACCACCGGCATCCATGGCAGTCGAAACTCGCGGGAGATCTCGGGTCGGCGGTAGCGCAGCACGATCACCGCGAAGCAGACCACAACGAAGGCCAGCAGAATGCCGATATTGGTCAGCTCCGCTACCACGCCGATCGGGAGGATGCCCGCGAGTACGGCCGACGCCACCCCGACGATCCAGGTGACCCGGGTGGGGACCTTACGCTTCGGATCGGTTTTGGCAAACCATTTGGGGAGCAGACCGTCGCGGCTCATCGAGAACCAGATCCTGGTGACACCGAGCATGAAGGTAAGCAGTACCGTGATGATTCCGATGATGGCGCCGATAGCGACGATGTTCGCCACCCCGGGCATCCCGACCGATTCGAACGCCGTCGCGAAGCCGCTTTTCGGATCGATTTTGGTGTAGTTCTGCATGCCGGTCAGCACCAGTGTCGCGAGCACGTATAACACCATGGCAATGCCCAGGGAGAGCAGGATCGCCTTAGGCATGTGCTTTCTGGCGTCCTTGGATTCTTCGGCCGCGGTGCTCATCGCGTCATAGCCGAACACCGCGAAGAACACGGTTGCGGCGCCGGTCATCACCCCGCCGAACCCGAACGGGAAGTACGGGTGGTAGTTCGAACTGTTGATGTGGAAGACGCCGAGCGTGACGATCAGCACCACGACCAGCACCTTGATTCCCACCGCGACCAGTTCGAACCGCGCGGCACTCTTGATGCCGCGGGTGAGGATCCAGGCAGTCAGCAGGCAGAGCAGGATTGCGAACACGTCGACCACGTGCCCGGGCCCGGTACCCAGAGCCCCCATCATCCAATCCGGCGGATGGATGCCGACCTGCTCGATCAGGAATCCGAAGTATCCGGAGATGCCGATCGCCACCACCGCGACGATAGCGGTGTACTCCAGCAGCAGATCCCAGCCGATGAACCAGCCTACGATCTCGCCAAGCGCCGCGTAGCCGTAGGTATACGCTGATCCGGCTTTGGGGATCATGCCGGCGAACTCCGCATAGGAGAACGCGGCTGCCGCGCTGGCGACGCCAGCGATCAGGAAGGAGATCAGCACCGCCGGTCCGGCGGTCTCATGGGCCACGGTACCGGCCAGCGAGAAGATCCCTGCCCCGATGATGCCACCGACCCCGATCGCGGTCAGCGACCACAGCCCTAGAGTGCGTTTGAGCTGGCCGCCGGACTCGTCTTCAATCTGATCGATCGGCTTTCGTCGCAGGATGGTGCGCATTCTCGCGCCGGTACGATGTTCCGGGATCGCCATGTCGGCCCTCCAGGTGGTGTGGTTCGCGTGCCCATCAATCTACGCTTTGGCAAAAACCCCCACCATCCCGATGCACGGTTGACCCGCGGCCCTGATTCACCGGCCGGTTCGAAGCGTCTGTCCCGGCGCGCAGCCGAACTCCTGGCGGTAGGCGGCGGCAAAGCGGCCCAGGTTGCCGAATCCCCAGCGAAACGCCACGGAAGCAACCGTGATGGCGCTGTCCCCGTTCGCGCCGAGTAGCTCCTGGTGCGCATGATGAAGCCGAATCATTCGAAGGTAGTTCAGTGGCGTGCGGTCAAGGTGCTTACGGAAACCCTCCTGCAGTGCTCGAGGCCCAAGCCGTGCGGCAGCAGCGATCTCAGCCGTGCCGATATCTTCTTCAGCTGCCTGTTCGATAAAAGCGACCGCGCGCCGGATCGCAGCCGGGCTCACCTCTCCGATGTTGGAGTTCTCGGTGACGGCACGCGGATATGCCTCCAGAACGGCGACGGTCAGCAGCCGGATCATCTCTGCGCGCATCAGGGGAGCGTCTGTCAAGAGGCCGCCGGGCAGCACCTCGCGAAGCAGGAAGCCGGTCACCCGGTCCAGGGCGAAAGTCTGCGCTCTGGTCGGGAGAGCGCCGATCGGGAACCGGGTGAGCGCACCGAGATTTTCTCCTCGAATGCTCCCGACTGCTCGATCAAAATCTTGACGATCCAGCCGAATGGTCAGCAGCGCACATCCGTCCTCCCACCGCAGTCGATACCCGGTGTATGGGTCCAGAACGATGGTGGATCCAGGCTGCAGCGTGCGGGTCTCGTTCCCGGCTCGCACCGAGAATCGCCCACTGAGCGGTCGGCTGATCAGCACGAAATCGTCGAACGGCACCGGCTCGATCTGAGTCGTACCGACTCCATATGAGAGATGAAACACTTGGAGATCTTTGGTGCCGCCCCGGTGCTGCTGCGCGCGGAAATGTTGGCGACTGTTGGACTGCATGATCCGGTGAGGGCAGTATGAGCGACCGAGTTGCTCGCAGGCATCGTCTGGATCGCGGGTGTCGACCTGGAGCTGGAGATCGGCGGGCATGATAATCCTGTCCTCGGAGGCTGGCCGTCAGTCTAGCGACGATCGTTGCCAACCAACAGCATCCGAACCCGCTCAAACGTCTCCCGAGGTCACCAACCGATGCCTCAGTCCCGCCCGGCGAGGACGATCGTGTCAGCCAGGCCGACCGGATTGCTGAAGATCAGCTCGTGGCTACCCGGCATTTGGACCAGACGATACAGGCCCAGCCTGCTGGACATCCGCGGATGCCAAGCCCACTCGCCGGGCGGTAGGGCGGTATCTTCGGTGCCGTTGAGAAAGGAACGCGGGATTTGAAGCTGATAGAAGCGCGAAAGATCTAGTTTGGCTTCGAATGGCCTGAACGGTTCAGACGAGAGAGTCGCGTAAGTACGCTCTGCCTCAGCGCGATCGACGTCCTGGATGAACGCATCGCGCCAGATGGGAAATGGCAGCGTCACGGTGTTGTCGGGTGATGCTGCGGCAAGCTCTGCGAAGAGCGCACGATAGTGCGGGGGCACCTCGTCGAGAAGCGTATTGCCCGGTTCCGGCACGAAGGCGTTCCAGAACACCAGACGGCGAATTCGCTCGGGGATTTCCTCGGCGACGCGCGCGATGACGGTTCCGCCCCAGCTGTGCCCGAGGAGCACAATCTCAGCGAGATCGTGCTGAAGGATGTAGTCCACGACTGAGGCAACGCAATCGTCGTGAGTAACCGCTTTGTCTACCCCCTTGCCATGACCGGCCACCGTCGGCGTATGGGCTGCATGTCCCAGTTCGGTGAGTCGGGCGGCTACCGGCGCCCAATGGCCGCCATCGTGCCAGGATCCGTGGACGAGTACGAAGGTCAACATACGTGTGTGCTCCAAAGTGTATGGATGAACGGTGGTACAGCCGACGTTATGGTCGATCGCGCCACCGGTCTACCCGCAAAACGCGCCGGTCGGCCGGAAAGCGCGGTCGACCAGCACATCGATTCGGGCCTGTAATAACGTCGGCGGAGTACCTGTTGACCCAACGGTGAAGGAATCAGGATGACCAGAAACTATTTCGACGCGGTGCGAACTCAGCTGGGCAGTGACCGGGTGGATACCAGCGCGGAGGCGCTGAGGTGCTACGGGTTCAATCGCCTGCCAGACGGGGACCGACATCCGGCTGGAGTGGTCTTCCCCAGGTCCACGGAGGAAGTCCAGACTCTGGTCAGGCTGGCCGCCGAGTACGCCGTGTCCCTGTGGCCGACCAGTACCGGCAATAACCTCGGCCTCGGTGAATACAGCCCGGTACGGCAGGGCCAAGTCGTCATGGATCTTGGCCGAGCAATGAACAAGATCCTAGAGGTGAACCAGACGCTCGGCTACGCGGTCGTTCAGCCGGGGGTCACGTTTCGTCAATTGCGCGCCGAACTTTCCCGCCTGGGCGACAACCTCATGCTCAGTTCGACTTCCGGGCCGCCCGACGGAGGCGTGCTGGGAAATGCCCTCGATCGCGGAGCGGGATACACTCCGTACTTCGACAACTTCGGCATGCTGACGGGGCAGGAGATCGTTCTCCCCAACGCAGAGATCCTGCACACCGGTGACGGAACGCTCGCTGGATCCAAGATGAGATTCCTGAACAAGTCCGGTTTCGGGCCGATGCTGGAAGGCCTGTTCTCCCAGTCGAACTACGGCATCGTCACCGGCGCGGCGATCTGGCTGATGCCGCGACCGCCAGTCATCCGGGCGTTCGGCTTCACCTTTCCCGACGACGAAGACCTCTCGGAGATCATCGAGATCGTTCGCGGCCTCAAATCCTTCAACCTGGTACCGACGCTTGTCAAGATAACCAGCGGCCAATACGGATACGGCACCGAGGCTACTTACCCGAATTACAGACCGGGCGCGCCAACGCTGCCGGATCACATCCGCCACGAATTCGAAACCCACTACGGAACTGGAGCGTGGACGGTGACCGGCGCCTTCTACGGCCCCAACGCCGAAGCGGTGGAACCTTCGATCCAGCGGGTGCGCAGCCTATTTGAGGCGACGGGAAAGGCCACCTACCTCTCCCACGAGCAGATCCAGGTCAACCCGATCCTGAAGATTCACCTCGACACGTTCAGCGGCGAGCCGACCGAATCAGAACTCGGACTTTTGAACTGGCGTCCCGGCGGCGGTGCCACCTGGTTTCTGCCGGCGACACCGATGATCGGGGAAATCGCCCAGCAACAGCAGGAGCTCTCTCGTCGGATCCTGACCGAGCACGGGTTTGAATACACGGTCGAATTCGTCTGTGGCCCTCGCGCAGCACGCGCGCTGCACATCATCGTTTACAACCGCTCCGACGAAGCGGAGTGCATTCGCATGCGTGACTGTTATGCGGCCCTTGTAGAAGGCTACGACCAGCTGGGTTATCCCATCGGCCGAACCCCCACCGGCTGGCAGGAGCGGGCGATGCTTCGCTTGCCTGAATTCAGCACATTGTGCAGCACGCTCAAGGGTGCTCTCGATCCGAACGGGGTTATCGCTCCCGGTAAGTATGGAATCGTCTGATCCCGGACGAGGCGCCCCCGGCGACTGCGGTCAGTCCTCCCTGGCCAGGAACTGGCGGATCCGCTCCCGCACCGGCTCTCGGTCGTAACCGTTCACCATGGCTCCGGCCATCCGGACCGGATCGCCGAAGAAGAAGTACTCGTACAGCGCTTGGCGACTGGAGAATCCTGAGATCGAGGCGTCATAGGCGAGTTTGAATAGCTTGATCCGCTCCGGACCGGTCAATGACTTGCCCTGCAGGTACAGTTCGATGTCACCGATCGCGTCACTGTTGATATCCGCCTCGCCGGGCAGCGCCATCAGGCCGCTCGCGCAGAAGGTGCGGATGATCTGCGGGAATCGCTGCGCGACCTTCGGGTACCAGTTGCGTGCCGCGTTCAGCGTCGCCCACTTTGGCTGGATCATTCCGAATTGGTTTAGTTCTGCATCCACCTCGGAGGTGCGCATCAGCGCCTTGCCGATCTCCACGGCCACGATCAGTTCTGCCAATTGCTCTTGAATGTGCAGGAACCCGTCGATGCCGATCGACCCGGCGATTTCGCTGGCCAACCCGAGGAAGAACTCGCTCTTGCAGATCGTGCGGGTCACCACCTGGTGGGTCATCAACGCGGCGGCTCCGGTCTCGGAGTAGAAGCCGTTGCACAGTTCAGGATGCCCCAGCATGAAGATCCGGTCGTTGGGCACGAACACGTTGTCGAAGACGACCACCGCATCCATTTCCTCGAACCGACTGGCCAGTGGCTCATCGAAAGTGCTGCCCCCGTTGTACAGGGAGGTACGACACAGGTATCGGATGCCGGGGGCGTCGTTCTGGATCGCGAATGCATAGGAATACGGCGCGTCCTCCGGGGTGCCGCGCAGCACCGTGGACGGGAACACGAGTAGCTCGTCTGCGATGGGCGCGAGAGTGGCCAGCATCCGCGCGCCGTGGATCACGATACCGTCTTCCCGCTCTTCGATGATCCGGGCGGAGAGCTGCCCGCCGAGCTGCTCGCTGCCCGAGACCGAGCGGTTGACTTGCGGCGGAATCAGGGTGTGGGTGGCCAGCAGGTCGTTTTCGCGGGCGTACTCGTAGTAGTTGCGGATGTTCTCGCCGTACTTCGGGTCGGCCTGACTGAACCAGCTTTCCGCCGCGGCGAGCGCCGTGAGCGCGCTGTTCATATAGTCTCCGGTGCGGCCGAGGAAGCCGTTGGAGTACCGTGCCCAGACTTCGATAGCCGCGCGGCGGCGCTCCAGGTCTTCTACGGTCCGCGGGATCAGGAATGCCGCGTTGACCTTGTCGCCGGTGGATGGCGAGGTGTAGGTCAGCGCGTCCTGGTACTTCGGGTCGTGTTGCATATCGAAGAGCTTCGCGTAGGTGCGCGCGACGTTGCGGAAGGCCGGATGTTCCGCCACGTTCTCTTTGACAACCTCACCGTCGATGACGATGTGCGGCCGCATCGAGTTGATCTTCTCCAAGTACTGCGCTCCGGTGCGGATGCCCATGCTTACTTCTCCTTGTTGATATTCGGAACCGTCATATTTGCAAAGTGCAGATCACAGCAGGTTTTCCACACCGAGGAGGTATTCGGGGATGGTCGTGAACCGACTGTTGACAAAGCCGAGCGCATCGCCGGTGCGGTAATCGAAACTCACTACCTCGCCGAGATACAGGGTGTGGTCCCCACCGTCGTACGCCGCCCATGGCATGCACTCAAAGTACGCGAGCACTCCGGAGAGCCTTGGGGCGATCGTCCCATCCACCCAACGCGGTTCGCCGGCGGGCCGGCCAGCAAAATGCCTGGCAAGGTCTTCCTGCTCGGCACCGAGGATGTTGACCGTGAACGACCGCTGCTTCAGCTCGGTATGGGACTTCGTGGTCTTGGCAATGCTGACCAGCACCAGCGGCGGATCCATCGAGACCGACGTGAACGAATTGACGGTAATACCGTGCCGCGAATCTGCGATGTCAAAGGTCACGATGGCGACACCGGTGGCGAATCGCCCCAGACTCCCGCGCAGCCGCAGCTGATCCATTCTCAACGGAGTCGGCACGATTGACTCGTTACGCGATGTTTCTGATTCTGATCCGGCAATCATCTTCGATTCCTCGTTTCGGCCTACTCTGGTCGAGTCCGAAAGTAGAATTCTATAATTGAACACGCTATTCTGTATTCGGACGCACCTAACGATAAGCCCGCCGGCACGATGATGGCAAGCCCCGGAATGGGCGAAGAAGGAACTCCATGATGGATTCACCGCTCACTCAAGCCGTGCCGGCCCGCCAGGCGCAGCCGCACTCGCAGACGTTGTCCCGGGGCATCCACACGCTCGAGATCCTCGCCGACGCGGATGCCGCAATGAGCATCGCGGAGTTGGCCGCAGCGCTCGGGGTGCATCGTTCGATCGCCTACCGAATCTTACGTACCCTCGAAGACCACGGCCTGGTGCGGCGCGATGCGGCCGGCCGCATCGAGCTCGGCCCAGGGATGGCTGTCCTGGCCCGCGGTGTCTCGCGTGATCTGCAAGCCGCGGCCTTGCCCGAGCTCACCGCCGTGGCCAACGAGCTCGCGATGACCGCATTCATCGCGGTATTGGACCATAACCAGTGCGTGACGTTGGTGACCGTTGAGCCGCGGCGGGCGCACGCGAGCGTGGCTCAGCACCCCGGCACTCGGCATCCGCTGGCCACCGGAGCGCCCGGGATCGCGATCCAGTCGGCGCTCACCGAGGTGCAGTGGCGCGCCACCGGCGCGCAGACGCCGCCTAGGGCAGAAGCCATTGCCGCCCGTGACCGCGGGTACGCCACCAGCCACGATGAAGTGATCGCCGGAGTTTCGGCGGTCGCGGTGCCGCTCACCGCGATCGGCCAGGCCCCCGCGGCGCTGGCGGTCGTCTACCCTTCGCACCCGACGGACCAGGATGCCATCGGTCACCGCCTCGGGCAGGCGGCCGCCACGATCCTGAACGCACTGAGCTAGGACCGCGCCCAGCTGTTCCGAGTCGAGGATCGACCTTCAATCGGCGTTCCACGGTCGATCTGCGACACGTCAGCGCACTATGCTGTAAAGACCAACCACGGGGGATGCGCCTATTGGGGCGCCTTGTCAGGTTCGATTTCCTGAATCCTCCACCAGAGCACTGCATCCGAGCGGAGACGCTGAGCGGCGCGGCGCTAGCGGACCAGGAATTCCAGCGCAGCGGCCTTGAACGCCCTCGAGCTGAGCGTCGTGAAGTGATTGCGTTTTGGAACTGAGACGAATTCTGCTCCCATCCGCTCCGCGAAGCCGGGCGCGCCGATGGCGACCGGATCGACCTCGCCCGAGACGACCAGCGTCGGCACAACCGGCGGGCTGACCACCGGATCGGACATCACTCCCTGGGCGCATGCGACCAGCGCCGCCGGGTCGGGGTCAGGCCCGGTGAGTGCCGCGCGCAGCATCCGTTCCGCTACCGGGTCTGCCACGGTGCGACCGTCCAGGAGCACCGCCTGAATGGCATCGACTCCCCAGTGCGAGAACTGTTCGACGGAGCCGATGCCGCCCAGCACCAGCCTACGGATCCGGCCGGGCGCGTCCCTGGCGAACGCCCGGCAGATTTGGCTGCCCATCGAGTATCCGATCACATCGACGTGAGTCAGATGCTCCGCGTCGAGCACCGTCGCCAGATCGGAAGCAAGAACGGCTGAGTAGTAGTCCGCTGCCTCGTGCGGTTTCGAACTGGAGCCGTGGCCACGCAGGTCCGGCGCGATCACGCCGAACCCGGCATCCGCCAGCGCCTTCATCCAGCCGGTCGCGTCCCAGGTCGGTATCGCGGCCGAGCCGAACCCGTGTACCAGGAGCACCGGGTTCTCGCCCGGTTCGACCAGATAGGCGATCGACTGCCCGTCACAGGTGGTGACGGCGCGCTGGGTCATGGTTTCCACGTCAGTCCTCCGGCAGCCGCAGCCGCACCCGGCGCGGGGGTTCCGCTTCGACAGGAACGGTGCCGACGATGCCCGCCGCGTCATCCGGCACCTCGAAACTGACCAGGGCGTCGCCGACCGACACCGTCTCGCCCTCTGAGACGTGGAAGCGGGCCACGATGCCGGACTGCGGCGAGGGCAGTTCCACCGCCGACTTCGTCGTCTCGACCTCGACCAGCGGCGCGTTGCGTTCGATGTGCTGCCCGATCACCGCTAGCCATTCCAGCACCTGGGCTTCCAGTAGCCCCTCGCCGAGGTCCGGGAGGGTGAAGGTGATTTCAACCACGGCGGTACTCCAATACCCGTTGCACAGCGTTCAGGATGCGATCGACGCTCGGTAGGTAGGCGTCCTCGAAGGCTTGGCTCGGGTACGGGATGTCGTAGCCGGTTACCCGCCCGACGGGCGCCCGCAGGTCGCCGAAGCAGCGCTCGGAGACCAGGGCGCTCACCTCGGCACCAAGCCCCGCGGTCAACGGGGCTTCGTGCACGACCACGGCGCGCTTGGTCCGGGAGACAGATTCGGCGATGCCCTCGGCATCGATCGGCTTCAGCCAACGCAGATCGATGACCTCGATCTCGACCCCGTCCTCCGCGCCGAGCTGGGCCGCTTTGAGACATCGGGCAACCATCGCGCCCCAGGCGATCAGGGTAACGTGGCTGCCGCGCCGCACGATGCGGGAGGTGCCCACCGGCAGCGCAGGCTCCGCGTCGGCCGAATCGACCGCGCCCTTGTACCAGTACCGGGACTTCGGCTCCATGAAGATCACGGGATCGGGATCGGCCACCGCCTGGCGCAGCAGCCGGTATCCCTCCGCGGGAGTGGATGGCGAGACAACCTTGAGCCCGGGCACGTGCGCGAACAGTGCCTCCAACGACTCGCCGTGATGCTCCGGGGCGCGGATGCCGCCAAAGCTGGGCAGTCGCAACGTGATCGGCATCGAGAATGCGCCCCGGCTGCGGTTGCGCATCCGGGCTACCTGGTTGACGATCTGGTCGACGGCCGGGTAGGAGAAGCCGTCGAACTGCAGCTCGGGGATCGGCTTCCAGCCCTGCATCGCCAGTCCTACCGCCATGCCCATGATGGCGGCCTCGGCCAACGGGGTGTCGAATACCCGCTGCGGGCCATATTTCTGCTGCAGGCCGTCGGTGACTCGGAATACTCCGCCGAGGGTACCGACGTCTTCACCGAAGATCAGAGTCCGCTCGTCCGCGGCGAGTGCGTGGTCTAACGCGAGGTTGAGCGCGCCCTGCATGGACAGCAGACGCCGGCTCGGCTGCGTGAGGGTCTGCTGCGTCTCGTCCGGCTGCGTCTGCGGCTGCGGCTGCGTCTGCGTAGGGTTAGTCATTCCGTTACCCCTCCCGCTGGGAAGTCTGCGTCTCGCGCTGCCACGCTTCGCGCTGCTCCAGGAGCGCGGCGGGTGGGGCGCTGAACACGAAGTCGAACATCTCGCCTCCCGGCGGTACCACCAGGGTCGTCACCGCCGTGCGGGTCGCCTGGACGACGACGTCCGCCGCGGCACCCGCTTCATCGAAGAACACCTCGGCAAAACCGAACTCCGTGCGCAGCCGCGCGGCGAACCGGGTCAGCGGGTCACGCTCCAGCCAACTTTGCTCCTCGGCGAGGCTGCGGTAGCGGCCAGGATCATCCGAGGTGGAGTGGGGTCCGACCCGATAGGTCATCGCCTCGATCACGGTCGGTCCGCCACCGGAGCGCGCTGTCTCGACGGCGTCGCGGGTGGCACGGTAGACCGCCAGCACGTCGTTGCCATCGATCCGTACACCCGGCATCCCGTACCCCGCGGCGCGGGCGGCCACCGAGCCGCCGGCGACCTGTCGTTCGCTCGGCAGCGAAATCGCCCAGCCGTTGTTCTGACAGAAGAAGATGACCGGCAACCGGTAGATTCCGGCGAAGTTCATCGCCTCGTGCACGTCTCCTTGGGAACTGGCGCCGTCACCGAAGTACGCGATCGCGCAGGCGTCAGTTCGGTTCAGTTGCGCACCCATCGCCCAGCCGACCGCATGCGGCACCGGACCGCCGACGACGGCGTTGATCGGCGCGAAATGGGATGCCGCCGGGTCGTAGAGACCGCCGTGCCAGCTGCCCTGATGCGATGCGGTGTAGCCGACCAGATCGACGCCCATCGCCACCGCAACCCCGAGCTCGCGATAGGTCGGGAAGGCGAAATCCCGCCCTGCGTCCAGTGCCAGCCCGCTACCGACCTGCGCGGCCTCCTGCCCCTGCATCGGAGCGTAACCGGGCAGGATCCCCTGGCGCTGCATGGCCACACAGTCAAGGTCCAGCCGGCGTGCCAACAGCATGCAGCGGTAGAGCGTCGCGAGCGTCTCTGCCGGGATATCGGACGCCGCAGACGGCGAGCTGGCATCTCGCGCCGCCGCATCGGAAGTTGCCATCCGCACATTGCCTCCTCACCTGTGGCTGTGACGCCACTGTCATCAGCCAGCGTGACAGCCGAGCGGACACTAAGCAATTCTGCTATCGGATGTTGATCAAGTTGCACAATTCGCCTGTGACCTGGCCACCCAAATCCGACAGACTGATCGCCCCTGTCCCGGCACCTTCCTCCGCCGAACCCGCAGTTGTGGTTCGAATTGTCGCGATTCTCGCACCACAACTGCAGGTTCGCGGGGGTGCCGCGGGCGCTCAGTTGTTCGAGAGGTTGTTGCCGCAGTGGAAGAAGCCGGTGGTCAGGGTGTCTATCGCGCGTTTGGCGTTGTCGCTGACGTCACCGAGTGCATAAATCGCAAAAGTCAGCGGCGTTCCGTCTTCGGAGTCGATGATCCCAGCGAGGGTGTATCCGCCGTCGATCCGGCCGGTCTTAGCGTGCACGGCGCCGTCCGCGACCGCGTTGTCCCCGGTAAACCGTTCGTTGAACGCGAGGGTCCCGGTGTTGCCCGAGATCGGCAGCGCGTCGTAAATGGCACCCAGGCCGTCTTGCCTGGCCAGGATCTTCGCAAAAAGCTGGGTCAGATACGTTGGCGGTACGGCGTTGTCGTTGCTGAGTCCGGAACCATCGGCAATTTGGATGCCGGTGGTGTCGATTCCGTACTTGTGCAGCACCGAGACCACACCCTGGTTCTCGGCGGCGAAGGTATTGCCGGCACCGGTCTTGATCGCGACGAGTCGGGCCAGCATCTCCATGATGGCGTTGTCCGAGGTTGAAATCGCCTGTTGGGCCAGTGCCGCCACCGGCTGGGACAGCACCTGGCCAAGTTGTACGGCACCGGCCGGCGCGGTGCCCTGGCTGACCGTGATGTCTCCGTCGAGCTCGTCGGCGAAGGCTTCGCCGGCTCGAGCGACCGGATCGGTGCTGCGACGGGAATCGGTCTCCGTCGGGTCGGCCCGGTCACCATCCACCATCAGCGCCGTGATATACGGCGTGCTTCCTTCTACGACCCGTTCCTGTCGCTCATCCCAACTGGGTTGCCAGAATGGGGCGGCGAACAGGGAGCTGTCGAGGACCAGGTTGGTGATCGGCTGCCCGTTGGTACTCGGATCGGCCTGCCACGCCTTCTCTACCCGGTCAGCAAGGTCGTCCAGATGGGCGGACCCCGGGTAAATGGAGTCGTCTGCGCTGTCCAACCGGGAAAGTGTGACGTCTCCCCCGCCGACCAGTACGACGGTTCCAGGCTCCGCCCCTTTGACGACCGTCGTCGGCACCCGGTAGTCCCGGCCGAGGGCCTTCAACGCGGCGGCGGCGGTCAGCACCTGCGTCACACCGGCGGCCCGGTTCGGCGTGCCGCCGCCGCGGTCGAAGAGAATCTCGCCGGTTGCGGCGTTGCGCACCTGAGCCTGCAGGCTGCCGAGCCGGTCGTCCGTTGCCAGCTCGGCGACCGAGCAGGTGCGCATCGGGATCGCGGCGGGCTCGGCCGAGGGCACCGGCCGCGGCGGTGTACTTCGAGTCGGGGTGGGCGCGGCGACCGGGAATCGTGCGGCATCGGAATTCCCGACGGCAGCGCCGATCGCGACGGCACCCGAGCCGAGCAGAGCGAAGATCGCGCAACCCGCGACGATCAACGAGGCGCGCGGATGCTGGCGCAGCACACCGCGGGCTCCGCTCCAGGGTGCCACACGAGCGGCCTTTTCCGGTGAGTGCGCGTCGCGCCCAGTCTCGGAGGCGTCTGGTCGATGGGACCGGGGCTCATCGGTTTCATGCATCACGGCATTTTACCCGGACCCACCTGAGTGCCCCGCTGGAAGGCCCCCGCTTATCGGATCGTCTCGCCCGGATACGCCAGCCCGATCTGGTGGCGCACCTCGTCGAGCGTCTCCATGATCGCGATCGATTCGGCCGGTGTCAGGATGTCGCTGGCGGTGCGTCCCGCCCTGACCAAACGCTCGGCTTCCTCGGCCTGGAACTGCATACCGCGGCCACTGACCACCGAGCTGTACTCCTCGACGACATCGTTCTCGTTATCCAGAACGCGGAACGAGGTCGGCTTATACCAAACGCGGTCGATATCGATCCGGCCGTTTGTGCCGAGCACGCTGGCCACATTCGGTCCTGCACTGTCGCTGGCGGAGAACGTCGTCGCAACGGCCCCGCTCGAATAATGGCTGATCGTGGCGATCGCACCGTCGACGCCGGTAGGGGTGAAGCGGGCGGATGCCGTCACCGACTCCGGCGCGCCGAGAACCTGAGAGACGAAGGACAGCGGATAGATGCCAAGATCCAAAAGCGCGCCACCACCGAGTTCCGGAGCGTTGATGCGGTGCGTGGCGTCGGTTGAAAGCTTCTGCGTGTGGTCGGCCAACACCGCCCGCACCTCGCCAAGGGTGCCCGCTGCCAGGATCTCGCGGATTCGGGCCATGTGCGGCAGGAACCGGGTCCACATCGCTTCCAACACGAGCAGACCCTTCTCCGCCCCAAGGTCGTAGATCGCGCGGGCCTGCGCGGCGTTCAACGCGATCGGCTTCTCGATCAGCACGTGTTTACCGGCGTTCAGCGCTAGCAGCGCATTCCCCGCGTGGAACGGATGTGGGGTGGACACGTAGACGATGTCGACCTCCGGGTCGGCGACCAGCTCCTCGTAGCTCGCGTGCGCGGTGCGGATGCCGAACTCGGCGGCGAACCGCTCCGCGCGTTCGGGCGAACGGGACCCGACGGCCCGAATCGTGCGGCCGGTCATGGCCAGGTCACTGGCGAACAGGTGGGCGATTCCCCCGGTGGCCAGGATCCCCCAGCGTAGCGTGTCCGACATGTGCGCCTCTTTCCGATCGAGACTACGATCATCCGATCGGAGCGATTTCATCTTTGCAGGGTCGACACGCTGTCGTCCACTTCCCACGGCGCTACCCAGTCTCCGGGCAGGCGGAACGAAAGGTCCGCGTCCTCCTCGATACGCTTGGCGACGACAAGTTCTGGCGCGTCGGTCCCGTACCGATCAGCGGCGACCGTGAACGCACCACGAGCGGCATCGGTCATCGGCAGTTCGGCGCCGAGGTTTTCTTGAAGCCCCTTGATCAGTCGAAGGTCCTTGAGGCAGAGGTCCAGCGAGAACGAAGGGTCGTAGTGCCCGGCGAAGATGGACGGGGCATCGTGTGCGGCGACGAAGGAATCGCCCACGGACTGCCGAATCGCTGAGTAGAGAACCTTGAGGTCGACCCCGTGGTGAACACCGAGCGCGAACCCCTCGCCGATGGCTGCCGCCGCAACAAACCAGAGCTGGTTGGTGACGAGTTTGACGACGTTGCCGGTTCCCAGTGGGCCGCATGCGATGACCGTACCGAGGTTCTCAAGGACCGGTCGAATCCGTTCGACGTCGGCCGGCTCACCGCCGGCGAAGAGGGTGAGTCTGCCGTTGCGCGCACCGTCCACGGCACCGGTCACCGGACAATCGACAACGCTGACACCCTCGGGCGCGCGTTCGGCCAGGCGCGAGACCAGGCCAATATCGTTCGTCGTGAGGTCGGCCCAGATTGCACCGGGACGAAGCGCCTCAAGCGCGCCGCCGGAGAGCATGACAGCCTCCACGTGATCGGGTCTGGGCAGTGATGTCAAGAAGATGTCCGACGCCGACGCACAGGCGGCGGCCGACTCGGCCAAAACCGCCCCGACGGCGACAGCCGATGCGACGTTCGCCTGGTCGATGTCGAACGCATGTACCTCGTAGCCGGCCTGCGCCAGACGCGCACACATCGGTCCGCCCATGCTGCCGAGCCCGACGAAACCCAAAGAAACCATAACCGCTGCCTTTCATTCAACGCGCCGTTTGCTGACGCGGGATCCATATGTTGCGTGCACACAGACTCTAAATGCTGGCAATGCATCGTGGTAGCCTTGCCTTCCTGCGGCATCCAAAGGAGTTTCCTTGGTAACTTTGCACCAACTCCATTGCTTCGTGGCGACCGTGGAGACCGGCTCCTTCACCAAGGCCGCCGACTCGCTCGGACTGTCCCAGCCCTCGCTCGCGGAGCAGATCCGTATCCTGGAGCGCGGCATGGCCGCCGCGCTCTTCCTTCGCGTTGGACGCGGGGTGGTGCCCACCGAGGCTGCTCGAGCTCTCGAACCTTACGCGCGACAGGCGCTGAATGCTGTCGAAGGCGGGTGCAGGGCGGTCGCATCCACCGCTCTGGCGGTCACCGGAACGATCCGATTCGGCCTCTTCGGGGCCGCCCACTTGTACCTGGGCAGTCAGTTGGTGGCCGATATGCGCGCGCGGTTCCCCTCTGCCCGGCTCTCCCTCGTCGGCCAGAACTCTATGGAAACCATGGAACAGGTGCGCGCGGGACAGCTCGAAGCGGCACTGGTCGTGCTGCCGATCGACGATAACGTGCTGCACGTGCGACCGGTGGCGCGTGACGAGATCGTGTACGTCACCGCAGACCCCGATCGCGTCCGTCGGTTCGTAACGCCAGCCGACCTCGCCGCCGCCACGCTGGTGTTGTCAGAGGCCACCTGGGGCGACAACGATTACACCCGCCAGCAGCTCAGGAAAGCCGTACAGTCGGTGGGTGCCACCTTCCAAGCCGCCATCGAGGTCGAGAACGTGGAGACTGCGCTGGAGGTGGCGGCGATGGGGCTCGCTGATGCCATCACCGCCCGAAGCGTCGTGCGACGCCAGCAGGACAAACTGCCCGCGCAGCTCTATTCGTTTTCCCTGAAACCACAGCTGTACGACCACTTTGCGATCGTGCATCGGCACAACGCGGTGCTCTCGGATCCCGTCAAAGCGGTGATCGAGATCGCTACCGCGCGACTGCGCGAGCTGGTGATGTCGGCCTGACCTGATTCTTCACACAGCAGGTCGATCCATCCTGTGGAGCCGCCTATCAGAATCGAACTGATGACCTTCTCATTACGAGTGAGACGCTCTACCGACTGAGCTAAGGCGGCGTGATGGGTAGGTCATGGACCCGCTCGGCACAGCTCAATAGCTTAGCTGGTCTCTCCCACGATCTCTCGCAGCTGCGTGAACGACAGCCGGATGCGGTCGTCAAGCGGTCCGGCACCATCGGATTCCGCCCAGCAGCGCCAGGCATGCCGCAGCGCGGCGAGGGCGGTGAGGGTGATCAGCCAGCCGCGCTCGAACATGGCCGTATCCTCGGCTGGCAACCGGGGTTCGTCCCGAGCCAGCCTGCGCACGACGACCTCGTACAGCGCCGACTCTGCGGTGCGCATGCCCGCCATCCGCAGTCCGAGTAGATGCGGGTGATCGCGGAGCACGACCTTGCGCAACTGATGGATCTCGCGGTCCTCGCCCTCCTCCTGGGCGGCCGCCGACAGGAAGAGGCCGGCAATTCCGGTCAGGATGTCCTCGGTCGGTCCGGCGTGCACGAACGCCTCGACCTGATACCCGTCAGACAGCAGCGGGATCTCGCCGACCACGGCAGCATCCTTCGAGTCAAAATAATTGAAGAAGGTCCGGGGCGAGATTCCGGCAACCTGGCTCACCTCGTCGATCGTGACCTGGTCGAACCCACGCTCGATCGTGAGGCCGAGCACCGCGAGTTGGATGGCGCGGCGGGTGCTCTGTCGCTTCCGCTCGCGCAGGCCTGGCTGCCGCTGCCCTTCAGGATCGGAACGCTCGGCCGTCATGGGTTGATTATCGCAGACGCCGTTCGGCCCTCGGGGAGAGTTAGCAGCGCGGGTCGGTGGTGGGGACCGTGCCGGAGAGCAGGTAATTGTCGACGGCATTGTTCACGCACGAGTTGGACTTGTTATATGCGGTGTGGCCCTGGCCGGTGTAGGTGACCAGATGTCCGCTGTCCAGTTGCTCCGCGAGATTCTTGGCCCACACGTACGGGGTGGCAGGATCATTCGTCGTGCCGACCACGAGGATCGGAGCGGCCCCTGCGGCGGTGATGGCGCCACGCTTCCCGGTGAACTTGTCTGGCCAGGCGGCACAGGCGATGTCGCCATAGGCCATGTATTTCCCGATCACCGGGGCCGCCTTCTCCAGCTCTGCGGCTTGGCTGCGCATGGTCGCGGGATCGGCGTTATAGCTGTAGTCCAGGCAATTGATCGCGGTGAAGGCCTCGGTCTGATTACTGGTGTAGGTGCCTTGATCGGTGCGGTCGTTGTAGGCATCCGCGAAGTGGAACGCTTCGGCCGCGTCGCCTTGCATGGTCGCGCTGAGCATTTCGCTGAGCACCGGCCACGCGTTTGCGTCGTACAGCGGATAGATGATCGCGGTCAGCAGCGTGGTCGAACCGAGTTCCCTGCCGTCGGCGTTGCGAATCGGGCTTTCGCCCACGGCTGCCAGCAGATCTGCGATGGTCTGCATCGCCTGGTCCACTGAGCCGCGGAACGGGCAGCCCTGGGTGCCGATGCAGTCGGTCAGGTAGGCGCGCAGCGCGCTCTCGAATCCCTGCGCCTGGGTCTTGGTCACCTCGAAGTTGCTTGCGGACGGGTCCAGTGCGCCGTCAAGCACCAGCCGGCCGACGTTCTTCGGATACAAGTTCGCGTAGGTCGCGCCGAGGAAGGTGCCGTAGGAATATCCGAGATAGCTGAGCTTGCTGTCGCCGAGCACGGCACGCAGCAGGTCGAGGTCGCGCGCGGCGCTGACCGTGTCGACGTGTCCGAGCAGCGCTCCGGTGTTTGCCGCGCAGGCCGCTGCGAAGGCGGTCGCGGAGGCAGTTTGTTCGGCGATCCACGCGTCGGTGCCCAGCGCGGCGTCCGGAATGCCGTAGATGTAGTCGTCCATTTGCGCCGGTTTGTAACAGCTGACAGCACTGGAGTGGCCGACGCCGCGTGGATCGAAGCCGACGATATCGAACCCGGCCTGCAGCTTTTGATCGGTGGCGTAGTCGACCGAATCCTTCACGAAGGTGTATCCGGAAGCGCCAGGGCCGCCAGGATTGACCAACAGGGAGCCGATCTTGTGCCCGGTCGCGCGATGGCGGATCAGCGCGAGCGTGATGCTGCCGGCTGCGGGGTCCGCCCAGTTCAGCGGCGCGGTGGCATCGGTGCACTGCATGCCCTTGGCGCAGTCCGTCCAGTTCAGGCTCTGCTGGTAGAACGGTTGCAGGTCGGGTGCGACCTTCTCCTGCGCCGGGGCCGCCGGTGCCTTCGGGGTCTGCGGCAGGAACATGCACCCGGCCAGGGCCACCATGAGGCCGGCGGTCAGAGCCGACAGGATTACCCGGGACGTTCGCCGCGAACCGCGCACCCGGTTTACGGCCACTGGTTTCATGCGCGTCCCTTTCGCAGCGTGGCCACCAGCATGGCCTCGAGGGCGAGAGCCGGCTGCACATTTCCGCCGATCCGTTCCCTGGCGGTGCCGATGGCATCCATCACGGTGATCGTAGCGGCGGCAGTGGTGTGTTCGCCCAGTGCCCGCATCTCGTCGGCGAGTTCGCGGTTGACCAGCGCGCTGCCGCTACCCAGTTGCAACATGATCACGTCCCGATAGAGGGAGAGCAGGTCGACCAGGATGCGGTCGATCCCGTCGCGCAGGCTCCTGGTCGCCCGGCGCTTCTGGTCTTCTTCCAGAGCGCGGATCTGGCCGCGGAGCGCGGGTGGCAGGGTGCCCCCGGGCGCGACGCCGAGCGCACGCAGGGCGTCGGCGCGTTCCTCCGCGTCGCGCTCCTCCGTGATCGATTTGGCATCGGCTCCGGCGATTTCCAGCATTCGCGCGGCGGCCATGACGGCATCAGACACATCGCGAATGCCGAGGGCCAGCCGCAGCGTCTCCTCGCGTCTGGCGCGGGCCTGGGCATTGGTAGCCAATCGGTGTGCCATCCCGATGTGGCTCTGTGCCTCCCGGGCTGCGCGTTCGGCCACGGCGCCGTCAACCCCGTCGCGCTTGCGGATCAGCTCGGCGACGTCATCGATACTGGGGACGGTCAGCCGCACCGTGCGCACCCGGGAACGCACGGTGGGCAGCAGGTCGGCTTCGCTGGGCGCGCACAGGATCCAGACCGTGCGCTCTGGAGGTTCCTCAAGCGCCTTCAGCAGCAGGTTCGAGGTGCGCTCCACCATCCGGTCGGCGTCTTCGATGACCATCACCCGATACCGGCTGATCGACGGCGCGAATTGCGAGCTTTTGACCAGGCTGCGCACTTCGTCGATGGTGATGATCACCCGCTCGGTGCTGAGCACAGCCAGGTCGGGGTGCGTGCGAGCGTCGACCTGCCTCTGGGTGGCGACGTCGCCTTCTGGATCGCCGGGGCTGAGCAGCGCGGTGGCGAAGGCGAACGCAAGATTCGAGCGGCCGGAACCGGGCGGGCCGGTGATCAGCCAGGAGTGGGTCATCGATCCGTCGGAGGCGGCGCCTCGTCCACCGCCGTGCGGGTCGCCGGCCACCGCGGCTTGGAACGTGGCAATAGCGCTCTGCTGGCCCGTCAGTTCGTCCCACACTCCCATCCGATAAGGCTATCCGCTACCGCCGACGCCGCCTTCCAGGGGGAGTATCTCCACTTCGGATGCCGGCACACTAAGCCAAACCCGGCCGCCAACCTCCAAACCGAGCCGGGCGACTTCCACCGGAGGCAACAGCGCCACTACCGCGACATCGTTCAGACAGGTGCGGACCCGAATACCGCCCGACGACGGTTCGAGGGACCGGATCGGCGCCTCCCAGCGGTTCGTGCGGTCCATCGCCAAAGGTTCTTCGCGCGCCGAGCCGAACGGCACCCCGCCGCCCGAAGGATTTGCTCGCTCGATCCTCACGGCCGCCGGCGGGAACACGGCCGAAGCCGCGGCACCGGGCTCGCCCAAATCGCCCGCAGCCGCCCTGCCCACCAGCCTCCAGCCTCCGGCCAGGGATATCGAGGCCGGCATCCACCCCGCCCCCGCGGGCTGCGACGTCGGACCCACGCCTGCGCCGACACCCTCCGCGGATACGGTGCCCTCGACGAGGTTGACCCCGGCGAGCGCCGCGATGAACTGATTGCGCGGCGCGCCTAACACCCGGGCTTTCGGGCCCTCGTCGACGATTCTGCCACCGGCGAGGATGGCGACGCGATCAGCCAGCACGATGGCATCCAGGACGTCGTGGGTGACCAGAATCGCGGTTGTGCCGCTTCGGGTCAGTTGTTCGCGCAGCAGCGTGCGAGTCAGCGCAGCCGTCTGCACGTCCAGCGCTGCCAGCGGCTCGTCGAGCAGTAGCACCTCGGGGCGCGCGGCCAGGGCCCGGGCGATGGCCACCCGTTGTTGCTGCCCGCCGGACAGTGCGGCCGGTCTGCGGTGTTCAAATCCGGCCAGCCCGACCGCATGCAACCAGACCCGCGCGTCCTGAGCCGCGGTCGCTGACGGCATGCCGGCCGCGCGTGGTCCGAAGGCCACGTTTTGCAGCGCGGTCAAGTGCGGGAACAGCAGCGGCTTCTGACCGAGCAGCCCCACGCTCCGGCGCTCGGGCGCAATGGCGACGCGAGCGCCTGGCACACCGACACGGGTAAGCGTTCGCCCGGAGACGCTCACGGTTCCAGATTGCGGCAGGATCAATCCGGCCAGTGCCGCCAGTAAGGTGGACTTGCCCGACCCGTTCGGGCCGAGCAAGGCGAGCACCTCCCCGCGGCGCACGCGCACCGCGGCATCCAACTCGAATGATCCGCGGCGTACCACCAGCCGCGCCTCAAGCGCGGTGTCCCCGGGGTCTGCCTCGCTCACCGGGCTCACAGCGCTCACACCGCTCACAGCGCTCACACCGCCCACAGGGATCACAGGGTCACCTCTGCGCGCCAGCTGCGCATCAGCAGCAGGATGACGATGGCCACCACGATGAGCAACAGTGAGAGCGCGACCGCCGACTCCTGCGTCACGCCCGCACCGTTGAACGCGGTATAAATGGCCAGCGGCATGGTCCGGGTGACCCCCGCAGCATTACCCGCGAAGAGCGCGGTCGCACCGAACTCGCCGAGCGCGCGCGCGAAGCAGAGCACGGTGCCGGCCACCAGACCCGGCCAAACCAGCGGGAGCGTGATCCGGTGGAACACCGTCCACCGGCCGGCGCCGAGGGTGGAAGCCACCGACTCGAATCCAGTTCCGGCGGTGCGCAGCGAGCCTTCCAGCGAGATCACCAGGAACGGCAGGGCCACGAACGCCTGTGCGATCACGACGGCGCCGGTGGTGAACGGAATCCGAATTCCGGCGAGTTCCAGGTATTGGCCTACCAGTCCGTTGCGACCAAGCAGATACAGTAGCGCGATGCCGCCGACCATCGGCGGCATCACCAGCGGCAGCGTGACCAGGGCTCGCAGCAGCCCAGCGATCTGCGGTCGGGAGCGGGAGAGCACCGTGGCCAGCGGTATCCCGACAACCAGGCAGACCAGGGTTGCCGTCCCGCCGGTCTGCAGCGAGAGGGACAGCGCGTCGACCGCGGCGCGCGAGGTGATCGCAGCCGGCACACTGGCCCAGTCGACGCGCGCGACCAGTCCCACGATCGGCAGGATCAAAAGCGCGAGCCCGATCGCCGCGGGAACGTAGAGCAGCCTCGGCACGGTGCCAATCTGCACGCGGCTCATGGCCGGCCGAAGCCGTATTTGTGCAGGATCGCCTGGCCGCTGGCGGAGGTCACGAACTCGATGAACGCCGCGCCTGCCTTCTGGTTCGTCGTGCTGGACGGCTGCCCGATCTCGTAACGGTTCACCGCCTGGTCGGCGTTCGCCGCCGGCACCGCGTCGACCCGTCCATCGGATGCCGCGATATCCGTCTTGTAGACCAGGCCGGCATCCGCCTCGCCCGCCGCGACTTTGGTCAGCACCGCGGTGACGTTCTGTTCCTCACTGACCGGGGTGAGCTTCACCTTGTTCAGCGCCAGCAAACTTTTCGAGGCCGCCCCGCACGGCACCTGCGGGGCACACAGCACGACCAGCCGGCGCGGTGCGGCGAGGTCGGAGAGCGTCCGGATGCCGTCAGGGTTACCGGGCTGCACCGCGATCTCTAGCGTGTTGGTTGCGAAACTCCGGGCAGCCCCATCGAGTTCGCCCGCGTCGAGGACCTTCGTCATGTTCGCCTGGTCGGCCGAGGCGAACACATCGGCGCTCGCGCCCTCGATGAGTTGGGTGGCAAGGGTGGATGATCCGTCGAACACGATGGGCTTGACCGTCACCTTAGGATGCTCGGTTCGGAACTCCGCGGCGAGCTCGCCGAACGATGCTGCAAGTGAGGCGGCAGCGAAAACGGTGAGGTCACCGCTCACGGTCCCCGAGCCGGCCCGTGGACTCGCCGATGAGGCGACCGCTGAGCTGTCGGTCTCAGAGCCAACCGAAGGACCCCCTGCGCAGCCGGCCAACAGCAGGACTGTGGTCGCGACCGCGACCAGAACGGCCGGCCGACATCTCATGGCGCTTCCTGAGGCGTCTCGACGATGACGGTGGTCGCCTTGACCACCGCCACCGCGAGCACGCCGACCTCGAGGCCGAGCTGGTGTGCTGCTTCGGCCGACATCAGGGATACGATTCGATGCGGTCCGCTCTGAATTTCGACCTGAGCCATCACGCTGTCGACGATGATGTTCGTGACCAGCCCGACGAAGCGATTGCGCGCACTGGACCCCATACCGGACGGGTCCGAGGGCACCGTCGCGATGTCCTTCGCCCGTGCCGCCAGTTCGGCTCCGTCAACGACCTGCCGTCCGGCATCATCGTGCCTGGCGCTCAACGTTCCCGCCGCGACCCAGCGCCGCACGGTGTCGTCACTGACGCCGAGCAGGTTCGCCGCCTCGCTCAACCGGTAATCGGGCATGCGGGTCATATTATCACCGCATCTGCGGATATTGTTGACCAGTGCATCCGTACCTGCGGATCCTATATTGAACTCAGGTGTTCACGGAACGGCCGCCTCGCCCACGCAGCACGCCGACGAAGCTGATCGTAGACACGATCGCCCAGACACCCTCGAGTAGCAGAAAGCCCCACTGCCGCCCAAAGAAGGCATCCACAGCCAGCACAGCGGATCCGACGGCGTTGAGCACCAGATACCGCAACGACTTCTGATCGAGCAGCCCCCACTGGGCTAGCGCGAAGCCGCTCAACACGAGCAACGATCCGACGATCTGAACGACTTGACCCATGACTGTCTCCCAAAAGGTGGAGCTTAGCAAACAGTCCGGCGCCCAAATGCCCGGCCGCGGCCGGGCTCAGCCGACGACGGGCTCCACTCTGGCGCGGATCGCGGCCGCGACATCAGCGACGGAGCCGGAAGCATCAAGAACCAGGAATCGGTCCGGCTCCGCGTCGGCAAGGCCCAGGTAGGCGGCGCGGACCCGGGAATGGAACTCGGCATCCTCCGCCTCCAGTCGGTCGTAGCGAGGCCGACTACCGTTCATCCGGCCTCGCGCCAGGTCCTCGTCGAGATCCAGCAGAATGGTCAGGTCCGGGAGCAGCCCCTCGGCGGCCCAGAGCGACAGGTCGCGAATCCGAGCCGGATCGAGTTCCCGCCCGGAGCCCTGGTAGGCGATGGACGAGTCGATGTAGCGGTCCTGGACCACGATCTCCCCGCGCCGCAGGGCCGGTCGCACCAGCGTGGCGATGTGCTGCGCACGATCCGCCGCATAGAGCAGCGCCTCAGCGCGGGGAGAAATGTGGCCGCGGTGATGTAGCACGATCTCGCGGACCTCGACGCCGACGTCGGTGCCGCCCGGCTCGCGGGTTCGCAGCACGTGGTGCCCGATGGATTCCAGCCATGCCGACAGCAGCTCGGACTGGGTGGACTTACCGGAACCGTCGCCGCCCTCAAGCGTGATGAAAAGACCCGATGCCGCCGCGGCAGTCACTGCTTGGGCGCCTTCTTGATCTTGTTCGCCGCACCAGCCTTTGCTGTGGTTGCCTTCGCTGTAGTTGCCTTCGCTGTAGTTGCCTTCGCCGAAGTTGCCTTCGCTGTAGTTGTCTTCGCTGTAGTTGCCTTCGCCGTAGTTGCCTTCGCCGCGCTGGCCTTCTTGGCAGGAGCCTTTCGGGTGGCCTTCTTCGGCTTCGCCGGCCCCTTAGCTCGCTTGTCGGCGAGCAACTGTACGGCGCGATCGAAATCGACCTCCTCGACGGTCTCCCCTCTGGGGATCGTGGCGTTGGTCGTGCCGTCGGTGACATAGGGGCCGAACCGCCCGTCCTTGACCCGGATCGGCTTGCCGCTGACCGGATCGGCATCAAATTCCTTCAATGCGCTGGAGGCGCGCTTGGCGCCATACTTCGGCAGGGCATACAACGCGAGCGCGCCTTCGAGATCGATCTCGAAGATCTGGTCTTCGCCGGCCAGAGACCTAGTGTCCGAGCCCCTCTTCAGATAGGGCCCATAGCGTCCGTTCTGCGCCAGAATCTCCTCGCCCGATTCCGGATCGATCCCCACACTGCGCGGCAGGTCGAGAAGCTTGAGCGCGGTCTCCAGGTCGATCGAGGCGAGGTCCATCGACTTGAACAGGGATGCCGTGCGCGGCTTCTGCACCGCAGCCTTCTTTTTCTTTGCCGCCGCCTTCGTTTTCGGCTTGGCCGACGGGTCGCCTTCGGCGGCCGCCTCCACCGGCGCGGGCTCGGCGACCGCAGCCTGCGCCGAGGCGGGGTCCAGTTCGGTGACGTACGGACCGAACCTGCCGTTCTTCGCCACGATTTCCTTGCCGTTGGCCGGGTTCATCCCGATCACCCGGTCGATCTGTACCGGCGCGTCGATCAGCTCGTGCGCCTTGGCCTTGGTCAGCTCGTCAGGGGCGAGACCCTCGGGTATGTTGATCCGGCGAGGAGTTCCGTCTGGATCCTCGCCGGGAACCTCCAGATACGGGCCGTATTTGCCGATCCGCAAGGTGACCTCATCATCGATCTTCACCGAGTTGATCGTGCGGGCGTCGATTTCACCCAGATTGTCAATGACCTGGCGCAGCCCGCGGTGGCCCTCGCTGCCGAAGTAGAAACCGGTCAGCCACTCGGTGCGATCGGCGGTTCCCCCGGCGATCGCATCCAGATCGTCTTCTAGCTCGGCGGTAAAGTCGTACTCGACCAACTCCGCGAAGTAATCTTCCAACAGCCTGACCACGGAGAACGCGATCCAATTGGGCACCAGCGCCTGTCCACGCGGAGTGACGTAGCCGCGATCGACGATCGTAGAGAGAATCGACGCGTACGTCGACGGTCGGCCAACGCCGAGCTCTTCGAGCGTCTTGACCAGGCTCGCCTCGGTGTACCGCGGCGGCGGGGTCGTCTCGTGGCCCTTGGCCTGCATCTCGACCACCGACAGCGGCTGCCCGACGGCCAGCGGTGGCAGGTTGGACTCCCGCTGTTCGGCGCCCTGGTTGCGCTCCTCGTCCCTGCCTTCTTCGTAAGCCTGCAGGAATCCGCGGAAGGTTATCACCGTGCCGCTGGCGGCGAATTCGGCGACCGTCCCGGCTAGCTCGCCCTCGATGATTCGCGCATCGATCGCGATCGACGCCGTCTGCCCCTTCGCATCAGCCATCTGCGAGGCGACGGTGCGCTTCCAGATCAACTCGTAGAGTTTGAAGTCGTTGCCGCGCAAGGAGCTCGCAACTTGGCTGGGCGTGCGGAACACGTCTCCGGATGGCCGGATCGCCTCGTGCGCCTCTTGCGCGTTCTTGCTTTTGCCGGTGTACGTGCGCGGTTTTTCGGGGATGCTCTGGGCGCCGTAAAGCTTCGTCGCCTGGGCACGTGCCGCATTCGTCGCCTGACTGGACAGCGATGACGAGTCGGTGCGCATATAGGTGATGTAGCCGTTCTCATACAGAGACTGGGCGACGCTCATGGTCTGCCGGGCCGAGAATCGCAGTTTGCGGGCGGCCTCCTGCTGAAGTGTCGATGTGGTGAACGGGGCGGCGGGGCGACGCGAGTATGGCTTGGACTCGACCTTGGTAACCGTCACCGTCGTGCTCGGCAGCGCAGCGGCGGCGGCCAACGCGGTTGCGGCGGCCTCATCAAGGGTAGTGACGCTGGACTTCAGCGCACCGGTGTCGTCAAAATCGCGACCACTGGCGATCCGTTTGCCGCCAAGGCGCACCAAACGCGCGTCGAACACGGACCGTTGGGATGCAGCGTCGCGGGCCACATCGGAAGCGAGCTCTGCTGAGGGCGCAGCTGCGGACAACACCGCGCTGAGGTCCCAGTAACCGGCCGCTACGAATGCGAGACGCTCCCGTTCGCGGTCGACGACCAGTCGCGTGGCGACGGACTGCACTCGGCCGGCGGACAGCCCAGGCCCGACCTTGCGCCAAAGCACCGGAGAGACTTCGAACCCGTACAGTCGATCGAGGATCCGCCGGGTCTCCTGCGCATCGACCAGCGCGACGTCGATGTCGCGGGTGTTGTCTTTGGCGGCCTCGATGGCTTCCCGGGTGATCTCGTGGAAGACCATCCGCCGTACCGGAATGGTCGGCTTGAGCACCTCGATGAGATGCCAGGCGATGGCCTCGCCCTCGCGGTCCTCGTCTGTTGCGAGCAGGAGTTCGCTGGCACTCTTGAGTGCCTTCTTCAGTTCGGAGACCGTCTTCCGCTTCTTGTCGGAGACCACATAATATGGCTCGAAATCATTTTCGACGTCGACAGAGAACTTGCCGAGTGAGCCCTTTTTCAGTTCCGGTGGAAGGTTTTTCGGCTCAACCAAGTCACGAATGTGCCCGACGGAGGCCATCACCTGATAGCCATCGCCTAGGTATTGAGCGATCGACTTCACCTTCGTCGGGGACTCGACGATGACGAGTTTTTTCGTGCCTGGCACCTGTCTCCTTGTTCTTACGATGACGCACGTGCGTGCCGTGACAACGCACAGCGGCGGCACCGCTAAGCGACGCCGCCCATCAGGCACACGATACACACTCTGACGCCCTAAGTACCTAATCGGGCTCCGGTTCCGGCACGAGACTCGGCGATTTCACGGTCGCTTGTAGGCAGCTATTGCGGTATTCGGTGGGGCGAGGACAATGACAGACATGGCTACTTCATCGTTTGGCTCCTACACGGCAAAGCTGACCGACGGACCTCTTGAGGGAAAAACTATTCGGACCGATTTTCTCGAATCGGGAGACCCGCAGCCTCGGCTGGAGATCCCAGCGGACTCCGGCAAGGTGTACCTCTACGCCAGAAGCGCCGGTGTCGAGTATTCCGAGAGCGGCGAGCGTCCGAGCGCCGTTGATTACCGGTACCTTGAGGCGCGATTCGACTGACCAGCGCTCATCCGGAGCCGGGTGGTCCTGCCCTGGCTGTCGCGGTGATCGCGAACCCCAGATAGCTCGTCGTGGCGGTCACTGTGGCCACAACGCCCTCCATTCGGCATCCGTCGAGGGCAGCATGATTGAGCGAGGCCGCGCGCTTGGCGATCGCGCATGGTGAGCCCGGCGTCAGGCCAAGCGCGGTGTCTGCCGCCGCGAGCGCCGCGGCATCGGCGGCCCCCTCGACCTGTTGACGGATCGCAAACCCAGCCGACAGGGCAAGGGCAAGTCCGGTGAAGATGAGGACCGCAGCAAGCACACCGACAGCAAGGATCGACCCGGATCCCTCCTCGCTCACGTTCGCACGCATTAGCGACCTCCGGACAATGCGCACGAACGCGCCGAAACGGTGATGCCCAGTGCGCCGGCCGGGCCGAACGCGGCGGGAGCGCTCAGGCTCAGACAGATGAACTCCCCCTCCGCACTATGGGTGACGACTGCGGTGCTCACCGACCGGTGAACTCGCGCTGCGGCGAGGTCTGCCCCGTCGCCGCGGGCGAGCGAGCGAGCGCCGTCCGCCGCAGCATCCGACAACCGAACCTGCTGGACGACAACCTGAATCGCGCCGAGACAACAGGACAGCACCAGCAGCACCGCCGGTATCACCGTGGCGAATTCAGCTGTCACGCTGCCGGCATCGTTCCTAACCCGCAACAGTGAGCGCACGCCGGATGAGGTCCGTCAGGATGCCGCGTACTTCATCGCCACGCAGGATGACCACCAGCAGACCGGCAAAGCCGACCGCGGCCATCGTCGCCACGGCATACTCGGCTGTGGCAGTGCCTTCTTCGTCCCGCCAGCGGGCAGCGAAGCGGGCAGCCGAACCGGCGACGGGCGCCGGCAGTGCGGTGAGTATCGATTGCACTGCGAGCGATGACTGTGCTGCTGGCCGAAGCGCACCTCGCTGAGCGCGCCGAATCGAATTTTCCCAGAGCATGGATCTTCTCCTCTTATCTGTGTGGTTATCTGTGTGGATCGATGGTGTGGATCGGCACGAGTGCAATCCTTCGCCACCGGCACCCGCAATCGGCCCCGAATGGCGAGTCTGAGAAGAACAGGTCAGAACGTCGAGGCTGTGGACGAGATGATGGCCAACAGGAGTGGAACGACCGCGACGAGCATGAACGCCGGCAACACGCACACTCCGAGCGGGACCATCAGGCGCACCGCGAGGGCGGCCGCGGCACGCTGACCTTCGCCGGTCGCATCCCGTCTCGTCTGCTCCGCCTCGCTGCGCAGCAACTCCGCAGCCGGGATGCCCGCCCGTCGTGCCAGCCGGATCACCCCGCCGATGCTGCCCGTCGGCGCCATGACGTCAGCCCGTGATCCTGCTCCGATGCGCGCGGCCAGCTCGAACCGGTTCACCGCATCCTCGACCAGTTGCGTCGCCCGCTCGACCGATCCGCCGCCGGACATCGCGATCGCCATCAGGTCGATGTCGAGCCCGGGAGTGAGGCTGGTGGGCTGGGCCAACCGCACCAGCCGACGGTTCCATCGGTTCCCGGCGAACGTCAGGAAGGCACCGCCGGCCAGACAGGCCAGCCCCGGCACGGTGGTAAGCAGCACCTGGAGGGTATTGAGCCCGAGCCCTATGCCGAGCAGCACGCCGACCACTGGCAGCCCCATCACCATCCGTGCAGTGGCAGCAGGTCCCGCCAGCGCCACCCGCAGATCTCGCTGAGTCTGGCCGAGCGCGCGGAACGACGTTGCCAGATCTCGCAAGCTGGTGGCCAGCGGCGCGCCAGCCTCGTTCGCGACAAACCACGCCGCGGCCAGCCCCAGCCAAGCGCCGGCTACCGATGAAGGCAGGCGTTTCGCCGCGGTGCGAATCGCTGCGGCGATCCCGTCTCCGCGCTCACCCGCCTCGGCGCCCGCGAACACCGGCGACCGCCCTCCGCTCGGCCCGGCATCCGCGTCGATCTCGGCCAGATACCGCCATGCAGAGGCCGGGGCGACCCCGGCTCCGAGCAACACCGCCAATCGTTGGGTCACCCCGGCTACCGCTTCGATCGCCGGCGGTTGCCTCAGCCGGCGGGGCACGCGGGTTCCTCCGCGACGGCCAGCCGATCGTGGGCGTCTAGCTGGAAGCGCCCCATTTGCGCGATCCGGCGCGTACCGTCGGTGTGTTCAAGATGCAGCACCAATCCGATTGCGCTGACGGCCTGCCTGGCCACAGCTTCAGTGCCAAGCCCCGCGAGTGCGCCGAGCGCTTCCAGTCGCGCCGGAACATCCGCCAGTGCATTCGCGTGCACAGTTCCCGCGCCGCCGTCGTGCCCGGTGTTCAGCGCGGACAGCAGTTCCCGGATCTCAGCTCCACGGCACTCCCCCACCACGAGCCGGTCCGGTCGCATCCGCAGCGCCTCGCGCACCAAGCGCGCCATGCCGACCTCACCGGCACCGTCCAGATTCGCCTGCCGCGACTCCAACGACACGAAATGCGGATGCTGCACCCTCAGCTCTGCGACGTCCTCGATGGCAACAATCCGGTCGCGCGGCGAAGCGGATGCCAGCAACGCCGACAATAGCGTCGTCTTGCCGCTGCCGGCTGCCCCGGTCACCAGCAGGTTCTCCCGACCGGAAATGGCGCGATTGAGGCGAGTGAGCTGGCCGGAAGTGAGCATTCCAGCCGCCTGCAGATCTGGCAACCGAAACCGTTGCTTTCGGGGAATCCGGATTGACAGCAGCGTCCCCGTGGTCGCGATCGGCGGTAGAACCGCGTGCACCCGGATTCCGTCGTGCAGGCGCACGTCCACGCATGGTGTTGTCTCGTCGATGTGCCGCCCGCCCAAGGCGATCAGCCGAACCGCGAGTTCGCGCAGCGATCCTTCGTCGGCGTCCCAGGCCAGATCTCGCACCGGACCAGCGCCGGAATCCACCCAGAGCCCAGCGGGACCGTTCACGAAGACGTCGGTGGCCGTGCCCGCGGCGAGATACGGGGCGAGCGGGCCAAGCGCGGCCCAGTCTGTCTCCGGCGCGTCCGTCTCCGGCGCGCGCGGCAAAGCGCCGGACATTTCGGGCAGCACACCCGGTGGCCCACCGTCGCTTGGTATCACAGCGGTGGCCTGCCCTGGCGTGGCACGTTCAGCCATATCTGTCGGCCCTGCCTTCGTGCCGAGGAGGCCTCGGCCGGCAGCATGACCCCGTGGCCGCACCACGAACGGAACAGTTGCGGTGGCACCAGAATCGGACATCCGGCTACGGTACGAGGAGTTCACGGCTGCGCTGCCCGGTTGCCGGCGAACAGGGATAACTCATCGGCGTCGATCCATGTGAGCAACAGGACCTGCGGGCGGGATTGAGGCTCGCAAACCCACCCGCGTTAGCTATGTGTTAAACCCATGCGTTAACAAGAGGGGGCGACACCTATTGGGGGAAACAGATGCCGCCTCAGCGACACGGGATTGGGGGGAATCACTCGTGCCGCACGCCAAAATAACATTCGGCCGGAGCTAGTCTACGCTGTTCACCTGGTTTGGCAACGAAATTATTCGCCAGCTCACAGCATTCAACACAACATCCATCCAACCGGCGGCCTCCCCGTGGCCACCGAACCACATCGCCTTATTCGAAGGCGAGCACCAACTCCACCTCGACCGGCGAGTTCAGCGGGAGTACCGCAACACCGACCGACGACCGCGCGTGAGCACCGGCCTCGCCGAAGATCTCACCGAGTACTTCGGATGCCCCGTTGACGACCACTGGCTGTCCAGTGAACGATGGGTCGGAGGCTACGAAGCCGACGACCTTGACGATGCGCGTCACCCGGTCCAATGAGCCGAGCACGCTCTGCGCGGCAGCCAGAGCGTTCAACGCCGCGGTACGCGCGTAGCCCTTCGCCGCATCCGGCGACACCAGCCCGGTGCCCTCGCCGACCTTACCGGCCTCAGGCAGCGCCCCGGAAACCATCGGCAACTGCCCGGCCGTGTAGACCAGGTTGCCGCTAATCACTGCCGGTACGTATGCAGCCACCGGAGCAATGACATCCGGAATCCGGATACCGAGCTCGGCAAGGCGATCATCAAGTTTGGACATTAAGCAACCTCTTCCTCATCAGAAACAGAACTAGAAACAGCATCGGAAACCGCACCCGCAGCTCCGGCACCCTCGGCGAGAACTGGCCGCTTCATGTACGCGACCAGCCCACCCTCCGGGCCATTCACCACCTGAACAAGCTCCCAGCCTTCGGAACCCCAATTGTTCAGAATCGCAGCCGTGTTGTGAATGATCAGCGGGGTGGTCAGGTACTCCCAGCGTTGCATGGTTCTCCTCAGGTCACGGTTACGGCAGAGTCGGTCGAGAAACTTGCCAGCTTTCTCGCTTACTCTTGATTCTATGTCTGCCCAAAAACTCACAGCCAAAGGCATGGTCGGTGGGCTCCTCGGTTTCATCGGAATGAGCGCGGTTGCGGGACTTCTGGTCACCGCCGCCGTGACCCCGGCACTTGCGGTGACCGGCATGGCCGCCAGCGACAGCATTGGCATGTTCGAGAATTTGCCCAGCTACCTTGAGATCGACCCTCTCGCCCAGGGCAGCACGATTTACGCCAATCAAGGCGGCAACGCGGTGCCGATCGCCACCTTTTATTCCCAGAACCGCGTCAACGTCGGCTGGGATGCCATCGCGCCGGTGGTGAAGGACGCCGCGGTCGCCTCGGAGGATCCGAGGTTCTACGAACACGGCGGAATCGATCTGACCGGCACCATCCGAGGCGCGTTGATGACCGCGTTGCATCGGGACGTCCAGGGTGGATCTTCTATCACCCAGCAGTACGTCAAGAACGTCTTAGTGCAGAAGTGCGAGGCGATCACCGATAAGGCCAAGCACGACAGCTGCTACCACGAGGCAACAAAGACAACGCCGGAGCGCAAGCTCAAGGAGATGCGGCTGGCGATCAGCGTTGAGAAGAAGTACAGCAAGGACACCATCTTGCTGAACTACCTGAACATCACCGGGTTCGGCGGCTCCGTGTATGGTATCGAGGCTGCAGCTCACTATTACTTCAATGTTGCCGCGAAGGATCTCAACCTCGACCAGGCCGCGACTCTGATCGCGATGATCAACAACCCGAACAATCTGCGCATCGACGAGCCCGCGAACAAGGTCAACGGCGCTGCCGATGGGTACAAGCTCACCAAAGTCCGCCGCGACTATGTGATCGACCGTATGGCGATTCACAAGAAGATCACCCCGAAGCAACAGGCCGAAGCCAAGGCGGCTCCGATCACCCCGGCCATCACCGAGCGACCTTCCGGGTGCGCGACGGCCGTGCAGTTCGCCGCCGGGCACTTCTGCGATTATGTCGAGCACGTGATCAAGAACGACCCGGCGCTGGGCAAAACCTCCGATGACCGGTACGCCACGCTCGCCCGCGGCGGGCTGGGCGTCTACACGAGCCTCGATCTCGATTTGCAGGCGGTCGCCCAGGATGCGGTATCGTCACGGATCCCGCCGACCCGCGACGGCATTGACCTCGGTTCGGCCAGTGTCTCCACCGAGCTCAACACCGGACGCATCATCACCATGGTGCAGAACCGGCCGTTCAACAACACCAGTGTCGAGGTTCCAGGCACGACGGCCGTCAACTACAACACGGATATCGGCTACGGCGGTTCCGAGGGGTTCCAGACCGGTTCGGCGTACAAGGCGTTTTCGCTGGTGGCCTGGCTACAGTCAGGGCATTCACTCAACCAAGTGGTGGACGGGACCTCCAACCACCTCTCGTTCTCACAATTCCACAACAGTTGCGAAGACATCGGCGGCGGCACCTGGAATGTCGCCAACGATGAGGGTCCAGGCGGTCGGTACAGCGTGCTGGAGGCCACCGCGGAATCCGTGAACACCGTTTTCGCCAAGATGGGCACCATGATGGACCTCTGCAGCATCAAGAAGGCAGCGGAGTCCCTTGGCGTGCACGAGGCGAATGGCCAGCCGTTGCAGTCCAACCCGTCGTCCATCCTCGGGACCAACTACATCTCGCCGCTGACCATGGCCACGGCGTTCGGCGGGATCGCTAACGCCGGCAAGGTCTGCACTCCGGTGGCGATCGACAAGATCGTCAAACTCGACGGAACCGAACTTCCCGCCACACCCAGCACCTGCACCCAGGGGATCGACCCTAAAGTCGCCGCTGGTGTCACCTACGCGCTGCAGGGCCCGATGACGCACGGCACCGCAACCGCGGCCAATCCGCGCGACGGCATCCCGATCATGGGTAAGACCGGCACCACCGACGAGTCGCTGGAGAATTGGCTGGTCACCTCGACCTCAAAGATCGCCACCGCGACGTGGGTGGGCAATATCCAGGGCAGTACCCCGTTGCGCAGTTTGAGTTTCGACGGCACCGGCGGTGCCAACGTCAAGTTCTACATCGCCAGGCAGATCCTGACCGCCTTGAACGCCCGCTTCGGCGGCGACGCCTTCCCATCCGTCGACAACAGCCTCAGATACGGCGTCCAGGTGCAGATTCCGGATCTGCGCGGCAAGTCGTCGAGCGAGGCCAGATCGATTCTGGACGATCTCGGACTGAACTACCAGGATGGCGGAGCAACCGATTCCGAGCTGCCCTCTGGCCAGGTGGCCAGAAGTGATCCGGCGGCCGGCAGCAGCATCGGCAAGGGGTCGAGCGTCACGGTGTACACCAGCAATCAGTCCCTGATCGCGGTGCCCAACGTCGTCGGCCAAAAGCAGGGCGAAGCACAGGCCAATCTGAAAAGCTTCCAGGTGACCTCGGACAGCACGCCCACCCAGGATAAGAAGCTCGACGGCACGGTTGCCAGCATGACACCGGCCGCTGGCAGCTTCGCCAAACCCGGAACGCCGATCAAGCTCACCATCTATCAGTTCGGTGCCGCACCGCCGGGCAACGGATGACCGGGCGCGGGAGTATCGCACGATTAGCTCTGGGTGTCGCCGGCACCGCCGCGCTGGGTGCGGTCGCCTGGGGCACGCTGATCGAACGCAGGCTGTATACGTTGCGCCGGGTAACGGTGCCGGTGCTCGCAACGGAAGCCGCAGACATCCAAATCCTGCATCTCTCCGATCTGCACATGGCGCCGTGGCAGCGCCAGAAGCAGGAGTGGGTGCGCTCGCTGGCCGAACTGAAGCCGGACCTTATCGTCGATACCGGGGATAATCTCGGCCATGACGACGGGCTGGACGGCATCCGGTTTGCCTTCGAGAAATTCCACGGCGTCCCCGGTGTCTTCGTCAACGGTTCGAATGATTACTACGCTCCGGTCGCCAAGAACCCGATCAAGTACTTCACGGGGCCATCCAAACGCGTCCGCCGGCCGGCCAACCTCGACACCGAGGCGTTGACCAGCTACTTCACGGAGTTGGGCTGGCTGGATTTGAACAACACGGCTGACGCCCTTGACCTCAACGGCACCCACTTGGAGTTCTTCGGCGTTGACGACCCACATCTGCACTTCGACAAGCTCGAACGACTGACCGGAGCAATAGACGAGTTACGAGAGGGCGACGATTTCTCCGAGGATGCCGCCCGCTCGCGTTCGTCGGTCAGCATCGGTGTCGCGCACGCGCCATATCAGCGCGTGTTGAACTCGCTGGTCACCCATGGCGCGCAGGTCATTCTCGCCGGTCACACTCATGGCGGCCAGGTCTGCCTGCCCGGATTCGGCGCACTGGTGACCAATTGCGATGTGCCGCGCGGGCAGGTCAAGGGCCTCAGCGTCTGGTCGCACGCACTGCGCTCGGCATACCTGAACGTGTCTGCCGGGCTCGGGACCTCGATTTATGCGCCGGTGCGGTTCGCGTGCCCGCCGGAGGCGACCCTGCTCACCCTCACCGCAGCCGTCCCCGGCGTCACGCCCGGTGCAGTTGTCCCGGCCGGTGCGGACCATACTGGATAAGACCGCACGCTGTATGACCGCGCGCTAAGACCGCGCGCAATCGCTGCGTCATCTGTTCGCGCCAGAAGACTCAGCCATAGTATGCTCGGCCCTGGGAGGAGCGTCGGCACGCCTATGCAAACGTTAGGGTGAGGCGAACCTCAACTTAGATAAAGGAGTTCTGCGTGCCCGACAACGCTGTCTCGATGTCACCCCAGGAGGCCCTGCCCTTCGTTCGCACCGAACCTATTCAGGAGCGGAGCGCGGCCAGGCTGGATGCTCTGCTGGATGCAGCGGCAGCGATCGTCGACGAGATCGGGTTCAACCGACTCACTACCGGCCTCGTGGCCGCGCGAGCGAAGGCATCGATCGGCACTGTGTACCGCTACTTTCCGGATCGACTAGTGCTGCTCCACGCGCTACGGAACCGGGAGATCCAGCGCTTCAAGGCGCTGGTGCTGGAGAACATCAGCCAGATCCCGCGGGGGAATGTCTCCGACGCGGTGGACGGCTTCATCGACGCATTTGTCAGCATGTACCGAAACGAATCCGGGTTCCAGATCATCCGGTTCATCGGATCCGAGAACAGCCCGTCCGGCAAAAACGACCTCGTGCCGGTGGGATTCTTCGCCAGGGAGTTCGTCAGTATCCTCGCCGCGGAATTCGGCATTCCAGACAACGACGAATCGATCTTCCGCACCGAAATCCTCGTCGATACCTGCAACGCGCTGGTCACCCGCGCGTTCCAAACCGATCCAGATGGCGACCATCGCTTCATCGACGAGGCCCGGGTCATCTCCCGTCAGTACGCTCGTGAACACTTCGACTCCGCAAGCTAGATCGATACTCAGCAAAGTCGTTTCCGGTCGGGAAAAAATCAGCTATTCTAGTTAGGGCCGCAAAGGCCATCGGGGTGTGGCGCAGCTTGGTAGCGCGCTTCGTTCGGGACGAAGAGGTCGTGGGTTCGAATCCCGCTACCCCGACACGACAGGGCCACAACCACTTGGGTTGTGGCCCTTCACAGGTGTCGAGTGTTACAGCTGTCAAGTGTCACAGCTGTCGAGTGTCACAGTTCCCGAGTGCGGCATCCCGCTCGGCGCGCAGCGTCTCCACCTCGGCGCGCAGCGTCTCCACCTCGGTACGAAGCCTCTGGATGGTGTCACGCGCCTCGTCCACCACTTCCAAGGCCATCGGCACGAGCGCGACCATGCGCAGGAGTTTGTCCTGCACATCGGCGTCTCCGGAGACGATCCCGAAGGTGTTCTCGGCCAGGACATCCGACTTCGAACGAGTGCTCATGGCTCCCGCACCGGCGCTGAAAGCTACCCTTCGCACGATTTTCTGCACCTGGGCGACGTCTTCAGCCATGACTCAATACTCCTTCTCGGTTCCCTTCCGACCATAGACGCTTCTGCCGACGTGGCGGGCACCACGCGATCGGCGTTCCGCGCCGAAGCAGAGATCGCCGCCGCAGCATTCCCGCGGTGATGCGGACACCGGGTCATAGAATTACCGCGTCAACGTCACCGGGGTCGCGCATGCGGCAGAGAGCACGAGCGACATGAGCGATCGCGGCAAAGGCGCCTGGCGAATTTGGCTGCCCATCGTCGGAGTTGTGATGGTGATCCTCGCCGTCTGGGCCGCGGCCAGACTCAGGCCGATCGAGGTTCTAGGCAGCGCTTCGGATGACCAACCACTAATCTCCTTCGTCGGCAATTCCTTCGTAGGCGGCTCCTCGATGGATTCCGGGGCGACCTTCCGCTGGCCGTCGATCGTCGCGCGCGAAGTCGGTGCCGCGGCGCAGATCATCACCGCTGGAAGCTCGGGATACGTTACGCCGGGCGAACTGATGCAAACCTATCCGGAGTTGGCCAAGCGCATCTCGCCGAGTGCACGGGCTGTCGTGTTTCTGGGCAGCGACGACGATGCGAATCGCAGCTTCGATGAGATCCGCGCGGGGGCACTGGACGCGTTCGCTACCGCCCGCGCACGCGCTCCGGAAGCCAGGCTGTTGGTGATCGCCACGTTCTGGGTGGATGACGACCCGCCCGCCGGCATCCTGAACTCCCGTGACGCCGTCCGCGCCGCGGCGGCCCAGGCCGGCGTCGCCTTCGTCGACCCGATCGCCGACGGCTGGCTGGTCAACGATCCGGCGATCACGATCGGCTCAGACGGGCTGCATCCCACCGATGCCGGCCACAGCGAGCTCGCCGCACGGATCGAGCCGCTACTGGCGCAACTGCTCGCGCCAACCGGATAGCAAGAATCCAGTCGCTATGGCCGGCCCAGGCCCAGATATCTCCAGCCGGCAGCGCGCCACGCCACGGCATCCAGACAATTCCGCGCGTCGACGATAATCGGCGTGCGGACGAGTTTGCGCATCGCCACCGGGTCCAGCGCGCGAAACTCAGGCCACTCGGTGACCAGCACGAGGGCGTCCGCCCCGGCAACGGCATCCGTCACCTCCCGCGCGTAGCCGAGCTGCGGATGCAACGCCCTGGCGTTAGGGATAGCTGCAGGGTCACTGGCGGTGACCTGCGCCCCGCGGCCGAGCAACTGGATCGCCACATCCAGCGCCGGGGAATCACGTACATCGTCCGAGTTCGGCTTGAACGCGAGCCCAAGCACCGCGATCTTTTTGCCGTACGCGACGCCGCCCAGCGCCTCCAAGGTCAGGCTGACCACCCGCGCCCGGCGACGCAGATTGATCTGGTCGACCTCTTTGAGGAAGGCAACCGATTCACCGCGGCCCAACTCTTCCGCGCGAGCCGTGAACGCCCTGATATCTTTCGGCAGGCATCCGCCACCGAAACCGACACCGGCGTTGAGGAATTTCCGGCCGATCCGCTCGTCGAAGCCGATCGCGTCTGCCAGCTTGGTGACATCCGCGCCGACGACCTCGGCGATCTCGGCCATAGCATTGATGAAGCTGATCTTGGTCGCCAAGAACGCGTTGGCCGAAACCTTGACCAACTCGGCCGTCGCATAATCCGAAACGATCCTGGGCGTTCCCGCCGCAAGTGCCTCGGCGTAGACCTGATCCAGAACGGCGACGGCACGTTCCCCGGCAGCGTCGCCTGACACCCCGTAGACCAGGCGATCCGGTTTGATCGTGTCGCTGACCGCGAACCCCTCGCGCAGAAACTCCGGGTTCCATACCAGCGTCGCCCCCGACGCGACGACGCGCTCGGCCAGCCGGGCCGCCGTCCCGACCGGGACGGTGCTTTTGCCAACGACCAAGTCCCCGGAGGCCACGTGTGGAAGCAGGCCGTCCACGGCCGCGTTGACGAAGCTCAACTCGGCCGCGTACCCCTCGGCCTTCTGCGGGGTACCGACCGCGATGAAATGCACCGCGCTGCCGGCTGCATCCGCGATATCGGAACTGAATCGCAGCCGTCCGGCCGCGATGGCCGACTCAAGGATGCCGGAAAGGCCCGGTTCGAAGAATGGCGGGTCGCCCACTGCCAACCGCGCAATTTTCGTCTTGTCGTGGTCGATGCCGATGACCTCGTGGCCGAGTTGTGCCATCGCGCAGGCGTGCACTGCGCCCAGATAACCGCACCCGATGACTGAAATCTTCATTAGCCTGCAAGTCTAGGTGAAGTCGGGGTCCGGCTCTGCGGAGTACGCGGAGCCGGAAACCGCCTCCACCGGCCAGCGTCTGCGACCGTTGTTCAGCACTCCCTGACTTTCCTGCAGATAGCAGGCGCCGCACAGCGCCTCGTAGGAAACGGATGCGCCATCGATGGCGACCTGATCCCCGGAAAACACGAACACGTCATCGACCTTGCGGGCGTTGAACACCGCCTTGCGACCACAGCGGCAGATGGTCTTCAGCTCCTCAAGGCTGTGCGCAATCTCCAACAACCTCCGGCTTCCGGGAAAGGCGACCGTCTGAAAGTCGGTCCGGATGCCGTAGGCCAGCACCGGGATATTCTCCAGAATAGCGATCCGCAGCAGGTCGTCCACCTGCGCCTCGGTGAGGAATTGGGCTTCGTCGACCAGCACGGCGCTGACGTCGCGCTGAAAGCGCGTGATCGTGCGCTGGCGATGTTGCTGGAATGTGCTGTAGGCGTCGCTCTGGGGACCGAGCAGAAAATCGACCTGCCGCTGGACCCCGAGGCGGGACAGGATGCCCATATCACCCTTGGTATCCACGGCGGGCTTCGTCAGCAGAACGCGATGCCCGCGCTCCTCGTAGTTGTGCGCAGCCTGGAGCATGGCGGTAGATTTGCCGCTGTTCATCGCTCCGAACCGGAAATAGAGTTTTGCCATTCATCTACGGTATCCGGCGCAGCGGATCCGCGCGGGCGCGGCGCTCCGGGCGCCATCCGGTCAATTCAGGCCGACCGTACGACGAACCGTCTCGAAATCAACCAGTTCCAGCCGGGCGGTGCCGTCAGCGTCGTGCGCCAGTTTGACAGCGCTCTCCACAAGCAATCCACCCGCGATGACGTAGCTGCCGTCGGGCATGGCCAACAGCGGAAAGACTCGTGGACCGCGCCGCAGGTACAGGTTTCGACCGCTGCGGGTGAGAGTGTATCCGCCCTCGTAGTAGCCGAGGTAGGGTGCGACGGCGACCGCGTTCACCGGCCGAGCCTGTGCGCCGAGCTTGCTCAGCTTCTCGAACACACTTCGGCTCGCGGCAAGGATCTTGTCTGGTACGTCGGCGTTCAGCCCGAGCCGCTCGCTCAAGAGCAGGTTGAGCACATAAGAGTAGAACAGCGTTCCGGTCGGGCCTGGATTCATGCTGTTGAGCACCACGAGGCCGAGATCGTGCTCGGGCACGAATCCGATGTACGACGTGAACCCATCGATCCCGCCGGTGTGGGAGATCAGGGACGCTCCGTCGGTGAACTTCTCGTGGGACCAGCCCATACCGTAGCCCGCGCTTTCCGCATCAGGATCGTATTCCGCTGAGACGGGTACAGAGATGTGTATCTTCCAACACTCGGCAAGGTTTGCTGCAGACACTACCCGCCTGTCGCTGACCGCTGCTCCCTGGCGCAGTTGCAGCCGCACGTACGCGGCCATGTCATTCAGGGTGGCCAATGTCCCGCCGACCGGCGCATAGCTGCCGACCGGACCGTAGGGAAGGGTGGACATCTTCCCGCGCAGGTCGGGGCCATTGCCGGCCGCGTAGTTGCTCACTATTCCGCGCGGATCATCCGCGATGCGTGCCCCTTTCATTCCGGTCGGCTCGAAGACCCTTTTCCGCATCGCCTCGGCATACGCCGCACTCAGGTCGGCCTCGGCAACACCCGCGGCGAGAAACGGCAGGTAGCCGCCCACGGCATACACGGTGTTGTTGTAGAAGAACTGTTTTTCCGGCACATCAATGACGGGCAAGTTCACGATCGACTGCAGAAGCTGGCCCGCGCTGGGGTCGCCTTCATGCAGGCCGGAAAGGGCGGCCGGCTCGCCGATTCCCGAGGCCATTCCCAACAGGTCGCGAACCCGCAACGTCTGAGTGAGCTCGCTGGTCGGCGCCCGGAAGGCGGGCCAGGCGTCGATAACCGGTTGGTCCCAGCTCAGCTTCCCCTCGTCGACGTACGTCGCGACTAGCAGCGACGACATCGATTTTGTGATGGACGCGACCAGGAAGTGTGTGTCGGCCGTCACCGCAGTCGATCGCCGCAGCTGCCGAACTCCGAACATCTTGGTGTGCAGTACCTGACCGGCGCTCACGACCGCGACGGCACCGCCGACCAAGTGCATCTGTTCGAACGCCGATGTAATGGCCTTGTCGAATGCCCTCCAGCTGTTGGCGGATTCGGACCGAGCGACACCAGCCGCTGGCAGGGAGGGCCCTCCGGCGCTGGCCGCCCCGCCAACGCCTACCGCCCCGCCAACGCCTACCGCCACTCCCCCGGCGACCAAACCCTTCAGCAGGCTTCGGCGGGGCATTCCGGAAGGGGCGTCCATGTGTCACCTGTAGGTTCGCTCTGGCCCCCCTGAACGGCGAGCGTCAATCGCCAAAGCGTAGCAGGAGCGCGCGGCGGGGGCAGCCAGAACTGTGCCCGGCTAGAACAGCGTCGGCTCGTCGTTGTCGCCCGCGGCGCCGGGTGCCGAACTGCGAACCGGCAGCTCGGGCGGGGCGGAGAAGGATGGCATGCCCTGAGGCCGCACCCGCCGACCAGTGGCGGCGGCCAGCGCGGAGGAGCGGACTCCCCCGGTCGCTGGATCCTCGCGGCCGCGCTCCAACCCGTACCGCCGGATCAGCGGCGCGATGCGCGCGCCGAGCCATTTGCGATACTCCTTCGGTGCGTATGCGCTCTTTTCGTACAGCTGCAGATAACGATCCACGAGCTCGGGGTGCTCCCGCTGAAGCCATTGCATAAACCAGGGTTTGACGCCGGGACGCAGGTGCAACGCGGTGTACAGCACGGACGTCGCACCGGCATCCGAGGCCCTCCGCAACGCGGAATCCAGGTGCTCACGGGTGTCGGTCAGATACGGCAGGATCGGCATCATGAAAATGGAGCAGTCCAGGCCGTGCTCCCGCACCGCGGTCACGGTGGCCAGCCGCGCCTTCGTGGTCGCAGTGCCAGGCTCCACCGACTGTTGCAGTTCGTCATCGTAGACCGCGATCGACATGGCCAGGTCCACCGGAACCCGGGTAGCGGCATCCGCCAGCCGGTCGAGGTCGCGGCGCAACAGCGTGCCCTTGGTCAGGATGCTGAATGGCGTGCCGGAATCGGTCAACGCGTCGATGATCCCCGGCATCAGCGCATACCGGCCCTCCGCGCGCTGATAGGGGTCGGTGTTCGTGCCCAACGCCACCGGATGCCTGCCCCAGCTCGGCCTGGCAAGCTCACGCCGCAGCACCTCGGCGACATTCGTCTTCACGATGATCTGGCTGTCGAAGTCGTGGCCCGCGTCGAGATCGAGGTACGTGTGGGTTGGCCGAGCAAAGCAATAGGTGCACGCATGAGAGCAGCCGCGGTAGGGGTTGATCGTCCAGCCGAACGGCATGCTGCTCGCGCCGGGTACATGGTTCAGGGCCGACTTCGACAGGATCTCGTGAAAGGTGATGCCGGCGAATTCCGGAGTGCGCACGGTGCGCACCAGATTATTCAGCCGGGCAAGGCCGGGTAGAGCATTCTCCTGCTCACTGCCTAGTTCCTGGCCGCTCCATCTCACTCGTGTATTCGAACACACGTTCGAGCATTTTGCAAGAACTCGAGGTCGCCGAGTCGCGGCTTCGTTGCGTCGCCGCTGAGGATTGCCGGCGGCTACGCGGTCAAGCCGAGGACCTTCGCGGTCGAGGCCATCACCTTTTTCGCCTTGGCCGGCGAATCGTTCAGCGTGGTGCCATAGGTCGGAATGATCTTCTTGAGCCCGGGCTTCCAGCCGGAAAATTGCTCAGGGAAGCACTTTTCCAACAGCTCCAGCATGATCGGCACGGCGGTGGATGCCCCAGGCGACGCCCCGAGGAGCCCGGCGATCGAGCCGTCTTCCGAGGTGACCACCTCGGTGCCCATGCGCAGCACCCCGCCTTGATCGGCATCCTTCTTCATCACCTGCACGCGCTGCCCGGCCGTGATCAGTTCCCAATCATCGTCGTGAGCGGTGGGCACGAAGGCCCGCAGCGCGCGCATCTTTTTGGATCGTGTCGCGAGCACTTCGGAAATCAAGTATTTCAGTAGGGCAACGTTGTGTCGGGCAACGGCGAGCATCGGCATGATGTTGCCGGGGCGCACCGAGCCGGGCAAGTCGAGCCATGAGCCGCTCTTCAGGAACTTCGGACTGAATCCGGCGTACGGCCCGAACATCAGCGACGCCTCCCCGTCGACCACGCGGGTGTCCAGGTGCGGCACCGACATCGGCGGTGCGCCGACAGCAGCCTTGCCGTACACCTTCGCGTGATGCTGGGCGACCAGCGCGGGCTTGTTGCTGCGCAGGAACTCGCCGCTGATCGGAAAGCCGCCGTAGGCTTTGATCTCGGGGATACCGGCGTTCTGCAGCAGGCTCAGCGCGCCGCCGCCGGCCCCGACGAACACAAATCGCGCCTGGACCGTGTGCGGGGTGTGGCCCACCATATGCCGCACCTTCACGCGCCAGAGCCCGTTCTTCAGCCGGCGGATGCCCCGGACCTCGTGATTCAGCCTCAAATCGGCGCCGTGGCTGACCAGCGCGTCGATCAGCGATCGGGTCAGCGAACCGAAATTCACGTCCGTCCCGCTGGGCGCGCGGGTTGCCGCGATCCGCTGCGACGGCCGCTTCTTCATCATCAGCGGGATCCACTCCCGCAGCACCTCGGGATCCTCGCTGTACTCCATCCCGAGGAACAGTGGCTGATCCTTCAGCGCCGCGAACCGCTTTCGCAGGTAACTGACCTCGCCCTTGCCCCTGACAAAGCTCATATGCGGAGTCGAGTTGATGAACGACTTCGGCTCGGGCAGCCGGCCGGATGCGACCAGGCCGGCCCAGAACTGCCGGCTCAGTTGGAATTGCTCATTGATGTCGATCGCCTTATCCGGGTTCACCGTCCCGTCGTCCAGGAGCGGCATATAGTTCAGCTCACAGAGTCCGGAATGGCCGGTGCCGGCGTTGTTCCACGGGTTCGAGCTCTCTTCAGCGACACTCCCCAGAGATTCGTAGATCCGGATGCTCCAATCCGGCTGCAATTGCTGGATCAAGGTGCCCAGGGTGGCGCTCATAATGCCGCCACCGATCAGTACTACGTCGACGGGGGAAGCAGAAGGACTCACGCACTCAATTCTACGGTCTGTGTTCGGTGGCGGTCTGCGGCCCGGATGCCACGCGGGGCTCAACAGGCAGTTTTGGGCGTCTGGCACGGTCAACAGGCGCGAATGCGCGTTCTGCGTTGCCGTTGCCTGTTGTGCACGACGCCCTCCACTCCTACACGCGTGCCCCCTACTACCAACTCTCCCCAGCCAACGTCTGTGCCCTGTGCGCGGACCCGGCACGCGGCATACTCGGCGGATGCCCCGCTCCCTCCCGCAGGATATGCAGCGATTCGGCAACCTCGCGATGCGATCCCAACTGATCAAATTGGGGCATTCCGAGCGAGCAATTCGCCACGCGATCTGCGACCGCGTGCTGGTACCATTGCGGCGACCCTGGCTAGTAGCCACCGGCGCCGACCCGCACTCCGTCCGGGCGGTCGTGCTCGGCGGCCGGCTCGCGGCCAGCTCCGCCCTTGCCAGTCACGGGGTCTGGGTCAGCCGGCCGAACGGGCTCTGGGTGGGCGTCACCCACAGCGCGAGTCGGCTACCATCACTTCGGTCCGGTGAGCACCGGGTATGGAGCCACGAGTTGTTCCCGCCGTACGACGACCGACGCTGGCGGATGTCGGTCGCCGACGCGCTGCTCCAGCAGCTTCGGGTCGACGTCGAACCGGACGTAGCGGCATCCTTCGACAGCGCACTCCACCAGGGCCTGATCACCGCAGCGACGTTGGACCAGATCTTCGCCTCGGCACCGCGACGGTTTCATCGGCTGCACGGTCTCCTTAACGGTGCCGCTGAATCCGGGCTGGAGACGATAACGAGGCTCGGCTGCCAAGCACGGGGTTGGCAGGTCGAAGTACAGGTGAAGATCGTCGGCGTCGGGCGTGTCGACCTGCTCCTCGACGGGTGGCTCGTGATCGAACTCGACGGCGGACGCTGGCACGATGACGCGGCGTCCCGAGATGAAGACTACCGCCGCGATGCGGAGTGCATCCTGCTCGGCTACCGCTACCACCGATTCAGGTACCTGCAGGTGATGCACACGCTGCCGCTGTGTCTCGATGTGATCCAAACCATCCTGGCCGGCGGTCGTCCGCCCCGGCCGAGCTCCGTACGCTGATGCGCATCCTCACCCGCAACACCCGTTACGTTGAACAGGACTTGCCGCGTTGTTCTGCGCAATGTTGCCTGCTTGGCGTGACAACAGCGCAATCGTGCCTGTTGGGCATGGCACAGCCGGCAGCGCGAACAGCGGTGGCCTACGCGCGGGTTGTGGTCGCCTACCCCGGGCCAGCGGCGGCCTTCGCGCGGCGGGCGGTCGCCTACGCCCGGTTCGTGACCAATCGTGCGGCGAGGATCTCGGCGATTTGTACGGCGTTCAGCGCCGCACCCTTGCGGAGGTTGTCGTTGCTGATGAACAGCGCAAGGCCGCGGTTGTCTGGCACGCCCTCGTCCTGCCGAATCCGGCCGACGAAGCTCGGGTCCTTGCCGGCAGCTTCAAGGGGGGTCGGGACATCGGTGACCATCACACCCGGGGCATCCGACAGCACCTCCGTGGCGCGCTGGGGAGTCAGGGGCCGCTCGAACTCGGCGTTGATCGACAGAGAGTGACCGGTGAAGACGGGTACCCGAACGCACGTGCCGCTGACCAGCAGGCCAGGCAGACCGAGAATCTTACGACTCTCGTTGCGCAGCTTCTTCTCCTCATCGGTCTCGTTAAGGCCGTCGTCGACGATCGACCCGGCCAGCGGGATCACGTCGAAGGCGATCGGCCGCACATATTTGACCGGCTCCGGGAACTCGACCGCGGCGCCGTTGTGCACGAGTTCGAGCAGGTGGCCGTCCACTGCGGCCTGAGCCTGGCCGGCCAGCTCCTGGGCGCCGGCCAGCCCACTTCCGGAGACCGCCTGGTAGGTGCTGACCGTCAATCGGGTCAGACCGGCCTCGTCGTGCAGTGCCTTCAGCACGGGCATTGCGGCCATCGTGGTGCAGTTCGGGTTGGCGATTATGCCCATCCCGGAGGCGGAATGCGCCTGCGCGATGGCATCCGGGTTGACCTCGCTGACCACCAACGGTACGTCCGGGTCCATCCGCCAGGCGCTCGAATTGTCCACCACTATCGCACCGGCTGCGGCGAACCGCGGTGCCTGGGCGCGAGATACCGTTGCCCCGGCGGAGAAAATGGCGATATCCAACCCGGTCGGATCTGCCGTGGCGGCATCCTCGACGACCACGTCCTGTCCGCGGAAGCTCAAGGTGGTGCCAGCCGAGCGGGCAGAGGCGAAGAACCGGATGCCGGCAATCGGGAAATCCCTCTCGTCGAGCAGTCGACGCATCACCGCGCCGACCTGTCCCGTGGCTCCGACAACGCCGACGTTCATTCCGCGCCCATTCCCGCTCATCGGCCGGTTCCCCCATAGACCACGGCGACCTCGGTACTGTCCAGGCCGAATGCGGTGTGCACGACGCGGGCGGCGTCGGCGACCGTGTCGGCGCGGGTGACCACAGAGATCCGGATCTCGCTGGTGGAGATCATCTCGATGTTGATGCCGGCCGCGTAAAGCGCGTCGAACAGTTTCGCCGAGACGCCCGTGTTGGTGCGCATACCCGCTCCGACAAGGGCGAGCTTGCCGATCTGCTCGTCGTACTGAAGGTTGGTGAAGCCGATGTCATCCTGATCGGCGGTCAGTGCGCGGAGCACCGATTGGCCCTGGGACTTCGGTAGGGTGAACGAGATGTCGGTCAGGCCGGTGGCAGCGGCGGAGACATTCTGCACGATCATGTCAACGTTGGCGCCGGTCTTTGCGACGATCTTGAAGATTTGCGCGGCTTTTCCGGGGACGTCTGGCACGCCGACGACCGTGATCTTGGCCTCGCTGAGGTCGGTCGCGATACCGGCGATGATGGGCTCTTCCACGTTTTCTTCTCCCTCCATGCTGTTGAGGACGAGGGTTCCCTCGTTGTTGTTGAATGATGAGCGCACGTGCAGGGTGACGCCGTGCCGTCGGGCATATTCCACTGCGCGTATATAAACAACTTTCGCGCCGGATGCCGCCATTTCGAGCATCTCTTCGCTGCTGATCCGGTCGATCTTGCGCGCCCGCGGGACGACCCGCGGATCCGAGGTGAACACACCATCGACATCCGTGAAAATCTCGCAGACCTCCGCGCCGAGCGCAGCAGCTAAGGCAACCGCGGTGGTATCGGATCCGCCCCGCCCGAGCGTGGTGATATCCATGGTGTCGCGATTGAAGCCCTGGAACCCGGCGACGATCGCGATGGCACCCTCGGCGAGGGCCTCACGCACTCGCCCCGGCGTTACGTCGACGATTCGCGCAGAACCATGGTGATTGTCAGTGATCATGCCGGCTTGGCTGCCGGTGAAGGATCGGGCGTCGTATCCCATGCTCTTGATGGCCATGGCTAGGAGCGCCATCGAGATACGCTCTCCTGCGGTCAGCAGCATATCCAGCTCGCGGGGCGCCGGGATCGGAGTGACATCGTGCGCAAGATCGATCAGCTCATCGGTGGAGTCCCCCATCGCGGAGACCGCCACGACGACATCATTGCCGGACTTGAACGTCTGGACAATGCGCTTGGCGACGCGCTTGATGCTCTCGGCATCCGACACGGATGAACCGCCATATTTTTGCACGATCAATGCCACAAGGTCTCCTGGTGTGGGAATTGGCAGAAACTGCCCAGGAGATCATTCTATTCGAGGTCGGATGCCGCCCCTCGCGTTATACCGCCCGCCGCCCCTCGAACGCCCGGCCGAGCGTGACCTCGTCGGCATACTCGAGGTCTCCACCGACCGGCAGCCCACTGGCGAGCCGGGTCACCCGGATCTCCAGGGCGGTCAGGAGCCGGCTCAAATAGGTGGCGGTCGCCTCGCCCTCGAGGTTCGGATCGGTCGCGATGATGACTTCTCGCACCGAGCCGTCCGCCAACCGCTGCATGAGCTGGCGGATCCGCAGGTCGTCCGGTCCGACCCCGTCGATCGGGCTGATCGCTCCGCCGAGCACGTGATAGAGACCTCGGAACTCTCGAGTCCGCTCGATGGCCACGACATCCTTCGCCTCTTCGACGACACAGATCTGCTTGGGGTCGCGGCGAGGATCCCGGCAGATCGCGCAGGTCTCCTGTTCGGAGACGTTGCCGCAGATTTCGCAGAACCGCACTTTGTCTCTGACCTCACGCAGGATCTCGGCGAGACGGGTGACGTCAAAGCTCTCGGTCTGCAGGATGTGGAACGCAATCCGTTGCGCCGACTTCGGCCCGATCCCCGGCAGCCGGCCGAGTTCATCGATCAACTCCTGAATAATGCCCTCGTACACTCAGCTCACCGGATTCCGGGCTGTGCGGGCTGCTCTTCGATGAAGTGCGCGCCGAGCAGTTCGCGAACAACAGACTCGCCATACCGTTGAGGCGCTTGGAACGCGACGTGATGCTCCGCCGCGGGCTCGGATGGCCCGGGTTCAGATGGCGCGGGCTCAGATGCCGCGGGCTCGGATGCCACGGGCTCTCGCCCGCCACGTGTGGTTGGGACGGTTTCGCCCATTCCCGGCTCGCCACCCACATCCTCGGGCGGCAACTCGCGCTCCGCCCATGGGTCATCTGCCAGCTCGGCGACTGGCGGCTCGGCCTCCGCCGGGTCTGCGACTGGCGGCTCGGCGACTGCGAGTTCGTCCCCGGGGACCGCCGACCCGGGAACCGCTACGGTGGCCCACTGCGTCATAGGCACGGGCGCGATCGGCTGGTGGTGGCCGGCATCCGTCCCGGCTCCCGCTTCGGGGGGACGCCGGCTCGCCGCAGTGTCTTCGACTTTCGCCATCAGCGATGGCCGGAACCCCAGCACATCGACGACAGCTTGTTTGAGGTAATCGCCGACGCCAGGCTCGGACGCTGCTTTGTGCTTGAGCGCTTCAACGTCCCGTCGGCTCGGGAACGAGAGCACCAGGACGTTTCCGGCACGCAGTTCAAGGACGCGCGCTGTCACCAGAACCGTCCAGGCAGCGCGTTTCGCGTTTTGCACGGCATCGAGCACTTGCGGCCACGCGTCCTTGACCTGTTGGACGGTTGCCGGTGCGACGGAGGGCGCGGACGCTTCGCCCGCCTCAGTGACAGAGCTGGTCGGTTCAGTCGAGCGCACGGACGCCTCCGCGGGCTCAGCGACCTGCGGTGCCAAGGATGCGGGAACCGCCGCGGTGGGAGCTTCTGCAGGTTCAGCGACCGGTGGGATGGACGCCGACGAAGCGGCCGCACCCGAAGCGGTCGCACCCGAAGCGGCCGCAGCGACCGGCTCGACGCCGACACGGCGCTCCAGTCGCTCGACGCGGGCCAGGGTGCCGCGTCTGCTGTCGTCGACCGCGGGCACCAGCATCCGCGCGATCATCAGTTCAAGGTGCAACCGCGGGGAGGTGGCACCAGTCATCTCCGAGAGGGCGGCGTTGACGATATCCGCGCACCGGGAAAGCTCTGCCTGGCCGAACTTCGAGGATTGCACGGCCATCCGATCGAGCTCGTCCTGCGGAACGCCGCGCAGCACAGCCGCGGCGCCTTCGGCCGAGGTCGCCGCCACGATGATCAGGTCGCGGAGCCGCTCGAGCAGGTCTTCGACGAAGCGGCGCGGATCTTGCCCGGTCTGGATCACGCGATCGACGGCAGCGAACGCGCCGGCAGCATCCCGCGCAGCAATCGCGTCGACGACCTCATCAAGCAACGCCGCGTGCGTGTAGCCGAGCAAGGCGACCGCCCGCTCGTAGTCGACGGTGGCGTTTTCCGATCCGGCCATCAGCTGGTCGAGCAGGGAGAGCGTGTCCCGGGCCGATCCGCCACCTGCGCGCACCACCAGCGGCAACACACCCGGCGCCACGGTCACCTGCTCGCTGTCGCAGACGCCTTGAACGTACGGCAACATCTGCGCCGGCGGGATCAGCCGGAACGGGTAGTGGTGAGTTCGGGACCGGATGGTGCCGATCACCTTGTCTGGCTCGGTGGTGGCGAAGATGAATTTGACGTGCTCCGGTGGTTCCTCGACGATCTTCAACAACGCATTGAATCCTTGCGGGGTGACCATATGCGCCTCGTCGAGAATGAAGATCTTGTACCGGTCGCGGGCCGGGGCGAAGATGGCCCGCTCACGCAGATCCCTCGCGTCGTCGACCCCGTTGTGGCTGGCAGCATCGATCTCCACCACGTCGAGCGAGCCGGCGCCATCCCGTGACAATTCGATGCAACTTGCGCATTTTCCGCAGGGCGTGTCGGTCGGACCTTCCGCACAATTCAGGCAGCGGGCCAGAATACGGGCGGATGTTGTCTTGCCGCACCCGCGCGGGCCGCTGAACAAATAGGCGTGGTTGACCCGGTTCGTGCGCAGTGCCGTCATCAGTGGATCGGTCACCTGCGACTGGCCGATCAACTCGGCAAACGTCTCCGGCCGATAACGGCGATACAGGGCGGTAACCACGGAATCAATGCTAGTCGGAGCCGCCGACACCGGGGCGCGGCAGGCGCCACCCAAAGGTGCCGATCCCACCACCAATACGTGGCCGGCATCGGCACCTCTGCGTGATCCCCCAATTCGTACGGCCTATTCCCCATACTCCGTACGACGTACTCTGTGGCCCGGTGACGAACCACCACCAGCAGATATCGTCGGATGCACCCCGTGCAGCGGATGATCGACTCCGTTCACGCTACCCAGGGGTTCGGCCCCTGGTCAACCGGTGACCGGGAATGACTCCTTAATTGGGGGTACAGGTCGTTCTACACCCGACTGTTTCCCACGTTTCCGCGGCTTTTCGGTACTGTGCTCACATCACCGGTCAACTTCGCACGGCTCCCCGAAAGTCCGGCAGCACGACGGCGAGGGTTTGGCGGGCGATCTCCAGTTCCTCGTCGGTTGGGACCACGAGAACGCTCACCCGGGAATCGTCGGCAGAGATCACTCGGATCGCGCGAGACGCCGCCTCATTCCGCTCGGGATCCAGCCGGATGCCGAGTTCCTCGAGGCCCGCCAGCGCGCCGGCTCGGACCACTGCGCTGTTCTCCCCCACCCCGGCCGTGAACACAATGGCGTCAAGCCGGCCGAGCTGGGCGTAGTAGCCGCCGATGTACTGCTTGAGCCGGTGTACGTACACGTCGAGAGTCAGTTGGGCCGCGTCATCACCGGATCCGGCAGCATCCGTGACGTCGCGCATATCGCGTCGCCCGCTCAGGCCGAGCAAACCGCTGCGTCGGTTGAGCAGCTCGTCGAAATCGTCGACGTCGAGGCCCGCTTTCCGGTGCAGGTGCAGCAGCACGGCAGGGTCGACGTCGCCGGAGCGGGTGCCCATCACCAAACCCTCTAACGGGGTCATGCCCATGCTCGTCTCGACCGAGATACCACCGTCAACGGCGCAGGCCGAGGCGCCGTTGCCCAGGTGCAGCACGATCTGCTTCAGCTCGGTCAGCGGCCGGCGAAGAAACGCGGCGGCTGCCTCCGAGACGAACTTGTGCGAGGTGCCATGGAAGCCGTAGCGGCGAACTCGGTAGCGTTCGGCCAGATCGGCGTCGATTGCGTAGGTGTAGGCGGCCGGCGGCAGCGTCTGATGGAAAGCGGTGTCGAAGACCGCAACGTGCGGGAGATCGGGGAACGCCTCTTCGGCTGCCTCGATGCCCTGCAGGTTGGCCGGGTTGTGCAATGGGGCGAGCTCGGAGAGGTCTTGAATGTCGACCTTCACCCGCGGCGTGATCATGGTCGGCTCGAAGAACCGTTTACCGCCGTGCACGACCCGGTGGCCGACCGCGATCGGTGGATGCCGGTCAAGGCTCGGGCCGTGCTCACCGAAGGCGTCGAGCATCACCCGGAAACCGGCGGTGTGGTCCGGGATCGCCAGGGTGCGCTCGAACGCCGAAGGGGCAGTGGATGCGTCGGCGCTGCCGCGGGCGCCGGCGCGGTGGATGCAATGCCCGCTGACCTCGCCGATCCGCTCGACCAGGCCGCTGGCCAGAGTGCGCTCGGTCTCCATCTCAATCAGCTGGTACTTGAACGATGAAGAGCCGCTGTTGACCACCAGGATCTCGGTCATTCGTCGCCCCGCCGCTGACGCTTCGCGGGCGCTTCGGCAGGCTCAGCGCCGGAAGCCGCCGACGCATCGGCGGCTTGGATCGCGGTGATCGCGATGGTATTCACCATGTCGCGGACCGAAGCCCCTCGGGACAAGTCGTTGATCGGCTTCTTCAGGCCCTGCAGCACCGGCCCGATCGCCACCGCACCCGCACTGCGCTGCACCGCCTTATAGGTGTTGTTACCCGTGTTCAAGTCTGGAAATACGAAGACGGTGGCTCGCCCCGCGACCGACGAATGCGGCATCTTCGTGGCCGCCACCGCGGCATCCGCTGCTGCGTCGTATTGGATCGGGCCCTCGACCGGTAGATCGGGCCGGCGCTGGCCGACCAGTTCCGTCGCGGTGCGCACCCGCTCCACATCCTCCCCGGTTCCCGAGGAACCGGTCGAATACGAGAGCATCGCAATCCGCGGGCTGATCCCGAACTGCGTTGCGGTTTCGGCGGAGGAGATGGCGATATCGGCCAGCTGCGGGGCGGTGGGATCTGGGATTATGGCACAGTCCCCGTAGACCAGCACCCGGTCGGCCAACGCCATCAGGAAGACGCTGGAGATAACCGACACTCCCGGTTTTGCCTTGATGATCTCAAACGCGGGACGGATCGTGTGCGCGGTGGTGTGCGCGGCACCCGACACCATTCCATCGGCCATGCCCAGGTGCACCATCAAGGTGCCAAAGTAGGACGGGTCGGTGACAGCGTCTCTGGCCATGTCCATGGTGATGCCCTTGTGCGCGCGCAGCCGTGCATACTCCTTGGAGAAGGTGATCCGCATCAGATCGTCGAACGAGCTGGTCACAGTCGCGCCGGAGATGTCGAGGCCGAGGCCGATGGCCCGGGAGCGCACCTCGATTTCCTCGCCGAGGATGGTGATGTCGGCGATGCCGCGGGCCAGCACCGTCGCCGCCGCGCGTAGCACCCGGTCGTCGTCGCCCTCGGGCAACACGATGCGCTTACGGTTGGCCCTGGCCCGTTGGATCAAGCCGTACTCGAACATCAACGGCGTCACCACGTCGGCGTGGATCACCTCGAGTTCAGCCAGCAGGGTGTCGGCGTCGACGTACTTCTCGAACAGGCCGAGGGCGGTATCGATTTTGCGCACGGCATCGGCAGCGAGCCGGCCCCGAGTGTGCATGATCCGCACGGTAGTCTCGTAGCTGCCCAGTTCGGTGCGCACGATCGGCAGGCTGGTGCGCAGCCCCTCGATCATCCGGTCGATGATCTCGGGGAGGTCGAAGCCGCCGTTGAGTACGATCCCGGAGATCGACGGGAAGGTTCCAGACTCGTGGGCGAGCAGTACGCTGAGCAGCACCTCGGTGCGATCGCCAGGTACCACGACCACAGAGCTCTCGATCAGGCGCGGCAATACGTTGTTCATCGACATCGCGGCAACCACGACGCCGAGCGCTTCGCGAGAAAGCAGGTCGGGATCGCCCTTCAGCAGGGTGCCGTCGGTGGCCGCCATGATGTTGCGCATGCTCGGCGCCACCAGATACGGATCCTCGGGAATGGTCCAGACCGGCACCGGCTTCTCGGCGGTAAGCCCCGGAACGGTGCGGATGGCTGCGGCGATCTGGTCGAGCCGCTCAGGATCGGCGCGGTTTGCGATCACCGCCAGCAGGTAGGCGTGCTCGTGCCGCAGTTCGGCGACCGCGAGCTCGGCGATCTGACGCAGGTCGTCTGGCGTCCTCGGGTCGGCCTGGCCGAGCCGCTCCGTGATGCCCTGGCCGACCCGGCCGCCGAGCACCAGCAGTACCGGAGCGCCGAGGTTCGTTGCAATCCGGGCGTTGTATCCGAGTTCGGTCGGGCTGCCGACATCCGTGTAATCCGACCCGACGATGACCACGACGTCGCACTCCGATTGGATCGCCTGGAACCGCTCGACGATGCGTAACAACGCGGCATCCGGATCTCTGTGCACCTCCTCGTAGGTGACTCCGACGCACCGGTCGTAGGGAAGGTCCACCGCCTCGTGCGCCAGGAGCAGCTCGAGCACATAGTCGCGCTCAGCGGTGGAGCGTGCGATCGGGCGGAACACCCCGATCCGCCGCACGGAGTGGGAAAGAGTATCAAGCATCCCGAGCGCGATGGTCGACTTACCACTGTGCCCTTCGGCTGAAGTGATATAGACAGAGCGAGCCACCCCTCAAGCCTACGGCCCGGATGCTGGGGGTCCGATCAGTGGCAAAGAAAGGACTCCTCGCGCACCCGCCAGAGCCCGGTTACCCTTGCTACGTTTCCGTCCTGGGGGAATTGGCCTGGATGACGCCACGCGAGGAGCCGCCACTAGTTTAGGCGAGATCGTCCGCTCGCGTGCACCGTCGGTTGGCCGCGCACTCCGCCGTGCATTGTCAGCCTGGTCTGGAACGCGTTTACTGGATGCATGAGAGTTATGATTGCGGGCGGACACGGCAAGATCGCCCTTCTCTTGTCCAAACTGCTGGCAGATGCCGGGCACGAGCCGGTCGGCATGATCAGGAATCCGGAGCACGCGGCCGACCTTCTTGTCGTCGGGGCGATCCCGATCGTGGTCGACCTCGAGGCGACGGAGGTCGGCACGTTGGCCACCGACCTCTCCGGCGTCGACGCGGTCGTCTTCGCTGCAGGCGCCGGACCGAACAGCGGCCCCGAGCGCAAGCTGACCGTGGACCGCGATGGCGCGATTCTGCTCGCGGATGCTGCCGAGCGCGCCGGCATCCGTCGCATGATCGTGGTGTCGGCGATCGCCGCCGACGATTTCGAGCCCGACTCGCAAGACGTGTTCCAGGTGTATCTCCGGGCCAAGAGCGAAGCGGATGCCGCGGTGCGAGCCCATCAGATCGATTGGACGATAATCCGCCCCGGCTCCCTCACCGACGACCCGCCGACCGGACAGGTACAGCTGGCGGAGTCGACCGGGCGCGGCAGTATCTCGCGCGCCGACGTCGCCCGGCTCATCTTCGTCGCGTTGACCGATGGCTCAGCAGCCCGCGTGCAGTTCGAGGCGATCGCCGGCGACACCCCCATCGCAGACGCCCTCGCCAGCCTGCACCCCTGACCACCCGGCCGCCGCGTCGGCACGGCGCAACCTCCCGGGCGGAACCGGTAGGATGCTCTGTGGCCGTGATCCTCTGAACCGGGACGCGGCTCGCCAGGAGAATTCGCCTAGTGGCCTATGGCGCACGCTTGGAAAGCGTGTTGGGTGAAAGCCCTCGGGGGTTCGAATCCCCCATTCTCCGCCGATTTGTACATTCGCTGAGCGCCCCGCGATCCGAGTGAATTCGCGGAATTTGACTACTCAGATGGCCATTTAATCGGTCGTGCGCGCACGCTGTGCCCACACTTTGCCCACACTTTTCTGACGGCCTCCGGCATCCAGGCGCATCGCAACAGCGTCCAGGTCATCATCGAAGAGGTCGGCATAGGTATCCAGCGTCATCGCTGCCGACTTGTGTCCAAGCATTCGTTGGACGGCTTTCACGTTCGCTCCGGAACTGACGGCGAGGCTGGCGGCCGTGTGACGGAGGTCGTGCGGGGTGAGCCGCTCGAGGCCGGCTCGGGCGAGGGCGGTCAGGAACCAGGACCGCTTGTTGTTGCTGGCGCTGGGACGTCTCAGGAAGCCGCCGAAGCGGTCAGCGAACAGCAAGTCGTCGTGCCCTTTCCCTTCGCACAGACGCGCCAGGGGTTCGGCGAGAAATGGCGGGAACGGGACAGAGCGCTTTTCCCAAGTCTTGGGCAGTCCCTCCACGATGTTGCCATTGACTTCGGTGGCCGTGCGATTGATTTGCAATCGGCGGCGCAGCATGACGACGTCGCGTACCCGGAGTCCAGTCGCCTCGCCCCATCGCAGGCCGCAGTACGCCAAAGCGATTAGCAGTGTCGCCTGCACGTCCGTCTCTGCCGCCTCGGCGAAGCGAATGACCTCTTCATGGCTCAGGTAGCGGCGGGTCTTGCTGGAGTGTTTGCGCGGCGTCCCATCCGCACCGCGCGCGACGTTCTTCGCCACGCGGCCGTCTTTCAGGGCGACGTCGAGAATGCCGGCCAGTACGCCTAGCGCCCGCAGGACCACGGTCGCGGATCGCGGCCGCGACTCGTCCGCAGTCCATCGGACGCGCTGCGTCGAAACGGCCGAGCCTTCGCCAAGCTCGCGGATCCACTGCTCGACGGCACTGGGACGGATCGACCCGACGGCGGAAACGGACCAGCGCGGTTCCACGTAGACGCGCCAAGAGGTGTCGACGGAGTGAAAGCTGGAGGGTTTCATCGCCTGGCGCTTGTTGGCGAGCCAGTCGACGGCGAGTTCACCAACAGTGATCCGCGAGGCACGCGGATCCACGTACGATCCTGCCGCTTTGGATACTTCCACATTGGCTAGGAACAGATCGGCGTCGCGTTTTGTCTTGAAGCCGCGTTTATCGGTCTGTCGTCGCTCCGGTGTGCGGTAGCGCACGCGCCACCGCCGACCGGCGCCCGTCTCGTAGGGTGTGACGGTTCCCACCTCGACCTCCTCGCTCGGCTCATGAGCCGATCACTGCTGAAATGACCTCACTTACAAGTTGCGCTTTCTGCGTCGATTTGGCGCGCACAAAATCGACTCACCAGAACCGGCTCCCCTCCATCCACCCCGGCCAAGGAGGATCGCGCGGGGCGGAAGGAACATCATCATGACAGCCGCTGAGTCTTGGACGAGCGCTTGCTGAGCGCTTGCCGGCTCAGTCCAGTGACCGCTGCGATGGAGTTCCAACTGGTTCCTACTTGCCTAAGCTGGAGGATCAGTTCGTCCCGATCGATCAGGAGAGCATCTTCCTCTCGCCGCAGACGGTCGAGATCCTGGCCAAGATGACGTAACCGGCGAAGCGCGTCTGTTCGCGCACCCGATTCGGACTCGGACACCCGTCGCTTCTCCGCTTCGAGATCCTGGGCGGTCGTGCTCTGCAGCGCGCCTAGCCGCCGCTACATCATGCTCGTGCCGCTGCCGCGCGTAGGACGCGTCGCGTCGCTCAGCCCTGCCGTAACTCCCCCGTATACCCATGTAACCGGGTTTACACGCGACCCCTGTCATTCCGGGCATTTTGCGGTCCACTCAAAAGAGTGCCTGCGTGCATTGCCTTCCGACCTTCCAGCCATTGCATTTTCAAGTTGCTCGATCGTGATCGTCACGTTTTGACCCTCCCTGTGGTTTTCTTGCTCGCCTGCCCGGGCCCGATCTTTATTCTCATTTTGGAGGCGGCGACGTTTTGCGATCATGGGTGTGGTTGTCCGACCCGCAGTTGAGCTCAGTCGGCGTGGATGTTTCGACACCGACACGGAGCGCGCGGAGCGCGCTTGTTCGGTGGTGAGGCGTTAGCTGTTCGTGGAGACGCGAGCGTAGCCGGTTGCATGCGCCGACTGTTGCGGTTGGGGTGCCTTGGTCGGGCTTCTTCGCGGGCAGGTCTTACGGGAATATCGCTTCCGCAACTCAGCGGTCCTGGCAGGCGTTCGTTCCATTAGGGTCGACTGACCCGCAGAGCGTCCCTTGCGGGCATTGTCAGTACCAGCGAGAAGTTCTGGCTCGATACAGGGTTTTGCCTGGATTGCGCAGGTGAGCTTTGCAGGACTGGAGATGACGGTGAAGGTGATGTTTTGAGGGTGCCGACGAACCGGTATTCCTTGCCTGCTGGCGCGAGCGCGGCCGAGCCGCTAGTAATCGTTGCCGTGGTCGTCCGAAATTACAACGTTGTCAACGTGCTGACGGCGCGAGTCTTGCGACCTCTCCGTCCCCATTCACTGTCCATTCACACCCTCGGAATTGACAACAGGAATACCTAGTGGGGTATATTTCTTATACCCCCTAGGGTATCTTGAAGCCAAGAGAAGGAGCGTTGGATGTGCAGAGCGGTGAAGTGTCGGACCTGCGGTAAGACGACGTGGGCCGGTTGTGGCGAACACGTGCAGATGGTGAAGCGGAGTGTTCCCGCCGCCCAATGGTGCGGAGGTAACCATACCTCGGCGCAAATCGAAGCTGCGAAGGCGAACCAGGGCGGTTTCTTCACGCGCCTGTTCGGTCGCTAGACGAGCCATGAAGGTTTGCCTTCCATTCAACCCTCGAACAATCCACTGCACTTCCTGAGGAAAGGACCATCATCATGTGTGTCCCGATCACCTGCGACGCTTGCGGTTGCTCGACATGGACCGGATGTGGTCAGCACGTCGAGGAAGCGCTCGTGCGCGTTCCCGAATCTGCCCGCTGCCACTGCCGTTAGCCGAAGGGGTAAGAATTCATGTTGTTGGAACGCGTTTACGACGACGACCTCGCACAGGCGAGCTATTTCATCGGCTGCCAAGCTGTGGGGGAGGCGATCGTGGTCGACCCGCGTCGCGACCTCCACGATTACCTGCAGCTTGCCGAAAAGAACGGCATGCGGATCGTCGCGGTCGCTGAGACGCACGTCCACGCCGACTACCTCTCCGGCACCCGTGAACTTGCGGCGAGAACCGGTGCCCAGATGTACATCTCGGATGAAGGCGGCCCCGACTGGACCTACGGCGACGAGTTCGACGTGCCCGGCGCAAACGGTGTCATCCGCATGAAACACGGTCACGAGATTGAACTCGGAAACATCATCGTTCGCGCCGTCCACACCCCGGGGCACACACCAGAACATATGTCGTTCCTGGTCACCGACGGTGCGCAGGCCGACGAGCCCGGCTTCATGCTCACCGGGGACTTCGTGTTCGTGGGGGATGTTGGCCGCCCGGACCTGCTCGATGAGGCTGCCGGCGGAGCCGATACGCGCTTTCAGGGCGCGAAAGATATCTTCGCAAGCCTGCGCAACCAGTTCCTGACGTTGCCCGACTATGTGCAGGTATTGCCCGCGCACGGCTCCGGCAGCGCGTGCGGCAAAGCACTCGGCGCGATCCCGGCATCTACCGTCGGGTACGAGCGCGCGTTCTCCTGGTGGTCCACCTACCTCGCGAGCGACGACGAGCAAGGCTTCATCGACGAACTGCTGAACGGCCAGCCCGACGCACACGCCTACTTCGCACGCATGAAAGTACAGAACCGGGTCGGCCCCGCCGTCCTGGGCGAACCGCCAGACCTGGCCGAGTACACGGTCGAACAGCTGCTCCCAGAGCTTGAGGCCGACCGCATGATCTTCGTAGACACCCGCCACCATACCCTCGTGCACGACGGCACCGTAGATCGCTCCCTCAACATCCCCGGCATCGACAAGGCGGCCAGCTACGGCGCCTGGGTTTACAACCCGGAGTCGGAGAACCGTCCCCTCGTGCTTCTCGCCGCCTCTCGCGACGAAGCCGAGCGGATGCGAGATCACCTCGTGCGCGTCGGCATCGACACGGTACACGGATTCATCACCACCCTCGACGGTCTCGACCTCGTTCACCCCCACCTGGTGAGCCCCGAAGAGTTGGACGGATTCGACCCGGCCATGCTGCTCGACGTGCGTAACAAGACCGAGTACGCGGAAGGCCACATTCCCGGAGCAGAACAACTCTCCGGGGGCCGCGTGATGTGGAACTTGGATCACCTCCCACGTCAGGGCACGATTGTGACCTACTGCCGCAGCGGCGTGCGCAACGCTGTCGCCGCGAGTGCGCTGCGTCGTGAAGGATTCGACATCGCCGAACTCGACGGCAGCTACCTCGCGTGGGCTGAGCTCCAGGAACACGGACCCGCACTTCTGAACGCCTAACCAATACGTGTTGTTTTCGCACAGCCGATCCAGCCGCCCGTCGCAGAGGAACTAGACGCCTGTGGAACTCACCCTGATCATCGCGTTACTCCTCGCGGTGCTCGTCGGTGTCTCGCTGGGCCTCCTCGGCGGCGGCGGGTCGATCCTCACCGTGCCGATCCTGACCTACGTTATCGGGATGGAGCCGCGTGAGGCGATCGCCTCGTCACTGTTCATCGTCGGTGTCACGAGCGCCGCGGGAATGTACCGCCATGCCAGAGCCCAGCGGGTGCGTTGGAAAGCCGGGGTCACCTTCGGGGTGGCGAGCATGGCCGGCGCGTTCGGTGGCGGGGTCACGGGCGGGTACGTTCCTGGCGTCGTGCTTATGCTCCTTTTTGCGCTCATGATGGTCACCGTGGCGGCCGCGATGATCCGCGGACGGAAGGGCGCCTCCACCCCGGCCGGCGAAGAAGCGCGCCTGCGCTTCTCGCGGGTGGTTGTCTACGGCCTCCTGATCGGGTTCGCGACCGGACTTGTCGGGGCAGGGGGCGGGTTTCTCATCGTCCCCGCGCTCAACGTTCTCGGCGGGCTTCCGATGGCCGTCGCAGTAGGGACCTCGCTGCTCGTTATTGTCTTGAACTCCTTCGCTGGCTTCGCGGGTTACCTGTTTTCGGTGAACCTCGACTGGCCAGTCGTGCTGTCCTTCACCGCGGTGGCGGTCGCCGGATCCTTCGCCGGTGCGAAACTTGCCGGGATCGTGTCGGAACGGTTGCTGCGCAAGGGCTTCGGATTTTTCGTGCTCGCGATGGGCATCTTCGTGCTCTCCCGAGAGATGCCCTCACTGCTCGTCTCGCTTGGGATTGGAGCCTGAGCTCATGACCGACCAGACACAGCCATTGCTCGGCAGGATTGTAGCCGGTTAGGATATCCCGGTCATCAATGAGTGGGCGGTGCGCGCGGCAGCCTGACTCCATCTTTCTCGGCGACATCATCGCCTACGGATTTGCGATCGTCACGGATTCGACTCGGCGGCTCAAAATCGTTCGGCATGTTCTTCATCGTCGGCATGCCGATCCGCGTGGTCGTGCGTGACCGCTGGTCACCCGGCCTTTCCCTGGGACGTCTCATCGTCATCCGTAGAAACCCGAATGGGTTGGAGCGCGCCAGAAAGAATTTGCCTGGCGGTTGGGGTTCGGCCTGGCCTGTCTCGTGTTCTGCCTATCGATGCTGTTTATCGACACAGCATTCGGATTCTGCGTGGGTTGCGCTCTTCAATTGCCCAGTGGCTTCCAGTGGGGCAAGGCTGCCCACAGACAACACTGTTACGGGATCATCGAGAAGGCTCTTCTCCGGGACGCCACCCTTGCGGCGGAAGGCTGTGCGATGGGAAAAGGGGGCGACAGGTCGTACAGGTTTCGCCCGCGTTCTCGTCGTGAGTGTTGGATGAGACCGCGGCAGCAGTGACGGATCGTTCTAATATCAGACGCTGCACCAGCGCCCATGCCAACAGCGCCAGGGCCAAGACTCCCAGAATTGGCCGAGCGGATATCGCCATGACCGTCGAGGAGCCGAACAGTTCGGTCAACGGTGACATTTGGCCCGGGGCATCGATTGCCAATGCGACCCCAACCAGCCCGAAGATCGGCCACCGCAAGTCGCAGAAGGTTGCCTCCGCACCGAGAGGTGCGCCGATGTACGTCGCCACCGTCAGCGCGGAAAGCACCACACCGGCACCGGCGATCGCGTATGCCCACCACGATGGTGCGGTACCGAGATTGCCCACCGGTGCCGCCGCCCACATCCCGGACGCGACGGCCATGACCCCGGAAAGTGCGCTGGCCACCACCGCAACGATGAGCCATCGTCGTGTGGACCAACCGCGAAGATCTGCCAGGGTGTCCCGTGTGCCGCTGGTAAGCGATCTCACTTCGAAGCCGCCGTGTTCGCTGATGCCGCAGCGTTCGCATTCTGTTGTTCGATCTTGCGTAATACGTCATCCATGTCCAGCCCTCGCACGGCCGCGATCACGGCCTCGAGCGCGGCAGGACCCAAGGCGCCCGGCTGCGAGAACACGAGGATCTGGTCTCGGAACGCCATCAGGGTCGGGATCGACTGGATACCGGCCGCGGCCGCCAAACTCTGTTCTGATTCCGTGTCCACCTTTGCAAAAAGGATGTCGGGGTGGTTCTGTGAGGCCTGGCTGTAGGTCGGTGCGAACGCCCGACACGGGCCACACCATGACGCCCAGAAATCGACGAGGACGACCTCCCGGTCATTGATCGCTTCAGAGAATGTGGCCCCGGTCAGCTCTTGTGTTGCCATCCTTTTGTCCTCCAATACTTATACCCCAGGGGGTATCATGCTACTCTAGGTTCTGACGCAAGGAATCTGACGCAAGGAAAGGCAACCTGTGCTATGGATCACTGCGTGACCATGCAGGGGGCGCGATTGCTGCCCGGATGTTGGTGTTCTCCTGGTCGGTGCGCACAGCAAGCAAGAATGGGCGGCACCGTGGGAACAATGAACGACCAAGAACAGAAAAGGATCTGATCATGATCGGTAGCGGAACAGAGCACGTGGACAGCCAACGCAAGATCGTGAACCGCCTCAAGCGCGCCCAGGGGCAACTGGCCGCCGTGGTCGTCGCGGTGGAAGCGGGGGGTGATTGTCGCGCGGTGGTCACACAGCTGTCGGCGGTGTCAGCCGCCATCGATCGCGCCGGATTCGTGATCATCGCCTCCGCGATGAAAGAGTGCGTTGCCCTGAAGCCGGATGACAAGCAGGGCGGTGCCGAGCAGCTGAGTGTGGAAGAACTAGAGAAACTCTTCCTCACACTCGCATAGAAAGCGGCCTCAACGAAGCGGTGATGGGATTGCCCGGATCGAGTCATTGGTTTGGGGCACAAGTGGAACGGAATTTACTCACATGAAAGCACGTGTTCTGATATTGGGTGCCGGCTTCGGAGGGCTGGAACTCACGGCCAGCCTGGCAGAACGCTTCGGCACCGGCATCGATATCACGCTGATCGACCGACGCGAGTATTTCGTGTTCGGCTTCTCCAAGCTGGATGTCATGTTCGGCAAGCAAACCGCGACTCAGGTCAGTCACCCATACAGTCGAATCAACAAGCCCGGTGTGCGATTCGTGCGTACGACGGTTTTATCGATCGACCCGCAGAACAAGCGTGTCGAGACCGACTCCGGAGTGTACGAAGCGGATTACCTTGTTCTCGCGCTCGGGGCCGACCTGGACCCGTCGGCCACACCCGGCCTTACCGAAGACGGGCACGAGTACTACACCAACGCCGGTGCTTTCGCGGTTCGCGACGTGCTCGCCGGCTTCGGCGGCGGTCGTGTGGTCATCGGTGTCACATCGGCACCGTTCAAGTGCCCGCCAGCACCGAGTGAGACAGCCCTGCTGATGCACGAGTACCTGACCGATCGAGGGTTACGCACCGGCTCCGAGATCGCACTGGTGATGCCGATGCCAGCACCGGTCCCGCCATTGCCGGCAGCCTCCGAAGCGCTGTTGGCCGCGTTCGCAGAACGCGGCATCGAATGGCACCCTCAACGTATGATCACCCGCCTGGACCCGGACGCGCACGAAGTGGTGTTCGCGGACGATTCTACGATGCCCTACGATCTGTTCCTCGGCGTGCCCAAACATGTTGCGCCGACCGTAGTCAGCGAATCGGGTCTGACCGTTGATGGTTGGGTTCCCGTCGACCCGTTGACCCTGCAGACCACACGTCCGAATGTCTACGCGATCGGGGATGTCACCAGTGTCGGCACCCCGAAGGCCGGAGTATTCGCCGAAGGCCAGGCATCTGTCGTCGCGGATTCGCTCAGCGCGCACATCACCTCGGACAACAACACACGAACCTACGACGGTAACGGTATCTGCTATGTCGAGTTCGGCAACCACCGCGCAGGCCGGGTGGATGTCACCTTCGCCGCCGGACAGGCACCATTCGGCCACTTCGACACCGCCACGGAGACGATCGCTACGGAGAAAGACGAGTACGGCACATCCCGGCTACAGCGCTGGATCGGTGCAGCCTGAGCCCGATCGATGAGACAAATACGAGACGACTTGCCGCCGGACTCGTCGTAGTGCAACTGGTGGCTGCTCGCAGCACTGCTCTTCGAGCCGCGAGGACCCTGTTGGACGCTGGATACGCCCGCACCGATCGCGGCCGCTGTGCTGGTCGGCGGTGGTTTCGTGATTGCCGTCTGGGGCGTCATCGGGCTTGGACGGGGTCGATGCCTCGCGAAATTTGTAGGAAGGTGCGCGAATCATGATGAACGGAACATGGATAGACGGCGGTGGATGGTTCTTTGGTGTGCTCATCGCCGCTGGAGTCGTGTTGCTGATAATTCTCTTGGTGCGTCTCCTCGGAGGCGGCTTGAGCCGAGGCACCGGTGGAGGGCAGGGCACGCAGGCCCCCAGCAGTGGGCGCCGGCTGCTGGAGGAGAGGTATGCCCGAGGGGATTTGACCACGGAGGAATACCAGGAGCGAATCCGTGTCCTGGGCGGCGGTAGCTGATGCAGCCCATCACTCGACGACACGCCTTGATCCTTGGCGGTTTGGGAACGGCTGGCATACTCGCCGGCGGTACCGGGCTCTTCTGGGAGGCAAATACCCGATTCGTTCCGACGACAGCGGAACATTTGATGGAACCGAAAGCGCTCCGCAGCGTCAATGGTGCTCTGCAGCTAAAACTGAAGGCCGCCGAAGGACCGGTGCAGGTCGCGGGACATCACACAACAGCACTGACATATAACGGAGGACTCCCGGGCCCAACATGGGTTGTGCGTCCCGGGGACCGCGTGAAGGTTTCCGTCGAGAACCAGCTGAAAGAGCCCACCAACCTCCACGTCCACGGACTACACGTCTCCCCAAACGGCAACAGCGACAACGTTCTTGTTTCCATCGACCCCGGAGCCATTTTCGACTACGACTACCAGTTGCCTGAGAATCATCCGCCCGGTGTGTTCTGGTACCACCCGCACCATCACGGCAACGTCGCCACACAAGTATTCGGCGGGTTGTATGGCGCCATCATCGTCGAGGACCCCGAGCCGATCCCCGTCTCTCGCGAGCGAGTTTTGGTGATTTCTGACATCAGCTTTGATGCATCCGGGGCGATTCCCGCACCGAGTGCGATGGACCGCATGATCGGACGGGAAGGGAACGTGATGCTTGTCAACGGGCAAACGTTGCCGCAGCTGAACGCTCTACCGGGCGAGCGTGAACGGTGGCGCATCATCAACGCGTGCGCGTCACGGTATCTCCGGCTCCGACTTGATGGTCAACAACTGCAACTCTTAGGGATCGACTCCGGCCGATTCGCCCAGCCGCGTGACGTAACCGAGGTTGTCCTCACCCCAGGAAATCGTGCGGACCTGCTGGTGACAACCCTGAGCGGCACGGCGACGTTTCAGACCTTGCCGGTTGACCGGGGAACCGTCATGGGAATGATGGGCGGGACACGCGGCTCCGCCACGAGCACGACCCTTGCCACGTTGGTTGTGTCCGGAGCGCCTGTCGCATCCTTCGCCGCATTGCCGCCTCAGCTGTCGCCTCGAGACTTGAGGAGGTCAGCAGTTGATGGTCGACGAGAGTTGATTTTCGCTATGGGGATGGGAGCAGGCGGAATGGGCGCGGGCGGAATGGGCATGGGCGGAATGGGCATGGGCGGCGGAAACACCATGATGGCATTCACCATCGATGGCAAAGAGTTCGACCACGCCAGGGTCGACACGATCGTGCAAGGCGGTTCCATCGAGGAATGGACACTGACCAACACCAGCCCGATGGATCACCCAGTACACCTGCACGTCTGGCCCATGCAAATCGTTGAGCAAGACGGTGCCACCGTGCAGGAGATCCTCTGGCAGGACGTCGTCAACGTGCCAGCCAACGCCAGCGTTCGCGTGCGGATCCCGTTCGACGACTTCACCGGCAAGACCGTCTACCACTGCCACATCCTCGACCATGAGGATCTCGGAATGATGGGAATCATCAACGCAACCTAATCCCAGTCGTAATCGCCAATTATGAACAACACTAAGGAGAACCCTATGAACTACGCACACACCATCACCGTCACGCTGCCCTTTGAGGACGCAGTCGCCAAAGTGCGGCAGGAACTGACGAACCAGGGGTTCGGCGTCCTGACCGAAATCGATGTTCATGCAACCTTCGAAGCAAAACTCGGCAGCGAAAGCGCCAACACACTCGGCGACTATCTGATCCTAGGAGCGTGCAACCCAGCCCTCGCCGAACAAGCCCTCACCGCCGAGCCCGACATGGGGCTGCTGCTTCCCTGCAACATTGTCATCCGCCGAGCCCCGTCAGCGAAAATCACCACCGTGCAGGCGATCAACGCTCAGACCATGGTCCAGTTGAGCACCTCCGCGGAAATTCAGAACGTCGCCGACCAGGCCGACACACACCTGCTCGCCGCACTGTCAGCTATGGAAGGCCTGAACAGCATCACGCACTGAGGACCTACGGCCCTATTTCACGATCACGCGGGGCGGTACGTTGTTTGACACAAATGGAGGTTTGAGCATGTATGGATACGGATGGGGTGGCGACAGTTGGGGAATTGCCGGCTGGATCGCAATGGCAGTGCTGATGATCTTATTCTGGGGAGGCGTGGTCACCGTCATCGTGGTTCTTCTTCGGCGTTCGCACTCCGACCAAGGAATGACCGGTATGCGCCCTTCGCACCATGACGCGGAGCGCATCCTGAACGAGCGTTTCGCCCGCGGTGAGATCGATGAAACCGAATACCTCGCCCGTCGTGGCGCGCTTCGGCGGCCGGAATGATATCTGTCAGAAAGTGGTCGTCCGGTGCGCAGGTCATCGTGGGGATTCTGGCCACGCTGATCCTCGCCGGGCTGTCCCTTGTGGCGGTGGGCGTGTTGGGAGGCGGGTCCATCGCCGGTAGGCCCGCATCCCTATCCGGGTCCTCGTGCTCGGTGCCGAACTTTTCTGGAATGGTCGTGAAGGTCGCCCTGACAGACATGGGCGGGTCCATGATGGGCGGAGACAATGGGCAAATGTTCGGTGGCGCCATGCGCTTGAGCGCCGACCGGGCCACCGTTCGACACGGGACCGTGTCCTTCCTCGCCACGAACGAAGGCAGCATCAGCCACGAAATGGTTGTGCTTCCCCTTGCCAAATCTCAAATTGTGGGAACACGCCCAATTGGTGGCGACGCGAGGATCGACGAAGCAGGAAGCCTGGGGGAGGCATCCAACACCTGTGGAGATGGAGCGGGGCAGGGAATTCTGCCAGGCACTTCAAGCTGGGTAAGTGTCACGCTGAAGCCAGGCCGGTATGAATTGGTCTGCAACCTACCCGGCCATTACGCCGCCGGAATGTACACCCAACTCACCGCCACCTGACAAAGCAACAAACGCACCAGGTGATGGGAACAGATAGCTTCTAGAGCCGCCGGTGAATGCCTTGCCCCAGCCACGCGATTACCAGTCGACGCCCGACCGATAACCCGGTTGAAGGCTTCGTGATGCGACCGGGGTCTGAGTAGTAACGGAACGGTATCGTCCGCTAGTGTCTCGGATCGCGGCGTTGACGGGACATATGGTTCGTGATGTCGATTACCCGAGCGGCCACGGGTATCTCGACATTGATTTGCAACACGAGTTGTCGACGCGATATCGGGGAGTTTTGTTGCTTCAAGCAACTCGTCGACAATCCCTCGTTTACCGATACGGGCTTAGCGGGCGTTTTCGTTCCGTTACTACTCAGACCCCAGGATCAGGAATCCAGCCAAAAGCAGGACGACCGATCGGCGGAGTCTCATTCCCGGAACGTAACGGTCAATCCTGCATCCCGCATCCGAAAGCCCGCCCGCAGGGGGTTCCCCTTGCGGATGATCCGTGGCATCACACTGTCTCGTAATTGAAGTGTTTCGAAAGCCATGGGTTGGAAGACACCTTCGTTGCGAGACGCTCGACGACTTTGTGAGTCACAGCGATAAATGGTGTAGATGTTGCCGCGAACGTGGCTGACATCGCCGAGATTGCTGCGGACTCGAGAGTTGTGGCATCCGGTATCAGCGACCCGCGTGCAGGTCTCTCGGTCGCTGGTGAGTTCGAGGGTTACATCGGGGCTGCCGATCTGGATGGATTCTTACGCGACAATCTGCTGGTTGACTCCGCCTCGCCGAATATCCGCCTTCATGGCGTCGCGGAGCGGCCTTCCGAGTCCGTCGGTCTGGGGCTGGTGATTGCCGACCTTGTTGACTGGAGTCGTCCGCGCGAGGATGGTCGCGCGCTCGGACTTTTGAATGGAATCGAATGGCGCCGCTAATGTTGCCCGCCATGACCGCGAAGCAGGAGGCATCGTGGCGCGGGATTATTGCCGTGGCGAGGATTGTTCGAGGCGGTTGGTGCCTCGTCGGCGGCCAGATGGTCAGTTGTGGTGCTGGGAGCGAGGAAGCGAACCCATACGTCCGACCGATGACGGAGATGCTGTGCTCGATATCCGAGCTCGCCCGACCATCATGCGGGAGTTCACCCAAGCGCTGGTCGACTGCGGCTTTGAACCAGATGGCGAGGACTGGCAGGGCCATCAGCACCGGTGGACTGGCGGAGCACCCTGCTGGCCTAGGTCTGTTCTGTGGGATTCACTTTGAGCTGCGGGGGGACAGTGAGGCGGTGGCTTTGCTCGACAGAGCGACCCCACGCTGTTCCCGCGAAGATGAGGGCGATACCGCAGTATCCAGGAAGAGCCAGTGTGTCGTGGGCGATCGTGATTCCGATGATTGCGGCCCAGATGGGCTCGCTTCCGAGGAGGAGACTGACTCTTGAGGGTGAGGTGCGCCGCACCGCCCAGGTTTGCACCAAGAAGGCGAAGACCGTACAGGCGAGTACGAGATAGAGGAAGAGCACTCTGCGTGCAGGGTCGAGCTGCGAGAGGAAGTGCGGCATCGAGTCCCCGTAGAACATGGACGTAGTTGTGTAGAGCGCCGCGCATGTTGAGAGTTGCACAGTCGTGAGGTGAAGCGAGTCCATCCGCCTGCTTGCCGTGAGTTTGTGCATCGACGTGACGTGGACGGCACGCACGATTGCTGCCACGAGGACCAGTAAGTCGCCGAGAGTCGGCGGACGAAATGCGCCGTTGCCGGTGAGGAGGACGACCCCGCCGACGGCGATCATGGCCGCAAGGAAGAACCTGCCGGGCAGACACCGACCGGATACGACGGATTCGAGAATTGGGGTGAACACGATGGTCAGGCTGATGATGAGTCCGGCATTCGTAGCTGAGGTGTGGGCGATCCCGAAGGTTTCGAAGGCGAACACTGCTGCCAGCAATATTCCGAGGATCACACCAACGCGTAGCTCCGCTGCGGTCACGCGGTTTCGCCGAGCGGCCGCAACTGCCGTCATGATTGCCGCCGCGAGCAGCATACGTAGCGCCAAAAGTGCCACCACCGAACTTGGAGAGACAAGTTCTTTGGCCGCTAGGTACGTCGATCCCCATGAGGCGGCGACCACAAGAAGGAGCAGATCGACGCGGAACCGGGCGAGCAAAGAAGTCACTCCTCCATCGTCCGGTTCAGCCATGAATAAGGCAAGACAGGGATTTTAGACAATATAGGTTAGTTTTGACTTATGGAATTGGGTCAGCTTCGCGCGTTGAGAGAGTTGGGGGACCGCAAAAGTATCGCCGCCGTCGCCCTTGCCCTGCACGTGACACCGTCATCAATCTCGCAGCAGATCAGCGCCTTGCAGCGTCACTCGCCCGTCCCGTTGACGTTCAAGGACGGAAGGCGAACGGCACTTACCGATGCTGGGCGGATTCTGGCGACGGCGGCGGTCGACGTGGAGGTGGCACTCGAGCGTGCGGGGCAGGCGGTGACACGTTTTCAAGGCGACCGGTCGGGAACCGTCTCGGTGGCAGCTTTTCACAGTGCAGGCTTGGCAATCTTCGGTCCGCTGATTGACGCGTTGAGCGGCCCAGATCAGCCGCACGTTCGGCTGAGCGACTTCGACGTGGCGCAGGAACAGTTCCCCCCGCTCACCTCGGACCTCGACCTCGTTATCGCGCACCGCTTGGTTGGCAGTCCGCCGTGGCCGGAGTCAGTGCGCGTGGAACCGCTCCTGTTCGAGCCCCTAGACATCGCGGTCCGGCGCGATCATCGGCTGGCAGCGAAAGCCATGATCGAACCCGCGGATCTCCATGATCAAGCATGGGTGGCCGTGCAGGAGGGATTCCCACTCGAGCACGCCATTACGGTAATCGCGGGCGTTGGCGGCACCGAAGCGCGCATTCTGCACCGGATCAACGAATTCCTCGTCGCCGCCACTGTTGTCGCCGCGAGCGGCTGCATCGCGCTGATGCCTCGCTACACGGCGGACCTTCACGAACACCCGGAATTGGTCCTCCGCCCCCTCGCCCGTCCCGGACTCGGCCGATACATCGACTGCCTCGCTCGCCCAGAAACACTTGAGCGCATCAGTGTGAAAACAGTCCTGTCGCAGATCAGGGCCATCGCGACGGATCTCACGCAGCGCCCGCCCATCGGCTAGTCGATCGCGGTGTCTTGCTGAAGGTTCCCCTGCGGACACCTAGTCCGAGAGGAAATGCATCTCCGACGGCAGGCCGACGACGGCATGAAATGCGGCCCGATGAACGTTCCTTGGGTTCAAGCGGTGATTGCAACACTTAATGGATGGGTGTTGTGATGGCGAAGTACTCAATCTTCATTAGACCGGATCTGATGCAGGTGTTCTGGGGACGGATGCGCTCTG
>JBDTDV010000067.1:0-107969 GCA_039922875.1 Microbacteriaceae bacterium
TGCCGGTCCCCGGCCAAGCACTGTGTTTCGTGGCCGATCTGGTCGTCATCGATCACGCCCGGGGAACGGTGCAACTGATCGCCAACGTCCTGGCGGACAACCCGGACAAATCGGACGCTCCGGCGGCCGATGCGCTGTGGCATCAGGCCCAGGATCGGCTGGACGCCATGCAACGCCGGCTCGCGTTGCCCTCTGAAGCCTGGCTGGCCGAGGTCGACCTGGGCGTCGCGGCTGAGCCGACGTCGCGCACCAAGCGAGCCGACTTCCTCGGAGCGGTCGAAACGGCACAGCAGCGCATCCGGGCCGGAGACATCTTCCAGGTAGTCATTTCACAACGATTCGAGCTGGACTGCCCGGCCGATCCGATCGACGTCTACCGGGTGCTGCGAACCCTCAATCCGAGCCCATACATGTATTTGCTGAACCTGAGCGCCGTGGACGGGGCACGGTACAGCATCGTCGGCTCGTCCCCGGAAGCTCTGGTGAAAGTGCAGGACAACCGGGTGTTCACCCATCCGATCGCCGGATCCAAGCCGCGCGGCGGCACGCCAGAGGAGGATGCGGGTCTCGAAGAGGCACTGCGCTCAGATGCCAAGGAGCGCGCGGAACATTTGATGCTGGTCGACCTCGCCCGGAACGACCTGCTTAAGGTTTGTGTGCCAGCGTCGGTCGAGGTGACCGAGTTCATGCGGGTCGAACGATTCAGCCACATCATGCACCTGGTGTCTTCGGTCGAGGGCGATCTGAATCCAGGGGCCGACGCGATTGACGTGTTCCGTGCCACCTTCCCCGCCGGAACGCTTTCCGGCGCCCCGAAGCCTCGAGCGCTGGAAATCATCGACGAGTTGGAGCCCGCCCAGCGCGGCGTATACGGCGGAGTGGTCGGTTACTTCGGCTTCGCGGGGGACGCCGATCTCGCCATCGCCATCCGGACCGCGACCATCATCGACCAGGTGGCGATGGTGCAAGCCGGCGGTGGTGTTGTGGCTGACTCCGACCCGGCATCCGAGTTCCAGGAATCCCAGAACAAGGCCGCGGCACCACTACGGGCGGTGGCCGTGGCAAACACGATGCGGAGGGTGCACTGAGATGCGTTCCGCGAGGCGCCTGAAATACTCGGTCATGCTGGTGATCCTGGCCGGATCCGGGCTCGCGCTGCTCGCGGTGACCCAGCCCTGGTACCAGCTCCGACTGGAGGCCAGCGCAGAGCATCCCGCCGCAGTGGAGATCACCGGATCAGCAGCAGCACCCGCCCTGACCGCGCTGGCGCTGTCCGGACTGGCGCTGGTGGCCGCGCTAGCCATCGCCGGCCCGGTGATCCGGGCGATTCTGGCAGTGCTCGGGATCATCGTGGGCGCAAGCGTCGCCCTGGCCGCCGCCATCGCAATGGCAGACCCGGTGCACTCGGGCATCAGCGAGATCACTGCGGTCACCGGCGTCGCAGGGGACGGCGCGGTCGCGCGACTGGTAGCGGCCATCGAGTCGACGATTTGGCCGTCGGTGGCACTGGCGGCCGGCATCATCCTGGCCATCGGATCTCTCGCGGCGGTGGTGACCACCCGGCGTTGGCCGAGCGCGTCACGCAAATACCAAGCCGTTCGCTTTGCGCCGGAGTCCGAAGCCGACATCTCAGATACCGCAATCGACAGCTGGGACGAGCTTAGCCGCGGCGAGGATCCAACGGCAGGCAGCCCACCGGCATCCCGCTAGACTAATTCGACAGACCGAACCAACACTGGTCACGCACAACAGGAGAGATATGAGTATTGAGTCAGCGGATCCCGGCCACGGTCATTCTCCGGCCGCGTGGACGGCTGTAATCATCATGCTCGTCGGCTTCGTCATCGGAACCGTCGCCTTCTATCTGGAGTTGCCATGGGTCGTCGTCGGGTCCGGGTGCCTGGCGCTGATCGGCTTGATCGTCGGTTGGACCATGCGCAAGCTCGGCTACGGCGTCGGCGGCCCGAAACTTCAGCCGAAAGAACACTGACCGCGTGCTTTCGGAACTTCTCGCCGACGCCCTGACCGACACCCGGCAACGTCAGCTTCAGCGGCCGTTGTCGGTGGTCGAAGCGGCGGCGCTTGAAATGCCGCCCGCCCTGGACGCGATCGAGTTGCTCGGTCCGGCCGACCGGGTCAAAATTATCGCCGAGGTCAAGCGGGCCAGCCCGTCTCGCGGCGAACTCGCCACTATCGCCGACCCCGCGGCTCTGGCGGTTTCCTACCAGACCGGCGGCGCCAGCGCGATCAGCGTGCTCACCGAGAGTAGGCGATTCAACGGATCTCTGGCCGATCTTCAGGCGGTGAGTGAGGCGGTGTCCATCCCGGTGTTGCGCAAGGACTTCATCGCAGACCGGTACCAAGTCTTCGAGGCGCGCGCGGCAGGCGCCGACATTGTGCTGCTGATCGTGGCGGCCCTGGATCAGGCGACCTTGCTCTCCCTGCATCAGCTGGCCACGGAGCTGGGTATGGCCGTGCTGGTGGAGACCCACTCTGACGACGAGCTGTCCCGGGCGCTTGATGTCGGAGCTAACCTGATCGGGGTGAACGCCCGCAACCTGCAGACCTTTGAACTCGACCGCGGACTGTTCGCCAAATTAGCCGACCATATCCCATCCGGGATCATCCGGGTTGCCGAATCAGCGGTACGTTCCCCGGCCGACGTTGCGCAGTACCGTGCTGCCGGCGCGGACGTGGTGCTGGTCGGCGAGGCGCTGGTGACCAGCGACCCGATTTCCACCCTCTCAGAGTTTTTGGCGGTATAGATGTCCTTGCGCGATCAGACCGGCCCGTTCTACGGCGAGTACGGCGGCAGATACATGCCGGAATCCCTCATCGCCGCGCTCGATGAGCTGGCCGATGCGTATGAAGTGGCCAAGCAGGACCCGAGTTTTCAGGCGGAACTCGACGCTCTGAACGCCAGTTACACCGGTCGGCCGTCGATCATCACCGAAGTGCCGCGGTTCGCCAAGCACGCCGGGGGAGCCCGGGTCATCCTCAAACGCGAAGACCTGAACCACACCGGTTCGCACAAGATCAACAACGTCCTCGGCCAGGCGTTGCTGGTTCGCAGGCTCGGCAAGACCCGGCTGATCGCGGAGACCGGCGCCGGTCAGCACGGGGTCGCGACGGCCACCGCCGCTGCGCTGTTCGGCATGGACTGCACCATATACATGGGCGAGATCGACACCGAGCGTCAGGCGCTCAATGTGGCCAGGATGCGGCTGCTCGGGGCGACCGTGGTACCGGTCACCACCGGATCCCGCACCCTCAAGGACGCGATCAACGAGGCGTTTCGGGACTGGGTCGCCAACGTCGAGAACACCCATTACCTGCTCGGCACGGTCAACGGGCCGCACCCGTTCCCATCCATGGTGCGTGACTTCCACAAGGTGATCGGGCAGGAGGCCAGGGCCCAGGTGCTCGAGTTGACCGGGCGACTTCCGGACGCCGTCGCCGCGTGCGTGGGCGGCGGATCCAATGCCATCGGCATTTTCCATGCTTTTCTGGACGACGAGTCGGTCGCGCTTTACGGCTTCGAGCCGGGCGGCTTCGGTATCGAAACCGGCAAACACGGAGCGACCATCGGGCAGGGCCGGCCCGGAATTTTGCACGGCATGAAAACCTACGTGCTCCAGGACGAGGACGGGCAGACCCTGGAGTCCCACTCCATTTCCGCGGGCCTGGACTATCCGGGCGTTGGCCCAGAGCACGCCTGGCTCGCCGACATCGGCCGGGCCAGCTACCTTCCGATCACCGATGCCCAGGCCATGGACGCGTTCCGGCTGCTCAGTGAAACCGAGGGCATCATCCCGGCCATCGAATCCGCACACGCGCTGGCCGGAGCGATCGACCTCGGCACGAAACTCGGCCCAGACGGGCTGATCCTGGTCAATCTCAGCGGACGCGGTGACAAAGACGTGGAGACCGCCAGCACCTACTTCAATCTTCTGAAAGACACCGCCTCATGAGCGCAACACCGTCTCCGCTACTGACCAGCCCCGTCGAGTCGGTGCTCGCCGCGCGACGCGACGCCGGCAGCGGCGCCCTGATCGGCTATCTCCCGGTCGGCTTCCCTGACCTTCAGACCAGCATCGACGCCGCGGTCGCCTTGGCCGAAAACGGCGTGGATATCCTCGAACTCGGCCTGCCGTACAGCGACCCGGTAATGGACGGCGTGGTGATCCAGGCGGCGACCCAACGGGCGCTGGAAAACGGCTTCAGAGTTCGGGACGTGTTCACCGCGATCGAGGCCATCGCCGCTCGTGTCCCGGTGCCAATCCTGGTGATGACCTACTGGAACCCGGTGCTCCAGTTCGGCGTGGAACGGTTCGCCGACACCCTGGTCGCCTCCGGCGGCGCCGGGCTGATCACCCCGGATGTCACCGCCGACAGTGCGGCAGACTGGCTCGCCGCGAGCGAACGGACCGGGCTGGACCGGATTTTCCTGGCCGCACCAACATCCTCGGACGAACGCCTGCGACTGGCGGTCGCCCACTCCAGAGGCTTCGTCTACACCGTCTCGACGATGGGAATCACCGGTGCTCGCTCGAATATCGACGCCGCGGCCAGGACCCTCGTCGGCCGGCTCCGCACCGCTGGCGCAGTGAACGCCTGCGTGGGTATCGGCATCTCCACCGGCGATCAGGTACGCGAGGTACTCCGTTACGCCGACGGGGCGATCGTCGGCTCCGCCCTGGTGCGGGCGCTGTCAGATGGCGGAGTGCCCCAACTGGCCGAATTGGCCGGTAAGCTCGCTGCCGGAACAAACTAGGCTGAGTTGGCCACGGAAATCACGGCAGGAAAGGTGTGTCACGGGTGTTTGCACTGAGCCGCTGGGAGCAAAGCCTGCCCAGTCCCGATTGGAGCAGTTTCACGCTCGGACCGTTTACGATCCACATCTACGCACTGTGTATCCTCGCCGGCATCATCGCGGCAACGGTCTGGACCTCCCGACGACTGACCAAACGGGGAGCCGAGCCGGGAGTGGTGCTTGACATCATCCTGTGGGCGGTGCCGCTCGGTATCGTGGTGGCCCGGTTCTACCACGTGTTCACCCACCCGCACGACTACTTCTTCCCCGGTGCAGACCTCCTGAAGGTCCTGTACATCTGGGAGGGTGGCAACGCGATCTTCGGCGCCTTGATCGGCGGCGCAGTCGGCGCCTATATCGGATGCCGGCTGTCCGGCATCAAGTTCTGGTCCTTCGCCGACGCGCTCGCCCCGGCAATGCTGCTGGCCCAGGCGATGGGACGGCTGGGCAATTACTTCAACCACGAGCTCTTCGGCCTGCCGACCGACCTACCCTGGGGACTGCAGATCGAGCAGAGCAACCCCGCTTTTCCGGTCGGGCTGCCTGCCGGGACCTTGTTCCAGCCGCTGTTCCTGTACGAGATCATCTGGAATGTGATTGGCATCGCCGTGATCCTGCTCGTCGAACGCAAGTTCCAGCTGCGCTGGGGCAAGGCGTTCGGGGTCTACCTGATCTGGTACGGGCTCGGCCGGTCCTACCTCGAGTCGATCAGGATCGACCCGAGCGAGTTCTCTTTCCTGTCCATCCCCAGCAATGTCTGGGCAGCATTCGCGGCCGTTGCTATCGGTATTGTGCTGATCATTGTGCAAAATCGCCGGCACACCGGCCTGGAAGCGTCACCGTACCGGCCCGGCCGTGAATGGCACAGCCCCGAACCTGAGGTAGACTCTGACGACATCGACCCGGATGATGAGGATTACGGTAACGACGCCGTCGAGACCCACGGGCCGAACGCAGCCACAGCCACGAGCGACGTCGGTGCGAAGTCGTAGCACAGCACGCAGTACGCCTAGCAGCTCATAGCCCGGAATCGGCAGGACCGATCGCGGACTTCTCCTCTCCCTCAGGGCCGACGTCGTCCCATCCTCGTTAGTTCTTCCGTGAGGACGGTGACACGATGACCACACCCACTTTCTCCCGCTTCGGCTCCGCTGTACCCCGGGTCGGCATGTACGACCCCGCGAACGAACATGACGCCTGCGGACTGGCGATGGTGGCGACCCTGCGGGGCACGGCCGGGCATGACATCATCGACACCGCCCTGGCTGCGCTGCGGAATATGGAGCACCGCGGCTCCACCGGCTCGGACGCTGGGACCGGTGACGGGGCCGGCATCATCACCCAGGTTCCCGACCTCTTCCTGCGCGCGGTGACCGAATTCGAACTGCCTCCGGCCGGACACTACGCCGTCGGGAACCTCTACCTGCCCGTCGATGACGACGCGCGCGCCCAGGTCAAGGCCGGCATCGAACAGCTTGCCGCGGCGGAGAGCCTGCGGGTACTCGGCTGGCGCACGGTCCCGGTGCAGCCCGAGCAGATCGGCACGCTGGCCAGGGCCGCGATGCCGGTCATCGAACAGCTTTTCGTCAGCAGCGAACGGGTTACCGAAACCGGCGCCGCGTATGCGGGTATCCTGCTGGACCGCCAAGCATTCCGGTTGCGCAAGCAGGCCGAGCGCGAGCTCGAGGTCTACGTGAACTCGCTGTCGTGCCGGACCCTGGTCTACAAGGGCATGGTCACCACCTTGCAATTGGAGCCGTTCTACCCGGACCTATCCGACCATCGCTTCGCATCCCGGCTGGCCCTGGTGCACTCGCGATACTCGACGAACACGTTCCCGTCCTGGCCCCTGGCCCAGCCGTTCCGGTTCATCGCCCACAACGGCGAGATCAACACGATCCAGGGCAACCGCAACTGGATGCGGGCCAGGCAGTCTCAGCTGCACAGCGACCTGCTCGGCGACATCGCCCCGCTGCTGCCCATCGTCACCCCCGGGGGCAGCGACTCCGCATCATTCGACGAGGTGCTCGAGCTGCTGAGCCTTTCCGGCCGGTCACTGCCGCACGCGATGATGATGATGATCCCGGAAGCGTGGGAGAACCAGACCGAGATCGACGACACCCGCCGGGACTTCTACGAGTACCACTCGATGCTGATGGAGCCGTGGGACGGCCCGGCGGCCATCATTTTCACCGACGGCTCCCTGGTCGGAGCGACTCTGGACCGAAACGGGCTGCGTCCTGGCCGGTACCTGATCACCGACGACGGGTTGGTGGTGTTGGCCAGCGAGATCGGCGTGCTCGAGTTCGAACCCAGCCGGATCGTCCGCAAGGGGCGGCTGCGTCCTGGCCGGATGTTCCTGGTTGACACCGTCCAGGGTCGGCTGATCGAAGACGACGAGATCAAGCGGGAGCTGTCCTCGTCAAAGCCCTGGGGCGACTGGCTGGCACACGGCAGAATCAACCTCAAGGACTTACCGGACCGCGAGCACATCGTGCACACCCCGGCATCGATCACGCGGCGGCAACGGACCTTCGGATACACCCAAGAAGAGCTCAACACTCTGCTGATGCCGATGGCACTCAATGGTGCGGAGCCGCTGGGCGCAATGGGCACCGACACGCCGATCGCCGTGCTCGCCACGCGACCACGGCTGCTGTTTGACTATTTCACCCAGCAATTCGCCCAGGTGACCAACCCACCGCTCGACGCGATTCGCGAGGCGGTGGTGACCTCACTGGCATCCGGGCTGGGCCCGGAACGGAATCTACTTGAGGCCGGTCCCGAGCACACCCGCCAGGTGGTGCTGGACTTTCCGGTGATCGACAACGACGAGCTCGCCAAACTGGAGCATTTCGAGCCGGCGGCACACGTCTCAGGCGCCGGCCGCACAACCGTGACCCTGCGTGGCCTGTACCGGTTCGACGAGGGTCCGGACGCGATGCGCAATCGGATCGCGGCGCTTTGCGACGAAGTCGACGCCGCCATCGCCAACGGAAGCAAATTCATCGTGCTGTCCGACCGGGATTCCAACAAGGATCTCGCGCCGATCCCCTCGCTGCTCCTTCTGGCGGCGGTGCATCACCACTTGATCCGCACCGAAAACCGGATGAAGGCCGGCCTGATCGTCGAGGCCGGCGACGTACGCGAGGTGCACCACGTCGCATTGCTGATCGGCTACGGCGCCTCGGCAGTGAACCCGTACCTGGCGATGGAATCGTGCGAGGACCTGGTCCGCCGCGGGATGATCACCGGTCTGACCCCAGAACAGGCGGTGCACAACCTGATCAAGGCGCTGGGCAAGGGCGTGCTGAAGGTCATGTCGAAGATGGGCATCTCCGCCGTCTCCTCATATGCCGGAGCACAGGCCTTCGAAGCGATCGGCTTGGGTCACGAGTTCGTCGACGAGTACTTCACCGGAACCTCCACGAAACTCGGCGGCGTGGGCCTCGAGGTGATCGCGGCGGAAAATCTCGCCAGGCACACCAGCGCCTATCCGGAGGTCGCCGCGGTCACGGCGCACGAACGCCTGGCCACCGGAGGTGAATACTCCTGGCGGCGCGGGGAAGCTCCGCACCTGTTCAACCCGGACACGGTGTTCCGGCTGCAGCACTCCACCCGCACCCGCCGTTACGACATCTTCCGCCAGTACACCAAACTCGTCGACGACCAGGCCGAGACGCTGATGACCATCCGCGGCATGTTCACCCTGGAGCGGGGTGTGCGCCAGCCGGTCCCGCTGGACGAGGTGGAGCCGGTCTCCTCGATCGTACGGAGATTCTCCACCGGTGCGATGAGCTACGGGTCGATCTCCCAAGAGGCCCACGAAACCCTCGCCATCGCGATGAACAGTCTCGGCGCGAAGTCCAACACCGGTGAGGGCGGCGAAGACGTCGAGCGACTGCTGGATCCGCAACGACGCAGCGCCATCAAGCAGGTCGCATCCGGCAGGTTCGGAGTCACCAGCCTCTATCTGACCTGCGCCGACGACATCCAGATCAAAATGGCACAGGGCGCCAAGCCTGGCGAGGGCGGGCAATTGCCGCCGACCAAGGTCTACCCGTGGATCGCCAGAACCCGGCATGCCACAGCGGGCGTCGGGCTCATCTCGCCGCCTCCGCACCACGATATTTATTCGATCGAAGACCTCAAACAGCTCATTTATGATCTCAAGCGGGCCAACCCGACCGCCCGGATCCACGTCAAATTGGTCAGCCAAAACGGGATCGGCGCGGTAGCCGCCGGGGTCACCAAAGCGCTGGCCGATGTCGTGCTGGTTTCAGGGCACGACGGCGGAACGGGAGCCAGCCCACTGAACTCGCTCAAACATGCCGGAACGCCGTGGGAGCTCGGCCTGGCCGAGACTCAGCAGACCCTGATGCTCAACGGGATGCGCGATCGGGTGGTAGTTCAGGCCGATGGTCAGCTGAAAACCGGGCGCGACGTCATTGTCGCCGCCCTGCTCGGCGCCGAAGAGTTCGGCTTCGCCACCGCGCCGCTGGTGGTGTCCGGCTGCATCATGATGCGCAAATGCCATCTGGACACCTGTCCGGTCGGTGTCGCCACACAGAACCCAGTGCTGCGGAGCCGGTTCAGCGGCAAACCCGAATTCGTGGTCAACTTCTTCGAGTTCCTCGCGCAGGAGGTGCGCGAGTACCTCGCCGAGCTGGGCTTCCGGTCCTTGATCGAGGCGGTGGGACATAAGGAACTGCTCAACGTAAGCGGTGCCATCGATCATTGGAAGGCATCCGGCCTCGACCTCACGCCGATCCTGGTCGGGCCGGAATTCGCCGACGACGTGCCGCGACGCAACCAACGCGGTCAAGACCACCAGTTGGCCGCACACTTCGACAACGAATTGATCCGGCTCAGCAGTGACGTTCTTCAGCACGGCGGGGAGGTCGCCATCGCCCTTCCGGTGCGTAATACCGACCGCGCCGTCGGCACCATGCTCGGCCACGAGGTGACCGCCCGCTTCGGTGAGAACGGGCTACCGATCGGATCGATCGACATCACGCTGACCGGCTCCGCTGGCCAGTCGCTTGGCGCATTCCTGCCCAACGGCATCACGCTGCGACTTGAGGGCGACGCGAACGACTATGTGGCCAAGGGCCTGTCCGGGGGCCAGCTCGTGCTGCGCCCGGATCGCAACACGGTATACCCTGCCGAACGCAACGTGATCGCGGGCAACGTGATCGGCTACGGCGCCACCGCGGGCAGCCTGTTCATCCGCGGCATCGTCGGGGAACGGTTCATGGTCCGAAATTCCGGGGCGACCGCTGTCGCCGAAGGGGTCGGTGACCACGCTCTGGAGTACATGACCGGTGGCCTGGTGTTGATCCTCGGCGGCACGGGACGAAATCTCGGCGCCGGGATGTCCGGTGGCACCGCGTACGTGTACCGATTACACCGGCAACGCGTAAACCAGGACGCACTGGACAGCGGCGAGCTGACCTTGTCCGCGCTGGACAGCGTCGACCGCGAAATCGTACGCGACCTGCTGCAGCGCCACGCCACCGAGACCGGTTCGGCGCTGGCGAAACGGATGCTGGCCGACCTCGACCACACCCTGTCCAGGTTTGTCAAGGTGCTACCGCACGACTTCGCGGCGGTGCGTGGCCTCCGGCACGATGCCGAGGTTGAGGGAATCGACCCGGACGGTGCAGTCGTCTGGCAAAGAATATTGGAGGTGACCGGTGGCTGATCCGAGGGGCTTCCTCAAGGTGACGGAGCGCGAGCTGCCGAAGCGCAGACCGGTCTCCGTGCGTCTGATGGACTGGAAAGAGGTCTACGAGCCTGGCGACCCGGAACAGCTGCGCCGCCAGGCGGGACGTTGTATGGATTGTGGAGTGCCGTTCTGCCATCAGGGCTGCCCACTGGGCAACCTGATTCCGGAGTGGAACGACCTGATGCGCCGCGGCGAGGGCCGGGAGGCCACCGAGCGGCTGCTGTCGACGAACAACTTCCCCGAATTCACCGGACGACTCTGCCCTGCCCCGTGCGAGACCGCCTGCGTACTCAGCATCAACCAACCGGCCGTGACCATTAAACAGGTCGAGGTGTCCATCATCGATCAGGCTTGGGAGAACGGCTGGGTACAACCGCACCCGCCGGAGCGCCTCACCGGCAAGACCGTAGCCGTGGTCGGGTCAGGCCCGGCCGGTCTCGCCGCGGCTCAGCAGCTGACCAGGGCCGGACACACCGTTGCCGTTTACGAACGGGACGACCGGATCGGGGGACTGCTGCGGTACGGCATCCCCGACTTCAAACTCGAGAAGAAGAGCATCGAGCAGCGCCTGAATCAGATGCGGGCCGAAGGCACCCGGTTCCGTCCCGGCGTGGAGGTCGGGGTCGACATCAGCTGGAGCGATCTGCGCGCCCGGTTCGACGCCGTCATTGTCGCGACCGGCGCGATGGTGCCCAGAGATCTGCCGATCCCAGGACGCGATCTGCCCGGGGTCCATTTCGCTATGGAATACCTGGTCGAGCAGAATCGGGTCGGCGCCGGCGATCAGGTCCCCGACCAGATCACCGCGGCGGGCAAACATGTCGTCGTCCTTGGGGGGGGAGACACCGGTTCCGATTGCATCGGCACGGCGCATCGGCAACAGGCGGCGTCGGTGACCAATCTCGCCATCGGCTTGCAGCCCCCCTCGGAACGACCCGCGCATCAACCATGGCCGACGAACCCGACTCTTTTCGAAGTCCAAAGTTCTCACGAAGAGGGCGGCAAGCGGGAGTACCTCGCCTCGACCATTGAATTCCTGGCCAATCAGGTGGGCGAGGTCCGCGCCATCCGGGTCGCCGAAACAGAGTATCTGGACGGACGCCGGGTGCCGAAGGCAGGAACCGAGCGGGAGATTCCAGCCGACCTAGTCTTACTCGCCCTCGGCTTCAGCGGTCCCGAGTCCGCTCAGGTGCACGATCAACTCGGTCTTCCGGTGGACGATCGAGGCAACTTCGGCCGTGGCGGTGACTACCAGAGCGACCAACCCGGAGTATTCATCGCCGGGGATGCCGGGCGCGGCCAGTCACTGATCGTGTGGGCGATCGCGGAGGGCCGGGCCGCAGCGTCGGCCGTCGACCGCTATCTTGAAGGGGAGACGCAATTGCCGTTCCCCGTCAAGCCGACCGACCGTCCCATCTCGATCGGATAGGCCACGGCGTAACCCTCGGCAGCACGGTGCAGCACAGCGCCGTGCCAACACGGCGCAGAAATTCGGAGTTCAACGTATGAGACGAGCGAAAATCGTCGCTACCCTCGGTCCTGCCACCTCGACCTATGAGGACATTCGGGCGATCATCGACGCGGGAGTCGACGTGGCCAGGATGAACCTCAGCCACGGCAGCTATGAGATCCACGAGGCGGTCTACGCACAAGTGCGCCGGGCTGCCGAGGATTCCGGTCGCGCCGTCGCCGTGCTGGTCGATCTGCAGGGGCCAAAAATACGGCTCGGCAAATTTCAGGACGGACCGTACGATCTTCACGAGGGTGATACCTTCAAGATCACCACCCAGGAAATCGTCGGAACCAACCAGATCGCCTCAACCACGTTCAAGGGACTGACCGACGATGTGAAGGCGGGCGATCCGCTGCTGATCGACGATGGCAAGGTGGGACTGCGGGTGGTCTCGGTCGACGGGCCCGTCGTCACCACCACCGTCGAGGTACCCGGCACCATCTCGAACAACAAGGGCATCAACCTGCCCGGGGTGGCCGTAAATGTACCCGCCCTGTCCGAGAAAGACGAGGCCGATCTGCGCTGGGGACTGCGGCTGGGGGCCGACATGATCGCACTGTCGTTCGTGCGCAGCGCTGACGACATCATCAGGGTCCACGAGATCATGGACGAGGAGGGCCACAGGCTCCCGGTGATCGCGAAGATCGAGAAGCCACAAGCCGTTGAGAACCTCGAGGCGATCGTGGACGCGTTCGACGCGATCATGGTCGCCCGCGGCGACCTGGGGGTCGAGCTCCCGCTTGAGGCGGTTCCGATTGTGCAGAAGCAGGCCGTGGAGCTGGCCAGGCGCTGGGCGAAACCGGTTATCGTGGCCACCCAGGTCCTCGAATCGATGATCTCCAGCCCGCGTCCTACTCGCGCCGAGGCGTCCGACTGCGCCAACGCGGTGCTGGACGGAACCGACGCGGTCATGCTCAGCGGCGAGACCAGCGTCGGTGAGTTCCCGGTGATCACCGTCGAGACGATGGCGCGGATCATCGACTCCACCGAGATCCACGGATTGGAGCGGATTCTGCCCATCGGTACGAAACCGCACACCCAAGGCGGTGCGATTACCGCCGCAGCTGCCGAGGTCGGCGATTTCGTCGAGGCGAAGTACCTGTGTGTGTTCACTGAATCCGGCGACTCGGTCAGGCGGATGTCGCGGTTGCGCAACAGGATCCCGATCCTCGCATTCACCCCGGACCCGGCCATTCGCCGACGGCTTGCGTTGAACTGGGGGGTCGAATCCTTCGTCGTCAGCCGGGTCACCCACACCGACCAGATGGTGGCGCAGGTGGATGAGGTCTTGGTGTCAACCGGCCGGGCCGTCAACGGAGAGAAGGTCATCATCATCTCCGGTTCCCCTCCCGGGATACCCGGCACCACCAACGACATCCGGGTGCACAAGGTCGGCGACGTGATCTGACCCGCGGTCAGACTCTGAGCAACCGGCACAGCCCCTTTCACACCGAGTTTGCAGCCCGCCGATCAGCGATCACCGGTACTGTCGAATCATGAAATGGTTGGGATGGCTCCCGTCCGTGGCGGTGCCTACCGTCATCGCGGTAGGAGTCCTGACCGTCGGTATCGCCGCGGCGCAAAACCCCAGCGCCTTGCCGAAAAAGACGCCGGAGCAGGTGGTCACCATGATCGAGCAGAGTTCTGTGCCGGCGCTGTCCGGCATCGTGCGGCAGAGTTCCGATTTGGGACTGCCGGAGCTGCCGAAGATGGCCGGACCCAGTTCGAATCAGGGGACCTCAGATTCGGATGCCGCAGCGCTGCTGGAACTTTTCAGCGGATCGCACACGGCGCGGGTATTCCTCGACGGTCCGACCAAAGCCCGCGTTCAGGTGCAGGACACCCTTGCCGAACGTGATCTGGTGCGAAACGGTGGCGACGTCTGGTCCTATGACTCAAAATCCAATACCGCCACCCAGATCAGTCTTCCGGCACGAACGGCCACCGATACCCTCCCCGAAGATGACGCACACACACCGCCCGAAGTGACACGGCGCGTGCTGGCGGCCATCGACCCGAACACGAAGGTGAGTCTGGCGGAGGAAACCGCGGTGGCCGGCCGCAGCGCCTACCAGCTGGTACTAGACCCGCGCAGCGCGACCACCCTGGTGGACAGCGTTTCCATCGCTGTGGATGCGGAGACCGGGCTGCCGTTGCGAGTCGAGGTACACGCTCGCGATCAGCACGATCCGGCGTTCCAGGTCGCGTTCACGTCGCTGAACCTGGAGAAGCCGCCAGCTGACCGGTTCGTGTTCAGCCCGCCACCGGGTGCCACCGTCAAGAAAATGTCCATGCCCGCAATGCCGCCAAAGCAAAACGCCGAAGTCGCGACGCCGCCGCAGCACCTGATATCCGGTTCCGGTTGGGATACCGTCATCAGGCTCCCGGCCGGGTCCATGCCGGCCAAGCGTGCCGAATCGCCATTGCTAACCCAGATGAGCACCGCTGTCGCCGGGGGCCGGCTGGTACGTACCTCACTGGTGAACATTCTGGTTACCGACGACGGGTCCGTATTCGCCGGTGCTGTTGCGGCGGACCAGTTGCTGGCCGCGAACGCCGCTCGGTGAGTGCCGGCGCCGTTACGACCGAACTGGCCATTGAAACGCTAGGGCTGACCAAGCGATTCGGCCGGCAGACCGCGGTCAAGGGCATCGACCTGCGCGTGCCACGCGGCTCGGTTTTCGGATTCCTCGGCCCAAACGGATCGGGCAAGACCACCACGATCCGGGTCATTCTCGGGCTGGCCGCCGCCAGTAGCGGTCAGGTCAGGTTGCTCGGTCACGACGTCCCGGCCAACCTGACTCAGGTGCTTCCTCGGGTCGGCGCGTTGATCGAGGGACCAGCCTTCTATCCGTTCCTTTCCGGTGCGGCCAATCTGCATCGCCTGGATACCGCAGATCGACACGCGCTGGCGCGGACCCGCCGAGCCAGGATCAGCGCGGCCCTGCGCACGGTCGGCCTCAATCACGCTTCCGACAAGAAGGTGCGCGCGTACTCGCTCGGCATGAAACAGCGCCTTGGCCTGGCTAATGCGCTGCTGGCGCCACGCGAACTGTTGATTCTCGACGAGCCGACCAACGGGTTGGACCCGCAGGGCACCCGCGAGGTGAGGAACCTGGTGCGGTCGTTGGCGGCGAACGGCACCACCGTGTTCGTATCCAGTCACCTCCTGGCCGAGATCGAACAGGTCTGCACGCACGCGGCAGTGCTCAGCGCCGGGCGCCTGGTCGCACAGGGCACCATCGCCCAGTTACGCGCGGGCGGCGGCGCGACGGTGCTGGTGACCACGCCGGATACCGACGCAGCGCGCACGGTTCTGGTCGGACTCGGTCTGACCGTGGGCGCACAACGATCCTTCACCGGTGATCAGGTGAGCGTCTCGCTGCCCGGCGACGGCCCCAAGCCGGAACAGATCGTCGCGGCACTTGTGCACGGCAAGGTCAGGGTCCGAGGCTTTTCTGTCGAGCCCGCCAGCCTGGAAGACCGGTTCGTTGCGCTGACCGGGGAGGGGTTCGATGTTGTCCAATGAGGCAGGAGCGTCGGTCGGGGTCGCGCTACTGGCATCCGAAATCTCCGTGCTCTACCGCAGGCGGCGAACCTGGGCGTTGCTGTGCGCATTGGCGGCGATCCCGATCCTGATCGCCGTTGCGGTACGGGTGACATCGTCGTCGCGGGTGACCGGCAGTGGCCCGCAGTTCCTGGATCAAATCACGCAGAACGGCCTCTTTGTCGCGTTCACCGCCCTGGTCGTCTCGACGCCACTCTTCTTGCCGCTGACCATCGGAGTGGTCGCCGGCGACACGGTCTCCGGGGAGGCGGGTCACGGAACCCTGCGGTATCTGCTGGTCGCGCCGGCCGGTCGGGCTCGGTTGCTGGTGGTGAAGTATCTGGGCACCCTGGTCTTCTGTGCCACTGCCACCCTCGTCGTCGTCGTCGCCGGGGTGGGGATCGGGTTCGCGCTATTCCCGGTCGGGCCGGTCACCACTTTGTCCGGCGACACCATCGCAATCGGTGAGGCGGTGTACCGGTTGCTCCTGGTCGCCTGCTACGTCACCGTCTCACTACTCGGACTGTCGGCGATCGGTCTGTTCATCTCCACCCTGACCGATGTTCCGGTCGGCGCAATGGCCGCGACCATCGTCGTTGCGATCACCTCGCAGGTGCTCGACGCACTGCCACAACTGGATTGGCTGCACCCGTGGCTGTTCAGCCACTACTGGTTCGGGTTCGGGGACCTGCTGCGCCAGCCGTTGTCCTGGGTTTCCTTCGGCGACAACGCGGTATTGCAGACCGGCTATATCGTGGTGTTCGGCGCGTTTGCACTCGCCCGGTTCGTGACAAAGGACATTTTGTCCTGACGGTTAGACGTCCGGCAAAAACGGACCCCAGGCCAACCGACGGTCCCGACGCGGGTCCGAGTCGATATGATCGACCTCGTCGATGACCAGGGTCAGCCGTCCCGGCTCGGTGTACGCCGGCCACGAGGCCGGCAGGGTTCCGGTGCAGGCGAAGTCCAGCCAGTATGCGCGCATCCGGTCGCCTGCCTGGGTGAACGCGGTGCGGCCGCCCAGTGCCGTCATCGCTCTGGCGATCCTGGCATCGCCCTGGTCGAACAGGGCCAGCATCTCCATGCCGTGTGTCGCGTCGAGGCCGGCCACCCGCGCCAGACGCGGCGCGATATCGAATCGGTAGACGTGCACCGCAGCGATCCTCGACTGGAAGTCAGCCACCTTGGTGCTTGGATACCAGAATGCGTAATCGCCGCCGAAGTCCGCGGCGGTGCGCACGTTCGGCAACCCCGGGTATGCGCGCTGCATCGCCGGGCGCGATCGCGCCGGTGCCCGTTCGAATACCGTGCGGATGCGGACGGGGGACTTCGGCAGGATATCCACCCGGCCGCGAAAGACTGAGCCTTCCCGGTCGTTGGTTCCGATGATCAGCGGCACCCGGTGGGCACGACCAGCCCGGAACCTGTCGATGGGTCGTTCGGGAAGCAGGACCCCGTCGACCACCGGTGCCAGACAGAACATGCCGGCAAACGCATCCGGGGTACGCAATTGCAGGGTGAGCGCCGCCTCGACGAGGTGCTCCGCAGTGACCGCGGTCAGGAGTCCCGCGGCATCGGTGAACTGGCCGGCCGTCTCGTTCGAGAGTATCGCAACGTATTCGCGCGCCCATTCGGCCGCCTGATCCCGGTCGTACACGGCGTTCGCCGGTGCGCTTTGCGCAATTGCTCTGGCGAACAGCCCGGCTGCGGATGGGGTGGCCATCAGCGTCGTGACCGCGTTTCCGCCGGCGGATTCCCCGAACACTGTGACGTTGTGGGGGTCGCCGCCGAACGAGCGAATGTTCTCGTGCACCCATTTCAGCACGGCTATCTGGTCGCGGAGGCCGAGATTGCTTTCGATCGGGCGTTTCCGCGTCGAGTAGCGGCTGAAATCGAGATAGCCGAGGGCTCCGAGCCGGTAGTTGAAGCTGACGTAAACGACCCGGCCGCTGTCAACGAAACCGACGCCCTGACCGGCGAAGTCTTGCGAGGAGCCTGCGCTATAGCCCCCGCCGTGAATGAACACCATGACCGGAAGTCCTCGTCGATCGCGCCGTGCTGTCACGGTCGACAGGACGTTCACGGTGAGGCAGTCCTCACCGGAGGGCACCCCGGGTCCGACTCCCTTGAACTGACCCCGGTACGCCTGGCTCGCCACGTTGCCGTAGCGGCTGGCGTCGCGAATCCCAGCCCATGGCCGTACCGGTTGCGGCGCACGAAAGCGCAATGCACCAACCGGAGGTGCGGCATAGGGAATGCCACGCCAGAGGAGAGCTTCCCCGTGGCGCGTGCCTTGGACAACGCCTCCGGCCACCCTGGTTAGCGCACCGTCACCCTGAACGCGCATGATCACCAGCTCACAGCATCATCGTATGCTCGTTGCCCCGGAACCGCAGGATGCTCCAAATCGCCGGCCGAGAAGGACAGATTCGCGGGGTTGCGCATTGTGCCGGTGGTGGGACTCGAACCCACACGCCCTTTCAGACAAAGCATTTTGAGTGCTTCGCGTCTGCCATTCCGCCACACCGGCGCACAACAACGACCTCAAGAATACCGTAGGCTTTCATCGTGAGTGACCAGGAAACAACCCAATCCGCCCCCCGCCGAGTCGTCGTTGCGGAGGATGAGTCCCTGATTCGACTCGATATCGTCGAAATCCTACGAGATAACGGCTTCGAAGTCGTGGGAGAAGCCGGCGACGGCGAGACCGCTGTCGCGCTGGCAACCGAATTACGGCCCGATCTGGTTGTGATGGATGTCAAGATGCCGCAGCTCGACGGGATCTCGGCCGCAGAGCGGCTCTCGAAGGGCCATATCGCACCGGTCGTGTTGCTCACCGCGTTCAGTCAGAAGGAGCTCGTCGAGCGAGCCACGGAGGCGGGCGCACTTGCCTACGTCGTGAAGCCCTTCACCCCGAACGACCTTCTGCCGGCCATCGAAATCGCACTGGCCAGATATGCCCAGATCATCGCTCTCGAGGCCGAGGTCTCCGACCTCGTGGAGCGGTTCGAGACCCGCAAACTGGTCGACCGCGCCAAGGGTCTGCTCAACGAAAAGATGGGCCTGACCGAGCCGGAGGCGTTCCGCTGGATCCAGAAGGCATCCATGGATCGCCGACTCACCATGCACGATGTCTCGCAGGCGATCATCGAACAGCTCTCCGTCAAGAAGTAGCCGGTAACCGGTAAGAAGAGGCCCGCTCGGAACGAGACCGGCGGCGAACTTCGGTGACCTCGGGCTCAGATTCCGACAGGCTCAGTCGCCGAATCCGGCGGAAGGTCTTTGATGAGGTTCGTGATCCGGATCGTCGAGCAACGCCTACCCTGATCGTCGGAGACGACGATCTCGTGCGTGGTCAAGGTTCGGCCGAGATGGATCGGCGTGCACACACCGGTGACGAGTCCAGAGGTCGCGCTCCTGGTGTGCGTTGCGTTGATTTCGATCCCAACGGCCAGCCGACCGGGGCCGGCGTGCAAATTGGCGGCCATCGAGCCCAGTGACTCGCCGAGCACGACATACGCGCCGCCGTGCAGCAGCCCGGCCGGCTGCGTGTTCCCTTCGACGGGCATGGTCGCCACGACCTTATCGATGCTGAACTCGACGAACTCGATTCCCATCCGATTGGCCAGCGGTCCGGCCCCACAGGCCCGCAGATATTCCAGCGCACTCTGCGTTCGCTCGGTCATGGACCCCTCCTGCTCCGGCCCGGACTTCATGTCGGTTGACGCTTGTAGGCTTGGCCTGTGTCGGACTCCGAAAAGCCTACCCTCCTGATCATCGACGGCCATTCTTTGGCGTTCCGGGCGTTCTATGCCCTTCCGCTGGACAGTTTCCAGAACCGGGAGGGACAGCACACCAACGCCATTCACGGCTTTATCTCGATGCTGATCTACCTCCTGGCCCAGGAGAAACCCACGCACATCGCGGTCGCGTTCGACATCTCGCGCTACTCGTTCCGCACTCGCGAGTACCCGGAGTACAAGGGCACCCGCACGGTCACCCCGCCGGAATTCATCGGCCAGATTCCGCTGCTTGAGGAGGCGCTGCACGCGATGAACATCACCACGATCGCGAAGGAGGACTACGAGGCCGACGATATCCTCGCCACACTGGCCAAGCAGGGCGACGACCAGGGTTACCAGGTCCTCGTCGTCTCCGGCGATCGGGATGCCATCCAACTGGTCAACGGCAACGTCACCCTGCTATACCCCAACGCTCGCGGCGTCTCCGAGTTGAAACGATACGACCCCGACGCGGTGTTCGCGCGCTACGGCGTTGAACCGCGTCAGTATCCAGACATTGCCGCGCTGGTCGGGGAGACCAGCGACAACTTGATCGGGATCGACAAGGTCGGCGAGAAAACCGCCGTGAAGTGGATCACCAAATACGGCAGTCTGGATGAGGTCCTGGCCCACGCTGATGAGATAACCGGGGTTGTCGGCCAGAAGCTTCGCGAGCAAAAAGAGAACGCGGTGCGCAACCGCAAGCTGAACCGCCTCGTGGCCGATGTCGACCTGCCGGTCGGGCCAGGCGACCTGGTCCGGATGCCGATCAACGAGGCGGCGGTCCGCGAGATTTTCGCAAAGCTCCAGTTCAAGACACTGCTCGAGCGGGTTCTGAAGACCTCAGAGACCGGCGGCGCCAACGCACCGGGCGCCTCGGACCAGGTCCAGCCGGAGGTACCCGCCGTGCGGACCATGGTCGACGAAGAGTTGGCCCTCTGGCTGGATCGAGCCATGGCAAACTCGGCGGCGATCGGCATGCAGCTGGAGTATTCGCGTTCCGGAATCACCGGCTTCGGACTGGCTACCGCCGACGACTGCGTGTATGTGCCCTGGGCTCCCGACCGCCCGGACTATCACGCCTTGGAGGCCTGGCTGGCCGGTGCCACTCCGAAGCACGTGTTCGGTGCCAAAGCGCAACTCAAGGCACTGTTGGGCGCCGGGATCGAAGCGAATGGAATCGCCTTCGACACGAAGCTGGCCGGCTGGCTGATGCACCCGGGCACCTCGCCGCAATCGCTCGTCGACCAGATCTACGATGTGCTCGGTGAGACGCTGCCGCAAGCCGACCCGAATCAGTTGGTTCCCGAGCAGGAGCCGACCAGCCCGGCAACCGAGGCATGGTACGTCCTGAGACTCACCGAGGCGCTGGCCGTTGGCCTGGATGACGGAACCCGGCGGGTACTGGACACCATCGAACTGCCGCTGGTGCGGGTGCTGGCCGACATGGAGCTCGCCGGAGTCAGCGTGAACGCGGCGATCCTCGCGGAACTGCGCGAAGACCTCACCACGCGATCGACCGATTACGCCACCCGCGCGTTCGCGGAAATCGGCCACGAGGTGAACCTCGGTTCCCCGAAGCAGTTGCAACAGGTGCTGTTCGAGGAATTAGGGATGCCCCGGACCCGCTCCACCAAGACCGGGTTCTCCACCGATGCCGCATCGTTGGCCGACCTCCAAGAACGCAATCCACATCCGTTTCTCGGGCTACTACTGCAGCATCGCGACGCGATCAAACTCAAGCAGATCGTCGAAACGCTCGACAAAGCGCTCGATCCGGCCGGGCGGATACACACCACCTACGATCAAACCGGAACCAGCACCGGCCGGATCTCCTCGAATGACCCGAATCTGCAGAACATCCCCGTGCGCACCGAGGTCGGCCGGCAGATCCGCTCCGCATTCCAGTGTGGAGCTCAGTTCGAGACCCTGCTCACTGCCGACTACTCGCAGATCGAAATGCGGATCATGGCGCACCTCTCCGGCGACACGGCACTGATCCAGGCGTTCAAAGACGGTGAAGACCTGCACCGCTTCGTCGGGTCCCGGATCTTCGGCGTCGAACCGGCTGAGGTTTCTGCTGCTATGCGCACGAAGGTCAAAGCGATGTCCTACGGCTTGGCCTACGGGCTGAGCGCGTTCGGCTTATCCAAGCAGCTGAGGATCGAAACCTCAGAGGCAAAACAGTTGATGGCCGACTACTTCGCCCGCTTTGGAGCCGTACGGGATTACTTGCGCAACGTTGTCGAGCAGGCCAGAGTCGACGGGTACACCGAAACGATCTTTGGCCGGCGTCGCCCGTTCGCCGATCTGAACAGCGCCAATCGGGTGTTGCGCGACAATGCTGAGCGCGCGGCACTCAACGCGCCTATCCAGGGCTCCGCCGCCGACATTCTGAAGATCGCCATGGTCAACATCAGCGCCGACATGAAGCGAGATGGCCTTGAATCCCGGATGCTGTTACAGGTGCATGACGAACTCATCTTTGAGATCACGCCGGGGGAGTGGGACGCGATGGAGGCGATAGTGACGGCCCGGATGTCGGGTGCGGCCCAGCTGCGGGTGCCGCTGGATGTCCAGATCGGCCGTGGGCCGAACTGGGATGCCGCGGCTCATTGATGCCCGAAGATCGGGCCCGCGCCCGCCATAAGCTGAAAGAATGACGAACCCAGGAATGACAAACCCAGGAATGACAAATCCAGAGCAGCGCACCCCGACACCCATCGACGCGATAGCCGAGGAGTGGGTCGACACAGAGCTCGAGCTCTTTCCGGAGTACCACGTTTACCTCGGCCGGCCCGGTCGAGCCGGCGAGTACGCCGACTACTCGCCGGAGGGCGCGCTGCGCGCCGCAGCTGCCGCGGCGCGCACGTTAGTGACGCTTCAGGCCGCCGAGCCGATGGACGACGTAGACCAGATCACCAAGATGGATCTCGCCCGCGAACTTCAGCTGGCGATCGACAAGCATGAGGCCGGCTTCGAACAGCGCGACCTGAACGTCATCGCGTCCCCCGCGCAGGGGTTGCGCGACATCTTTGATCTGGTGCCGACCGCCTCCGTCGAAGACTGGAGCAACATCGCCAAGCGGATGCATAACCTTCCCGCTGCGATGGCCGGCTACATTCAGACCCTCCGCTCCGGGATCGCAGCCGGCAACGTCCCGGCGATCCGGCAGGTGACAGAGATCGTGACGCAGGCTAAGAAGCAAGTGGCCCAGACCGGGTTCTTCTTCAGTCTCGCCGACGGTGCCAGGGCGGGGGAGCAGGAGTTGCCGGAGGCTCTGAACCGCGACCTGGCCGCCGGTGCCAGGGAATCGGCGCAGGCCTACGACGACCTGGCCCGGTTCCTCGCCGATGAGCTCGCGCCGCACGCCCCCGCTAAGGATGCTGTGGGCCGCGAGCTGTACGCCCTGGCCTCACGTGACTTCCTCGGCGCGACGATCGACCTCGACGAGACCTATGACTGGGGTATCGAGGAACTCAGCCGAATGGTGGCGGAGCAGGAATCTGTCGCGCGAGAGATCAAGCCGGGCGCCTCCGTCGCCGAAGCCGTCGCGTTCCTCGACCAGGATCCAACCCGCAAGTTGCACAGCACCGCTGCACTCCAGAAATGGATGCAAGAGACCAGCGACGCAGCCATCACCGCATTGTCCAAAACGCATTTCGATATCCCGGATGAGGTCAAGAGGCTGGAGTGCATGATCGCACCCACTCAAGAGGGCGGCATCTACTACACCGGCCCTGCGGACGACTTCTCGCGCCCCGGCCGAATGTGGTGGAGTGTGCCTGAGGGGATCACCGAGTTCGACACCTGGCGCGAACTCACCACCGTGTACCACGAGGGTGTGCCCGGCCACCACCTGCAGATCGGAATGGCGACCTACAACAAGGCCATCCTGAATACCTGGCGTCGAACCGCTGGAACCTCAGGACACGCCGAAGGGTGGGCGCTGTACGCGGAGCGGCTGATGGAGCAGTTGGGTTATCTGAACGACCCGGCAGACCGCCTGGGCATGCTCGACGGTCAACGGATGCGCGCGGCACGCGTCGTGCTGGACATCGGGGTACACCTGGAGAAGACCCTTCCTGATGGCACCGGCCCCTGGACCGGTGAATTCGCGTTCGACTTTCTGGGCAAGAACGTCAACATGAACGCCAGTTTCGTGCGCTTCGAAGTCAACCGCTACCTCGGCTGGCCGGGGCAGGCACCGTCGTACAAGGTTGGCCAACGGATCTGGGAGCAGCTTCGCGACGAGTATCAGGCCCGCGAGGGCGCGGCTTTCGACATCAAGGCGTTCCACAAGAGGGCGCTGGATATCGGCGGGGTCGGCCTGGACACGCTCCGCTTCGCGCTGCTGGGCTAACCAACGGTCCAAGGCAAGATCAGACTGTCTGCCTCGTCGCCGGAGACGACCCCGGCCGGCGGGCAGACCAGCACCCCGTCGGCTTCGGCCAGGCCGCGCAGCATCCCGGAACCGGAACGCCCGGTCGGCACCGCTGCCTGGCCGACAAGCCGATAGGGGCTGAGTCTGCTTCGTCCCGGAGTCCCGCGCAGATCCTGGGCAACCACGACCCTCTGAAGCGTCGGCTCGGCAGCGCCGCTCAATCCGGCCAATAGCGGCTGCACCAGGGTGAGCATGCCCATCATCGCTGCCAGGGGATTCCCCGGCAGCCCCACCAGCAGCCGGCCGTCGATCAGCCGAGCTAGCAGGCTCGGCGCACCCGGTCTCATCGCGATACCGTCGACCAGCAGCGTAGCGCCGAGCTTTGCCAGGGCCGGGTGCAGATGATCGGCCCGAGAATGACCGGTGCCGCCGGTGGTGATCACCAGGTCAGCCGAGCCGGCTCCGGCTGAAATCGTCTCGGCCAACAGATCCAGGTTGTCGGCCAGTCGATGTCGACTGACGATGTCGCCGCCGAGCATCCGTACGAAGGACGGCAGTTGTGGGCCGAAGCTGTCCCGAACGCGGCCGGCCACCGGGATACCCGATTCCACCACCTCATCGCCGGTGAGGATCAGACTCACCCCGGGCCTAGGCAGCACGGAGAGGGTGTCGTGTCCGCAGACCGCCGCAACGGCCACCTGTGCCGGATTCAGCCGGGTCCCCGAGGCGAGTACCAGCTCGGCCTGCCTCGCTTCCTCGCCTGCCGCGCGGACGTTCTCTGCCTGCTTCGGCTCGTCTGGCCGGGCTTGCCCGGTCGGGGTCAAGACGCCGTCACGGGTAGCGCCGTGTTCGCTACGCAGGATGCCGTGGGTCTGCTCGGGCACGTGGCCGCCGGTTACGATCGGTGCGGCCTGACCGGGTTGGAGCCGGTCAGCGGCGACCAGTACCCACGGCGCCGGGCCGGACACCGCCCAGCCGTCCATGGCGGATGAAGCGTAATGCGGCACATCGCACAGCGCGCGCAGGTCTGCGGCAAGGGTGCGCCCGACCGCGTCCGGCAGCGGCACCTCAACCGGTGCCAGGCGCGTCGGCAGCCGGTAGCTTCGGGCCCGCACATCGTGCCACGTGTTGGTCACCGTGCGGGCTGCTCCGGCCGGCCGTCTTCGGACGATTGGGCGTCGCGGCACATCCGAAGCGCCACGGCCGTCGCCGCCTGCACCGGATCTTCTCCGTCGCCGGCACCGGGGCCTGCCGCGGCCCGGCCTGCCGCGGCCCGGCCGGCCGCGTACCCGACCAGGAAGGTGGTCACCGGAGCGGCTGGCCGAGCCACCGCGTGCGCCGCCCGGCCGGCGAGCCCAAGAATCGCGTGGATGTCCACGTCTAATCCGCCGATATCCAGTTCCTCGGCCAATCGCCTCGACCAGGTGTCGAGAACCTCATCATCATCTTTTCGGCTGTCCATACTGTCTCCCTTTCGTCACGGTTCGGATGAACCGGATTGCTTTGGCTCGGTCAACCCCAAGCGGGCGGCATCCGCCCAGGTGTCGACATCCGCCGTCGATCCATCAGGGACGACGACCGGAATCAGATTCAATCCGTTGATCAGGCGGAACACCGGCAGTCCGCTCAGACCAGCAGGGGACCGGTTCAGAGCGATCGCGGCGCGCAACGCGGTGCTCCGGTAGACGGCGACCAGCGGCTGTCGGCGGCCGGCCTCCACCGCGATGACGCCGTCCACATCAGGTGGGATGGGAAACTTCGCTAGGAGAACCGGCACCGCGGCGGCGACACCGGGCATATCACAGGCCAGTACTACGGTGAATCCGTTTGGATCATTCGGCCGATCGGAAAGAGCGGCCATCCCGGCAGCGATTCCAGCCGCCGGGCCGCCGAACGGTGGGGACTCCCTGGTGATTCGCACCGCCGCCGGGACTCGGCCGGTGAGCACCGTGCCCACGACCACGACGTCTTCAGCGTCGCGAACCGCCGCAAGACTGCGGTCCAAGAGGGTATGCCCGCCGTCGACGAACTCGGCCTTCGGCACCCCGTCTAGTCGAGACGATCTGCCTCCGGCCAGAACAATGGCGTCGAAGAGCACGAGCGAACCGATCAGGCAGCGATAAGCAGGGTGAGCAGAACGTGACTCGGTTCGCGCGCGACAAGTGCGTGCGGAACCCGGGCGGCAATGTGGATGAGGCCGCCGGGCAGATATTCCCTGGCTGTTCCACCGACCGCGATCTCGACCGCACCGGTCAGCACCTGAATCAGGATCGGTGCGCCGGCAGTATGCTCGCGCAATTCCTGACCGGCGTCGAATCCGATCAGCACGATTCTGGCTCCTGGTGCCTCCAACACCCGCTTGGTAGCGAGCTTCGCCGGATTGATCGGGACGAGCTCGGTGAGTCCGGCCAGGTTTGTCGAGACGGACAGCGCGGGTGATGTGGGAGTATCGGATGCCGGAACGGGCACGAAGATGTGTCCTATTCCGTCACGAGTGTGGCGTCGACCGTGATCGTGGTGCCGGCGAACAGACGCGAAATCGGGCAAAGCGCTGATGCCTGGTCGATGATTGCCTGAAAGTCGCTGTCTTCCAGTCCGGGCACGATGGCCTTCACGGTGAGTGCGGAGGAGACCACGGTCGGCACACCATCTACCGCGTCCAAGGTCACCGTCGAGGAAACGGTCAACTTCTGCGGGGTCAGCTTGTGCTCACCGAGGCACAGCGACAACGCCATCGAATAGCAGGACGAGTGCGCGGCGGCGGCGAGCTCTTCCGGGCTGGTCTTACCACCGGGGCGTTCGGTACGCGCGGCCCACGTCACCGGCAATTCGCCCAATGCTCCGCTGTGCCCGGTAATCGCTCCCTTGCCGGCGTTGAGGGATCCCTCCCAGATTGTTTCAGCAGTACGTTCTGCGATGCTCATGGCGGTTCTCCGACCTAATAGAAATGATCTTTCTCATGAAAAGTATCAGGAACGCCTGGCAAGTTTCTACCTGTCGCCGGCGTGCTCCGCTCCCGCCGGCCCGCTTCGGACTCTCTGCAGTCTCGAGCGCTGTTGGAAAACAACTTTCTGCGCCCCTGGACTTTCTGCGCCGCTGGGAGAACATCACGATCCAGCGCCCTCCCACGGCCTTGCTACTGCTCGGATTAGCTGATAGGCATGGGCTGTGGGACGAATAACGGCTAGGCGGCAGATTACCCGAGTGACGGTGGGGGATCGTCGCGCCTCGCGCGAAGACTTCCTGGCGGTCGAAGAACCCTTGGAAATCCGGGTGGGCGGGCGATCGCTGGCCATTACAATGCGCACTCCGGGACACGACGTGGAACTTGCTGCGGGGTTCCTGGTATCAGAAGGGGTGATCAGCCACCGCGACGATCTCGACGCGGCGCGGTACTGTGCCGGTGCGACCGAAGAAGGCCTGAACACCTACAACGTCTTGGATCTGACGCTCGCCCCCGGTGTGCCGGCACCGGACCCGAGCCTGGAACGGGCCTTTTTTACGACCAGTTCCTGCGGGCTGTGCGGCAAGGCCAGCATTGATGCGGTGCGAACCCGCTCCTCCTACGAGGTGCAGGCCGACCCGCTTCGGATCAATCCGGCGGTTCTGGTGACGTTCCCCGACCGGCTGCGTGCCGAGCAGGCGGTATTCGACAAGACCGGCGGACTGCACGCGGCCGGCCTGTTCGACGCGCAGACCGGAGAACTTCTCGTGCTTCGCGAGGACGTCGGCAGACACAACGCCGTCGACAAGGTGGTCGGTTGGGCGTTGCAAGCCGGCCGCGTGCCGTTGCGCGGTACAGTCTTAATGGTGTCCGGTCGCGCCAGCTTCGAATTGACCCAAAAGGCATCCATGGCCGGAATCCCGTTCCTGGCCGCGGTGTCGGCCCCCTCGTCGCTTGCCGCCGAGTTGGCCACCGAACTCGGAATGACCCTGGTCGGGTTCCTGCGCGGAAACTCAATGGTGATCTACTCCGGCGCGGAACGTGTCGACGACCAGGCCAACGCAACACATCTCATCAGTGAAGGCAGTGCAGTATGACGAGCAAACCACCGGTCGCAGACGTGACCGACGACGACATCGAAGTTTCTGAGCCGAAGGTTGCCGCGGCAGGGATACCGGGTGTGACCCACTCCATGGTTCCCGCATTCAAGGAAATGGGCGTCAGCCGGAGCCTCAAGCTGCTTGGTTCGATGAACCAAAAAGACGGCTTCGACTGCATGAGTTGCGCGTGGCCGGATCCATCCCACCGAAAAGTTGCCGAGTTCTGCGAGAACGGTGCGAAGGCGGTCACCTGGGAGGCCACACCGTTGACCATCCCCACCTCGTTCTGGGCGGAGCACTCCATAACCGATCTGCTGACCAAGTCGGAGTACTGGCTGGGCATGCAGGGCAGACTGGTCGAGCCAGTATACAAACCATCTGGCTCCGATCACTATCAGCCGATCAGCTGGGAAGACGCCTTCACCCTGGTCGCTGAGAAGCTGAACGGCCTCGACTCACCCGATCAGGCAGCGTTCTACACCAGCGGTCGCACCGCGAACGAAACGGCATTCGCCTATCAGCTGTTCGTGCGCGCGTTCGGAACCAATAACTTGCCGGACTGCTCGAATATGTGCCATGAGTCGACCGGACTGGCTATGGGCCAGACCATCGGAGTCGGCAAATCCACCATCCTCTACGATGACTTCGAGAAGTCCGATCTGATCATCATCATGGGTCAGAACCCCGGTACCAATCACCCGCGCATGCTCACCGCGCTGGAAGATGCCAAACGGGCCGGAGCGAAAATCGTCGCGATCAACCCGATGCCGGAGGCCGGCCTGCTGCGGTACAAGAACCCGCAGCGGGTGCGCGGGGTCATTGGCAAGGGGACCGACCTGGCCGACCAGTTCCTGAAGATCCGGCTCGGCGGAGATATGGCGCTGATGCAGGCCGTCTCCAAGCGGGTTCTCGAGGCGGAAGCCGCCCATCCCGGGACGGTCCTGGACCACGCGTTCCTGGACAGGTATTGCCTGGGCCTGGAGGAGTTCGCACTCCACCTGGCCAGTCTCGACGAGAGCGAGGTGCTTGAGGCGACCGGTCTGACCTCGGCCGAGATCGACGAACTCGCTGCTCGATACCTGGCCGCCGATAACGTCATCATTACCTGGGCCATGGGACTCACCCAGCACAAGAAGGCCGTCCCGACCATCAAGGAAGTCATCAATCTGCTGCTCCTGCGCGGCAACATCGGCAAGCCAGGAGCCGGCGCCTCGCCGATCCGCGGTCATAGCAATGTGCAGGGCGACCGGACCATGGGGATCTGGGAACAGATGCCGCCAGAATTCCTCGATGCGCTGCAGGCCGAGTTCAACTTCGACCCGCCGCGCGAGATCGGCGTGGACGCGGTCGAAGGCATCCGGGCCATGCAGCGCGGCGACATCAAGGTCTGGTTTGCCGTCGGCGGCAACATGGTCGCAGCGATCTCCGATTCCGTAGCGGCCGAGGCCGCGATGCAGAAGACCGAACTCACTGTGCAGGTCTCCACCAAGCTGAACCGCTCGCACGCGGTCATCGGTGACGAGGCGCTGATCCTGCCGACGATGGGCCGCACCGAGATTGACCTGCAGGCATCCGGGCCACAATTCATCTCGGTAGAAGACTCCGTCTGCGCGGTGCACGCATCGCGCGGGCGGATCGACCCGGTGGCGCCTGGCCTGTTGTCCGAGATCTCGATCGTCACTCGGCTGGCCAGGGCGGTGCTCGGCGACAAGGTCCAGGTGGACTGGGCCGGCTTCGAACGGGATTACGACACCATCAGGGAGCACATCGCACATGTTGTTCCCGGCTGCGCGGACTACAACACCCTGGTTCGCCAGGATGGCGGATTCGTACTCCCGCACGGACCGAGAGATTCGAGGACCTTCCCGACTCCGACCGGCAAGGCGATGATCACGGTGAACCACCTTGAGCACATCGACTGCCCGCCCGGACGGCTGATCCTGCAGACGTTGCGTTCCCACGATCAGTTCAACACCACCATTTACGGACTGAACGACCGTTACCGCGGGATCAAGAAGGGCCGGAAGGTGATCTTCATCAACCCGGCCGATCTCGCCGAACTCGGGTTGGCCGACGGCCAGTCGATCGACGTGTTCAGCGAGTGGGCGGGTCAGCCGGATCGGGTGCTGAAAGAGTTCAGGGCGGTCTCCTACCCGACCGCCAGGGGCTGCGCCGCCGCGTACTTCCCCGAGGCGAATGCTCTGGTCCCGTTGGACAGCACGGCAGAGGGCAGCAACACGCCGGTGTCGAAGGCCATCATCATCCGGATCGAGCCGGCCGGCACCCACGAACAGCATCACGCCGAAGCGGAGATGGCTCAGCTGGCCAGCAGCTGACGAAGCACATATTGCAGGATGCCGCCGTGCCGGAAATATGCCGCCTCAGCCGGCGTATCAATCCGCACGGCGGCCCGGAACTCGCCGGCACGCTCACCGTCGGCAAAACTCACCATCACCTCGCCGGGGATCTCCGCCGCACCGCCTAGCCCAACCACCGAGTATGTCTCGGTCCCGGTCAAGCCGAGACCGGCGGCGCTCTGGCCGGGCAGGAATTGCAACGGCAGCACCCCCATCCCGATCAGATTCGAGCGGTGGATGCGCTCATAGGACTGTGCCAACACCGCCTTGACGCCCAGCAGCAGAGTACCTTTCGCAGCCCAGTCCCGCGACGAACCCGATCCGTATTCGGCGCCGGCGATGACCAGCAGCGGCACCGCCTCCTCGGCGTAGCGCATCGCCGCGTCGAAGATGCTCAGTTGTTCGCCGTCGGGCAGATGCCGGGTAAAGCCGCCCTCGACGCCGGGAACGAGCTGGTTGCGCAACCGAATGTTCGCGAACGTGCCGCGAATCATCACCTCATGGTTGCCGCGGCGAGAACCATAGGAGTTGAAATCGCCGGGCTGAACGCCCTGGTCACGCAGATACCGGCCCGCGGGCGAGTCGCGCTTGATGGCTCCGGCTGGGGAGATGTGGTCGGTGGTCACCGAGTCGCCGAGCATGGCAAGAACTCGCGCGCCCTCGATGTCCTGCAGCGGTTCCGGCTCCCTGGGCATCCCGTCGAAATACGGTGGATGCCGGACATAGCTGGACGAATCATCCCAGGCGAACATATCGGCTTCTGGAATCGGCAGACTCTGCCAGTTGTGATCACCCTCGAACACATTGGCATAGCCGGCTGAGAAGAGGTCGGACTTCACCACGGTGTCCACGACGGACTGGACCTCGGCTTCGCTCGGCCAGATATCCCGTAGATAGACGGCAGCGCCCTCCGGGTCCTGGCCGATCGGGTCCGTCATCAGATCGATGTTCATCGTGCCGGCCAGCGCATAGGCGATCACGAGCGGCGGAGAGGCTAGGAAGTTCATCTGTGTCTCGGCGTGGATCCGTCCCTCGAAGTTGCGATTTCCGGACAGCACCGCGCTGACATTGAGATGGTTTCCGGTGACGGCTGAGCTGACCGCGGGGATCAGCGGACCGGAGTTGCCGATGCAGGTGGTGCAGCCGTAGCCGACCAGGTTGAAGCCCAACCCGTTCAGATACGGGGTGAGCCCGGCTGCGTCGAAATAGTCCGTGACCACGCGGGAACCCGGTGCCAGGGACGTCTTGACCCAGGGCTTGGATTTAAGTCCGCGTTCGATCGCGTTCCTGGCCATGATCCCGGCACCGATCATCACCGATGGGTTCGAGGTGTTCGTGCACGAGGTGATTGCCGCGATGACCACGTGCCCGTTGTCGATAACCGCGGACTTTCCGCCCGGCAGTTCGACCGACACCGGCTGCGACAGCCACGGGTAGGACGGTGCCCTTTCGGTTCGGTCGATCGGCTCCTCCGCGCTTTCGATCCTGCCGAAGGCGATCGGGTCGCTGGCCGGGAATGACTCGGCAGATGCCTCATCGAGGCCGGTGAGCTCCTCTGGCGCTCGAGACCCCTCGGTAAGAATGGCACCGACCACAGAGCGTGCGTTGGAGAGCGGGATGCGATCCTGAGGCCGCTTCGGGCCGGCGATCGACGGTTCCACGGTGGCCAAGTCCAACTCCAGTACCCGGGAGTATTCCGCCTCATGCTGCGGGTCGTGCCAGAGCCCCTGCGCTTTCGCATACACCTCGACCAGCCGCACCTGCTTCTCGCTGCGACCGGTCAGACGCAGATACTTCAGCGTCTCATCGTCGATCGGGAAGATCGCGCAGGTCGAGCCGTATTCGGGGCTCATGTTGCCCAGCGTCGCCCGGTTGGCAAGCGGGATGTTCGCCACGCCCGGCCCGAAGAACTCAACGAACTGGCCGACGACACCGGTATGGCGCAGCAACTCGGCCACGGTAAGCACCAAGTCTGTGGCGGTTGCCCCGGCGGGGAGCCGCCCGCTCAGCTTGAGCCCCAGAACCTGAGGGATCAGCATGCTCATCGGTTGGCCGAGCATGGCGGCCTCCGCCTCGATCCCGCCGACCCCCCAGCCGAGCACACCGAGGCCGTTGACCATCGGCGTATGCGAGTCGGTGCCGACCAGGGTGTCCGGATAAGCCTGGGTGGGCCCGCCATCGGTGTTCGGCCTGGTGAAGACCACCCTGGCCAGATACTCCAGGTTGACCTGGTGGCAGATCCCGGTGTCCGGCGGCACTACGAGGAAGTCGTCGAAGGCATGCTGCGCCCAACGCAACAGTTGGTAGCGCTCCTTGTTTCGACTGAATTCAAGATCAGAGTTGATCGCTGCCGCCTGTGGCGTGCCGAAGGCATCCGCAATCACGGAGTGGTCGATGACCAGCTCGGACGGGATCAACGGGTTGATCTTCTGCGGGTCGCCGTCGAAGGCCGCCATGGCGTCGCGCATCGCGACCAAGTCGACCACGCAGGGTACCCCGGTGAAATCCTGCAGCAGCACGCGCGCCGGTGTGTACTGAATCTCCACGCCATGCTCGGCGGCCGGGTCCCATTGCGCCAGCGCGGTGACCTGATCCGCGGTGACCAGCACGCCATCCTCGTTACGCAACAGGTCTTCCAACAGCACCTTCAAGCTGTACGGCAGCCGGGCGGCACCCGGCACCTTGTCTAGCCGGTAGATCTCGTATGTGTCGCCGTCGACATCGAGAAGATCTTTAGCCTTGAAACTGTCCGCCATCTGGCACCTCCGGTTGCGCGCTTTGACCCCATCGTCCGGCAGCTACCGATGCAAGTCAACCTTTCGTCGATAGCCGAACACCAGCCAGAGATATCCTGGAGTGAGCAGCATGCCTGCTATCGCGAGAAAGGAAGCACGATGAGCGAGACCGTTTACCACCCCACCACACCGGCATTGGCCGCCCGGCGCAAGGAGCTTGCTCCGGAAACCCACGAGGCGTTCGAGCAATTCAGCCGACAGGTGTTCGCAAACGGAGCGCTGGACGAAAAGACCAAACAACTCATCGCGGTCGCGGTCGCCCATGTGACCCAGTGCCCTTACTGCATCAACGGCCACACGAAGCTCGCCAAGCGCAAGGGCGCGAGTTCCCAAGAGATCATGGAAGCGATCTGGGTCGCTGCCGAGATGCGAGCAGGCGGTGCCTACGCGCACTCGACTCTCGCCCTGCACGCACTGGGCGAGGATGCGGCGAAAGACTAACCAGCCTGTTGGTGCAGCTGGACGACGCAGACATCCGGTTCGACGAAGGGGTTCAGGCTCACGTCCGCGGCATCGCGCCCGAAACCGGCCATCGCCCCGTACAGCAGACCCAGATGAATCGAGCACACCACTTCGCGGTGGTCGACCGCAATGTCGCGGAATGGACAGGACAGAAGCCTGATGTCCTCGTCGGATTCCGGCGTGCGCGCCTCCGGTTCAAAGCCTAAGAGGTCGAGAACGCGCACGAGCTGCTGTGAGGTATCGCCGTCGTGTGCGCCGGCGAGAGCCGAGACGTACGAGTCACCCCAATGCTCGCCGGCCAGGATGCCGCGGGCGCGGCCGCCGTCAGCGTCACGCGACAGTGCATCGGTCAGCACCAGGGCGAGCTGGCGGGTGGTGTCCTGCTCGCGGGCGCGGGGGTCAGCGACATAGGTGATCGGTGGTCGGCCCCGGCGGCCCTCCCGGTCGATCTGTCGCCTGATCAGTTTGGCGTTTTCCAGATGTTCCAGGTGAAAGCGAGCCGTTGTCACATGCAGTCCGACCTTTGCCGCAATCTCGGAGGCATTCAACGGGTGATCCGAACCAAGCAGGAGTTCCAGAACCTCCCGGCGCACCTTGGACGCCAGAGCCGCTTCGCGGCCGGTATCTGCGTCCTCGCTCATGCTTCGCCCCTCAATCATCGATTAACAGTAGCATTCGCCTCTAAAATCGCACCGGTGATTTTACTCGGGAATTCAGGTATCGGCGCGCTGTGCGGCGCGCAAATACGCTCACCCGCAGAACGCGACGGGCCGAGGCCGGCGTAGTGCCTCATGTCAAGATGCTCGTGAAATCTGATCTGGTGCCTCACGTATATTTGCTCGCGAAATGCTGGCGGTGAGGGCTTCGGTTTTGTCTTTCGCGAGAGCGATCAGGCGGGTTTGGATGGCTGTGATCTGCCGGGTGAGTTGGGCCGGGTTTGTGTCATCGAATAGTCGGACGAGTGCGGCTGCGCGTTGCGAAGTCATGGCTCCGGAGTCGAGGACTCGCTGGTATGGGGTGCGGGGTTTGTCATAGACCCGGGTTTTCTTGCCGTGCTTGTTTGATCGCCAGTCGATGGCTTTCGTTGTCGCGGTGAACATGTTCAACCGCACCCGCACGAGTGCATAGAGCTCGCCCAGCAGCTGCAATTCCAGCGCCGTGTCATACCGGTAGTGGAACGCGTGACGGCGCACCACGTCACCGTTCTTCTGCTCGACGTGTGCGTTGTCATTGGACTTGTAAGGCCTGGATCTGGTGAAGAACAAGTCGCGGTCCCCGGCCCATTTGATCAGCGCATGGTTAATGAATTCACCGCCGTTATCGGTGTCCAGGCCCACGAGCGGGAACGGCAGCCGGGCCTCGATTGCGGTCATCGCCTCGATCACCCACCGGTGCGCGCCGTTTCGCAATGCCACGTTCTCCGTCCAGCCGGTGAACACGTCCGTCACGGTCAACGAGTGCACGAACTCGCCCTGCAAGCTCGGTCCGCAGTGCAGCACCAGGTCTGCTTCCACGAACCCGGGAGCTTGCTCGTGTTCGTCGCCGGCCTTGCGGACCTGGATCGAGTTCCGCAGCAACGGGCCGGGTTTCGTCCCGGATAGTCCGACCAACTGAGTGCCGACGCGGGTGGGCTTCAGCATCCGGTCGATCGTCGCCCCGGACACGGCCAGCAACTGCGCGCGCGTCTGATCGTTGAGCCGCTTCGCATCGAGCTCGTGGCGCTGCTCCAGCTTGGGCAGCCAGATCGGCATCGTTGCCGCCAGATACTTACCCGAGGGCCGGCCCGCGAGGTTCCAGACCTGGATCAGCAGCTTGAGAGTGTCATACCCATACGTCCGCGACCGCGGCTTGCGTTTGACTGCCTTCGCCGGGCCCTTCCGCTTCAACGCCATAGTCAATGCGCGCCTGGCGTTCGCCCGCGACCAACCCGTCGTGGCGACCAGCTGATCCAGCATCACCCCTTTGGCCTTCTTCGGCGCTCTCGCATACTCTGCCGCGTGCTTCTTCGTGATCTCTCGACGCGCGCTCATCGACAATGACTGACCCATCCGCCAAGCACATCGCAGCACTCACACGAAGTCCCGGCATTTCGCGAGCAATTAGCAAATGAGGCACGCACCCCATTACGCGAGCACATTAAGTGAGTCTCGGCAGCCGGTAGACGTCGCCGGGTAGCACCGGTTAGGATGGAATGTCACATTTGTGATGTCCCATCCGTTTGCCGCGCGCAAATCAACTTCGAATTATCATCCCGTTGACTACCACGTGGCCCAAAGTATGTCCATCCTGGAGCAATAACTACATGACAATCGCAACGACCGACAAGGCACCCAAGCAGGTCGCCATCAACGACATCGGATCTGCTGAAGACTTTCTCGCCGCGGTCGAAAAGACGCTGAAGTTCTTCAACGACGGGGACCTCATCGAGGGTACCGTCGTCAAGATCGACCGGGACGAGGTTCTCCTCGACGTCGGCTACAAGACCGAGGGTGTCATCCCGTCCCGTGAACTTTCCATCAAGCACGACGTCGACCCGAGTGAGGTCGTCCAGGTCGGTGACAGCGTCGAGGCGCTGGTCCTGCAGAAGGAAGACAAAGAGGGTCGCCTGATCCTCTCCAAGAAGCGCGCCCAGTACGAGCGGGCCTGGGGAGACGTCGAGAAGATCAAGGACGCCGAGGGCGTCGTCACCGGTACGGTCATCGAGGTCGTCAAGGGCGGGTTGATCGTGGACATCGGACTGCGTGGGTTCCTGCCTGCATCCCTGATCGAGTTGCGCCGGGTGCGCGACCTCACGCCGTACCTCGGCCAGGAGATCGAGGCGAAGATCCTGGAGCTCGACAAGAACCGCAACAATGTCGTGCTGTCCCGCCGGGCACTGCTGGAAGAGACCCAGTCGGCCACCCGCACGTCGTTCCTGAACAATCTGGCCAAGGGCCAGATCCGCAAGGGCATCGTCTCCTCGATCGTCAACTTCGGCGCCTTCGTCGATCTGGGCGGGGTCGACGGCCTGGTGCATGTCTCCGAACTCAGCTGGAAGCACATTGAGCACGCCAGCGAGGTCGTCGAGGTCGGCCAAGAAGTCACCGTCGAGATCCTCGAGGTCGATCTGGAGCGCGAGAGGGTCTCGCTGTCTCTCAAGGCGACTCAGGAAGACCCGTGGCAGGTCTTCGCTCGCACTCACGCGATCGGCCAGGTCGCACCGGGCAAGGTCACCAAGCTGGTGCCGTTCGGCGCGTTCGTGCGGGTGGCCGACGGCATCGAGGGCCTGGTGCACATTTCCGAGCTCTCCAGCAAGCACGTCGAGCTGGCCGAGCAGGTCGTGTCCGTCGGCGAGGAGGTCTTTGTCAAGGTCATCGACATCGATCTCGAGCGCCGCCGGATTTCGCTGAGCCTCAAGCAGGCCAATGAGGGTGTCGACCCGGATGGTACCGAGTTCGACCCGGCGCTGTACGGCATGCTCACCGAGTACGACGAGCAAGGCAACTACAAGTATCCGGAAGGCTTCGACCCGGAAACCAACGAATGGCGCGAAGGCTTCGAGGCCCAGCGCGAGAAGTGGGAACTGGACTACGCGGCGGCACAGGCTCGCTGGGAGGCGCACAAGAAGCAGGTGGCCAAGGGGCTGGAAGAGGCCGCGGCCGACTCCCGGACCTCCACCGCGAGCTCTTCGTTCGTAAACGACAGCACCGGCGGCGGTCGCCTGGCCGACGACGAATCACTTGCCGCACTGCGCGCCAAGCTGTCCGGAAACAACTAACCACACAAGTCATCGATAGCAGACGGCCGGACCCAGACGGGTCCGGCCGTCTCACGTATTAGCATGGCGAGGTGTACCTCATCGGACTGACCGGCGGCATCGCCTCCGGAAAGTCGACCGTCGCTGCCCGGTTCGAGGAACATGGCGCGGTCGTGGTCGATGCCGATGAGCTGGCCAGAGAAGCGGTCGCACCGGGAACACCGGCCCTGGCCGCAATCGCCGACGCCTTCGGCGCTCAGCTGCTGCGTGAGGACGGCAGCCTGGATCGTGGCGCGCTGGGAGCCATCGTCTTCGCCGATGCGGCCAAGCGGGCACGTCTGAACGCCATCGTGCATCCTGCCGTGCGTCGGCTCTCCGAAGAGCGGATCGCTACCGCCGTCTGCGCGGATCCCGCCGCCGTCGTCGTCTACGACGTACCGCTTCTGGTCGAAGCGGCGGTCGACCATCCGTTTGATCTCATCGTGGTCGTGCACGCAGACGAGCAGCGAAGAATCGATCGCCTGGTGACGCTACGCGGGCTGAGCGTGCGGGATGCCACGCTCCGGATCAGATCACAGGCCGACGATGCCGAACGCCTCGCCGTCGCCGACGTGGTCATCGACGCGAACGGCAGCGTTTCCGACACCCTCGCGCAGGCCGATGCGGTGTGGGACCGTGTCAGCGGTGCTGCCTAAACTTGATTGCATGGAAGCAACCCGCGCCGTTCACCGCTTCGAGGTCATCAGCGACTACACGCCCAGCGGGGATCAGCCGACCGCGATTGCCGACCTGGCCGCCCGGATCAACGCAGGCGAGACCAACGTCGTGCTCCTCGGCGCCACCGGCACCGGCAAATCGGCCACCACCGCGTGGTTGATCGAGGCGGTTCAGCGGCCGACCCTGGTGCTCTCGCACAACAAGACGCTCGCGGCGCAGCTCGCGAACGAGTTCCGGGAGCTGATGCCGCGCAACGCAGTCGAGTATTTCGTGTCGTACTACGACTACTACCAGCCCGAAGCCTACGTTCCACAGACCGACACCTTCATCGAGAAGGACTCGTCGATCAACTCGGAGGTCGAGCGGCTGAGGCACTCCACCACGAACTCGCTGCTGAGCCGGCGTGACGTCGTGGTCGTCTCAACGGTGTCCTGCATCTACGGTCTGGGGGCAGCCGAAGAGTACCTCGACGCGATGGTGGCGATCCAGGTAGGCCAACGGATCAGTCGGGACCAGCTGATCCGGGGCTTCGTGGCTATGCAGTACCAGCGCAACGACGTCGATTTCTCCCGCGGAAAATTCCGGGTCAGAGGCGACACCGTCGAGATCATCCCGATGTATGAGGAACACGCGATCCGGATCGAGATGTTCGGCGATGAGGTCGAGGCGCTGTATGCCCTGCATCCGCTGACCGGCGAAGTCCTCAAGCGACTGGAGGCGGTGTCGGTATTCCCGGCCACCCACTACGCGGCCAGCCCCGAGACGATGAAGCGCGCGATCGGAACAATCAAAATCGAACTGGCGGAACGCCTGGAGGAGCTCGAGCGGCAAAACAAGCTCTTGGAGGCCCAGCGGCTGAGGATGCGCACCACGTTCGACTTGGAGATGATGGAACAGATCGGATTCTGCTCCGGAATCGAGAACTACTCCAGACACATCGACGGCCGGCAGCCCGGCGAAGCCCCGCACTGTCTGCTGGACTACTTCCCAGACGATTTCCTGGTGGTGATCGACGAATCCCACGTCACGGTTCCCCAAATCGGCGCGATGTACGAGGGCGACTCCTCCCGAAAGCGCACCCTGGTGGAACACGGTTTCCGGCTGCCCAGCGCGCTGGACAACAGGCCGCTGAAGTGGAACGAGTTCACCGATCGGATCGGCCAAACCGTTTATCTCTCGGCCACGCCTGGCAAATACGAGATGGGTATCGCCGACGGGGTGGTGGAGCAGATCATCCGCCCGACCGGGCTGATCGACCCGGAAATCGTCGTCAAGCCGACCAAGGGCCAGATCGACGATCTGCTTGAGGAGATCAGGCTGCGCGCAGAGCGCAACGAACGCGTGCTGGTCACGACCCTGACCAAGAAGATGGCCGAGGAGCTGACCGACTTCTTGGCCAATGCCGGCGTCCGGGTCCGTTATTTGCACTCGGATGTCGATACGTTGCGCCGGGTCGAACTGCTCACCGAGCTGCGCGCCGGGGTGTACGACGTGTTGGTCGGGATCAATCTGCTTCGCGAGGGACTCGACCTGCCCGAGGTGTCCCTGGTGGCAATCCTGGATGCCGACAAGGAAGGCTTCCTGCGCTCATCCACATCGCTGATCCAGACGATCGGCCGCGCCGCCCGCAATGTCTCGGGCCAGGTGCATATGTATGCCGACCGGGTCACCGACTCCATGCGACGCGCTATCGACGAGACGAATCGCCGGAGGCAGAAGCAAGTCGACTACAACACCGAGCACGGCATCGATCCGACCCCGCTGCGCAAGCGGATTGCCGACATCACGGACATCCTGATTCGCGAGGGCGCCGATACCGCGGCGATGCTGGCCGGGCGGGATCAGCGTAAGAAGAGCCCGGTACCGTATCTGCGCCGGGAAGGGATCGCAGCGGCCGGCGGCAATGAGCTAGAAGCGCTGATCGCCGATCTCAACGGTCAAATGCTCGAAGCAGCCGGGGAACTCAAGTTCGAACTCGCCGCCCGGCTGCGGGACGAGCTGGCCGATCTGAAACGCGAGCTGCGCCAAATGGAGAAGGCGGGCCACCTCCGCTGATACCGCTTCAGCGGTCGAGGGATCCATTTGTGATCTCAGCGCGCGCCCGTGCGAATCCGCCCGCACCCGAATGTCAGCGGGCCTGCATAGACTTCTCTGGTGTCAGTTTCTCCTGTAAAGTCCGAGGCAAAGCTCAGCGTGCGCGGCGCTCGAGTGCATAATTTGCACAACATCGATCTCGAAATCCCGCGGGATGCGTTGATCGTGTTCACCGGCCTTTCCGGTTCTGGCAAGTCGTCACTGGCGTTCGACACGATCTTCGCCGAGGGCCAGCGTCGCTACGTGGAATCCCTGTCCGCCTATGCCAGGCAGTTCCTGGGCCAGGTCGACCGCCCGGATGTTGACTTCATCGAAGGACTGAGCCCGGCCGTCTCGATCGACCAGAAGTCCACGAACCGCAACCCGCGCTCGACCGTAGGAACGATCACCGAGATCTATGACTACATGCGGCTGCTCTGGGCCAGGATCGGCATTGCGCACTGCCCCGTCTGCGGCGAACCCATCCAGCGTCAGACAGTGCAGCAGATCGCCGACCAGTTGATGGAGCTCGAAGCCGGGGTGCGCTATCAGGTGGTCAGCCCGGTCATCTCCCAGAAGAAGGGTGAGTTCGTCGACCTGTTCGCCGAGCTCGCTGCCAGCGGATACTCCCGCGCCCTGGTCGACGGCAAGCAGATCCAGCTCAACGAACCCCCGCTGCTGAAAAAGCAATATAAGCATGACATTTCCGTCGTCATCGACCGGCTGGTCGCCGGCCCGGAGATCCTCAGCCGATTGACCGACTCCCTGGAAACCGCCCTTCGGTTGACCGATGGCCTGGTTCAGATCAACTTCGTCGATCTGGAGGGGCCGGACGCCTGGCGCAACTTCAGCGAGAAGCTCTCCTGCCCGAACAATCACCCGATCCAGCTCACCGAGATCGAGCCGCGCACCTTCTCGTTCAATGCCCCGTTCGGTGCCTGCCCGGAGTGCTCAGGGCTCGGCACCCGGATGTCCGTCGACGAGGACCTGCTGCTGGGGGACCCGAGTCAGAGCATCTCGGAAGGCGTCATCCTGCCCTGGACTACCCAGGGTAAGGGCTTGTTCCAGTACTACGAGAAACTGCTCGACGGGCTGGCTCGTGACCTCGGCTTCTCCTTGTCCACCCCGTGGTCGAAGCTGAAGCCCGAAGTCAGACACGCCGTGATGCGCGGTGACAATTTCGAGGTCAAGGTCAAATGGCGCAACCGATACGGCCGCGAGATGAGCTACACCTCCGGGTTTGAGGGTGTCGTGCCGTACATCGAACGGCAGTTTGTACAGGCCGAGACCGACACCCAGCGCCAGCGCTGGGCCGAATACCTCCGCGAGGTGCCGTGTTCGGTTTGCCATGGCAAGCGCCTGAAACCTGAGGTCTTGGCGGTGCTGGTGCATGAACGCAGCATTGCCGACGTCGCGGAGTTGAGCATGACGGATGCGCGTGCCTTCATGGACAAGCTGGAGCTCACCGAGCGGGAGCAGAAGATCGGCGCTCAGGTACTGCGGGAGATCAAGGTCAGGCTGGACTTCCTGATCCAGGTCGGTCTGAACTACCTCAATCTGGCGCGGGCCGCGGCGACACTGTCCGGAGGCGAGGCGCAGCGGATCCGGCTGGCCACCCAGATCGGTTCCGGACTCACCGGCGTCTTGTATGTACTTGACGAACCGAGTATCGGCCTGCACCAGCGAGACAACCATCGCCTGATCCAGACCCTGATCGCCCTGCGCGACCTCGGCAACACCCTGATCGTGGTCGAACATGATGAAGACACCATCAGAACCGCCGACTGGATCGTCGATATCGGTCCAGGTGCCGGCGTGAACGGCGGCCGAGTGGTGCACTCCGGTACCTATGAAGACCTGTTGCCCAACACTGAATCGCTGACCGCCGACTACCTTTCCGGCCGCAAATCCATCCCGATACCGGAGCACCGAAGGCCGGTGGACCCGCAGCGCCAGATCAGGGTGACCGGCGCCAGGGCCAACAACCTGAAGAACGTGACCGTCGACTTTCCGCTCGGCACCTTCGTCGCGGTCACCGGGGTCAGCGGATCCGGGAAGTCGTCTTTGGTCAACGACATCCTGTACCGGGTCCTGGCCAACCGGTTGAACGGAGCCAGGAAGCTTCCCGGAAAGCACGGCACCGTTACTGGTCTCGAAAACCTGGATAAGGTCATCCACGTCGACCAGGCGCCGATCGGTCGCACTCCGCGCTCGAACCCAGCCACCTACACCGGCGTGTTTGATCGGATCCGCACCCTGTTCTCGGAAACCATGGAGGCAAAGTCCCGAGGCTACCTACCCGGCCGATTCAGCTTCAACGTCAAGGGCGGCCGTTGCGAGGCGTGCTCCGGCGATGGCACGCTGAAGATCGAGATGAATTTTCTGCCGGACGTCTATGTGGCATGCGAGGTGTGCGGGGGAGCGCGGTACAACCGGGACACGCTGTCCATCCACTACAAGGGCAAGAATATCGCCGAGGTGCTCGACATGCCGATCGTGGAAGCATCCGAGTTCTTTGAGCCGATCTCGGCGATCCACCGCTATCTGAAGACTCTGGTGGATGTGGGTCTCGGTTACGTACGGCTGGGTCAGAGCGCGACGACGCTCTCCGGCGGCGAGGCACAGCGGGTGAAGCTGGCCACCGAGTTGCAGCGTCGCTCGAATGGGCGCAGCGTCTACGTTCTGGACGAGCCGACGACCGGCCTGCATTTTGAAGACGTGCGTAAGCTCCTGCTGGTCCTAGGCGCCCTCCTCGACAAGGGCAACACGGTGATCGTCATCGAGCACAATCTCGATGTGATCAAGTCGGCGGACTGGATAATCGACCTCGGCCCCGAGGGCGGTGCGAAGGGCGGCAAGGTCATCGCAACCGGAACGCCCGAGCAGGTCGCCACGATGAGGAAAAGCTACACCGGCCTGTTCCTCAGGCAGGTTCTGGCCGAGGAACGTCCACAAGCCGCCTTGGCCGGTTAGCGGCCGAGACCTCAGACAACTATGTCGGATTCACTCAGCTACCGGCCCAAGACCGGAGAGATCCCCACCCAGCCAGGTGTTTATAGGTTCCGGGATGCCACCGGGCGCATCCTTTACGTCGGCAAGGCGAAGAACCTGCGGGCCAGGCTGAGCAACTATTTCGCGCCGCTGCCCAGCCTGCACGAGCGCACCCGGAAGATGGTCACCACCGCGGCATCGGTCGAATGGACCGTGGTCGGTAACGAGTACGAGGCGCTGCAGCTGGAGTTCACCTGGATCAAGGAGTTCGACCCGCCGTTCAACGTGCAGTTCCGGGACGACAAAACCTACCCGTATTTGGTGGTTACCCTTGGCGAGGATGTTCCGCGGGTCGCGGTGACTCGGAACCGGAAGATCTCCGGAGCTCGGTATTTCGGACCGTACACCAAGGTCTGGGCGATCCGGGAGACCCTTGACCTGGTCTTGAAGGCCATCCCGATGCGCAGCTGCTCTGACGGGGTGTACCGCAGGGCGGAACTGACCGGGCGGCCCTGTCTGCTCGGCGACATCGGGAAATGCGTGGCACCCTGTGTCGGCAGGGTGACCAAGGCCGAACACCGGGCGGTCGCCGAGGACTTCGTCTCCTTCATGGCAGGCAACGACACCTCGCATATCCGCGCCATTACCCAGAAAATGGCCCAGGCCGCCGCGACACAGGATTATGAGTCGGCGGCCAGGTATCGGGACAGCATCGCAGCGCTGAAAGCGGCAATGGAGAAGACCGCGGTCGTGCTGCCCGCGAACGTCGACGCCGACGTGTTCGGTATCGCGGACGATGAACTCGCCGCGGCGGTTCAGCAGTTCATCGTGCGTGGCGGCAGAATCAGGGGCGTCCGCGGCTGGGTGGTGGACAAGGAGCTCGACCTCCCGCTGCAGGAGTTGGTCGAAACGGTGCTGCAGTACGCCTACGACACCGAAAACGCTCCGCCGCGGGAGGTTATCGTCCCGGTGCTGCCCGAGGCGGCCGCAGACCTGCAGGTCTGGCTAACCGAACGGCGCCATGAGGCCTCGGCCGCGGCCAATGTCGGCCGGGTCAACCTGAAGGTCGCGCATCGAGGCGAGAAGGCCGCCCTGGCGCGCACCGTCGAACTCAACGCTAAGCAGGCGCTCAAGCTGTACAAGACCCGCCGCAGCTCTGATTTCGTGGCACGATCCCAGGCCCTGACGGATATCCGGGATGCCCTCGGCATGACAGAGGCCCCGCTGCGGATGGAATGCTTCGATGTCTCGCACCTGGGCGGTACGAACATCGTCGCGTCGATGGTTGTCTTCGAAGATGGCTTACCCCGCAAGGACCAATACCGGCGCTTCACCGTGCCGGACTCCACAGACGACACCGACTCGATCTACCAAGTCCTCGCCAGACGGCTGGCCTACCTGGCGCCGCAGGGGCCGCAGGCGGAACAGGTGGCACAGGCGGCCGCTCCTGGATCTGCCGACTCGTCGTCGGGCTCGGGGACCGAGACCCACAAGAAGTTCGCGTATCCGCCTAATCTCCTCATCGTCGACGGTGGTCAGCCGCAGGTCCAGGCCGCGTACCGCGCGCTGACCACCTCGGGCGTACAGGGCATCCAGTTGTGCGGTATCGCCAAGCGGCTCGAGGAGATCTGGCTTCCCGGCTCGGACTACCCGGTGATCCTGCCCCGCAACAGCGACGCCCTGTTCATGATCCAACGCATCCGGGACGAGGCACACCGGTTCGCCATCACCCACCAGCGCAGCCGACGCAAGCGGGATATCGCCTCCGTACTCGGCGAGATCCAGGGCCTCGGCCCGGCCCGGGTGGCCGAGCTGCTGCGGCACTTCGGCTCTGTCGCCCAGTTGCGCAAAGCCTCGGTCGAGCAGATCATCCAGGTAAAGGGCGTGGGACCGGCCTTGGCCGCCGCCATCCACGATGGGCTCGCAAATAGGTAGGCTGGGTCAACACAGAACACCGGCCCAGAGCAAAGGCACAGCACCATGACGACGGAGTCCGATCAGCAGGAGGTGCTGATCGTCACGGGAATGTCCGGTGCCGGTCGTTCCACTGTCGCCAATGCCCTCGAGGACCTGGACTGGTACGTGGTGGATAATCTGCCTCCGCAGATGTTGCGGCCCCTGGTTGACCTCGCCGGGCGAGCCGGCGCGAAGCTGCCCCGGATCGCCGCGGTCGTCGACATCCGTGGCCGGAACTTCTTCTCCGATCTGCAGGCGATGATCCCTTCGCTAAAAAAGGGAACCCACCTTCGGGTCGTGTTCTTGGAGGCCACCGACGCGGTTCTGGTGCGCCGTTTCGAGTCCGTCCGTCGACCACACCCGTTGCAGGGCGATGGCACACTGCTCGACGGGATAGAGGCGGAACGGGAGCGGCTGCAGGGGGTGCGCGACTCCAGCGACCTGATCATCGACACCTCGGAACTGAACATCCACCAGTTGGCGACCACAATTACCGAAACATTCGCCACCGAGGATACCGCCGGGGTCCAGGTGACGATTCTCAGTTTCGGCTTCAAGTACGGGCTGCCCGCTGATGCGGACCTGGTCGCTGACGCCAGGTTCCTGCCGAACCCGTTCTGGATCCCGGAATTGCGCAATCACACCGGCCTGGATTACGAGGTCAAGAATTTCGTGATGGGGCAACCCGGTGCTGCAGAGTTCATCGACGGCTATGCTCGCGCACTGGAGCCGGTGCTGGCCGGTTACCAGCGGGAAAACAAGCGTCACGCCACGATCGCTGTAGGCTGCACCGGGGGGAAACACCGTTCCGTCGCCCTCGCCGACGAATTGGCCGGCCGACTGGAACGATTGCCCGGCGTGGTCGTCAATGTGAAGAACCGCGATCTGGGCCGCGAATAGCCTAGACAGCGGTGGCCGCTGTGCGGCCGAATGAGAAGGTAGGACAAGTTCAGTGGCACTCACCGCCGACGTCAAAGAAGAGTTATCCCGAGTCGAGGTCAGCAAGACAACGGTGCGCGCCGCCGAGCTGGCCACGATCCTGCGGTTCTCCGGCGGTCTACACATGATCTCCGGCAGGATAGCGGTGGAAAGCGAGCTTGACACCGCAGAACTTGCGCTTCGGGTACGCAAGGATCTCACCGACCTGTATGGCGTGAAGAGCAATGTTTCGGTGGTGTCGGCGTCCGGTCTGCGCCGGACCAGCCACTATCTGGTCCGAGTTCTGGACGGCGGGGAGACCCTGGCCAGGCAGACAGGGCTGCTCGACGCCCGCCGCCGAGCGATCCGCGGCCTGCCGAATCGGCTGACCACCGGTGCGAAGGATGAACTCGGCGGAGTGTGGCGCGGCGCATTTCTGGCGCACGGCTCCCTGACCGACCCGGGCCGTTCCGCCGCGCTGGAGATCACCTGCCCCGGGAACGAGGCGGCGATGGCCCTGGTCGGTGCGGCCGGGCGGCTAGGAGTTTCGGCGAAGGCGCGAGAGGTTCGCGGCGTGCATCGGGTGGTCATCCGTGACGGCGATGCGATCGCCGCGATGCTGGTGCACATGGGTGCGAGGGTCAGTGCGACCAATTGGGACGAACTACGCCAACGACGCGAGGTTCGCGCCACCGCCAATCGCCTGGTGAACTTCGACGATGCCAACTTGCGGCGCTCGGCGCAGGCCGCCGTGGCGGCCTGCGCCAGAGTCGAGCGGGCCATGGAGATTCTCGGCGAAGACGTGCCGGATCATCTGCGTTACGCGGGGGAGTTGCGGTTGAGGTTCCGGGACTCCAGCCTCGACGAGCTCGGCCACCACGCTGATCCGCCGATGACCAAGGATGCTGTCGCCGGCCGGATCCGACGGCTGCTGGCGATGGCCGACAAGCGCGCCGTGGAGCTCGGTCTGCCCGGAACCGATGCGAATCTGCCGCCAGACCTCGACGATTGAGGCAGATGAGTAGACTGAAATCGTCGCTCAAAACCGGGCGCGGCCTCTTCGCGCCCGGGCATCTAACGAGGAGATAAGCATGGCTGATTACACACTCGCCGAACTTCCCTATGACTACTCGGCTTTGGAGCCGAGCATCAGCGGGACGATCATGGAACTGCACCACGACAAGCATCACAAGGGCTATGTCGATGGTGCCAACACCGCGCTGACCAAGTTGGCCGAGGCCCGGGACACCGACAACCTCGCCAACATCAACAAGTTGCAGAAGGACCTGGCGTTCAACCTGGCCGGCCACGTCAACCACTCGGTCTTCTGGAACAACCTGTCTCCGGACGGTGGCGACAAGCCCACCGGTGAGCTCGGCGCCGCAATCGACGAGTTCTTCGGTTCGTTTGACAAGTTCCGGGCCCACTTCACCGCGTCGGCACTGGGCATTCAGGGCTCCGGCTGGTCGATCCTGGCCTGGGACTCACTGGGTCGGAAGCTGATTATCGAGCAGCTGTACGATCACCAGGGCAACCTCGCAACCGCCAGCATTCCGCTGCTGATGCTCGACATGTGGGAGCACGCCTTCTATCTGGACTACCGCAATGTGAAGGCCGATTATGTCAAGGCGTTCTGGAACGTAACCAACTGGGCGGACGTGAACAAGCGCTTCGAGACCGCTCGTGAAAAGACCTCGGGGCTGCTGCTACTGTCGTAGCGGAAGCGGTGCCCCGGCGACCCGGCGGGGCATCCACCCCTTCTCCATCTCCCACCACCCCGGCGCTAGACGGCGCCTGAAACTACCAGGAGTTATTTGTGTCAGTAAAGATCGGGATCAACGGTTTCGGCCGGATCGGCCGCAACTATTTCCGAGCCGCCCTCGCCAAGGGCAGTGACCTTGAGATCGTTGCCGTCAACGACCTCACCGACAACAAGGCGCTGGCCCATCTGCTCAAGTACGACTCTGTCGCCGGTCGACTGGACGCCGTCGTCGGGTTGGAGGGCGACAGCATCCTCGTCAACGGCAAGCCAATCAAGGTGCTCGCCGAGCGCGACCCTGCGCAGCTGGGCTGGGGGGAGCTCGGTGTGGACATCGTCATCGAGTCCACCGGGCGCTTCACCAAGGCCGAGGACGCCCGCAAGCACGTCGCCGCGGGAGCAAAGAAGGTCATCATCTCCGCACCGGCCAAGGGAGAAGACGCCACCTTCGTGATGGGCGTGAACGAGCAATTGTACGACCCAGCGGCACACACGATCATCTCTAACGCGTCATGCACCACCAACTGCCTGGCCCCGCTGGCCAAGGTGTTCATGGACAACTTCGGTATCGAGCGCGGGTTGATGACCACCGTTCACGCGTACACCGCAGACCAGAACCTCCAGGACGGCCCGCACGCGGACATGCGCCGGGCCCGCGCCGCCGCGATCAATATCGTGCCGACCAGCACCGGCGCGGCGAAGGCGATCGGTCTGGTCCTGCCGGAGCTCATCGGGAAGCTCGACGGCTTCGCATTGCGGGTTCCGGTGCCAACCGGTTCCATCACCGACCTCACCGTCACCGCGACACGGTCCGCGAGCGTCGATGAAATCAAGGCCGCGTACCGCGCTGCGGCCGAAGGCCCAATGCGCGGAATCTTGAAGTACACCGAGGACGAGATCGTCTCCAGCGACATCGTCGGCGACCCGAGCTCGGCCATCTTCGACTCCGGTCTGCTCAAGGTGATCGGAAACCAGGTCAAGCTGTCGGCGTGGTATGACAACGAGTGGGGTTATTCCAACCGGCTCGTCGACCTCACCGAGTACGTAGCCGAACGCCTCTAACCGGCATTCAGTGACGCTCCGCACCCTCGAATCGCTCGGCTCCCTGGCCGGGGCTCGCGTCGTCATCCGATGTGATCTCAATGTTCCGTTGCGCGACGGCAAGATCGCCGATGACGGCCGGATCCGCGCCTCGCTGCCGACGCTCAACGCCGTGATCAACCAGGGTGCCAAGGTGATCATTGTTTCGCACCTCGGCCGCCCCGGTGGTTCCCCAGACTCCCAATACAGTCTGCAACCGGTCGCCCAACGCCTCAGCGAGCTCCTAGGCAAACCGGTGACCTTCGCCAGCGACACGATCGGGCAGGGTGCGAAGGATGCCGTGGCAGGGCTGACCGACGGCGAGGTCGCCCTCCTGGAGAACCTCAGGTTCAACGCGGGGGAGACCAGCAAGGACGCTGCCGAGCGCGCCGCGTTTGCCGGAAAGCTCGCGGCGTTCGGCGATGTGTTCGTCTCGGACGGATTCGGGGTCGTGCACCGCAAGCAGGCTAGTGTCTATGAGCTCGCCAAGGAGCTCCCGAGCGCCGCAGGGGAACTCATCGCGACCGAACTGGACGTCCTGGAGCGCCTGACCCGGAACCCGGACCGGCCGTACACGGTCGCGCTGGGTGGCTCAAAGGTCTCCGACAAGCTCGGAGTCATCGACCACCTGCTGCCGCGGGTCGACACCCTGCTGATCGGCGGTGGAATGCTGTTCACCTTCCTGGCTGCCCAGGGCTTGTCGGTCGGCTCCAGCCTGCTTGAAGAAGACCAGCTGGATATCGTTCGGGAGTATTTGGGCCGCGCCGACGATCTCGGCGTGAACATCATCCTGCCGACCGATGTCGTCGTCGCATCATCATTCGACGCCGCGGCAGAGCATCAGGTGTGCGCCGCGGACGCGATCGAGGACACCCCGTGGGGTTCCGCGGGCATGGGACTGGATATCGGCCCGGCTACCGGCGCCCGCTTCGCCGAGGTGATTTCGGCATCCCACACGGTGTTCTGGAACGGGCCGATGGGCGTCTTCGAACTCGCACCGTTCGCTGAGGGTACCCGGGTTGTCGCCGATGCACTGACCGCCGTCGACGGTCTCGCGGTGGTCGGCGGTGGCGATTCAGCCGCGGCAGTGCATGCGTTGGGCTTCTCAGATGACCAGTTCGGTCACATCTCTACTGGCGGCGGTGCCAGCCTCGAGTTTCTCGAAGGCAAGCGCCTGCCCGGATTGGAAGTACTCGGATGGCAGCAGTGAGCCGCATCCCGCTGATCGCCGGCAACTGGAAGATGAATCTCGATCATCTGCAGGCGATCGCCTTCGTGCAGAAGCTGGCCTGGACTCTGAAGGAGGCCCGGCACGACGTCGGAGCCGTCGAGGTGGCGGTATTCCCTCCGTTTACCGACATCCGGTCCGTGCAGACGTTGGTCTCGGCGGACCGGCTGCCGATCACCTTCGGCGCTCAGGATGTCTCCGCGCACGCCTCCGGCGCATTCACCGGCGAGATTTCCGCCGCCTTCCTGGCGAAGCTGGAATGCCGATACGTCATCGTCGGGCATTCCGAGCGCCGGACTATGCACGGCGAGAGTGATCAGCAGGTCGCGGAGAAGGCCGCCGCGGCGTTGTCCCACGGCGTGATCCCGGTGGTCTGCGTAGGCGAGAGTGCCGTGGACCGTGACGAGCACGGGCCCAGCGCCGTCCCAATGGCACAGCTGCGGGCATCGCTGTCCGGTATTGCCGCCGATGCCGAGATCGTGGTGGCCTACGAGCCGATCTGGGCGATCGGTTCAGGCCAACCGGCGACCCCGGAGCAGGCTGAGGAGGTCGCGGTCGCCCTTCGGGGGGTGCTGGTCGAGGTGCTTGGCGACGACGCTGCACGACAGACCCGAATTCTGTACGGTGGTTCGGTCAAGGCTGCGAATATCGCGGCATTCATGCGGGAGCCCAATCTGGATGGCGCCCTGGTCGGCGGGGCTAGCCTGGACGTGGCGGAGTTCGCCAGCATCGTGCGTTATCAACAACACGTCGGCCGCTAGCCCTGGGGGTCACGTCGCCGCCAGCAAGCTATAATTGTCTGGGTCCGTGCGTTCTTGGGGGAAGCACCATGGAAATTCGAAAGGTAACTAGTGCAAATTCTTGACGTCGTGTTGCAGGTGTTGCTCGGCATCACGAGCCTCCTGATCACCCTGTTGATTCTGTTGCACAAGGGTCGCGGTGGCGGTCTGTCGGACATGTTCGGCGGCGGTACCACGTCCAACCTCGGCGCTTCAGGGGTGGCGGAGCGGAACTTGAACCGCATCACCATCATTCTCGGGCTGATCTGGCTCGTCTGTATCGTCATGCTTGGACTCATCACCAAATTCAGTGCTGGTTCATAGGAGGACTCATGGCATCCGGAGGAAGCGCCATTCGTGGTTCGCGCGTTGGCGCGGGCCCGATGGGAGAGCAGGATCGCGGCTATCACGCGGAACGGGTCTCGATCTCATACTGGGACGCGCTCGGCAACGAGACGGTGCGGTATTTTGCGGCGAACCTGCCGGACGAGGAAATCCCCGAGACCATCGACTCCCCGCAGTCTGGGCTCCCGGCCGGCCGGGACAAGGAGAACCCGCCCGCCCTGACCAAGCTCGAGCCGTACAAGACTCATCTCGCCTACGTCAAAGAGCGTCGCACCGAAGACGAGGCTAAGCAGCTACTAGACGACGCTTTGACTCAGTTGCGCACCCGTCGGGGCAAGCTCACCCCGACAAACTAGGCAGGGCCTTCCCCGGGGCGCAGGGTCACTGCCGCAACCTCGGTCTGGACCTCACCCACTCTACGAGTGCGACCGGCTTGCCGAGCTCAGTAACTCTGGCTGATCAAGGCTTCCGGCACCTCTGCCGCGGCGGCACCGTCGACGAAGAAGACGGTGCGCTTGCGGCCCTTCGCGCCAGCCACTGGAACATCGCGGTAGTTCGCGCCGGCCAAAGCCAGGCCGAGCGCTGACGCCTTATCGGTTCCGGCCAGTACCAGCCAGATCCTGGTCGACGAATTCAACACCGGTCGGGTCAGGCTGATCCGCTCCGAGGGCGGCTTCGGCGAGTCCCGAACGGCAATCACCGACGCCTGCGTCTGTGTGATGCCGCTCAGTTCCGGAAACAATGAGGCAATGTGTCCGTCCGGGCCGACGCCGAGGAAGGTGATGTCGAGCCGGGGGGTCGCAGCGCCCGCGCTGGCGTTGGCGGCGAGTTCTTGGGCATAGGACGCGGCGGCAGCATCCAGATCCATCCCGTCATCCGACGCCGGCATGGCGTGAATGTTGGCTTCGGGGATCGTGATCTGGTCGAGCAGCGCCTGGCGAGCCTGCCGCTCGTTTCGGTCGGGGTCCTCGCGCGGCACCCAGCGCTCGTCTCCCCACCAGAACTGAACCTTCGACCAATCGACGGTGTCTCTAGCCGGCGACACGTTGATCGCCGCGAGTACCGCCGACCCCATCGTCCCCCCGGTGAGGACCACGTTCGCAACGCCCTGCTCATGGATCAGGTCAACGGTTTTGGTGATGAACCGCGCGGCGACCGAACCGGCAAGCGCATGCCTATCTGCGTGGACCAGGACTCGCCGTTCGTTCGTCATTGCGTGCTGACCGCCCCTTCGATGGCATCCTCGAGCTGATCCAGCCCGTGTGAGATCACCTCGCCATACAGATCATCCGGATCCAGCCTACGCAGTTCTTCGGCCAAACAGTCGCGGAGGCTGCGGCGCGGCAGCGACAGGTCGTGGGTCGGCTGGTTCGGCTGAATCAGGGTGGCGATGTTCGGAATGGAGCGCTCGAGCTCGATCAGACCGGACTCGCGCATGAGCCGGACCCCGTGGATGCCGCTGGAACCGGTGCCTCGGCTGGTCAGATCGCGGCGGGCCGGAACCTGCAGTTGCAGTTGAAGCCACGCCGCCAGGAGCACCGTAGAGGGGGAGTCGGCGGCGCCGGATACTTCCACCTCGGTGATCGGCTGGTACGGCGGCTGATCCAGAACCGCGGCCAGTTGGGCCCGCCACAGCGTCAACCTGGTCCAGGAAAAGTCGGTATCGCCCGGGGCATAGGTCTTTGACAGGTGCCGGAGTGCCGCGTGCGGGTCGGCCTGGGTCGACGCGTCGGTGATCCTCCTGGTGGCGATCCTGCCCAGCGGGCACTGCGACACCACGTCCGGCGCCAAGCCGGGCCACCACGCGACCACCGGAGCGTCTGGCAGCAGTAACGGCGTGACCAGTCCCTCCTCGTCGCTTGCGGTCTCGCCATACGCCTTGAGCATGATGACCTCGCTCGCGCCGGCATCGCCGCCGACCCGGATCTGGCCATCCAGTCGACCGGTTCCGGTCAACGGGGCCTCGGCATCCGGGTCTGCGGTGGAGACCACTATCACCCGCATCGGATGCTCGCGGGAGGCATCGTTGGCCGCTTCGATGGCCTCCTCTTCTTGGCCGAGCGAGGTCGCGATCACCAGTGTGAGAACTCGTCCCAAGGCGACCGCTCCGCCCTCCTGACGAATCTTCACCAGGGTCTTGGCGACCTTGCTCGTCGTAGTGTTGGGCAGATCGACAATCATGGTCGCCTCCAGGTTCGGCCGTCGCGGGCCAATAGGTCGTCGGCGGAGCTGGGCCCCCAGGTTCCGGGGCGGTATTGCTCCGGTTGCCCTTGAGTCGCCCAGAATCTCTCGATCGGGTCGAGGATCTTCCAGGAGAGCTCGACTTCTTCATGCCGGGGGAACAGCGGCGGGTCACCGAGCAGTACATCGAGAATCAGTCGCTCATAGGCTTCCGGGCTGGCTTCGGTGAACGCGTGCCCGTAGCCGAAGTCCATCGTCACGTCGCGCACCTGCATCGTCGCGCCGGGCACTTTGGAACCGAAACGGATGGTGACCCCCTCGTCGGGCTGGACCCGGATGACCAGGGCGTTCTGGCCGAGGGCAGACGTCTGGCCCTGCCCGAACAACTGTTGCGGGGCTCGTTTGAACACGACCGCGATCTCGGTCACCCGGCGGCCCAGTCGCTTGCCCGCCCGGAGATAAAACGGCACGCCTGCCCAGCGTCTAGTACCGATTTCCAGGCGCATCGCAGCGTACGTCTCGGTGGTGGAATCCGGGTTCATCCCATCTTCGTGGAGGAAGCCGAGGACCTTCTCCCCACCCTGCCAGCCGCTGGAGTACTGCCCGCGAGCTGTGCCGGCGGCCAGATCTTGAGGCAACTTGATCGCCCGGAGGATCTTCTCCTTCTCGGCGCGCAAATCCGACGCGTTGAACGCGATCGGCTCTTCCATCGCGGTCAGCGCCAACAGCTGAAGCAGATGATTTTGGATGACGTCTCTGGCCGCCCCGATCCCGTCGTAATAGCCCGCCCGGCCGCCGACTCCGATGTCCTCAGCCATCGTGATCTGGACGTGATCGACATAGTTCGTGTTCCAAATCGGCTCGTAGAGCTGGTTCGCAAAACGCAGTGCCAGGATGTTCTGCACCGTCTCCTTGCCCAGGTAGTGGTCGATGCGGAACACCGAGTCCGGAGGGAACACCGACTCCACGACGTTGTTCAGTTCCCGTGCCGAGGCCAGATCGCTGCCGAAGGGCTTTTCGATGACCACCCGGCGCCAGCGGCCGTTCTCCTGGTCGGCGAGCCCGGAGTGGCGCAGTTGCTCGGTGACCAGCGGAAACGACTTCGGCGGGATCGACAGGTAGAACGCGTGGTTTCCCATGGTCCCGCGATCCCGGTCCAGCGCGTGCACGGTCTCTTTGAGCCGCTGGAACGCTGCGGCATCATCGAACTCACCGGGTACAAAACGGATGCCCTGGGCCAGTTGCTGCCAGACATCATCGCGGAAGTCGGTGCGAGCGTACTGCTTGACCGCGTCGTGGACCACCTTCTCGAAGTCCTGGTCCGCCCAATCCCGCCTGGCGAACCCGACGAGTGCGAACCCGGGTGGTAGCAGACCACGATTGGCCAGATCGTACACCGCGGGCATCAGCTTCTTGCGGGAGAGGTCACCGGTCACTCCGAAGATGATCAACGCACTCGGCCCAGCGATTCGGTTCAGCCGACGATCGGACGGCAACCGCAGCGGGTTGAAGTCCTTGCTGATTTGCACCGGTGACATGCAGCTCCTTTAAGGATGAATGCTTAGTTGAACGCGCTGAACAGTGCGACGAGGTCGTTCGCCGGGTCGGTGAGGTTGAGGGTCAGCACCGGGCGGCCATGGTCCGCGAGAACACTCGCGTCTCCGGAGGCCTGTGCCTGGATCAGTTGACCAAACGTGAATGGGCGATCCGGGATCTCCAGGTCTGCGGCGGCGTCCTCGGTAATCTGCAAAAAGACCCCCGCCGCCGGCCCGCCCTTGTGGAACTGCCCGGTGGAGTGCAGGAAGCGTGGCCCCCATCCGAATGTCACCGGTCGCCTCGCCTTAGCAGCCAGCAGGTCCCGAAGTCCGGCAAGCTGCGGCAATGCCACCCGGTCGACGTACGCCTGAATGGCGACATAACCGTCCGGGCCGAGCTGGCCCAACAGCGCGTCCACCGCAGCCTCGATCGAGCCTGCGTTCTCGGCGCTCAGACCCAGTCCTGTGGTCGCACGTACCTCGATGCCGTCTACGGCGAAGATCGGTGCGGTCGGTTCCGGCCGGGCGTCCAGCAATCCCCGGGTGGCTTCCTTGGCCGATTCGACGTCGGGCTGGTCGAACGGGTTGATGCCCAGAATGCGGCCGGCCACGGCCGTCGCGTACTCCCAGACCAGGAATTGCGCACCGAGAGATCCGCTGACCAAAATCTCGCCATCATGCCTTGCTCCAGGAAGCAGATGATGGGCGCTGGCATCCTCGACGACCCGTACGATCTGCAGGTCCGGGAGATTCTCCTCCAGCTCGGGGGAGAGCGGGTCGAGGACGACCGGGAGCAGCCCGGTGCCCTGCTTCCCGGTGGACTCGGCGATCAACTGCTCCGCCCAGTCCGCGAAACCAACGATGTGGGTACCGTCCGAAACGATGCCCAGCTTGTCCTTGAGCGGTTTGGTATCGGCGATGGCGGCGCCCAGGATCAGGCCAGGGTTCGTCTCGTCGTCGATGGAGAGTTCCAGCGAGATGGTCTCCGCTTCGCGGAGCAGCTCATCTATGTCAACACCGGCGAGGCCGGAGGGGACCAGGCCGAACGCGGTCAAAGCGGAGTACCGGCCGCCCACGTCCGGATCCGCATTGAAGACGTGGTAGCCGGCAGCTCTGGCCGAGGTGTCCAGTGGTGAGCCGGGATCGGTGACCACCACGATGCGCTCGGCTGGGTCGACGCCGATCTCGGTGAATGCCTTCTCGTACAGTCGGCGCTGGCTGTCAGTCTCCACGGTGGAGCCCGACTTGCTGGAGATCACGATCGCGCTGGTGGCCAGCCGGTCACTCAATGCGCTGCGCACCTGTCCGGGCGCGGTCGAGTCCAAGATGGTCAGCTCAACATGGGAGGTACGGGTGATCACCTCAGGGGCGAGCGAGGACCCGCCCATCCCGCCCAGCAGAACATGGTCGACTCCGGCGGTCCGGAGTGTGTCGCGCAGCGCGATGATCTCTGCAACCAGCGGTCGCGAATTCGCCACCGCCTCGACCCAGCCGAGACGCTTTGCCGCTTCTCGCTCCGCGTCTTTTCCCCAGAGCGCGGGGTCAAGCCCGGTAATTCCGGATGCGACCAGGTCTGCTACCAGGGCCGGCATCAGCCGATCGACGGCCTCTTTCGGCGCGCCGCTTAGGTGAATTTTGAAGCTCATCGAGACGCGCCCTTCAACGCGGCCTCGACGCTGTCGCGCAACTCACCCCAGGAGACGATGAACTTATCGATGCCCTCCTTCTCGAGTAGTTCGGTGACCTCAGTGTACGAAACCCCCTGTGCATCGATCGCGTTCAGCAGATCATTCGCCGCGCCATAGGTACCCTGAACGGAGTTCTGCGGAATCACCGCATGGTCCTGGGTAGCCTCCAGAGTCTTGGCCGGCATGGTGTTGATGACTTCCGGGGCCACCAACTCGGTCACATAGAGCGTGTCGGGCAGGCTCGGGTCCTTGACTCCGGTCGATGCCCACAGCGGGCGCTGCTTATGCGCACCGGCCGCCAGCAATCCCTTGGCCCGCTCGGTAGCGAAGGCCTGCTCGTAGATCTCATACGCCAGTCGGGCGTTGGCGATCCCGGCTTTGCTTTTCAGCGCCAGGGCCTCTGTAGTGCCGATTGCGGTCAGTCGCTTATCGACCTCCGTGTCGACCCGAGACACGAAGAACGATGCGACCGAGTGGATGGTGGAGAGATCTATGCCGGCAGCCTTGGCCTTCTCCAGCCCGGTGAGATACGCGTTGATGACCTGGCGATGCCGCTCGAGGCTGAAGATCAAGGTGACGTTGATACTGATCCCGACCGCGGTGGACTCGGTGATCGCCTCAAGGCCGGCGACCGTCGCCGGAATCTTGATCATCGCGTTGCGCCGGTCGACCTTCTTCCACAGTCGCTTTGCGGCAGCAACGGTTCCTGCGGTGTCATGAGCCAGTCCGGGCTCTACCTCGATAGAGGCCCGCCCGTCGAAGCCACCGGATGCCTGGAACGCCGGCAGGAAAACATCGCAGGCGCTTGCGACATCTCTGGTGGTGATTTCGAAAATTGCGTCCGTGACGTCAGTGCCGGCTGCGGCCAGTTCGCGGACCTGCTGGTCGTATGCTGCGCCGTTGGCCAGCGCCTTGGCGAAGATGGTCGGATTGGATGTCACCCCGACGACATTTCGCTCGTCGACGAGCTTCTGCAGGCCTCCAGTGGACAGGAGTTCCCGGGACAGATCATCGAGCCAGATGCTCACCCCTGCCTCAGCCAGTTGCGCGGTGGGTGTTGTTGCTGCGGTCATATTGTTCTCCTCTGGAAAATCTTCGTCTGCACTTGATCTCTGCAACGCTTACAGGGAGGCAATCGATTCCTTTGCGGCCGAGACGACAGCCTCCGTGGTCAGGCCGAATTCGCGGTACAGGGTTTCGTAGTCTGCCGACGCGCCGAAATGTTCGATCGAGACACTGCGTCCGTGTGGGCCGATATACGGCATCCAGGTCAGTGCGATTCCGGCCTCGACAGAAACCCGGGCCGATACCGCGGCCGGCAGCACCGATTCGCGATATGCCGCATCCTGCTCTTGGAACCACTCCAGGCATGGGGCGGAGACGACCCGCGCGTTGACCCCCTCGCCGCGCAGTACCTCGCGCGCCTGGACTGCAAACTGGACCTCCGAGCCGGTCGCGATGATGATCACATCTGGCGTGCCGTCAGGCGCATCGGCCAGAACGTAGGCGCCCTTCTCGGCATTGGCCGCCGACGCGAACACGTCACCGGATGCCTGGCCGTCGCCGCGCTGGAATACCGGCAGATTCTGGCGACTCAGCACGATCCCGGCCGGGCCGTCGCGACGCTCCAGCATGCGCTTCCAGGCATAGCCCGTCTCGTTCGCGTCGGCAGGCCGCACGACATCCAGTCCAGGAATAGCCCGGAGCGAGGCGAGCTGCTCGACCGGCTGATGCGTCGGTCCGTCACCGCCGAGAGCGACCGAATCGTGGGTCCAGACGAAGATCGATGGCGCCTTCATCAGGGCGGCCAGGCGAATGGCCGGACGCTGGTAGTCGCTGAAGATCAGGAACGTGCCACCGAACGGCCTGGTGTTGCCGTGCAGCACGATGCCATTGAGAATTGCCGCCATCGCGTGCTCACGGATCCCGAAGTGCAGGACCCTGCCATACCTGTTGCCGGTCCACTCGTGGGTGGAATGTTCGCTGGGCACGAACGAGTCGGCCGAGGTGATGGTGGTGTTGTTCGACCCCGCGAGGTCTGCCGAACCGCCCCACAGTTCCGGGACCACCTCGGCGAGAGCGTTGATCACCTTTCCGCTGGCGGCTCGGGTTGAAACATCTTTGTCGGTCGGGAATACCGGCAGGGCGTCCACAATGCCATCCGGCAGCTGGCCGGAGAGGATCCGGTCAAGCAGGTGCTTACGCTCGGGGTTGGTCTTGGCCCAGGCATCAAACCGCTGGTTCCACTGCTCGTGGTGCGCGCGGCCGCGATCCACCGCTTTCCTGGTGTGCTCGAGAACCTCCGGGGCTACGTCAAAGGTCTTCTCCGGGTCGAACCCGAGTACTTCCTTCACCGCTGCCAGTTCCTCCGCGCCGAGCGCCGAGCCGTGGATCGTACCGGTGTTCTGCTTCTTCGGGCTCGGCCAGCCGATGATCGTTCTCAGGATGATCATGGACGGCTGGTCGGTGACGGCCTGGGCGGCCGCGATGGCGTCGTTCAACTCGGCGACATCCTCGGAGTACACCCCGGTCTTTTTCCAGTCGACTACCTGGACGTGCCAGTGATAAGCCTCATAGCGCGCCCTCACATCCTCGGTGAAGGCGATGTCGGTGTCGTCCTCGATCGAGATCTGATTGCTGTCGTAAATCACGACGAGGTTGCCGAGCTGCTGATGCCCGGCGAGCGAGGATGCCTCGCTGGAGACGCCCTCCTGCAGGTCGCCGTCGCTGCAGATCACGTAGACGAAGTGGTCGAAGACGCTTTCTCCGGCCGCAGTGTCCGGGTCGAACAGGCCGCGTTCGAAGCGGGACGCGTACGCGAATCCCACGGCAGAGGAGATGCCCTGGCCCAGTGGTCCCGTGGTGATCTCGATCCCCTCGGTGTGTCCGTACTCTGGGTGCCCCGGGGTCTTCGAGCCCCAGGTTCGCAGAGCCTGCAGATCGGTCAGCTCCAGTCCGTAGCCGCCGAGGAAGAATTGCACGTACTGCGTCAGTGAGCTGTGCCCGCAGGAGAGGATGAACCGGTCCCTGCCGATCCAGGTCGAATCGCTCGGGTCTGTGCGCATCACCCGTTGGAAAAGCAGGTAGGCAGCCGGTGCCAGGCTCATCGCCGTGCCCGGGTGTCCATTCCCGACTTTTTCAACCGCGTCAGCCGCGAGAATTCGCGCCGTATCGACGGCGCGATCATCGATGGGCTCCCACTGCAAAGCTGCCATTGGATTCCGACCCTTCTGAGAATGGGCTATGGCCTGATCGGCCTGCCCAGGTGAGATGGCACGCGCCGACATCTTCGTCACCGGCTCCAGCGTCTGAGAGCGAACCGAAACCGGCGGCCCTAGCGCATTATGGAGTCGGCTAGCGAGCGCTTTCAGTATACGGACCCCGACTACGGCCACGCAGGGATGCGCGCCAGGACGTCGGCGCAGGGCCGCGCACGATGACCTAGAATTGCCGTAGGGCCAACCGGCCAGGGCCAACCGGTTAGAGGAGCAATGGACGTTGCCGTAGATTCCCGCGTCGAGCGCAGCCGCACCCGCTTAACCGGCGCGGTGCTGTCCCGTAAGATCAAGGGCTATTTCTCCCTCACCAAACCGCGCGTGATGGAGTTGCTGCTAGTCACGACGGTGCCGGTGATGATTCTGGCTCAGCGTGGCATTCCAGACCTTTGGCTTGTGATCGCTACGGTCGTCGGTGGTGCCCTCAGTGCCGGGTCCGCGGCATCCTTCAACTGCTACATCGACCGCGACATCGATAAGGTGATGAACCGCACCCAGCACCGGCCGCTGGTCACCGGGGATCTCAGCCCCCGGGAAGCGCTGATCTTCTCCTGGGTGCTCGCGGTGGGCTCGACGCTCTGGCTGCTGGTCACCACCAATTGGCTGACCGCTGCGCTGTCGGTTGCCGCGATCTTCTTCTATGTCGTGATCTACACCCTGATTCTGAAGCGGCGTACGCCGCAGAACATTATTTGGGGCGGCATCGCCGGATGTTTCCCCGTGCTGATCGGGTGGTCTGCGGTCACCGGATCGTTGACCTGGGCACCGTGGATCCTGTTCGCGGTCATCTTCCTGTGGACGCCGCCGCACTATTGGCCGCTGTCGATGAAGTATCGGGAGGACTACAAGTCGGTCGGCGTACCCATGCTGGCTGTGGTGCGCGGTCGCCAGGTGGTGGGACTGCAGGTCATTCTGTACGCCTGGGCAACGGTGGCGTGCTCGCTGCTACTGACCCCCATCGCGCATATGGGAGTGATCTACACGGCGGTCGCGCTGGCATCCGGCGGCTGGTTCATCTACGAAACGCACCGGTTGTACAGTCTCGCGATCCGGCACGAGCAGGTATCTCCGATGCGGGTGTTCCACGGCTCGATCAGCTACTTGACGCTACTGTTCCTGGCGGTCGCTATCGACCCGCTGCTGTTGATCTTCCCCTGCCCTGGCTGATCCGCGGACACCGGCCGGTCCGGTTTGGTGACCGCTGGGCTGGTCAACTTCGACAGCACGACGGCGGTGGCCGCGGCAAGCAACCCGGCCAGTACCATATGCGTCACCACCAACCCGCCCGGCAGTCCGGTGTTCGCCTGGATCAGACCGACCCCGATCTGGGCGAACTGGATCAGCAACAGCCACATCGCCGCCATCCGCACCGTCGCAAGCCCGAGGGTGAAGGCTGCGGTGACCAGCACGATCGTCAGTCCGAACGTGGCGTAGGCGGGCAGGCTGTGAACATGCTGAAGAAGTTCCGAGTTCAGCCCGTTGCGCTGCGCGTTCCGGTCTCCGGCGTGCGGACCCGATCCGGTGGTCAGAATGCCGACAAGAATGGTCACTCCGGCGAATCCAGCCATCACCCAGGCGACCATGGCGTACCAGGCCGGAACCGCTCGCGTCCGCGCGCCGGGCGTCGCGTAGATGCGCATCACCAAAATCGCTGACAGCGCAACCAGCGCGATAGACACCACGAAATGCAGCCCGACAACATAAGGATTCAGCTGACTCAACACCGTGATTCCGCCGACGACACCTTGCAGCGGAATGCTCATGCCCAGTGCGAAGGCGATCCAGAACAGATCGGGCCGCGTCCTGTGCATCCGAATGACGAATACGAACGCCACGATGACCACCACGATCAGCGCCGCGGAGAGCAGTCGATTGCTGAACTCGATGATGCCGTGGATGCCCATTTCCGGCGTGTTCGTCAACGACGCGCCGGTGCACTTCGGCCAGGTTGGGCAGCCGAGCCCGGACCCGGTCAGACGTACCGCTCCGCCGGAGGCGATCAGCAGCAGCTGGCCGATCAGGGAAAGCCAGCCGATGACCCGCACCCGCCGGTCGACGATGCGCGGTAGCCAGTCATAGATCCGATTCACGTATCTGATCTTCCTCTACTTGCCAGGGAACGGACAAAATGCGACCAAAAGTCCGAACTGAATAAAAAGCATTGTGTTGCCTCTTATTATTCTCAGACTCAGCCTGTAGAATCGGGTCTGTTCGAGAGAAGCGTTCAGCTACGCGTTCGCAGGTCTCCTCGACGCGTGGCAGGGCAACGTAGCTTCGTGTCTTGAGCAATCAAGATACGCACTGTTAGGTACGCAATCCAGCCATCCGCACGAGCCCGAATCGATAATGGTCGTCTTAGACCGAGATCGAAACGGGAATGATCGCTGAAAGCCAGCGGTTATCCGCGGAGAGGGAAAGAGGCAAAATGTCAGATGTTCTGATCGACCGGCCCGAGCTTGCCAGCCTGGGCGATTACGACTTCGGGTGGGCGGACTCAGACGCCGCAGGCGCATCCGCGCGCCGTGGACTTTCAGTTGAGGTCGTGACGGATATCTCCAACCTCAAAAAGGAACCGGAGTGGATGCTGAAACGTCGGCTCCGCGCCCTCAGCATCTACAACCGCAAGCCGATGCCGTCCTGGGGCGCAGATCTCTCCGAACTCGACTTCGAGAACATCAAGTACTTCGTCCGGTCCACGGAGAACCAGGCCGAATCCTGGGAGGACCTGCCGGTCGAGATCCGGGACACCTACGAGAAGCTCGGTATTCCGGACGCAGAGCGCAAGCGTCTGATCGGTGGCGTGACCGCACAGTACGAGTCCGAGGTTGTCTACCGCCAGATCCGTGACGACCTCACCGCGCAAGGTGTGGTGTTCACCGACACCGACACGGCGCTGCGCGAATACCCAGAACTCATGCAGGAATACTTCGGCACCGTGATTCCAGCCGGCGACAACAAGTTCGCCGCGCTGAACACGGCGGTCTGGTCCGGCGGTTCCTTCGTCTACGTTCCGCCCGGGGTCCACGTCGAGATCCCACTGCAGGCCTACTTCCGGATCAACACCGAGAACATGGGCCAGTTCGAGCGGACCCTGATCATCGCCGATGAGGGCAGCTACGTGCATTACGTGGAAGGCTGCACCGCGCCGGTGTACACCACGGCATCATTGCACTCCGCCGTCGTCGAGATCGTCGTGAAGAAAAACGCCCGTGTTCGCTACACCACGATCCAGAACTGGTCGAACAACGTCTACAACCTGGTGACCCAGCGGGCCACTGCGGCCGAGGGCGCCACCATGGAGTGGATCGACGGCAACATCGGTTCCAAAGTGACCATGAAGTACCCGTCAGTGTATTTGATGGGCGAACACGCCAAGGGAGAGACGCTGTCGGCCGCATTCGCCGGCCCCGGCCAGCATCAGGATGCCGGCGCCAAGATGATCCATATGGCCCCGTACACGCAGTCATCCATCGTCTCGAAGTCCGTCGCGCGCGGCGGCGGCAGATCGGGTTACCGCGGTGAGGTCAGGGTGGATGCCAACGCGCATCATTCCGCCAACACCGTGCGGTGCGACGCCCTTCTCGTGGACAGAATCTCCCGCTCCGACACCTATCCATCGATTGACATCCGCGTCGACGACGTGAAACTTGGACACGAAGCGACCGTGTCGCGCGTGAGTGCCGAGCAGTTGTTCTATCTGATGAGCCGTGGCTTGCCCGAAGACGAGGCGATGGCAATGATCGTGCGGGGATTCATCGAACCCATCGCCCGCGAACTTCCGATGGAATACGCGCTCGAACTCAACAAGCTCATCGAAATGGGCATGGAAGGATCAGTCGGCTAAATGACCGCCGCCCCAACTTCAGTTACAGAAAACAGCCCAGCAGACCAGGCGACTGCCCAAATCCCTGACACGAAAGTGGATTCGCGAGGCCCTGACCCGCGCGACCCGAACGGCGAGTGGCGCCTGCTTCCCGTGTTGAGTCGGGCCGACCGTTACTCCTCGGTTCGCGTTCAAGACTTCCCATCGGTCACCGGTCGGGAAGATGTATGGAAGAACACGCCGATCGCCAAGGTGGCCGATCTGATTTCCGCGGAGCTCGACGGCTCACGCTACGAGATCAGCACGAAGGCCACCGATGGCGTCACTGTCGAATGGGTCGACCGAACCGACCAGCGGGTCGGTAGCGTCGGCGCGCCGGAAGAGCGCGCATCGGCGAATGCCTGGAGCAGCTTCGAGCAAGCCCTGGTCGTCTCGGTCACGGGGGAGGACGCGAAAGAGGTCACGATCTCGCGTGCAGGACTCGGCGCCACGGCGCGCGCGGCACACACCATCATCGAGGCCGCACCGTTCAGCCGGGCGACCTTGATCCTGCAGAATACCGGTGCCGCAAACCTGAGCGAGAATGTGGAAATCGTCGTCGGCGAATCCGCTGCGCTCAGCGTGATCTTCATCCAGGAGTGGGACGACAACGCGCATCAGCTCGCCAGCCATTTCGCGACGATCGGGCGAGACGCGAAACTCAAGCACGTCATCGTCTCCCTCGGCGGAGGCATCGTCCGGATCAACCCGTCCACCGGCCTGGACGGCAACGGGAGTGATCTGGAAGCCTATGGCCTGTACTTCGCCGACTCCCACCAGCACCTGGAGCAGCAGGTTTATGTGCACCACGTAGCCGAGAACACCCGGAGCCGGGTGAATTACAAGGGCGCTCTTCAAGGCGCCGGTGCCCGCACGGTCTGGGTGGGGGACGTGCTGATCGGGCCTAATGCCTCCGGCACAGACAGCTACGAACAGAACCGCAACCTTGTGCTCACCGAGGGGACCCGCGCCGACTCGGTGCCGAACCTCGAGATCGAGACCGGAGACATTCTGGGGGCCGGCCATGCCAGTGCGACCGGACGGTTCGACGACGAGCAATTGTTCTACCTTCAGTCCAGAGGAATCACCGAGGAAGAGGCAAGACGCCTCGTGGTTCGGGGCTTCTTGACCGAAATTGTGCAGAAGATCGGCTCTGCCGAGCTCCAGGACCGGCTCCAGGCGAGCATCGAGGCAGAGTTGGCCGTGACACGTCAACCGATTACGGCAACTCCGGGAGCATAGGAGTGGCGACACGAATTTGCGCCGTCGACGAGCTGGGGGTGGACGAGCCGGTGCGGGTTGTCCTTGACGATGTTCCCATCGCGCTGGTCAAAGACGCCGCGGGCGAGGTCTTCGCCATCGGCGACACCTGCACCCATGGTGAGGTCTCTCTCTCGGAGGGCTTCGTCGAAGGCGACACGCTGGAGTGCTGGGCGCACGGCTCCAAGTTCTCGCTACGCACCGGCGCCGCGCTCAACCTTCCGGCATACGAGCCGGTACCCGTTTACAAAGTAGAACTTGTCGACGGAGATATTTACCTCGATCCAAACGTAACGAAAGAGATTTAGAAGTCATGTCAGTTCTTGAAGTCCGCGACCTACACGTCACTGTCCAAATCGAGCAGGGGACCAAGGAGATCCTTAGCGGCGTGGACCTGTCCATAGCCGAGGGCGAAATCCATGCGATCATGGGCCCGAACGGCTCCGGTAAGTCCACCCTGGCCTACACGATCGCGGGCCACCCCAAGTACACGGTGACCTCCGGAACGATTACCTTGGACGGTGAAGACGTGGTGAAGATGACCGCGGATGCCCGCGCCAGGGCTGGACTGTTCCTGGCCATGCAATACCCGGTGGAAATCCCCGGCGTCACGGTCACCAACTTCCTCCGCACCGCAAAGACCGCCATCGACGGGCACGCACCGGCTATTCGCGGCTGGATCAAGGACGTGCGGGAGTCGATGACCAAGCTTCGGATGGACAGTGCCTTCGCCGAGCGCAATGTGAACGAGGGATTCTCCGGCGGCGAGAAAAAGCGCAACGAGATCCTGCAGCTTGAGCTGCTCAAGCCGAAGTTCGCCATTCTCGACGAGACCGACTCCGGCCTCGACGTTGACGCGTTGAAGATCGTTTCGCAGGGTGTAAACCGCGCCAAGGACAAGACCGGGCTCGGCATCATGCTGATCACTCACTACACTCGGATTCTTCGGTACATCAAGCCGGACTTCGTGCACGTCTTCGTCGCCGGCCGGGTAGCGGAAGAGGGTGGCCCCGAGCTGGCAGACCGTCTAGAAGACGAGGGCTACGATCGCTTTCTGGCCGGCGCGCCTCTAAGCTAGAACTATGGTTGCCACACTGACTCCGCAGCGATTCGACGAGGTCGAAGAGGCGCTGAAGGACGTGATGGATCCCGAGCTGGGGATCAACGTCGTCGACCTCGGATTGATCTACGACCTCGGCTGGGATGAGGAGAATGACGCCCTCGTCATTCACATGACACTGACCTCTGCCGGCTGCCCGCTCACCGACGTGATCGAGGAACAGACCGCCGAAGCGCTCGACGGCGTAGTAGAGGCGTTCCGGATCAACTGGGTCTGGATGCCGCCGTGGGGCCCGGAGAAAATTACCGACGACGGCCGCGACATGATGCGGGCCCTCGGCTTCGGTATCTGAGCCCGCTGGCTCTTATGGGCCCAGCCGCTAGCGCTCTGAGCGGCCGAGCCCCGCTGGCTTTTAGCGGCCCAGCTGCGAGCGGTTGGCGCGCTTGCCGAAACGGTCGGCTGCCCACCAGACTGCCGGGATCAATGCAGCCGCGATGAGCGCCTTGATCACACCGCCGATGATGAACGGGTAGAGGCCGCCCTGCAGGGTCTGCTCAAGGTTCAGCTGCAGTGCGGCGGAAAGCCAGATCAGCCCGAAGATGAAAGTGACGACCGTGCCGCCTAAGAACGCCAATGCCGCCTGCAGGAACTTCCGATCCCAGGAGCGCTGGGCCAGCCAACCGGTGAATGCGGCGGCAAACACGAAGCCGATGATGTAGCCACCGGTCGGACCCGCCACAACGCCCCAACCGCTGGTCGCCTCGCTGAACACCGGCAAACCCACCACACCCAATGCCGCGTAGAGCAGCATCGCGAGGGTACCGCGAGCGGCACCTAGCGTGCCGCCCACCAGCAATACCGCCAGGGTCTGTCCGGTGATCGGCACCGGCCACAGCGGAACGGCAATCTGGGCCAGGGCCGCCGTCAGCCCCGCGCCCGCCGTCACGAGAAGGATGTCGGTGGTCAGTGACCTGGCAAGAAGCCGATCCGCTAGAGTGGGCCGGCCTAAGGCCAGGGACAGGTTCGACATTCGGTCTCCTTGTGGGTACGGGTAAGACAGCCGCGGAACGCGACGTTCAGCCACTACGAAATATACTAGAAGCCATACCCCCACCCCTCGGTTGTGGAAACACAACGAAAGAATAGGACTTTGCCTGTGCTCAGCGTGCACGATCTCGAGATTCGCGTGGGGGCACGCGTGCTGATGGACAATGTCAGCTTCCGCGTGGCCAGGGGCGACAAGATCGGCCTGGTTGGCCGAAACGGCGCGGGCAAGACGACCCTGACCAAGACACTGGCCGGGGAGACGCTGCCCACTCGCGGCCGCATCGATCGTGATGGGGAGATCGGCTATCTTCCGCAGGATCCGCGCACCGGAAACCCGAACGACCTGGCCCGCACCCGCATCCTGGATGCCAGGGGACTGGGCGAGATCCTGCTGTCGATGCAGACCGCGACCGCTCAAATGGCCAGCGAAGACGCCGCGGTGAGCGCGGCCGCGATGAAGCGCTACAGCACCCTGGAGGAACGGTTCCATATCCTCGGCGGCTACTCCGCCGAGGCGCAGGCCGCCTCGATCGCCAACAACCTGAACCTGCCAGACCGCATCCTCGACCAGCAACTGTCGACACTATCCGGGGGTCAGCGTCGGCGCGTCGAATTGGCGCGGATCCTGTTCTCCGATGCAGAAACTCTGATCTTGGACGAACCGACCAACCATCTGGACGCCGACTCGATCCGCTGGCTGCGGGACTTCCTGAAGAGTTACGCCGGCGGCCTAATCGTGATCAGCCACGACATCGACATCGTCGGCGAGACCGTCAACCGGGTGTTCTATTTGGACGCGAACCGCACCGTCATCGATGTGTACAACATGGGCTGGAAAAACTATCTGCGCCAGCGTGCCGACGACGAAGAGCGCCGCAAGAAGGAACGCGTCAACACCGAGAAGAAGGCGGCAACCCTGCAGCTGCAGGCGGCCAAGTTCGGCGCGAAGGCGACCAAGGCGGCGGCAGCGCACCAGATGGTGGCCAGGGCGCAACGGATGCTCTCGGACCTGGATGAAGTGCGTACCGTCGACCGGGTGGCAAAACTCCGCTTCCCGGAGCCGGCCCCGTGCGGCAGGACTCCGTTGTCGGCCAGTGACCTGAGCAAGAGCTACGGGTCGCTGGAGATCTTCACCGCGGTGGACCTGGCGATCGACCGGGGCACGAAAGTGGTCGTGCTCGGTCTGAACGGGGCCGGGAAGACCACGTTGCTACGGATTCTCGGTGGCGTCGACGAGCCGGACACCGGGCAGGTGGAACAGGGTCATGGCCTCCGGATCGGCTACTACGCACAGGAGCATGAAACGATCGATGTCTCACGCACCGTACTGCAGAACATGGTCTCGGCATCGCCCAATCTGACCGAGACCGAGGCGCGCCGGGTGCTCGGCTCGTTCCTGTTCACCGGAGACGATTCCTACAAGCCGGCCGGGGTGCTCTCCGGCGGGGAGAAGACGCGTCTTGCTCTGGCCATGATCGTCGTCTCCGGCGCGAACGTGCTGCTCCTGGACGAACCGACCAACAACCTCGATCCGGCCAGCCGTGACGAGATCCTCGACGCTCTGGCGCATTACTCCGGAGCCGTCGTCTTGGTCAGCCACGACGAAGGAGCGGTGGAGGCGCTCAACCCGGAACGGGTCCTGGTACTGCCAGACGGCATCGAGGATTATTGGAGCCCCGATTACGCCGAGCTGATCTCATTGTCCTGAGTGCCTCGTATCCAGGATCGCGTCCTCGGCATCCGCGTCGGAGTGCGCGCTTTCGCGCTTGCGCTGTCGCTGGGCTGCGCGGCGCTGTTCCTCCGGCTGGTCCGCATTCAGATTTCGGTACTCCTGGCGGATAGCGTAACCCAGCCCGAAGAAGCCAATCAGCGCGAAGATGATCCACTGAATCATGTACGACCAATGCAGACCGACGTCCTCCAGCGGCCGCGGCGCCGATTCCGGTCGGACTGCCGGAGCCGGTGACTCGGTGTCCAGTAGCCCGTACGCGCCGGTGTACACGTCCCCGCCGATCCGCGACCGCACGTCCTTCAGTTCAATGGTCGCAATCTCATTGCCCGATGCGGACCGGCCAGCCAACCGCGGCTCGCCGGCCTTTAACCGCGCCACCACACTCACCTGTCCGGCCGGCGGTTCCGGCACGGTGTCGGGTGCGTCCTGCTTCTGTCCGGTCGGCACCCAGCCACGGTCTATGACGAAGACCGATCCGTCGGCCAGTTGCAACGGCGTGAGCACTTCGAAGCCGGGATTTCCCTTCAACGGGCGGTTGCGCACCAGGAGTTGGTCCTCCACGAGGTAGTGGCCGACAGCGCGGACCCTGGACCATTCCAGGCCCGGCTGGTAGGCGTTCAGGGAACTCAGCGCCTCCTGCAGCGGCACCGGCTGCGAGTCGTAATTCGCAGCAATTCTGGCATTCTCCGCCGCCGTCTCGTTGCCGCGGGCCAATTGCCAATTCGACAGCAACATGCACGCCGCAGCAAACGCGATGGCGAAGGCGAGATAACCCAGCCAGCGGCGGGTGAAGACGAAGCGCCATCGCTTCACGACGATCCGGGCCCTTGCGCCGTCGGCGGGTCCGTGACGTCCAACTCGCGCACCGCGACCGGAAAACTGCGCGCCTGAAGAAAGTCCCGTAAAAAATCGCGATGCTCGTCACAGGCCAGCCAGATCTTGACCCGGTCGGCAGTGTGGATCTTGGGATTGCGCCAGGTGATCTGCCAGGACGCGCCGCGCCGACATTCCGCCCGGGAACAGGTGTACCGCTCGGGCCCTCCGACCAAACCGGTCATGACGCAGCCCTCGGCGGGCGCCGTTCCTGATCATGATCGTGCTCCGAACCGCTGTCGGGTCCGTCGTGCCGCCAGACCGGTACCACGGCCCCGGGGCGCAGCACCTGGGCCCGCTGCGGGTTCGAGCTGACATTGGCTATCACGACGGCGAAATACGGCAGAAAAATGGCGCCTGCGGCGAAGACGAACAGCCACCAGCCTTGCACAACCAACATCAGCACTATGCACACGATCCGCACGCCCATGGCAACGCTGTATTTGATCATCCGGCTGCGACGATCTTGCTCCGGGGACGGCGGGAGTGCGGTAATCGACTGTTGCTTCATTTCCATCACCTACTGCGGACCTCAAGCAGCCCACCCATACCAGCCTACGTCGAGATGCGCCCATAAACTGGACGTATGGTGTCCCAACGAACAGTTTTAGTCACCGGCGGAAACCGGGGAATCGGTTACGCGATCGCCCGCGAATTCCTCGGCGCCGGCCACCGGGTCGCGGTCACCGCGCGTTCCGGCGCGGGGCCGGATGGCGCGCTCACGGTGCGAGCCGATGTGACCGACAGCCACGCGTTGGATGCCGCCTTTACCGAGGTTGAGGAAACGCTCGGGCCGGTCGAGGTCTTGGTCGCCAATGCCGGGATCACCCGGGACACCCTGCTGATGCGGATGAGCGAGCAAGACTTCACCCAGGTGCTCGACACGAACCTGGGCGGAGCTTTTCGGGCGGTCAAAAGAGCGTCGCGAGGGATGCTCAAACAGCGATTCGGCCGGATCGTCCTGATTTCCAGCGTTGTCGGCCTGTACGGCTCGGCAGGTCAAACCAACTATGCCGCGTCGAAAAGCGGCATGGTCGGGTTCGCCCGATCGATCACCCGAGAGCTGGGCACCCGTGGCATTACCGCCAATGTCGTCGCGCCTGGTTTCATCCAGACCGACATGACCGATGCACTCCCGCCTGAGCAACAGGAAGACTATCGCAGGAGCATTCCGGCAGGCCGGTTCGGCACCGCGACAGAGGTGGCACGTACGGTGCTGTGGTTAGCCGGGGACGACGCCGGGTACATTTCCGGCGCCGTCATTCCGGTTGACGGCGGACTCGGCATGGGGCACTGAGCGGCGCTCAGCCGCGCAGCCCGAGCAATGGCAGGACCTGCGACAGGTCGCAGCGGTCCATTACGACGTGCGCGTGCGAGCGCACCATCGGCTTTGCATTGAAGGCGACCGATAGCGCGGCCTCTGCCATCATCTGCACGTCGTTTGCGCCGTCGCCGATCGCGATCGTCTGCGACACCGGGATCCCGGCGTCCGCCGCCCAACGCAGTAAGCTCCGCGCCTTCGCAGCGGCGTCCACAACCGGTCCGGTCAGTCCCCCGGTCAATGCGTCGTGTTTTACCTCCAGCCGATTCGCCTCGCAGTAATCCAACCCGGCGGCCTCGGCGACGTCGTCCAGGAGTTCATGGAAGCCTCCAGAGGCCACCCCGACCCTGCCACCGGCACGGTGCACACCGGCCACCAACTCCTCAACGCCGTCGGTCAGCTGAATCCGCTGGGCAACATCGGCGAGTGCGCACACCGGCAGCCCGATGAGGGTAGCCACTCGCGATCGCAAACTCGCCGCGAAGTCGAGCTCTCCGTTCATCGCCTGCGCGGTGATTTCCGCGACCCGGTCAAGACTTCCGGCCCGCTCTGCCAGCAATTCGATGGCCTCATCGCGAATCAGGGTGGAGTCCGCGTCCAGGATCACCAAAAAGCGGGCCGACGATGTTGGTCTCTGCGTCATGGAGCGACATGCACTCCCTTGGCGACCACGGTGATGCCGGAGTCGGTCACGGTGAACCCCCTGGCTCGGTCTTGGTCCGGGTCGACACCGATCCGCGCGCCGGCCTGGACGACGACATCTTTGTCGAGAATGGCCCTGCCGACGAAGGCGTCTGGCTCAATACGCACCTTGTCGAACACCACCGAGTCGACCACGTGAGCGCCCGATTCCACCTTGGCCCACGGCCCGAGCACGCTGCGCTCCAGATGCGCGCCGGAGATCACCGAGCCCAGCGAGACGATCGAGTCGATCGTAGATCCCAGCGCACCCCGGCCGTCACGGACGATCTTGGCCGGCGGCGAATTCAACTGCTGGCTGAAGATCGGCCACTCCCGGTTGTACAGGTTGAACACGGGGAGCGTCGAGATCAGGTCCTGATGCGCATCGAAGAACGAGTCGATGGTGCCGACGTCGCGCCAGTAATAGCGATCCCGGTCGGTGGCTCCAGGGACGTCGTTCCTGATGAAATCGTAGACCGCCGCGTCATTGCGCGTGACGAAGTCCGGGATGATGTCACCGCCCATGTCGTGGCTGGAGTCCGGCCGGTCGGCATCCCTGATCACCGCGTCGATGAGCGCGTCGGCGGTGAACACGTAGTTCCCCATCGACGCAAGTACCTCATTCGGCGAATCCGCAATTCCGATCGGATCGGTTGGCTTCTCCAGAAAGGCGCTGATCCGATCCGGTCGGTCCCGATCGACCTCGATCACCCCGAACTGGTCGGCGAGCGAAATCGGCTGCCGAATGGCGGCGACGGTCGCACCGGCGCCGGACTCGATGTGAGCGTTGATCATCCCGCCGAAGTCCATCCGGTATACGTGGTCGGCGCCGACCACGACGACGATATCCGGCTGCTCGTCTCTGAGCAGGTTCAGGCTCTGCAGGATCGCGTCGGCCGAGCCGCTGAACCACCGCTTGCCCAGTCGCTGCTGGGCCGGCACCGAGGCGACGTAGGAGTTCAGCAGGCCGGACAACCGCCAGGTCTGCGACACGTGCCGATCCAGGCTGTGCGACTTGTACTGGGTGAGCACAACGATCTGGGTCAGCCGTGAGTTGATCAAGTTCGACAACGCAAAGTCGATCAACCGATACTGTCCACCGAACGGGACGGCGGGTTTCGCGCGGTCCGCCGTCAGCGGCATCAGCCGCTTCCCCTCGCCGCCGGCCAACACGATTCCGAAAATCTTTTTCGCAGCCATGGCTCCACAGTAGAGCCACGGGTATGGGTGTACTAGCGTTCACGTCATGCGAGTTGATCTGTTGTCCCGCGAATTCCCACCGGAAATCTACGGCGGCGCCGGCGTTCATGCCGCCGAGCTGACCAAGGCACTGCGCGAGCAGGTCGAAGTCGTCGTGCGCTGCTTCGGCGCACCGCGTACCGCCGCGGGCGTTTTCGCATACCCGATTCCGGCCGAGTTGGATGGCGCGAATCCGGCCCTGACGACGCTCGGGGTCGATCTGCAAATGGCCAGGGATGTGGCCGGGGCCGACCTGGTGCATTCGCACACCTGGTACGCCAACGGTGCCGGACATCTGGCCAAACTGCTGCACGGCCTGCCCCACGTGGTCACCGCGCACAGCCTGGAGCCGCTGCGACCGTGGAAGGCCGAGCAGCTCGGCGGGGGGTACCGGGTCTCCAGTTGGATCGAGCGCACCGCCTTCGAGGGTGCGGACGCCGTGATTGCGGTCAGTGGCGGAATGCGCCGCGATATCCTGCGCTGTTATCCCCGGCTGGACGAACAGCGCGTGCACGTGATCTACAACGGCATCGACCTACAGCGTTGGCGGCCGAACCACGATCCGGAGGCCGTCCGCGCCCTCGGCATCGATCCGGACCGGCCCGCCGTCGTCTTCGTCGGCCGGATCACCCGGCAGAAAGGACTGCCCTATCTGTTGCGGGCCGCCGCCGCGCTGCCTGCTGACGCCCAACTGATCCTGTGTGCCGGAGCGCCCGATACCGCCGAGATTCTTGCCGAAGTGACCGCGGGCGTCCGGGCCCTCCAGGAGGAGCGGGACGCGGTGGTGTGGATCGACCGGCTGCTTAGCCAAAGCGAGTTGACCGCGGTGCTCAGCGCCTCGACCGTGTTCGTCTGCCCATCGATCTACGAGCCACTGGGAATCGTGAACCTGGAGGCGATGGCCTGTGCCATCCCGGTGGTCGGTACCGCCACCGGGGGCATCCCGGAAGTGGTCGTCGACGGGGTGACCGGCCGATTGGTCCCCATCGACCAGCTGGACGACGGCACGGGCACACCGACCGATCCTGATCGCTTCGTCGCCGACCTCGCGGCAGCGATTTCCGAGGTCCTGGCCAACCCTGCCCTCGCGGCCGAGATGGGACGTTCGGGTCGGCTTCGGGCGGAATCCGAGTTCGGCTGGAGTCGGATCGCCGGTGAAACGCTCGAGGTCTACCGGTCGCTGCTGGCCTGATTCGCACCGGTAGGCTAGAACCCATGCCCAGCGTTCTCACCTTCACCGACGTGTCCGTTATCCGCGGCGGAACTGCCATCGTGGATGCCGTCGATTGGAATGTGACCGACGACCAGCGTTGGGTAATCCTCGGTTCTAACGGCGCGGGGAAGACCACCATTCTGCAGATCGCCGCCGCGGCTATGCACCCGAGCCGCGGCACCGCCGCGATTCTCGGCGAGCGGCTGGGCGCCGTGGATGTCTTCGAGCTGCGCCCGAGGATCGGTTTTGCCTCCACCGCGATGAGCAAGCGAATTCCGCCGACCGAGACGGTCCTCGACGTGGTGCTGACTGCCGCCTACTCGGTGACCGGCCGGTGGAACGAGCAGTACGAGGGAATCGACATTCGACGAGCCGAGCGGGTGCTGAGCGAATGGAAGCTCGCGCAGCTGAAGGACCGGAGGTTCGGTGACCTCAGCGACGGGGAACAGAAGCGGGTGCAGATCGCCCGGGCGGTGATGACCGACCCGGAGCTGCTGTTGCTCGACGAGCCGGCCGCGAGCCTCGATCTCGGGGCCAGGGAAGAACTCGTTCAGCTACTCGGCGGATACGCCAGTGACCCGGGTTCCCCGGCCATCGTGATGGTCACCCACCATGTGGAGGAGATTCCGCGCGGATTCACTCATGCCCTGCTGCTGGCAGCGGGAGCGGTGGTGGCCGCCGGGCCGTTGAACGCGGTTTTGACCGCGGAAAACCTCAGCGCCGCATTCGGGCTCGACATCGAGGTCGCCGAGTCCGACGGACGCTACACCGCCAGAGCCAGCCAAGCCACACCGGCCTAACCGTCGGCGCCGGTCTGCTAAACTCAATGGCTGGCCACCGATACGATCATGCACAAAAGGAAACTCTCATGAAGTCCGATATCCATCCGAACTACGCACCAGTGGTCTTCCGCGACCTTGCTTCAGGGGTGGCGTTCCTGACCCGCTCCACGGTTGGCAGTGCGAAGACGATCGAGTGGGAAGACGGCAATTCGTACCCGGTGATCGACGTTGAGATCTCCTCCGCTTCACACCCGTTCTACACCGGCAAGCAGCGCATCCTGGACTCCGCCGGTCGCGTGGAGAAGTTCAACTCCCGTTACAAGGGATTCGGCAAGTAACTCGTCGGCACGTAGCCTGTCTGCAAGCAACTCGTCGGCATAGGCCCGTTCTGGCACGGCCCGTTCCGGCCAACCGCTTTGGCAGGTGAAAGCCGGGTCGTGAGTGCGACGCATGTAGGCCTGGAAGTCGGTGGCCTGCTGCTGGCACCAGCCGATTTGCAACCGGTGCAGTTCGGCGGCGTCGATGCCTAATTGTGCCGGGTACGCTCGAGCGATGGCCTGAGCTACGCGGCCCGCTGCGATGGCATCCGCTCCGGCATCGTGCGCGTCGGCAAGATCGACACCGTAAAACAGGCTGGCCGCCGTAAGGGTCCGCTTGCCCTTACGGTATTTGTCGACCGCGCGGTCGATGACCAGCGGGTCGATCACCGGGAACGGGTCGGCCAGCGGGGCGATGCCGTGGCGGGTGGCCTCTCGGTTGAGCAGGGTCAGGTCGTACGGCGCGTTGTACGCCACCAGCGCCAGTCCGCGCCGGAACCCGCTGCGGATGGCGGCAATGATCTCGGCGATGACATCAGCAGCCGCTCGGCCGTTAGCCCTGGCGACCGCTGTGCTGATTCCGTGCACCGCACTGGCTTGCATCGGGATCTCGATGCCGGGGTCGGCGAGCCAATCCAGACGCTCCAGCACCGAACCGTCGGCATCGATCACTCCGACGTGGGCGCTGACAATGCGCGCAGTTTCGACATCGACGCCGGTGGTCTCCAGATCGAAGACGGCCAGCCGGTCAAACCAATTGCTCATGCGATGAGTGTATGGGCAGCCGGCGACATCGCCGCCGGCGACAAGCCGAGCTTACTTCTGGCCGGGTTCCATGTGCAGCCAGTAGAAGCTCTGGGTACCCAGGGTCAGGCTGAACCGGCCGTCGTCGGCGATGGTCGGGAAGCGCCCGCCGCCGAACAGGTCGTACAGCGTGTGCCCGGCGAAGCCCGGTGCATCGATGGTGACCGCGATGGGGTTGTGCGCGAAACTGAACACGCACAACACATCCTCCGGTTGGTCGCCGAAGTGCAACCCGGTGCCGGCGTAGGAGCGGACGAACGCCAGCACCGACTCGTGGTCGGTCTGCAGCACCTGAAGGGAGCCAAGTCCGAAGGTGGGATGAGCCTTTCGCACGTGGATCACGTTGCGGACCCAATGCAGCAGGGAACGTGATTGGGCCAGCTGCGATTCGACGTTGATCTGGTTGTAGTGGTAGACCAGCGACTGCACCACAGGCAGGAACAGTTTGCCCGGGTCAGCCGCGGAGAATCCGGCATTGCGATCCGGGGTCCACTGCATCGGGGTGCGCGAACTGTCCCGATCGGGCAACCAGATGTTGTCGCCCATTCCGATCTCGTCCCCGTAGTACAGAAACGGACTGCCCGGCAAGGAGAACAGCAGCGCGTGGGCGAGTTCCATCTCGGCCCTGGAATTGTCCAGCAGCGGCGCGAGCCGGCGCCGGATCCCGATGTTGGCGCGCATCCGTGGGTCGTAGGCGTACCAGCCGTACATGGCCTGGCGGTATTCCTCAGACACCATCTCCAGGGTCAGTTCGTCGTGATTGCGCAAGAACACGCCCCAGCCGGCACTCTTCGGGATGTCGGTGGTCTCGGTTAACACATTGATCAGTTCGGCCGCCTGCTGGGAGCGCAACGAATAGAAGATCCGGGGCATCACCGGGAAGTCGAACGCCATGTGGCATTCCGGCTCGTCCTCACTACCGAAGAACGCCGCGACCTCACGGGGCCATTGGTTCGCCTCAGCGATCATCACCCGCCCGGGATACTCCAGGTCGACCATCGCGCGCAGCTTCTTGATGAACTCGTGTGTCGGCGGCTCGCCCTCGCCGTTGCCGTCCTCCGACTCGTAGAGGTATGGGATGGCGTCCAGCCGAAAGCCGTCCACGCCCATGTCCAGCCAGTACCTGATCACCTCGAACATCGCCTCGTGGACGGCCGGATTCTCGAAGTTGAGGTCCGGCTGGTGGGAGAAGAATCGATGGAAAAAGAACTGCCGGCGCTCCGGGTCGAATGCCCAATTGGAGTCTTCGGTGTCGATGAAGATGATCCGCATGTTCGGGTACTTCTGGTCGGTGTCGCTCCAAACGTAGAAGTCGCCGAATTCCCCGTCCGGATGCTCCCTGGACTGCTGGAACCACTCGTGCTGGTCAGAGGTGTGATTGACCGGCAGGTCGATCACGATCCGCATGTTCCGTTCGTGCGCCTTCGTCACCAGATCTTTGAATTCTTCAACGGTGCCGAACTCGGGCAGGATCGTCGTGAAATCTGAGACGTCGTAGCCGCCGTCGCGCAGTGGCGAGGTGAAGAATGGCGGCAGCCACAGCGCATCCACCCCCAGCCATTGCAGGTAGTCCAGCTTTGAGATCAGACCCTGCAGGTCACCTGAGCCGTCGCCGTTCGAGTCGACAAACGACCTGACCATGACCTCGTAGAAGACGGCACGCCGGTACCATTGCGGGTTGAGCGTCAGTCCTGGCAACTGGATCGGTGCAGTGAAGCTCACAGTTCTCCTTGTCACCGCGGCAGCGGAATCGCAGGTGTCGTGTCGAGTCTAGGACGGTAAGGCACAAGTATCGCCGGATAAACTTGACCGCGATGACCGTCACCTCTCCGTTCCACGACCAGCTGAGCCGGATCCCGGTGCGGGCTGCCTCCATCGAGCTGGCCGGACGGGTCACCAGGTACTGGGAGTATGGCGACCCGGGCGCAGCGGTAACCCTCGTCCTGGTGCACGGTTTCCGCGGCGACCATCACGGCCTCGAGCCGGTGGTGGCGCAGCTGCCCGGACTGCGGATGATCTGCCCGGACCTGCCCGGTTTCGGGGAGTCGGAGCCGCTTGGCGGCCGGCACGATCTGGCCGGCTACGCCGGCTGGCTGCGGGCGCTCATCACGAAGCTGGAGATCGAGAAGGATTTCCTGCTCCTGGGACACTCGTTCGGCTCGATAGTGGTCAGTGCCGCGCTGGCTCCCGACCCGATCGAGCCGACAGACTATCCGCCGCGCCGTCCAGACCGGCTGATCCTGATCAATCCGATCGCCGCACCGGCGTTGCAGGGACCACGCGGCATCCTGACCCGCCTGGCGGTCTTCTACTATTGGCTGGCGTCGATCCTTCCGGACCGGCTCGGCTTCGCACTCCTGCGCAACCGGGTGATCGTCCGGGTGATGAGTATGGCGATGGCCAAGACACGGGATCGTTCCCTGCGCGGCTGGATCCACGATCAGCATGACCGCTATTTCAGCGCCTTCTCGGACCGGAAGGTCGTGCTGGAGGCGTTCCGGGCATCCGTCGGCGCCGACGTCAGCAGCTTTGCGGCCATGATCACCGTGCCCACCTTGCTGATCGCCGCAGAACGGGACGACATCACCGCGCTGCCGGCACAATATCGCCTGGCCGCCCTGTTCCCGGATGCCACCCTGCGGGTCATTGCGGGCGTGGGGCACCTGATCCACTACGAGGCGCCGGAGCAGGCCGCGCAATACATCCGCGAGTTCCTCGCCAGCCGGCCAGATCCCTCGGCGAGGCCGGGGGAACCATCGTGAGGATCGTATTCGACTGCCGATACACCAGGATCGATCACCACGACGGCATCAGCCGGTACACCGCCGGCCTGGTGGCGGCGCTGGCCCGGCTGCATCCGCTGACCATGCTGATCAGCGACCACCGGCAGTTGGCTATGCTCCCGGAGCTGCCCTGGGAGCTGATCGCGGCGCCGACCAGCGTCGCGGAACCGCTGGTCGCCCGATCGGTGAACCGGCTGAAACCCGATGTGGTCTTCAGCCCGATGCAGACCATGGGGTCCTGGAGACGGGACTATGCACTGGTGCTGACCGTGCATGACCTGATCTACTACACCAACCGCACGCCACCGAGGGATCTGGCCTGGCCGATTCGGTTGCTCTGGCGGCTCTACCATCTCGCCTGGTGGCCGCAACGGGTGCTGCTGAACCGCGCGGATGCCGTGGTCACGGTATCGGAGACCACCAAGCGGCTGATCGCCGCGCACCGGCTGACCACGCGCCCGGTCAGCGTCGTGCCGAACGCGGCCGGGTCGGCAGCATCCGACAGCGTCCAGGACCCTGCGCCACGCCGTCGCAGCTTGGTCTACATGGGCTCGTTCATGCCGTACAAGAATGTGGAAACGCTGGTGACGGCGATGCGCAGCCTGGGCGACTACGAATTGCACCTGATGAGCAAGATCTCACCGGCACAGCGGGCCCGGCTGACCGCCCTCGCGCCGGATGCCGCGCTGATCTTCCACGACGGGGCCAGCGACACCGAATATCACGACTGCCTACGGCGGGCGACCGCGCTGGTTACGGCCTCGCTCGACGAGGGATTCGGTATCCCACTGCTGGAGGCCATGAGCCTGGGCACTCCGGTCGTGGTCAGCGACATCCCGATATTCCGCGAGATCGCGGGGGAGGCGGCCAGCTATTTCAGCCCCAGGGATGCACCGGCCCTGGCCGAAGCCGTTCGTGCGCTCCAGGTGCCGGAGGTGTGGCAGCCGAAGTCCGCGCAATCGCGGCTGATCGCGAGCCGGTACAGCTGGGACACCTCGGCAAAGCGGCTACTGACCGTGCTGACCACGACGGCCGCGCAGAACTCCCGCGGCCTCAGCTGACCGCCGCGGTGAACAGGTCATAATCCTCGGGCCGGAGATTGAATCTGTCCAACTCCAGCACGCCGTCCCGGAGCACGAAGTCATGCACCGACCCGTTCGGGATCACGTCGCCGGGCTTTGGCAGCGCATGGTGCGTCACGTACCGGACCAGGGAAGCGATCACCCCGCCGTGGCTGACCACGATCAGCGACTGCCCGCGATGCTCCTCGGCGAGCGCGCGAAGTTCAGCCAGCGACCGGTCGGCCACCTGATCCCGGCTCTCTCGTCCGGGAACCTCGGCACCGTCGGGGAAACGAGCCAGGATCTGCGCTCCGGTGAGCCCTTCGACCTCGCCGTAGGCGCGCTCGGCGAGCCCGGGCAGGATACCCGGCTCGGCCAGACCGAGACCATCGGCGATGATGCAGGCCGTCTCCCGAGCCCGGCCGAGGGGGCTGGAGAAGATGGCGTCCCAGCGGCGGCGGCGAAACGCCTCGCCGACCGCCCTGGCCTGGGCCCGCCCGGTGTCGTTCAACGGGATGTCACTGCTGCCCTGGATCCGCTTGGCCAGATTCCAATCCGTCTGGCCGTGCCGCACGAGCGACAACTTGGTCACGTGACTTCCCTCCGATCCCCGTGGGTGTGCACTAGCTCGGCCAGCGCCTTCAACGCCTGCGACGTTCCGGTATCCAGCTTAATGGTTGCCCGGTCGTCGCCCTTGGTGACCCCCCGGTTGATGATGATCACCGGCATCCTGCGGCGCCTGGCCTGCTCCAGAAGCCGGATGCCGGAATTGACCACCAGGGAGGATCCGGCGATCAGCATGGCGTCGGCCTGCGAGACCAGAGCCGTGGCCTCGATGAACCGCTGCGTCGGCACAAACTCGCCGAAAAAGACCACGTCTGGCTTGAGCATCCCACCGCAGACCGTGCAGACCGGCACCACGAAGTCGGCCACGGCGGCGACCTCGGCGTCACCGTCGGGGGCGATCACCACGGCATCCGGCTCACGCAGCCAGGGATTGGTCGCCTCGATGCGTGCGCTGATGCTCTGCCGCGCAAACGCCTGCCCGCAGGTCAGGCACAGCACCTGGGTCACTGAACCGTGCAGCTCGACCTGCCTGCGGGTGCCCGCCTGGGTGTGCAACTCGTCAACGTTCTGGGTGATCACCCCGGTCAAAAACCCGTCAGCCTCCAACTCGGCGAGCGTGCGATGTCCCGGGTTGGGTGACGCCGCGGTAAACCGCCGCCAGCCGAGGTGGCTGCCGGCCCAGTAGCGCTGCCGCGCGGCGTGGCTGCCCAAGAACTGGTGGATGGTCATCGGGGTGCGATGAGGGGCGCCTTCGCCGCGATAGTCGGGGATTCCGGAGTCCGTGCTGATCCCGGCCCCGGTCAGCACCACCGTCTTGCCACGTGCCATAATTGCGGCAGCGGCCACCAGGTCACCGTTATCCGGATATGTCACGCCTGCTCCGTTCTCATCGTCCCTCAGCGTGCTCAACAGCGTTAGCGGAGCAATTGTTTCCGCCGGGCCCTCTCCCAGTAATCAACGGGTTTCCACAGACCGCCAGGAAGGCCATCACGCATGCACGTCATCAGAATCACCGATCCCCAGCATCCAGATCTGACCGATTATGCCGGATTGACCGACGTGGCACTGCGGCGCCGCACGGAGCCGGCTGGCGGGCTGTATATCGCCGAATCGACCAAGGTCATCGAGCGCGCCCTTGCGGCAGGCCATCAGCCCCGCTCGGCGCTGGTAGAGGAGAAGTGGCTGGCCGGCCTGGCGCCGCTGCTGCGCGAATACCCCGAGCTGCCAGTGTACCTCGGTGACAGCGCGCTGTTGCAGCAGCTGACCGGGTATCGGATGCACCGCGGCGCGCTGGCAGCGATGCACCGGCCGGTGCTACCCAGCGTGGCGGAGGTGCTTCGAGATGCGCGGCGGGTGGTGGTGCTGGAAGACGTCGTCGATCACACAAATGTCGGTGCAATATTTCGTTCGGTGGCTGGACTGGGCGCCGATGCAGTGCTGATCAGCCCGCGCTGCGCGGATCCGTTGTACCGCAGAAGCGTCAGGGTCAGCATGGGCACCGTGCTCCAGGTGCCGTGGACCAGGCTGCCGGAATGGGCCGAGGCCGGCCCGCTGCTGCACGCGGCGGGGTTCGAGATCGTCGCACTGGCGCTGGCTGAGGGGGCGGGGAGCCTTCAGGAGTACGCCCAACGGGTGGCAGCTGGCTCCAACTCGCGGGTCGCTCTGATTCTGGGCACCGAGGGCGATGGCCTGACCCGAAGTGCGCTGTCTGCGGCCGACGCCGTCATCACGATTCCCATGCGGCACGGCGTGGATTCACTGAACGTCGCCGCCGCCAGCGCCGTCGCTCTGTGGGCATTGCGGGTCCGCTGACCCAACTATCATTGACCGGTGCACACCGACCGGACCACCCGCGTACGGCGACGCGCCTGGTGGATGGGCGGCGGCCTCGCCGCAGTATTGATCGTCGGCGGTTACGCGACAGGCGTGCTGGTGGCGCCGCTGCCGGCCACCGCCGCCGTCGCCACCCATCAGACCTCGATCGTGCCGCCGGCGGCTCAGCCGGCCTGGCCGGCGTTTGGCGCGGCAGCGGTCGGCGCGATCGGTTACGACGGTGTGCTCGCCTCCCACGGCACGGATGCCTCGGTGCCCATCGCCAGCATCACCAAGACGATCACGGCTCTGGTGCTGCTGGATGCAAAACCGATCGCGCCAGGCACCGACGGACCGCTGATCCCGTTCACCGACGCTGACGTGGCGATTCTCGGCCAGGTGCAGGCCAATGACGGCTCCTGGGCGCCGGTAGTTTCCGGATCGACGTTGACCGAGCGTCAGGGATTGGAAGCGATGCTGTTGCCCTCGGCGAACAATTATGCGATATCGCTGACCAACTGGGCGTTCGGGTCGGCTGAGGACTATCTTCCGGCGGCAAACGCCTGGTTGAGCGCCCGCGGCCTGACCGACACGCACGTCGCGGACGCCAGCGGGCTCAGTCCGCACAGCGTCAGTAGCACCGGCGATCTGATCGAGCTCGGAAAGCTCGTGTTGGCCGACCCGATCCTCTCCTCCATCGTGGGCACCGCTGCGACCGAGCTGCCGGCGATCGGGCTGCTGAAGAACACGAACCGGCTGCTGGGCCAGCAGGGTATTGACGGCATCAAGACCGGCTCCACCGACGAGGCCGGCGAATGCCTGCTGTTCTCGGCCGATGTGACCGTCCAAGCCAAGCAGGTCACCGTTGTCGGGGTCGTTCTGGGGGCCCCAGATACGGACGCCCTGTACCCGGCAGTGAGCACGCTACTGGCCAGTGTGCAGAACGGGTTCCACGACGTGGAGCTCACCGATCCCGGACAGAAGTTCGCCAGCTACACCACAGCCTGGGGCGCCTCGACCCAGTTGATCGCCACCGAGACCCGATCCGTTCTGGTCTGGTCGGACACCCCGATAACCGCCGTGTTGAAGAGCACGCCGCTGCGTCCTGGCGCGCCGGTCGAGGGTGCCGGGTCCATCGAGTTCACCGTCGGCACCAAGACGATCAGCGAACCACTGCGGGCACGTACCGCCCTCGCCGGCCCCGATCCGTTCTGGCGGCTGCTGCACCCGTTCTAGATCGCGATCCTCAGGCGAATGCCGCGGGAGCCATCGGACCGAAGCCGGCTTCGGTCCGGTGCCGGAATCGCCGATCGGTGTCGATGGCTACCGGTAGATTGGATTCAAGTGGATACCGCATCGTTCGCCAAGCAGCCGGTTGGCACCTTCGCAGCCGAACGCCTGTCGCCGGCTTTCCCAGAACGAGCCGCCTGGGGTACCGCGAACAAGCTGCGTGCCTGGCAGGCCGAGGCTCTGGACGCCTATTTCGAGCATGAGCCGCGGGATTTTCTCGCCGCCGCCACGCCGGGCGCAGGCAAGACCACCTTTGCGCTGCGGCTGGCCACCGAATTGCTCGCGGCGCACACCATCGACCAGATCATCGTCGTGGCACCGACCGAGCATTTGAAGCGGCAATGGGCCGATGCCGCGGCGCGGGTGAGCATCCGCCTCGACCCGGGCTTCCGTAACAGTGACCTCCGGTTCGGCTCGCACTACCGAGGCATCGCGGTCACCTACGCGCAGGTCGCGATGCGGCCCAGCCTGCACCGAGAGCTGACCGGGTCACGGCGGACCCTGGTAATCCTCGACGAGGTGCACCACGGTGGCGACGCGCTGAGCTGGGGTGACGGCATCCGCGAGGCATTCGGTGGGGCTACTCGCCGGCTCTCCTTGACCGGCACCCCGTTCCGCTCGGATACCGCTCCGATACCGTTCGTCAGCTACCTGCCGGACGACAGCGGCATCCGCACATCCCAGACCGATTACAACTACGGCTACGGTCGGGCGCTGTCCGACGCGGTGGTGCGCCCGGTGATCTTCATGGTTTACGCGGGCCAGATGCGCTGGCGCAGCCGGGCCGGCGATGAGATGGAGGCCAGGCTGGGGGAGGGCAATACCAAGGACATCACCGCACAGGCGTGGCGAACAGCACTGGACCCGAACGGCGAGTGGATTCCGGCGGTGCTGTCCGCCGCGAACACCCGGCTGACCGAGGTTCGCCTGGCGGTTCCGGATGCCGCCGGTCTTGTCATCGCAACCGACCATCACACGGCACGCGCCTACGCCGAGATCCTCCGGGGGATTACCGGCCAACCGGTTACCCTCGTGCTCTCGGACGAAAAAGAGTCCAGCGTGCGGATCGAGACCTTCGCCCGCGGCACCTCCCGATGGATGGTTGCCGTGCGAATGGTCTCGGAGGGAGTGGACGTTCCACGCCTGGCGGTCGGCGTGTATGCGACCAGCGCGTCGACGGCCCTCTATTTCGCGCAGGCCGTCGGCCGGTTCGTGCGCACCAGGCGCCGCGGCGAAACCGCATCGATCTTTTTGCCCAACGTGCCCAGCCTGATGGCGCTGGCCGGCAAGCTCGAGTTGGAGCGTGATCACGCACTGGACCGGGTCAGGCACGCAGACGAGGCGTATGACGAGGAAGACGCCATGATGGCCGAGGCCAACCGGCAGGAGAAGGCATCGGAGGCACTCACCTCGGAATTCGCCTTCGAGGCGCTGGGCTCGCAGGCAAACTTCGATCGGGTGTTGTTCGACGGCGCAGAATTCGGCGGGTACGCCGAACCGGGTAGCGACGAGGAGCGTGACTTCATCGGCATCCCGGGGTTGCTGGAGCCGGACCAGGTCAGCGAGCTGTTACGCCAGCGTCAGGCCAGACAGGCCAAACGTGCCACCGCCCGCGGCGCGGCCGACTCATCGGCGAGTGCGGCGCAACAGCCCAAGGCGCTATACCGCACCCTGAAGGAACAACGTAGCCTTTTGAACAGCTTGGTCGGTCTCTATGCGAAGAACACCGGTCAGGCGCACGGGATGATCCATGCGGAGTTGCGCCGCGCCTGCGGTGGTCCGGCCGTGCCTCAGGCCAGCGTCACCCAGCTTCAGGCCAGGATCGTGCTGCTGCGTCGGAGGTTGAGCCGAGGCTGAAATCCGCGCCCGCTACGCGGTCTTTGACTCATTTCCCTTCGCCGCTGTCGCGGTTGATTTGCCTGACTGAGCCCTTTTGGCTGGGCTCTTTTGGGCTGGACTCTTCTGGGCTGGGCTCTTTTGGGCTGGGCTCTTTTTGGCTGGGCTCTTCTGGGCTGGACTCTTCTGGGCTGGGCTCTTCTGGGCTGGGCTCTTCTGGGCTGGACTCTTCTGGGCTGGACTCTTTTTCGTCGCAGTCTCTGACTTTGATTTCGCCGCAGCCAGCTTCGGCTTGGCTGGGTTCGCCTTACCCTTGCCGCTGCGTTCCACGCTGCGGCGCAGGGCATCCATCAGATCCAGAACCTCGCCGCCACCGGCCTCCTCACCCTGCTCGCCGAAGGTCTCGTCCGTGTCGAGCGTGTCGCCCTTGGCACGTTTGGCCTCGATCAGCTTGCGCAGCTGCACTTGGTACTCGTCGGTGAACTCCTCCGGAGTGAAATCGGTCGCCAGGGAGTCCACCAAGGAACCGGACATGGCCAGTTCCTTCTCCGAGAGTCGCACCTTCTCGCGCAGCGCCGGGAAGTCGGCTTCCCTGACCTCGTCATCCCAAAGCAACGCCTGGAGCACCAGCACGTCGCCGTGTACCCGCAGCGCGCCGAGCCTGGTCTTCTGCCGCAACGCGAACTGCACTATCGCGGTGAGTTTGGTGCGCTGCAGAGTCTCGCGTAACAACACGTATGCCTTCGGGGAGGATGAGTCCGGCTCGAGGTAATAGCTGCGATCGAACATGATCACGTCGATCTGGTCGTCGGGAACAAACTCAACCACCTCGATCTCGCGGCTGCGTTCGGCTGGCAGGGAGCGTAGATCCTCCTCGGTCAGCACGACGGTTGTTTCGCCGTCGTCATACGCCTTGTCGATGTGCTCGTAATCGATCACCTTGCCGCAGATCTCGCAGCGGCGCTGGTAACGGATCCGGCCGCCGTCTTTGTCGTGCACCTGGTGCAGGCCCAGATCGTGGCTTTCGGTCGCGCTGTAGACCTTGACCGGGACATTCACCAGGCCGAAGGCGATCGCACCCTTCCAGATCGATCTCATCCTCCCAGTACACACCACCACGACAGCTTCGGCTAGCCGCGGCCCCTCCTTCGGCGCATGCTGGGGGAATGGCTGACACGCGCGAGGTGGTCACCGTCGAAGGCCGCCGGATCACCCTGACGAACCTGGACAAAGTGATGTACCCGGACACCGGCACCACCAAGGCCGATGTCCTTGCGTATTACGCAGCGATCGCGCCCCACCTGATCCGGCACGCCAGAAACCGACCGGCTACCCGCAAGCGCTGGGTGCACGGGGTCGGCACCGCCGACCAGCCCGGCGAGATGTTCTTTCAGAAGAATCTGGACTCCGGCACACCCTCATGGGTGGCCAGGCACACCATTGAACACACCAGAGGCCATAACCAGTATCCGCTGGTCAACGATCTCGCCACACTGACGTGGCTCGGTCAAATCGCCGCACTGGAAATCCACGTTCCGCAATGGCAGTTCGACCGCAACGGAAAGCAGCAGAACCCCGACCGGCTGGTGCTGGATTTGGATCCGGGGCCGGGAGTCGGTTTGGCCGAGTGTGTCGAGGTCGCCACCATGGCCAGGGCGATCCTTGCCGATATGGGGATGGACCCCATTCCGGTGACCAGCGGGAGCAAGGGCATCCATCTTTATGCGGCGCTGGACGGGACGCAGAGCTCGGCAGCCGTCTCGGATGTCGCCCATGAACTCGCTCGCGTCCTCGAGGCCGATCACCCAGAGCTCGTGGTCAGCGATATGAAAAAGTCCCTGCGCCACGGGAAGGTGCTGGTGGATTGGAGCCAGAACAATGCCGCCAAGACCACGATCGCGCCGTACTCGTTGCGCGGCAGGACTAGGCCGACGGTCGCCGTGCCCCGTACCTGGCGGGAGCTTGCATCCGGGTCTTTGGAGCAGTTGGACTATGAACAGGTGATGAAGCGAATGCGGCGCCGCGCCGACCCGCTGGCGAAACTGACCATCGGCGAAGACCGGCTGGCGCCTTACCGTGCGAAGCGGGACCGGGCGAAAACGCCCGAACCGGTCCCGGAATTGGCCGCCGTGCACTCGGATGAACGCAGCTTCGTGGTGCAGGAGCATCACGCCAGAAGGCTGCACTACGACTTCCGGCTGGAACGGGACGGGGTGCTGGTCTCCTGGGCTGTGCCCAAGGGTCTGCCGACCGAACCAGACGAGAACCATCTCGCGGTGCAGACCGAGGACCATCCGCTGGAATACGGCGGCTTTACCGGCGACATTCCGAAAGGAGAATATGGGGCAGGATCGGTGTCCATTTGGGATGCGGGAACCTATGACCTGGAGAAGTGGCGAGACGGCAAGGAGATCATTGTCACGCTGCACGGTCGACCCGGCGGAGGATTGGGCGGATCCAGGCGGTTTGCGCTGATCCACACCGGGGAATCGGGCAAGGCTGCGCAGAACTGGCTGATGCACCTGATGAAGCCCGATGTCACCGGAGCGGCCACTTCCTCGACCCGGACGCCGGCACCGGTCTCCGGCCCGCGGGTGCCGGTACCGAAGGCACCGGCACCGATGCTGGCGACCTTGGGTTCGGCCGCCGACCTGAACGGCGACCAGGACTGGGCATACGAGATGAAGTGGGACGGCATCCGCGCCATTGCCAGGATCGAGGCCGGCTCCGCTACTCTGCACAGCCGCAATGGCAACGACGTGACCGTGAGCTATCCCGAGATCGCGAACCAACTCGCGGACGATATTGCCTCGGATGTGTTGTTGGATGGCGAGATCGTGGCGCTGAACGCCAAAGGTCGCCCCGACTTCGGGCTGTTGCAGACCCGGATGAAGCTCACCGCCAAGCGCGATGTTCAGCGGGCGATCCGCTCCGTGCCGGTCCAGTACATGGTCTTCGACATTCTGCACCGCGATGGCCTCGACGTGACCCCGCAACGGTATGACAGGCGTCGCAGCATACTTGCCGAGTGTGTGCGCTCCCGCGACCGGATCCAGCTGCCCCCGGCGTTCGAGGGCGAACTCGACGATGCCATGACCAGCAGTCACGCCCTCGGTCTCGAGGGGGTGATGGCGAAGAAGCGCGACAGCACCTACCGCATCGGCCGCCGCTCGCGCGCCTGGATCAAGCTGAAACATCACGCCACCCAGGAGGTGGTGATCGGCGGCTGGCGGCCGGGCAAGGGACGACGAAGCGGATCGGTTGGCTCGCTCCTGCTCGGAATCCCAGGTGGGGACGGGCTGCGTTATGTCGGGAAGGTCGGGACCGGCTTCTCGGACAGTGACCTCGACGATCTTCTGGCACGGCTTTCCCGGCTCGCGCGAAAGACCACGCCATTTTTCGACATTCCGCGCGCCGACGCCGCAGATGCCCGCTGGGTGACGCCCAGCCTTGTCGGCGAGGTCGAGTTCGCCGAATGGACGACGACCGGGCGGCTGCGTCAGTCGTCCTGGCGCGGTCTGCGCCCCGACAAGTCTGCAGCGCAGGTGGAGGCGGAGCGGGTATTCTCATAGAGAATCGGCCTGCTCGTGGCCGTCCCGGATCACTCGCGAGGAGCACGCCACCATGCAGGAGACGTCCCTGAGCGCGTATGAAGTGCTCGGCGTTGACCCCTTGGCCAGTCACGAGGAGATTGGCCGCGCGTACCGCCGGCTGGCCAGAGCGACGCACCCTGACCTCGGCGGGACCAATGGCGAATTCTCCGACGTACAGGCGGCCTGGGAGCGGATCGGAAAGCCGGACAAGCGCGCTGCATATGATCGGGAGCGACACGCCGCACCGGCGAAGCCCGCACCGTCGGCCCGACCGACCGGCACCTACCGGCCGCCGGACAGTTACCGACCGGCCGGTTCCCGACCGGCCTCGGAATCGGCCCGTCCGCACCGAGTCTGGCGGGAGCCGGCCCCGTCGACGGCGCGCAGCTACGGACACCCGGGCGGAACGGCACGGGAGCGGTATCTGCGCGAGTTGCGGCTTTGGCTCGACGTTGCGGACACCCCGGCCAACCCGTACAACGACGAACTGGTCCGCTCCGCGCCGGCGCAGGTGCGGTACTGGCTGGAGAAGGCCAGGGCCGAGGAGGCCACCGCGAAGTCCGCCGGGCAACTGGGCAGCGGTTTCACCATCTGGAATGACGTGGAGGTTCCGGGGACCGGCGACAAGGTCGACCACGTCCTGATGGGAATCAGCGGCCTCTACGTCATCGAATCCGCCAGCGGTTTGGAGGGCGACCCGCCGGAGAAGCAGCTGGTGAAAGCGATGCGCACCCTCGGCAAGAGGTTGAAGGCGCAGTTCACTGCGCTGATCGTGGTGTATCCGGATGAGCTGTCCCGGCTGCCGACCCCGGTGGTGAGCAGGGTAGGCCGGGCGGTCGTCGCACGGATGGCGGCATCGCAATGGCTTGATTTCGTGCGAGCGGGCATCCCTGGTTCCGATCGCGGCACCCCGGACGAGGTCTTCGAAGATCGCGCCCGGTTGATCGAGCGGATCAGCTTCGCCTGAATCGCTGTGGCATCCGTGGCATCTGTGGCATCACTCGGTCACGAAGTCGATCAGGCGCTCCACGCAGCCCAGCAGTTCCGGCTCAAGGTCGGCGTAGGAGTGCACCTGACCGAGGATCCGTTTCCACGCGTGAGCGATATCCGTCTGCGTCTGATGCGGCCAACCCAGTGCCTGACAAATGCCCTGCTTCCATTCGATCGATCGGGGTACCTGCGGCCACCGCGTCAGCCCGACCCGGCCGGGTTTGACCGCCTGCCAGACGTCGATGAATGGATGCCCGACGATCAGCACGTGCTCGGCCAACGGACCGGACACCACCCGCTGGGCGATACGACTTTCCTTTGAACCGGCCACCAGATGATCCACGAGCACGCCGATTCTGCGATCATGGCCGGGAGCAAACGAGTCCAGCGCGGCGTCCAACTCGTCCACACCCTTGATGTACTCGACCACGACACCCTCGATCCGAAGGTCGTCGCCCCAGACCCGTTCCACCAGTTCGGCGTCGTGGCGGCCTTCCACGAAGATCCGGCTTGGCCTGGCGATTCTGGCTCTGGCGTCGGCGACCGCGAATGAGCCGGATGCCGTGCGGGTGCGCGCCACTGTGCCGACGGGCTTCGGCGCGGTGAGCGTCACCGGCATACCGTCGATCAGAAAGCCGGCACCGAGCGGAAAGGTGCGGGTGTGCCCGGCACGGTCCTCCAGCTCGACCATGGTGTGCTCCACCCGGATAACTGCTCCGCAGTACCCGCTGCCGGCATCCTCGACAACCAGGCCACCGGTCGCTTCCCGGAACTGCTCCGGCTTCCGGCCCGCGCCGCGCCAGTCGCCTGCCAGAACATCACTGCCGTAACGGTCGGTTCCTGCGTGGTCAGCTCTCACGATGCGACCCTACCGGAGAACAAAAGAACGCCCCGGCCATTGGCCGGGGCGTTCTCAGGTACGGTCAGAGACTAGAGCGGACGAATGTTCTCCGCCTGAGGGCCCTTGGGGCCCTGCGTGACGTCGAACTCGACCTTCTGGTTCTCGTCGAGGGACTTGTAGCCGCTGGTCGCGATCGCGGAATAGTGCGCGAACACGTCGGGGCTGCCGTCCTCTGGGGCAATGAAGCCAAAACCCTTTTCGGCGTTAAACCATTTCACGGTACCTGTTGTCATAACTAAACTCCTTCAAGATTGATGGATCGACTCCGACTGTCGGAGCCGCTCGTCGCGGCATTCGTCGTCCGCTTCCCAAAGGAAAAAATGCGCCACGGCGTGGGCCATGGGTTTACAAGACGTTCGAGGCACTACAACTGCATTGACAACCCTAGCCTGTCGAATGCAAAGATGGTGGTTCGATTCCAGATTTGTTTTCAACTCTCAGTACCAGCATGGGTCACCAAGTAGGCTCGACACAGCCGAAACGAGGGGGATCCGAATGGAGACATGGCCGGGCACCGCATATCCGCTGGGCGCCACCTACGACGGAAGCGGTACGAATTTCGCACTGTTCAGTGAGGCAGCCGAAAAGGTCGAGCTGTGCCTCTTCGACTCGGATGGCGCGGAAACTCGCGTCGAACTGCACGAAGTCGACGCGAGCGTCTGGCACACATACCTGCCTCAGATCCAGCCGGGTCAGTACTACGGCTACCGGGTTCACGGCGCGTACGATCCGGATCGCGGGCTGCGCTGCAACCCGGCAAAGCTGCTCCTCGACCCATACGCGAAGGCGATCTCCGGCACCATCGACTGGAACCCGGCCGTGTTCTCCTACCAGTTCGATGCCCCTGACACGCCAAATAATGACGACTCCGCGCCGCATGTGATGAAAAGCGTGGTGATCAACCCGTTCTTCGACTGGAGCGGAGATCGGCTGCCGCGAACCCCGTACTCGCAGACGGTCATCTACGAAGCCCACGTGAAGGGACTGACCAAACAGCACCCGGGTATTCCGCCGGAGCAGCGCGGAACCTACGCGGCGATCGCGCACCCGGTGATGATCGAACACTACAAACGCCTGGGCATCAGCGCGGTCGAGTTGATGCCCATTCACCAGTTCGTCAACGACAGCACTCTCATCGAGAAGGGTCTGTCCAATTACTGGGGCTACAACACGATCGGCTTCTTCGCACCGCACAACGCCTACGTGGCGACCGCCGACGCCGGACAGCAGGTGCAGGAGGTCAAGACGATGGTCCGTGACCTCCACCAGGAGGGTATCGAGGTCATCCTTGACGTGGTCTACAACCACACCGCGGAAGGTAACCAACTCGGACCGACGCTGTCCTTCAAAGGTATCGACAACGCCGCGTACTACCGGCTGGTCCCGGACGACCTGCAGTACTACATGGATTACACCGGGACCGGAAACTCGCTGAATGTGCGGCATCCACACGCGCTGCAGTTGCTGATGGACAGCCTGCGCTACTGGGTGATCGAAATGCACGTTGACGGATTCCGCTTCGACCTCGCTTCCGCCCTGGCACGCGAGTTCTACGATGTCGACCGGCTGTCGACGTTCTTCGAGCTGGTGCAGCAGGACCCGGTCGTCTCCCAGGTCAAACTGATCGCGGAGCCGTGGGATGTCGGCCCCGGCGGATACCAGGTTGGAAATTTCCCCCCGCAGTGGACGGAGTGGAACGGCAAGTACCGGGACACGGTGCGAGACTTCTGGCGCGGCGAGCCATCCACCCTCGGCGAGTTCGCCGCCCGGATCACCGGAAGCGCAGATCTGTACGAACACGACGGCCGGCGTCCGGTCGCTTCGATCAACTTCGTCACCGCACATGACGGGTTCACCCTTCGTGACCTGGTTTCGTACAACGAAAAGCACAACGAGGCCAACGGCGAAGACAACAACGACGGCGAGTCCCACAACCGCAGCTGGAATTGCGGCGTCGAGGGCGAAACGGACGATCCCGAGGTGCTCGCTCTGCGGTCACGTCAGCAGCGCAATCTGCTGGCGACGCTGCTGCTGTCGCAGGGAGTGCCGATGCTCGCTCACGGCGATGAACTGGGCCGTACCCAGCGCGGGAACAACAACGTCTACGCACAGGATTCCGAGCTCTCCTGGGTCGATTGGGAGCAGGCGGATCTGCAATTGATCGACTTCACCGCGGCCATCTCCCGGTTGCGTCGGGATCATCCGACGTTCCGCCGGTCTCGCTACTTCGACGGCCGTCCGGTGCTGCGGGGAGAGGGCGAACCATTGCCCGACATTGTCTGGCTGAATCCGAGCGGTAACGCGATGCGGCCGGATGACTGGGACACCGGCTTCGAGAAGGCCGTGGCCGTGTTCCTCAACGGCGACGGCATCCGGGGCAGGGACGCCAGGGGCCAACCGATAGTGGATGTGAATTTCATCCTCTGCTTCAACGGTGCGGCCGACGCGGTCAGCTTCACACTGCCCGACGCCGGGTTCTCCGAGCGTTGGGAGGTCGTGGTCAACACCGCCGGCGGGATAGGCGATCTCGGGCGGGTCGACGCCGAGTCGTCTATCGAACTCGCGGCGCGCTCCGTACTGGTACTGCGCGCCCTTGATGAGGAGGTCACGCCGGCAGACGATGCGGTGGCAGCCTCCCTGAGCGCGGCAGCCACAACCAGCAGCCAGGCGCCGGATCTCTGAGTGGCGATGGAATTCCCGGCCAGCACTTACCGCTTACAGATCAGCGAGTCGTTTGATCTTGACCAGGTGGCGGGGCTCGCCCCCTACGTGCATGAGCTCGGAGCAGACTGGCTCTATCTGTCGCCGCTGTTGCGCGCTGAGCCCGGTTCGGACCACGGCTATGACGTGATCGACCACCGCCTGGTGGATCCGGTACGCGGCGGCGCCGCCGGACTGCAGCGGGCAGCTGCCGCCGCACACGGGTTAGGGCTCGGCATCCTCGTCGACATCGTCCCGAACCACATGGGCGTCGCCACGCCGCAGTTGAATGCGTGGTGGTGGGACATTTTGACCTACGGCACTCAATCCCGGTTTGCTGCGGCATTCGATATCGACTGGAACGCGGGTAAGGGCCGGATCCAGATTCCGGTGCTCGGCGACCCCGTGCGTGCCGGTGACGACGCCCTGGCCGAGCTGCGAATCGACTCGGGAATGTTGGCCTATTTCGACCATCGTTACCCGATCGCACCGGGAACGGACGACGATGGTGCCGATGCCCGTACCGTGCATTCCCGACAGCACTATCAGTTGATCCATTGGCGCAGAGCCGACGGTGAACTCAACTATCGACGATTCTTCGCGGTGAACTCGCTGGCCGGAATCCGGGTCGAGGTTCCGTGGGTGTTCGACGCCACGCACGCGGAGATCGGTCGGTGGTTCGCCACAGGCCAGGCCGATGGGGTCCGGGTCGACCATCCGGACGGGCTGCGCGACCCACGCGGGTATCTGGCAAGACTGGCCGAGTTGACCGGCGGCGCATACACCCTGGTCGAGAAGATCCTCGAACCCGGCGAGCGGATGCCTCAGGATTGGGCGACCAGCGGATCGACCGGGTACGACGCCCTCGCCGAGATCGACCGGGTCCTCATCGACCCCGCAGGGGAAGCGGCGTTGTCCGAGCTGGATTCGGCCCACTGGCCGGAGTTGATCCATTCCACCAAGCGGGCGGTCGCCGACGGAATCCTGCACTCCGAGGTGTTGCGCGTGGTCCGCGAGCTCGGCCGTGCCGGCGACCTCGAGGTGACCGATGCGGTCGCGGAGCTTCTGGCTTGCTTTCCGGTGTACCGTTCCTACCTGCCCGACGGCGCCGAGCACGCGGCCGCTGCGGCCGCCGACGCAATCAGGCGCCGGCCGCTGCTCGCCGGTGTGTTGGCTTCGGTAGCGGCCGAACTCGCCGATCCCGTGCACCCGGCAGCGCTGCGCTTCCAACAGACCTCCGGCATGGTGATGGCCAAGGGAGTAGAAGATTGTGCGTTCTACCGATACTCCCGATTGACCTCACTCAACGAGGTCGGTGGCGACCCGAGCCGGTTCTGCCTCGACGTCGCCGAATTCCACCGCCGACAGCACGACCGGCTGGTCAGCTGGCCGCACAGCATGACCACGCTTTCCACCCACGACACAAAACGCGGCGAGGATGTGCGGGCGAGAATTCACGTCCTCGCCGAGTTGCCGCGGCTCTGGGCGGACGTTCTCGGCCGGCTGCGCCGATGGACCTCACTGGGCGATCCGCCACTGGAGAATCTACTCTGGCAGGCGATCGTCGGCTCTTGGCCGGCGTCACGAGACCGGCTGCACGCCTACGCCGTGAAGGCTGCCAGGGAGGCCGGCAATTCGACCGGCTGGGCAGATCCCGATCAGGAATTCGAAGCGAGGATGCACGCGATGATCGACGCGGCATTCGACGACCCGCGCGTCGCCGAACTGCTTGGCCGGATCTTTCGACGGCTACGCCGGCCGGGGTTTGTCAACAGTCTGTCGGCTAAGCTCGTGCAGTTGACGGTTCCGGGGGTGCCCGACGTGTACCAGGGCAGCGAACTGTGGGAACAGTCACTGGTTGACCCGGACAACCGTCGCCCGGTTGATTTCCAGGTGAACCGACGCCTGCTCGCGCAGCTGAAGGCGGGGCTGCTGCCCAAGATCGACGATTCGGCAGCGGCAAAGCTCCTGGTCGTCTGGCGTGCACTCAGCCTGCGCCGAGACCGGCCGGAACTGTTCGGCGGCTATCAGGGCCTTGTCGCGGATGGACCGGCGGCCCAACACGCGCTGATCTTCGATCGTGGTGGGGCGATCACCATCGCCACCCGGTTGCCGGTGGGACTGGAGCTTGCCGGCGGATGGGCAGACACCAGCGTTGAGATCCCGGACGGCCAGTACACCGAGGTGCTGACCGGGCGCGGCGTCTGCGGAGGTCGCGCCAAGCTCCGCGAGCTGCTGGCGCGGTACCCGGTCGCCCTGCTGGCCAGGGAACGAGCCGGCCAGGAGGGCGAACGCCGGGGTCAGGAGGACCTCTGATGGGCCACCCGCCGTTCGAGGTCTGGGCGCCGCGAGCACGCGCGATGACTCTTCTGGCCGACGGCGTCCGGTATCCGATGCACCAGAGCACTGCCGGTCACTGGCAATTGAACGACGCACCGGCAGGAGAGTTGAAGTGCCGGGCACGCGACCACGACATCGACTACGGCTACCTGATCGATGACGACGCGACCCCGTTACCTGATCCGCGATCTCGACGCCAGCCCGATGGGGTGCACGCCTTGTCCCGGACCTTCAACCCGGCAAAGCACTCCTGGGGCGATGCCGCGTGGACCGGCCGGTCGGTCACCGGCTGCGTCATCTACGAGCTGCACATCGGCACCTTCACGCCGGAGGGCACCCTGCACGCGGCACTGGGCAGACTCGACCACCTGGTCGAACTCGGCGTCGACTTTGTCGAGCTGCTTCCGGTGAACGCTTTCAACGGCACGCACAACTGGGGTTACGACGGAGTGTTGTGGTACGCGGTGCATGAACTCTACGGTGGTCCGCGCGGCTACCAGGAGTTCGTCGACGCGTGCCATCAGCGTAGCCTCGGCGTGATCCAGGATGTCGTCTACAACCATCTGGGGCCAAGCGGCAACTACCTGCCACGATTCGGCCCGTACCTGGGCAGCGACGCCAACACTTGGGGTGCCTCGGTGAATCTGGACGGGCCGGGGTCCGACCAGGTCCGGCGGTACATCTTGGACAACGCCAGGATGTGGTTGGCCGATTACCATGTGGACGGGCTGCGGTTGGACGCCGTGCACGCTCTGGTCGACCGCCGAGCCACCACGCTTCTGGAAGAACTCGCCGCAGAGACCGACACGCTCTCGGTGCAGCTTCGGCGCCCGCTGAGCCTGATCGCCGAATCGGATCTCAACGACCCGCGATTGATCACGTCGCGTCAGGCCGGCGGGATCGGCCTGAGCGCGCAATGGAGCGACGACTTCCACCACGCCATGCACGCGAACCTGACCGGCGACACGACGGGCTACTACGCCGACTTCGCCGGTCTGGATGCGCTCGCAAAGGTTCTGACCCGCGGGTTCTTCCACGATGGAACCTACTCCAGCTTCCGCGGACGCCATCACGGCCGCCCGATCGACACGATGCGGACCGCGACCTCACGCCTGGTCGTCTTCGACCAGGACCACGATCAGATCGGCAACCGGGCCGAGGGCGACCGGCTCAGTGCCTGCCTGGATTCCGGACAGCTGACCATCGCCGCCGCCTTCACGATCCTGAGCCCGTTCACACCGATGCTGTTCATGGGGGAGGAGTGGGCGGCGAGCACTCCATGGCAGTTCTTCACCTCACATCCCGAACCGGATCTTGCCGAGGCCACGGCCGCCGGGCGTCTGACCGAGTTCGCCAGAATGGGTTGGGATCCGCAGCGGGTGCCCGACCCGCAAGATCCAGAATCCTTCACCCGATCCATCCTCGATTGGAGCGAGCGCGAACAACCACACCATGCCCAGATGCTCGCGGTGTATCGCACCCTGTGCCGAATCCGGCGCAACTACCCGGATCTCACCGCACCACGGTTCGCGCTGAGTTCGGTGCAATATGACAACGCCGCGGGCTGGCTGGTGCTGCGCAGGGGGGCGATCGTCATAGCCGCGAACTTCGCAGCCGTTCAGGCGACACTGCCGCTTGGTCCGCTAGCGAGCACGCTGCTGGCAGTCGGTACCGTACAGGCGACCAGTGACGCGGCGTACCGCCTCGGTGGGCACGCCTGCCTGGTCGGAATCGCCGCACTCGCCTAAGCCTGGCCAGGAGGCAGCCTCACCATGAGGCCGTCAGACGGCGGCCAGACCGCTCTTCCATGCCACCAGCTTGCGTACCGTGGCACTCTCGTCCTCGACCAGTCGCGCCATGGCATCCTCTGGAACGAAGTAGTTGATCGCCACCCAGCCGCGCACGGTCTCCGACGCATCGGCCGCCAGCGTCCTGAGCACATCACAGGGCGTTGCCTCGTTGCGGGCGACGCATGAGCGCACCCCCTCGTCCGGATCAGCCGCGAGCGCCGCAAACACATCATCGGGCGCGTGGTAACTGCTGGCGACGCTCTCGCGGATTTTCGGGTTCGCGCTGGCGGCCAGCAATCTGAGCCGTCGAATCTTGCTTGCGGTGACCGGTGGCGCAGGATGCAGCGCCGCTGCCTGTTCTGCCGTCAATCGCACCGGCGCATAATCGCGCATCGCTTGGCGCTGCGCTGGAGTGTTGAACCTTATGCATGACATGGCTGAAAGGTTACTCGCCGGCCCTCGCCTTCTTGGTAGGGCCCACTGTCTCGGTAGAACCCGCTGCGAAATGATCTGTCGCCGCCCGGAGCGAACCGAAGTAGAACCACTGGAAACCATGTACGAGTTCCATGACCTCGTACTGCCCGCCCTTCATTTCGATGAAGCCGAGCAAGCTCCGAGCGTCGTGATCGGGCAACCGCCGATCACACACTCTCCACTGCGAGGCCGACAAAGGTTGAACGACGATGTCCGCTCGAGTGGGTGCGTCCGGCGGTAGCCGTCCCCCAGGGAATGACGCAACGGGACCGGCCTCTCCAAAGAACCCCCCAACCACGACGAGCCCCCCTTCCTCATCGAGACGGTCTAAGTGTCAGACCGTTGTGTTCCTGCGACCAGTGAGGAATCGCAGCAGCCAGACGATGACGGCGATAATCAGGAGGACGATGCCCACCCACAGCAACCACTGAACCGCACTGTTGAATCCGCCGATGAAGAGCAGGATGATCGCAATTACGGCGATTACGGCTACTAAAGCATTCATTTGAACCACTTTCCTCTCTGGCCCTGTTTGGGGGCTGAACAAGAGCGTTCACTCTCGGTTACATCGTTAAAGGGAACGCGAATTCCGTCAAGGGGTAGACGCCCGGGGCGATGCCGCCTATAAGACGAGCGCGGACGGTCCGCTCAGCCACCGCCGCTCAGCCATAGCCGTGCCGTTCTGGAATAGCCGTGCCGTTCTGGAATACTCGGTAGCGGAAAAAGGCCGGTAGAACGTCTCACTCTGCCGACCGAGTTCCTATCCCGCCCGACGAGCCGAAGGGTTCGTGGTGTCCGAGAGGGGACTTGAACCCCTACGCCCTATACGGGCACTAGCACCTCAAGCTAGCGCGTCTACCAATTCCGCCACCCGGACAGGTGATTTCGACGCTGACGAATCAGCGGCCGACGTAAGACTTTAGCATGATTTGACCGGTGGGCTGGCTCGCCTGGTGGCTCCGCGGGCCGGGCGGTAGCGTTGGCAGCATGAGCTCTCCGCACGCCGACGACGCCCTCGATGAAACAGCCGTAATCGCGCGCGACCTGATCCGATTCGACACCAGCAATTACGGTGAAGGCAGGGCGAACGGCGAGGCGGATGCGGCCCACTACCTCGAGGATCGGCTCACCAGACTCGGGCTCTCGCCGCAGCTTTTCGAGTCCCAACCCGGCCGCACCAGCGTGGTTGCCCGGGTCGCTGGCCGAAACCAGCACGCCGGCGCGCTCGTCGTGCACGGCCACCTCGACGTGGTGCCGGCCGACCCGCGCACCTGGAGCGTCGACCCGTTCGCCGGGGAGATCCGTGACGGGATGCTGTGGGGGAGGGGAGCCGTCGACATGAAGAATATGGATGCCATGATCGTGTCAGCACTGGCCGACATCCTGGAATCGGGCCGAACCCCGGCACGCGACCTGGTCATCGCGTTCTTCGCCGATGAGGAAGACGGCGGCCGGCTCGGCTCGCATTTTCTGGTGGACACCCATCCGGAGTTGTTCGCCGGTGCGACCGAAGCCATCAGTGAGGTCGGCGGGTACTCGATCGATCTCGACGGCCAGCGCGCCTACCTGATGCAGACCGGGGAGAAGGCCCTGGTCTGGATCAAGCTGATCGCCCACGGCCAGGCTGCGCACGGCTCACGGCTGGTCCGGGATAACGCGATCACCCGGCTCGCCGAGGCGGTCGCCGCCCTCGGCAGGGAGGACTGGCCGATAACCCTGACAAACACCACAAGCAGGCTCCTGGTAGAGCTGGCACGAATCCTCGGGATGGATCTCGAGCACGTCGGACCGGATGCGGTGGTGCTGCGATCGGGCCGGTCATCCGGTTTCATTCCGGCGAGCCTTCGCACCACGACGAACCCCACCGCACTGACCGCCGGATACAAACACAATGTCATCCCGGACCGTGCCGAGGCCCTGATCGATATCCGCACTATCCCCGGAGGAGAGGACGGAGCACTTGCCCGGGTGCGTGAACTGGTCGGGGACGACATCGAAATCCAGGTCATGCACCGGGACATCGGCCTGGAGGCGGACTTCTCCGGGGACCTGATCGATGCCATTGTCGCCACGCTCGGCGCTCACGATCCAGGCGCACCGGTGTTGCCGTACCTCCTCTCCGGCGGCACGGACAACAAGGCCCTCAGCAAGCTCGGCATTGCCGGCTACGGCTTCGCGCCGCTCCGGTTGCCTGCCGACCTGGACTTTCCCGGAATGTTCCACGGGGTTGACGAACGAGTACCTCTTGACGCACTAGTCTTTGGCAGGAATGTTCTGACAGACCTGCTCCTGAACTACTGAGCTCACGGTGGCATCCCCGCGCTGGATCAGCGCCGTCGAAAGTGAAGAATGAACCTGCTCAACGCGCTGATTCTCGGGTTGGTCCAGGGTCTCACCGAATTCCTGCCGATCTCCTCGAGCGCGCACATCAGGATCGCCGGGGAGTTCCTGGGTACCGGATCCGACCCCGGCGCCGCATTCACCGCGATCACCCAGCTCGGCACCGAGACCGCCGTCGTGATCTATTTCTGGCGCGATATCTCCCGCATCATCCGACACTGGTTCGGCTCGTTGTTCAACCGGGTACCGCGAGGCGATCCCGATGCCAGAATGGGCTGGCTGATCATTGTCGGCAGCATCCCGATCGTGGTGCTCGGCCTCATCTTCCAGCATGCGATCGAGACGACCCTGCGGTCCCTATGGATCGTGGCGACGACACTGATCGTATTCGGCATCCTGCTCGGAATCGCCGACTGGGTTGGTGCCAAAAAACGTCGGCTCAAATCGCTGAGCGTCGGTCACGGCGTGATTTACGGATTCGCCCAATCCCTGGCGCTGATCCCCGGAGTGTCTCGGTCCGGCGGAACAATCACGGCCGGCCTGTTCATGGGGTACGAGCGGAAGGCGGCGGCGCGATATTCGTTCCTGCTGGCGATCCCCGCAGTGTTCGGCAGCGGACTGTTCGAGGCGTACAAATCCATCTCGAAACCCTGCCTGTCAGCTTCGACCGGATGTGCCCCGGAAATATTCAACGCCGGGGAGACGGTCGCGGCGACCGTGATCGCTTTCGGGGTCGGCCTGGTCGTCATCGCATTCTTCATGCGATACATCTCTAAGCACAGCTTCCTGCCATTCGTGATCTACCGTCTGATACTTGGCGTCGTGCTGTTCATCCTGCTTGCCGCCAACATCCTGCACTGACCGGCTAGGCTGAAGCGGTGCGAACGTGGACGAAGCCCGGTATTCCGACAGTGCCTGGTAGCTCGGGAGCACCCCGCATCTTCGATTCGGCGACTCAGTCGCTGATCGAAGCCAGACCGACCCGGGTCGCCAGACTGTACGTCTGCGGGATCACTCCGTACGACGCGACTCACATCGGCCATGCGGCAACCTACCTGGCCTTCGACACCCTTCAGCGGGTCTGGCTGGACGCCGGATATCGAGTGCGCTACGCGCAAAATGTCACCGATATCGACGACCCGCTGCTGGAACGGGCCAACGCGACCGGGGTCGACTGGCGGGAACTTGCCGACCAGCAGGTCGACCTGTTCCGCGCGGACATGGCATCGCTGTCGATTATTCCGCCTGATCACTACATTGCCGTGACCGAAGTCATCGACGAAATCGCCGAAGCCGTGTGCACCCTGTTGGAGCGGGGCTTCGCCTACCGGGTGCCGACCGACGACGCCGACGGAGATGACATCTACTTCGACAACGCGGCGGTGATGGCAACCGGTGTGTGGCAGCTCGGTGAAGAAAGCAATTTGGACCGCGACCAGATGCTCGCACTCTTCGCCGAACGTGGTGGCGACCCGGACCGGACCGGGAAGCGGGATCCGCTTGACGCGCTGCTCTGGAGGGCCGCACGGGATGATGAGCCGTCCTGGCCAGCCGGGGTCGGGCGCGGGCGGCCGGGCTGGCACATCGAGTGCTCCGTCATTGCGCTGAAGCATCTGGGGAGCGGTTTCCGGGTGCAGGGCGGTGGATCCGACCTGATCTTCCCTCATCACGAAATGAGCGTAGGTCATGCGGCAGCGCTGTCCGGGCACTCGCTGGCCCGGCTGTACAGTCACGCCGGGCTGGTCTCATACCAGGGCGAAAAGATGAGCAAATCGCTGGGTAACCTCGTGCTGGTATCCCGGCTGCGCGCCGACGGAGTCGACCCGCGGGCAATCCGCCTCGCCTTGCTCGGGCAGCACTATCGCAGTGACTGGGAATGGACCGACGCGGTGCTGGCAGACGGTGTGGCCCGCCTCTGCGCCTGGCAGGCCTGGTCCACCGGGGCCGATTCCGGGGATCCAGCAGCACCGGACACCGTCGGGGTCGTCGAGGAACTCCGCGCGGCGTTACGCGAGGACCTGGACACGCCGACCGCGCTCAGGATCATCGACCGGGCGATCTTAGTCCCGGTCCGGGATCCGCAGCTGCTGGCCGACGCCGTGCGCGCGCTGCTTGGCATCGCCCTCTGACCACAGTCGGCTAACCGCGGGGTCGGGGGCCTTCTCCGGCCTTGCCGTCCTTGCCCTCTCGGCCGTCGCCGCGGCGGCGGAGATAGCGCTCGAATTCCTGGGCAATCGCCTCGCCGCTGGCTTCCGGGGAGTCGACAGTGTCTCTGGCCTGTTCGAGTTGGGCGATATACGCCGCCATGTCTTCATCGTCGGCGGCGAGCGCGTCGATGCCGCTTTCCCACGCGGCGGCCTCCTCAACGAGGTCTCCACGCGGAATGGTCACGTCCACGAGTTCCTCGAGCTTATCGATCAGCGCCAGCACGGCCTTCGGCGACGGAGCGTTGTGCACATAATGCGGCACGGAGGCCCAAATCGACATCGTCGGGATTCCGACCCTTTCCGCGGCGTCGGCAATAATGCTGAGAATGCCGACCGGACCCTCGTAGACGCTGCGCTCGACGTGCAACTCCGCCCTGACCTGTGCGTTGTCACTGCTGGTGAAAATAGAGATCGGCCGGGTGTGCGGCACGTCAGCCAGCATCGCACCGAGGAAGACGATGCCGCCGATGTCGGCGGCCAGGGCTGCATCCAGAATCTCGGCGGTGAAGTTCTTCCAGCTCCGGGACGGCTCGGTACCCAGCAGCAGGTAGATGTTGTCGGTGTTCGCTCCGCTGACCGTGAGATCGGCGTCCGCGGCCAGTGGCTGACCTGCTCCCACCGAATCAGCCGGTCCGTAAATCGTCGACCTTGGCCAGGTCAGCCGACGCTGCCCGTCGTCGTCGGTGGAGACCGTCGGTCGATTGAATTGATAATCGAAGTACAGTTCCGGGTCCACCTCGGCGATCGGAACGAGGTTGAGCAGGCCCTGCAGAGTGCTCACCGCCCCGGTAGCAGCTTCGCCGGCATCATTCCAGCCCTCGAAGGCAACGACCAGGAGTCGCCCGCCGAGGAAACTCTTCGCCTCATCCACAGTGCATGTACCTCGTTCGAGTTGGCGCGGCCGAGGACGGCCACCCATCAAGGATAGGGCCGGTAGACTCGTCAAACGTGACCCTTGAGTACCCTGCCGCCGTTCTGTGGGATCTGGACGGAACCCTCGTCGATACGGAACCGTACTGGATGCGGGCCGAGGAGGAGTTGGTTTCCTCCTTCGGTGGGGAATGGACGCACCAGGATGCCCTGGTGCTGGTCGGCTCGGGACTGTGGGTCTCGGCCGGAGTCATCCAATCCCACGGGGTCGAGTTGAGTACCGATGCGATCGTCGCGCGGCTGACCGACCGTGTCCAGGAGCAGATCGAGAAGTACGGCGTCCCGTGGCGCTCGGGTGCCTACGAACTATTGGAAGACCTCAAGGCGCATCGGATCCCCACCGCGCTGGTCACCATGAGCATCAAACGGATGGCCGAGCAGATCGTCTCGCAGATCCCATTCCATGCCTTCGACGTCCTGATCACCGGTGACCTGGTCGACCGGCCCAAACCGGATCCGGAAGCCTATCGTCGGGCCGCCGAGCTGTTGGGCGTCGACCCGGCCAAGACCGTCGCGATAGAGGATTCCATCGCCGGCCTCGCCTCGGCCATTTCCGCTGGCACCGTCGCCCTCTCCGTTCCGCATATGGTTCATGTCCCCGAGGCGGACACGCACACCACCTGGACCACTCTGAGCGGACGCAACGCCGATGACCTGGCGCGCCTGCTACCGATTCCGGCCGGATCCGGCCCCACATCCGAGCGACCATGAGCGATCCGCACGGGGAATCGCCCCAGTTCAGCGGCCCGTTCCGGGTCGGTGACCGGGTACAACTGACCGGGCCACGCGGGCGCCTGCACACAATTACCCTGGAGGCAGGCAAGCAGTTTCACACCCATAAAGGCGCCCTCGACCACGACGCGATCATCGGGCTCCCGGACGGCTCCGTAGTGACGAACACGGTTGGGGTGCCGCATCTCGCCCTCCGCCCGCTCTTGAGCGACTTCGTCATGTCGATGCCTCGCGGCGCGGCGATCATCTATCCGAAGGACGCGGCGCAGATCCTGGCCCTGGCCGACATCTTCCCTGGCGCCACGGTGGTCGAGGCCGGAGTAGGATCCGGGGCGCTGTCGCTTTGGCTTTTGCGAGCCATCGGCCCTGCCGGCACCCTGTTGTCCTTCGAGCGAAGGCCGGAATTTGCCGACGTGGCGCGCGGCAACGCGGCAACGTTTTTCGGATTTGAACCGGAGAATTGGCGTATCACGATCGGCGACCTGGCTGACGAGCTCCCGAAAACCTCCGCCCCAGAAAGCGTCGACCGGATCGTGCTCGACATGCTCGCCCCGTGGGAGTGTCTTTCCGAGTGCGCCGCGACGCTGAAACCCGGTGGCGTGCTGCTGTGCTATGTCGCGACGGTTACCCAACTGTCCAGAGTCGCGGAGTCGATCAGGTCAACTGGTCTGTTCACCCAGCCCGCTTCGTCCGAGACGATGGTGCGCAGCTGGCACGTCGAAGGGCTTGCCGTTCGGCCGGACCATCGGATGATTGGACACACCGGCTTCCTAATCGGCGCGCGCCGGTTGGCGCCCGGTGCCGTGCTTCCCGAGCCCAAGCGCCGGGCATCCAAGAGCGACTATAGCGACGAGGACCTTCTGGTGTGGAACCCCGACGCGCTGGGGGAGCGCTCGGTCAGTGCCAAGAATCTGCGCAAGCGAGCCAGAGCCTCGGCGGCGGCCGCCGCGCTTTCCTTGGCCAGAGACTTGCGGGGCGTAATCCCGCCGAACGACCCTTCGTCGGAAACCGGGCCACCGGAATCCGGACTGCCGGAATCCGGGCTGCCGGAATCCGGTACGGTCATCAACTAGCATGGAAGGCCGAAGGCCCCGCCTTCGCGTCTTCATTCTTCCCCATCCCATCGCACCGAAAGAGGACTTGTGCGCAGAGCATCCGCACTGTTGGTAACCACCGGGCTACTGATCGCGACGCTGTCCGGCTGCAGCGCCGGTCAGGGTTCGGATTGCTCGGCCACAGCGAAGCCGGGCGCCGCATCCAAGCTGATCAGCGCGAGCGGGCAGTTCGGCGCGACACCCAAGGTCACCTTCCCGACACCTCTGAAGACCGGCACAACCCAAAGCTCCGACCTGATCAAGGGCACCGGTGTCGCGGTGCACGAGGGCCAGCAAGTGACTCTGGATATCAGCATCTTCAACGGCACAACCGGGGAGTTGCTGCAGAAAGCCGGCTACGACAAGGATGGCCCGGTCCCGGTTGTGCTCGGCAGCCAAATCCCTCCGGGGCTCCTCAAGGGCCTGGAGTGCGCCACCGTCGGTTCACGAGTAGCGATCGCGATCTCACCGAAGGATGCCGCAGAGGGCAATACCGGAACCGACTCGTTCGTCGCCGTCGTCGACCTGCACAAGTCGTTCCTGCTTAAGGCGAATGGAACGCCGCAGCCGACCAGCGCCGGATTCCCGTCGGTCGTGCTGGCGCCCGACGGCACCCCCGGCATCACGGTGCCGAAAATCAACCCGCCGAGCCAACTGCGGATCGAGGCGCTCAAGAAGGGTGACGGCACCACCGTCAAGCGCGGCGACAAGGTTGTGGTGCACTACACCGGAGTGCTGTGGAAAGAGCGCACCGTCTTCGACTCATCCTGGTCGCGCCATGAGCCGGTGACCCTGGTCGCCGACGACGCTGCGTCGGCACAGGGCGGGATCGTGCCGGGATTCGCCGACGCATTGCTCGGGCAGAAGGTCGGTTCTCAGGTCGTCGCCATCATTCCGCCGGACAAGGGATATGGCGCGCAGGGATCCGGACAGGTCCCGGCCAATTCCACCCTCGTGTTCGTGATCGACATCCTCGGTATCCTCTAGCGGCTCTAAGATGGCTAGGTGTCCCAAGCCCCTGCCCCAGCAAACCGGGTCCCGGTCGAAGAACGCCTTTTCAGTCTGGTTTTGGCGCTCTTAGCGACCCAGGGCGGGCTGACCAAACGGGAGATCCTCTCGTCGGTGCAGGGTTATCGGCAGCGGTACTCGGCCGGCGGAGACAACGCGAGCCTGGAGCGGCAATTCGAGCGCGACAAGGACGACATCCGCGAACTCGGCGTGCTGCTGGAGACCGTGGAGGACCCGGCAGATTCCGGTAACAATCAAAACGTTCGGTATCGCATTCCCAAGGGCAGCTATGAGTTGCCAGCCGATATCACCTTCACACCGCAGGAGATCACCCTGCTCGGGTTAGCCGCCACGGTGTGGCGAGAAGGATCCCTCTCAACGCAGTCGCGCCGAGCCATCATGAAGCTGCGCTCCCTCGGGGTGGAGTCCGATGCACCGATTCTCGGCTACGCCCCTTCACTGCGGGTGCGAGAGAACTCATTCGAACCGATCAGCACGGCCCTGGAGCGCGGAGTCATCATCACATTCTCCTATCTGAAACCCGGCGAGACGCTGCCGCGACCGCGCGCCGTGGCGCCGCTGGCCCTGGTGCAACATCAGGGCCGCTGGCACCTGCACGGTATCGATCAAGGCGTGCAGCAACCGCGCACCTTTCTGCTGTCTCGCATCGTCGACTCGGTACGCCTCACCGCGCGAAGCTTCCGGCGAAGCGACGCGGACTACGCCGCAACGGCGTTAGCCGAACTCGACGCCCTCTGGAGAGCGAACGTCGCGGAGATCGAGGTGGTCGCCGACACTGACGCGGCCACCAGGCTGAACAACAAGTACGGACACAAAGATCGAGCAAACACCCGGCTCACGGTTCACTACACCGACCTTAACATTCTCGCCGACGAACTCGCCGGTTACGGCCCGGAGGCCAAGGTGCTTTCACCGGCAGAACTGCGAGACGCGGTCCGAAGCCGACTAGAGGCTGCGGTCGCCAATCACACTGGGCGCGGCGGCACGGATGGCTGAACACGCAACGCCACACCACGCGCAGGACAAACTGACCTTTCTGCTCTCCCTGGTGCCGTATCTGATGGATCGCGGCTCGGTCCTGGCCGTCGAGGCGGCCGAGCACTTCGAGGTCGACCCCGAGTTCATCCGGGAATCCGTGCGCTTGATCGCGGTCTCCGGGGTCCCGGGGGAGACCTGGCAGTATCAGCCAAACGATCTGTTCGACATCGCCTGGGACGATTTCGAGGACAATGACGTCATCCGGCTCACCCACCTGGTCGCGATCGATGACTCGCCTCGATTCTCTGCTCGCGAGGCCGCAGCGCTGATCGCGGGCCTGCAATACCTGTCGGCGTTACCCGAGAACGCTAACCGCGAAGTGCTGAGTTCTCTGATGGCCAAACTGACCCGCGGATCCTCTGCGACACCGAGTCAACTGGCGGTCGCGGAGGAATCCGGTGATGAGGTTCTGGCACGGATCAGGCGGGCGGTGACCGACGGGGTCCAAATCGAGTTCGATTATCTCAACGCCCGCGGGGAACGCGAGCGCCGCCTGGTCGATCCGCTGCGGATCGAGTCCGTTGACACCGACTGGTACCTGCGTGGTTGGTGCCACCTTCGCACGGCGGTGCGCACCTTCCGGCT
>JBDTDV010000068.1:0-45606 GCA_039922875.1 Microbacteriaceae bacterium
TCGCAAGGCCCGCGAGCAGTGGAATCCAGCCGAGACTGTCAACCGACACGCTCCCAGCGGATGCTGCGGGCCGCAGTAGCACCGAAATCGCGAGCGAACTGCCGGCGGGGGCATTCCACACCCGGCCGAGCCGCCCGCGCCCACTGCGCTGGTCATCGGTGACGATCACCGACAGGTCGGGCCAGGATGCGGCATCCGCACCGGTCGCCGCCAGGACGAGATCGTCGTTTGTCGAACCGGCGTGCGCGAGCACGAGAAGGCGCGGAACGAGGGCACTGCTCAGCGGGCACGTGCTCGGCGGATTCTGGCTCGGCGGAAGTTGCATACCCACATTGTCCCCTCGCCCGCACCGCTCCGCTCCCGCCCTGTCCAAAACGACGGACAAAAGCCGCGACTGGTCGGATGGAGCACGGCCGTGGGGCGTATCGCGCAGAAGCTCCGTCGTTTTGAACACGAACAGGGAACGGGACGCGCAGGCGAACAGACTCGCCGCACATCGGGCACCAACGGCAGAGCTCAGGTTTGTGCGATTCCGTCAAGGGGTTGGCGTGGATGCCTGCCGGTAGAGTGAACGGCGTGACGGAGAACGAATCAACGGTGCGCGAGAATCTCGCCACAACGGCAGGGAAGCTCGCCGATCTCAAGGCCCGCTATCACGAAGCCGTGACCGCAAGCGGGCTGGCCGCCATCGACAAGCAGCACGCCAAAGGAAAGATGACGGCGCGCGAGCGCATTGATCTGCTGCTGGACCCCGGCTCGTTCGTCGAGTTCGACGAGTTCATCCGGCACCGCACCACAGCGTTCGGAATGGATGCGAAGCGGCCATACGGTGACGCCGTTGTCACCGGCATCGGCACGATCCACGGCCGCAACGTCGCCGTCTACTCACAGGACTTCACCATCTTCGGCGGTTCGCTCGGTGAGGTCGCCGGCGAGAAGATCATCAAGGTGATGGACCACGCTCTGAAGACCGGGGTGCCGATCTTCGGCATCCTCGATTCGGGCGGCGCACGCATCCAGGAAGGTGTGATCGCGCTCGGTAAGTACGGCGAGATCTTCCGCAAGAACACCGCCGCCAGCGGGGTCATCCCGCAGATCTCGCTCATCATGGGTCCCGCAGCAGGCGGCGCCGTGTACTCCCCCGCGCTGACCGACTTTGTGATCATGGTCGACAAGACGAGCCAGATGTTCGTCACCGGCCCCGATGTCATCAAGACGGTCACCGGCGAAGACGTCGGCATGGAGGAGCTCGGCGGCGCGCTCACCCACAACAAGATCTCCGGTGTCAGCCACTATTTGGCCAGCGACGAACCGGATGCGCTCGACTTCGCCCGCACCCTGATCAGCTTCCTGCCCGACAACAACCTCGCGGAACTGCCGGTGTACGAGACCGAGGCCCAGCTTGAGATCACGGATGCCGACCGCAAACTCAACGAGATCATCCCGGACTCGCCGAACCAGCCGTACGACGTGATCACGATTATCGAACACCTCGTCGACGAAGGCGACTTCCTCGAGGTGCAACCGCTGTTCGCCCCGAACATCGTGATCGGCTTCGCGCGGGTCGAAGGCCACTCGATCGGCATCATCGCCAACCAGCCGAACGCGATGGCCGGCACGCTGAACATCGACGCCGGCGAGAAGTCAGCCCGCTTCGTGCGGTTCTGCGACGCGTTCTCCATTCCGATCCTCACCCTCGTGGATGTCCCGGGCTACCTGCCCGGCACCGACCAGGAGTGGACCGGCGTCATCCGTCGGGGCGCGAAACTGCTCTACGCGTACGCGGAGGCGACCGTGCCGCTGGTCACGGTGATCACCCGTAAGGCCTACGGCGGTGCCTACATCGTCATGGGATCCAAGCAGCTGGGCGCAGACATCAACTTGGCCTGGCCGACCGCTGAGATCGCCGTTATGGGCGGTCAGGGCGCCGTCAACATCCTCTACCGCGGCGAGATCAAACGCGCGGAGGAGGCCGGTGAGGACGTCGCCGCCGTGCGCACACGACTCGCCAACGAGTACACCTACAACGTCGCCAGCCCGTTCCTCGCGGCCGAACGCGGCGAATTGGACGGCGTGATCGAGCCGGCCGCCACCCGGGTCGCTGTCACCAAGGCGCTGCGCGCGCTGCGCACCAAACGCGCCACCCCGCTGCCGAAGAAGCACGGCAACATCCCGCTGTAGCGTGCGCTGATTCAGCTACTTGACCAGGGTGCGGACCAGGGCGAGGTACTCCCTCGGGGAGGCGTCCGGCAGATAGGCCTTGCCGATCGCGGTGCCGATCGTGGGCAGCGCCAGCGGGTCCGGGTATGCCATGTAGATGGTCGAATAGCTCGGGTTGAACTTGGCCTTGAACCGGAACAGCGACGAGAAACCGTAGGCCGGCTCCAAGGTACGGGCCAAGAAGTCAAGCAATCTGCTCATCACGGTGGCCTGCGCGGGAGCCTCCCCCGGTGCGGTCGGTGCCGTTGCCAGCGGGGCGCCGGAGAGGCTGAGCACCTCGATGCCGTCGTCTTTCATGTGCAACGCGGCCGAGGCGATCAAAAACTCCATCACCCCGTTCATGCTGCCGTCCGCGCGGCGCATGAAGTCGATCGTCCAACCGACAACCGCACCGTCGCGATAGCTCGGCAGCCAGCTCGTGATCGCCTGCATCTCGCCGGCCTGGTCCAGAGCGAGCATCAGCTTGACGTCGGGATCCTTCAGCTCTTCCATGGCGCCCAGCGTGAAGCCCATTTCCGGTAGCTCTTTCTCGGCAACCCACTGCTCGGAAATCGCATTGATCCGGTTGACCATGCTCAACGGCAGTTCGTCCCAGGTCGTCCACTGCGTGGTCAAGCCCTCTTTGATCCCGCGGTTCAGCGCCTGACGGACCTTCTGCCACGGTTTGCCGACCAGGTCGAAGCCGATCGGGTGCATCAGGGTCTCCTCGCCGACAGACATGTACTGCCAGCCCATCTCGTCAAATACCGGCAGATACTCCGCGTGCACGCTGTAGAACACCGGCATCCAGCTGTTCTCATCGCACCACTGCGCGAAGCCGCGGATCGTCTCCTCCGCCTTGTCCTTGGCGCAAACGGGATCGGACAGCGTGATCGCCACCCCGTTGATCACCCGATAGGCGACGGCTGCGGTGCCATCGCTTGTGAACCAGTACACGTTTCCCGGCCAGGTCGCCATGAAGCCGAGGGTGCCGCCGCCGCCTGCCTTGAGCAGAGAACGGATTCGTGCCTCATCACCCTCCGCGATGGCCACGCTCGTGGAGTGGATCAGCCGGATCGAAGCCAGGATGAAAACCGCCCAGAATGTCGGCCCGATCCATTGGAAGACGAATAGTGTCGCGTCATCGGTCGGGTAGAACGCCTGGCCGACGTTGCCCAGGAAGATCGAGGGCAAAAATCGGCGCGGAATGTCGGCGATCAACGCCGCCGGATCGGTTCCGCTGGGGATGAAGCTCTGCCGGTTCGACAACGCGATGACGACATCCGCAACGGCCAGCACGACGAATGCGAGCACGACGCTCACCAGGAACTCGCCCAGCGCGCGGCGTGGCGCTTTCACTTGGAAGAATCGTCGGTTCACCCAGAGCAGGACGGCGATCCCCAGCGGTACGACGAACCCGGCTGCTCCCCAGACCACGTACTCCCAGAAGTCCCCTCGCAGTCGCTCGACGTCGGTCAGTGAGCCGAAGGCGAAGAAGCCGAGCACCGCCAGCAGGAGCTTCAGCCCGATCGCAAGCCACAGCGCGAAACGACGGCCGCGGCGCAGCCCGAGCGCGGCGACCAGCAGGAGAATCAGCGGCATGAAGGTCAGCAGCAGTGGCCCGACACCGAAGAGGTTCAACTGCGCCAGTTGCTGGTCGCAGGCCTCGGACGCCTCGGCGGCGCACTTCTGAAGGATCTCCGCACCATCGGGAATACTGGCACGGAACAGGTCGCCGAGGTAGTAGAACACTCCGTTCTGAGATGCGGAAAACAGCGCCACCATCGGCCCGATTGCCGAGACGGCGAGGATCGCCGCCAGTAACGTCCTGGTCTCGCTGTGCGAACTGCGCATCCATTTATGCGGCGTGCCGGATCGACGCAGAAGCACTCCCAGGCCGAGACCGGCGATCGCAGCGATCAGCCGGTACACGTTGTATGAATCTCCGTCGTAGAGCACGAACATCAGCAAGACCGCGAAGGTGATCACTCGGATCCGGCGACGCCATAGACCGCTTGCAAACGCGCTCGCCGCCACCAGCGCCCCGGCGATCCCGGTCAACGGGTCCAGGGTGATATCCAATGTCGTTCCCGTTGCCCACCACTCTTGGACGACATTTCCCAGTGCCTGCAGACTGACACCGATCAAAATTCCGACCACTCCGCTTACAACGAACGCCGCGATGGTGCGAACGGAACCCATCAGCCGTTCGGCTATTCCCAGGAACAATAACGCGCAGACGACCCCGACAACTACCTGCAGTGGATCGGACGGGATGAACAACGCCGTCAGCGGCGACCACCAGTGACCCAAACTGAAGATCGGAATGACTCCGGTACCCCAGGCAGCCTCCGTTTGGCTGGATTCCACGTTGAAGAAGGTGCCGACGAGAATCGCCGTCACCACGATGACGACAGCGAGCACAACGCTCACCGGGGTGGACCAGAGAAAGCGCCAGATCCACCGCAGCGCAGCAGGCAACCGCCCCGACCGCTTCGCACTCACCTGCCCCGGGCTCGCCTGCCCCGTATTTGCTTGCCCTGGGCTTGCTTGCCCCGGGCTTGCTTGCCCCGGGCCGGCAGTGACAGTCGCCTTGTTGTCGCCCATGATCAACCCTTCGACAGCCCGAGCCGTGGGTACAAGATGTCGAACATCTTCTGAATCCCTCCGTTCACCGACAGCGCGACATGCTCACCGCCGGGAACCTCATAGTACGTAACGTCAACGCCAGCCGCCCTGGCCGCCTCTGCATCTCGTTTCACCCCGGGCATGAACGCGGCATCCAACGATCCGACGGTGAACACTCCAACGGTATCCCCGAATTTCCCGGCGTTCGACGCAAAGATGTTCACCGGTTTGACCGCGTCGTATGCGGCCTGGTTGCCACCGAAGATGTCGGTCAGCGTGGCCTGCGCATCTTCGACGCCGGGATACTCGTCGCCGGACAGCACGCCGATGTTGCCCCAGGCCTTCGGATATTTCGCTGCGAAGTATGCGGCGCATTCGCCGCCGTTGGAATACCCGGCTATGGTGCGATACTGCCGACCGTGCAGTGTTTTCAGGTTGCTGTCCGCCCAGTCGACCACGTCCTTGGTGATGAAGGTCTCGGCGTTGCCGAATTTCTCGGTGTCCAAGCACAGCGGATCATTCCCGGAGGGGCCGATCTGATCCGCCACGACCACGATCGGGGCCAAGCCGTCATGGGCGGCGGCCATCGGATCGAGGACGGCAGCGACATACTGTGGATCCGGGGCGCCGGGGTAGCCCATCATCATGATCACCAGCGGTAGCGGCGGCGGGTCTTTCACTTGCGCGGCCGGCGGCAGGTAGATCCCGGCCGGGCGGGAGACGAAATGCGATTGGGTGGGCGGAATCACGACAGTGCCGACCTTGCCGGTCTTCGGCATGTCCGCCGGAGGCCTCCAGGTCTGCCACAACGGCCGGCTGGGATCAGCCGTCGGGCTGCTGGTCGGTTTGTGCACGTCGATGTGATGTGCGGAGTTGTACCCGAACAGCGAGCCCAGGGTCGGGTTCAAGCCGAAACCCGCGTTGATACCGAAGGTCGCGGTGATCAAGAACAGCACGATTGAGACCGCGGCGATGGTCTTGCGCCACCAGCGCGATCGCCACAGGTTCGCTACGGCAAGACAGATGCCGGCGAAGGCTGCGGCAGTCCAGAGCAGGGTGGTTTCGTCCAGCGGTGCGCTGAAGAGGTTGGCGACATTCACCAGCCAAACGGTCCCGACCCCAAGGCCTATGCCCACCAGCATCGCGAGGGAGGCGGTCAGCAGCCACCGCGGAGACAGGCGACGGATCAGCAGGTAGCCGAACGCGATGACGCTCAGCGCACAAGATCCCCAGAAGACCGCTCCATCGACGATGTTCAGATCTTGCAGCCACTCGGGCACAGCGCTCCCCTTCCGCGATCAACACCCGCTGGTGCTGGAACGACATTCATTAATGTAGCCTTTCGACATGGCACATACCGCCCGCACCCCCGAGGACTCCGTAATCGACATCCCCGTGGATATTGTCATCGAATCGGGGCGACTCACGGTGGCAGAGACGGCTGCACTGACAGCGGTACTCTCCGCCGCAGTACGCGAGGAGTCATCCGAAACACCGGACCAACCGGCCACTATTGACGGTTGGGAGTCCAGCCGGCGACTCCCGCGGCGACCCATCACGCCAGGCGCCGGCGCCTGGCAGTCCTGGCTGGCTAACATATAGACCCGGCTGCGCGGATGCGACGCACGGGGGCGTGCGGACAGGTCGGTCCTCCTAAATGCCGACTTACGTATTACGCACCGGACCGGCAGTATTAACAGTGCTAGGTGTACCTCTTTCTTGAGCTGCACCGCCAATCATTCGCTGACTAGGGTAAGCGGGCGAATGTGTTGGGGGCGAGTCAGGGCGATATTCGGGTTATCGCCCTGACTCGGGGCTTAGGTGGAGGACCGGTTGGGCAACCGGTCCTCCACACTTCTTAATTCTCGCTGTCCTGACGCGGGCTGTCCTGACGCGGGCTGTCCTGAAGCGGGCTGTCCTGACGCGGGATCTCCAGCCACAGTTCGACGTCTGCCTCTGACGCTTCGTCCGGGACGACGTCCGGTGGGGTTTCCCCGATCAAGCCGACCACGGTGACCGCCACCCGCGAGTCGTCCGGGACGGTGCGGACGATGAGCTGCCCAGCTCGGCTGCCCCGGATCGCGCTCGCCAGGCGGCTCAACACCACGCGCTGGTAGGCAGGTTCGAGGTCGTCGATCCCGCCTTCATCGAGCATCGTCACGATAACGCCGCGGCGCCGGGCAGCCATCACCTCCCTGCGGATTTCATCATTGAGCAGCTGCCGACCGCGGATCTCGTCGCGGATAGCGCCCTCGACGAGTCGACATTCTTCGCGCTCACCCTCGCTCAGTTCACCGCCGGAATCGATCACCCTGGTCAACACCGGCGACGCCAGCTGCGCCGTCTGGCGCAGCCGAACCTGTCCCTCGGAAATGTGCGCCTCCTGAGCGACCCGCCACTGGGTCGCCTCGCGTTCGGCCTGAGCGAATCGGTCCGCATCGCGCCCGGCCTTCACTAGCGCGTACACCAGTACCTGCGCGATCCCAACCCAGGCGACGCTTCCGATCACCCCGAACGACGCCAGCGCCATCACGCTACCGGACCACAGCACGGTGTGGACGACAAGGAACCCGACACCGATCCAGGCGATCGGCACCTGGCGCCGCGTCGCAGTAATCGTCATCAACGTGCCGACCGCCGCAACGTACCAGGTGGCATAGCCGTTGTTCACCACGCTATCCAGCTGGCTGGCAACCAACACGGGCAGCGCTGCGCAGACCGCGAGGTTGAACGCTGCCAGCCAAATCGGCATCCGTGCCGGCATCCGGGTCGCGGTCCGGGATCTGCCTGGCCGCGCCGGCAGAGCCGCGCCTGCCGGCCATAGGCTGAGCAGCGTGGCCACCGCGTACAGCACCATTGCGACGATCACCGGCATCGGCTGGGCCGGAATCGGCAGCGAGAATCCGGCCAGAAACAGGTGATAGGCGGAGAATAGCGCGGCCAGGGTGACCAGAAGCGCACGCGGGATCCAGATCATCGTGGTGTACCTGGCGCCGGCCACTGAATGACGACGGTTGTTCCGACGCCCGGGTGCGAGCGCACGGTGGCGGCGCCTCCTGCCTGGGCGACGCGGTCTACGATCGAGATCCGCAGTCCGAGACGATCTGCGGGCACGGTGTCCGGATCAAACCCCGAGCCCGAGTCGGCGACTTCTACCACAAGCCCGGGTCCCGCCACCCCGTCAGCTTCGGTGCCCAGCAGCCGAATCTGACGCCGGATTCCGGCACCACCGGCATGCTGCATGCTGTTGACCATCGCCTGCACCGTCGCCGAGTACACGGCCTCCGCCACCGGCTCGGGAATCGACCCATCGCCCAGCCGGCGCACGCTGACCGCGAACGGCACGGACAGCACACGGGCGGCGGCCCGAACCCGGGAACCAAGCCGGCTCACCGAGACCTCCGTCACGCCGTTCGGAGCGGCTGCAATACTCTCCTCCGTGGTGTTCAGATGGCCGATCGCATTCCGAGCCATCCGCACGGCAAGCAGCTTGGTCTCCTCGGATCCAGCGGACGCCGCGGCCAGCAGCGCGGTCAGGACGCTGTCGTGTACCAGTGCATCCACGCTGACCCGTTCCGCATCTGTCGCATGTTGGCGCACCGCAGCGGCATACTGCTTCAGCGCAGTCTGCTGCGCGCGGTCGACATCGCTCGCAGCCTGCCGCAGCATCGTCACAATCACCAGAACCACACCGCCGAGAATGACCGCGTAGGTCACATCGACCGCAGCCAACCGCCAGGACGCCCCTCCGCCGCTGGGCAGAACCCGGATTATCCCGTAGGCGAGCGGCGCGATCACGGTGTAGGCCGCTGCCTGCCACACCGGCAGCGCAACCACCGCCGCCGCCGTCGCGACCGTGCACAGATACCACAGCCAGGGCCGGTCCGGAGCGTGTGCGGCAGAGTCAGCCATGGTCGCCGGCCAGGTCACCACCGCTGTCAGATAGACAACCGCGACGCACAGCATGGCCTGGTTGACTATCCGGTTCACCATGGATGCCGCTAGCACGAACAACAAACTGCCGAAGACCACAATCACCACGATCAGAGCCCACGGCTGGGCGAACTGGTGCCACTGGCCGATCATGGTCGGAATCGCCTGCACGCCGAAGATCAGGCCGAAGCCGGAGACGGCGCGAGCGCAGACGATCTCAATTTGCGCCCTGCTGATCGCGCCAGACGCGGGCGGTGCCGGGTGGCTGGAGTCCACGCCGGGACTAGCGACCGTGGTGCGCGACATTTGGATCCAACGACGGCAGGATGCCGTCTTCGACCGCGCGACGCAGCAATTCCACCTTCGTCGGTGCGGGTCTGCCTACCTCGACATACTTGCTGCGAATCCGGTCCAGGTACTCCCGTGCGGTCGAATACGCGATACCGAGCTGGCTGGCCACGGCCTTCAACGGAAGACCAGAGGCGTACAAGTGCAACACGTCCCTCTCCCGCCGGCCGAGCTGCGCCTTCGCGAATGCACTATCGGCGTCGATCGCCGAGGCCCACTCCAGGTTGTTGAGCACCTTCCCGGCGGCAACGGTCGAGATCGCGGCCATCACCGCGGTCGTCGGAGCGGACTTCGGGATCACCCCGGCCGCGCCGGCCGCGAGGGCCTCGCGAACTCCAGCGACCCGGTCGGCGATGCTGTGGATCAGGACCGCCGCGCCGATGCTCTGCACCAATTTCACGTTGTCGGTGATCCGGGACCCGTCGCCGAGGGAGAGATCTAGCACGACGACATCGCAGTGGGCGCCAGCCACAGCACGAATCAACTGGTCCGCAGTCGCCACGGAGCCGACCACCTCGTGCCCCGCATCCTGGCAGGCGGCGCGCAGGCCAAGGCGAACCGACTCGTGATCATCGACGATCGCCACAGACACCATGCCCCCCAGGGTAACGGGATAATGCCGCGCCGAGTTAGCACTTTGAAGGGTGCGGCGCGGTCATCCACTAACCCAGATCACCGTGTCAGCAGCGCAATTGTTTCCAGATGGTGCGTGTGCGGGAACAGGTCGAACGCACGCAGGCTCTGCACCCCATAGCCAAGCGGCGCGAACAGCGCCGCGTCCCGCGCCAGGGCGACCGGGTCACACGCGACGTAAACGATTTGTGCCGGGTGCAGTGCGGCGAGCGCTTCGACCACGGGCCGTCCGGCTCCGGAGCGAGGCGGGTCGAGGATCACGGTGGCCTTGGCCAGCGCGTGCCGCTGGCGGCCGGATGTCTGGATCAGCCGGCGCAGATAACGTTCGACCCGGTCGGTGAGGGCGGATGCGTTGGCAAAGTCGGCGAGATTGCCCACCGCGAACCCGGTGGCGGCGGAGTTCGACTCGACCGAGGTAATGCGCAGCTCCGACCCGAACCGGTCGCCGACCGCGGCGGCGAGCAGGCCTACTCCGCCATAGAGGTCGAGGTTGGCCGCGGCCGGATCGAACCGGCCGGGATCGATAACGTGTTGCACCGCAGCGGTCAAGGTCCTCGCCGCGCCGCGATGCACCTGCCAGAATCCCGCCGCGTCCAGACGGAATTCCCGCTCACCCACCCGCTCCACGATCGAGCCCGCCCCGGGCGTGACGACCCGAGCCGTTCCAGCGCTCGGCGCGACGACATCCACATTCGCCCCTGACGGCATCCGCTTGGTCAGGTCGATCGCCGTCGTAATTGCCGGGACCGCCAACGGGAGGTCATCAACCGGAATCACTCGGTGCGACCGCGCCGCGTACGGCCCGAGTACACCGTCCGCGTCGCCATGCAGCCGCACTCGGGTGCGCCAACCCAACCCATCGGCTTCCGCATCACCGGCAACGGCTTCGACCGTCACGGTGTCGACCATGGGCCCGGTGAGCCGGCCCATCCGCGTCAGGACGTCCGTCAGTACCTGACGCTTCAGCTCACGCTGGTGCGGCAGCGCGATGTGCCCGAACTCGGCACCCCCGGCCCGATCCTCGGGTACCCGCTGCACGGATGCCGCCGACCAGATATGCGGACGGCGGTGCTCGGAACCCTCTAAGACCTGCAGAGTCTCGGCCCGCCAGAACCGGGCATGACGCTCGTCGCTGATTCTGGCCAATACCCTCTCACCTGGAATGGCGTCGCTGACGAACACCACCCGGCCCTCGTGCCTGGCTACGAAGACCCCTCCGTGGGCTACGTTTGTTATCTCAAGCTCGACGTCGGCCATCCCCCGATAATCCCACACGCCGGTTGGAGTACAGCGACACGGCGATCATCAGCGGATCATGTGGTCGCCAAAGACGAAGGGATCACATGCAGCTCTATCTGGCCTCCACCTCCCCGGCACGCCTGGCGCTCCTGCGCGCGGCAGGCATCGAACCGGTGGTGGTTCCCTCGCATGTCGATGAACCGGCCACGGTCGCGGCCGCCGAGGCTCAGCACGGTCCGCTGACGGCAGCCGACACGGTGCAGCTGCTGGCGCGGGCCAAGGCACAAGCGGTGTTGCACCTCAGACAGGATGGCCGGCCGCTTGACGGGTTCATTCTCGGCGGGGATTCCGCATTCGAGCTCGACGGAAGCGTCTATGGAAAACCGCACACTCCCGAGGTTGCCCGGCAGCGCTGGCTGGCGCAACGTGGACGTACCGGCCTGCTGCATTCGGGGCACTGGCTAATCGATCATCGCGCAGACGCCGGAACCGATCCAGGTGGTTGGCCTGCCGTCGGAGCGGTGGCCACGGCATCGGTGACCTTCGCAGACGACATCACCGATCGGGAGATCGACGCGTACGTCGGCACCGGCGAACCGCTGCAGGTGGCGGGCGCCTTCACCATCGACAGCCTCGGCGGGCCATTCATCACCTCGATCAGCGGGGATCCGTCGACCGTCGTCGGGCTGTCGCTGCCGGTGCTCCGGCGGCTCTTCGGCGGACTGGGTGTTCACTGGCCGAGCCTGTGGTCGGCTGACACCGATCGGCCAGTCTTGTAGCCATCCCACTGTCTTAGACCAATTTTTTGTAGACACCACCTAAAAAACCCACTCCCGAGCGCAATAGGCTAGGGAACTGTGCCACCAATTTCAAAGGTCCTCATCGCCAACCGTGGCGAGATCGCTGTCCGAGTGATCCGGGCGGCGAAGGACCAGGGGATCACCTCCGTCGCCGTATACGCCGATCAGGACCGCGATGCGTTGCACGTCAAACTCGCCGACGAGGCGTACGGCTTGGAGGGAACGACCAGCGCCGACACGTATCTCGCGATTGACAAGATCCTTTCGGTGGCGCGGCGTTGCGAAGCGGATGCCGTGCATCCCGGTTACGGCTTCTTGGCCGAGAACGCGGAGTTCGCCCGTGCCGTGATCAATGCGGGACTGATCTGGATCGGCCCACCGCCGGAGGCCATCGAGCAACTTGGCGACAAGGTATCGGCACGGCATATCGCAGAGAAGGTCGGCGCCCCCTTGGCGCCCGGCACCCTGAATCCGGTTGCCGACGCATCCGAGATCCTCGCGTTCGTAGACGAATACGGGTTGCCGGTCGCGATCAAGGCGGCGTTTGGCGGTGGCGGCCGCGGACTCAAGGTCGCCCGCACCCGTGAGGAGATTCCCGAGCTTTTCGCCTCGGCAACCCGCGAGGCGATCGCGGCATTCGGACGAGGTGAGTGCTTCGTCGAGAAGTATCTGGACAAGCCGCGGCACGTCGAGACCCAGTGCCTGGCCGATGCGAACGGCACGGTCGTGATCGTGTCGACCCGGGACTGCTCACTGCAGCGGCGGCACCAGAAGCTCGTCGAGGAGGCACCGGCACCATTCCTGACCCCGGAGCAGACCGACCAGCTATACCGGGCGTCCAAGGCGATCCTGCACGAGGTCGGTTACCGCGGTGCGGGAACCTGCGAGTTCCTGATCGGACACGACGGCACCGTCTCGTTTCTTGAGGTGAACACCCGACTGCAGGTGGAGCATCCGGTATCCGAAGAGGTGACCGGCATCGATCTGGTGCGCGAGCAGTTCCGGATCGCCGCGGGTGGCATCCTCGATTATGATGACCCCGTTCCGCACGGGCACGCCTTCGAGTTCCGAATCAACGGGGAAGATCCCGGGCGCGGGTTCCTGCCATCCCCCGGACCGGTGCAGGTGTTCAAACCGGCCGGCGGCCCCGGCGTTCGGGTGGACAGTGGCGTGCAATCCGGTGACCTGATCTCCGGCGCATTCGACTCCCTGTTGGCCAAGCTGATCGTGATCGGATCCAGTCGTGAAGACGCCCTCGAGCGGGCTCGGCGCGCCTTGGACGAGTTCGAAGTGGTCGGGCTACCCACCGTGCTGCCATTTGACCGGGCGGTCGTGCGGGACCCGGCATTCGTGCCGACCGACGGCAAGCCGTTCAGCATCTACACCAGCTGGATCGAGACCGAGTTCGAGAACGGCATAGAGCCCTGGAGCGGGACCGCTGCTGAAGCCGCAGCCCCCCAGAAGCGACACAGCGTGGTCGTCGAAGTGGACGGCAAGCGCGTCACCGTGAGTCTGCCAAGACGGCTGGGGGAATCCGCCGACGCACAGCGCGGCAGCGCCGCGCCCCGCCGTCGGGCGGCCGGCGCAACGGTGACCGTAACCGGGAACGCGGTGGCCGCCCCGATGCAGGCCACCGTCATCAAATTGGCCGTGGCCGAGGGAGCGCATGTGGTCAAGGGCGATCTGCTGCTGGTGCTGGAGGCGATGAAGATGGAGCAGCCGCTGACCGCGCACAAGGATGGCGTGATCGCAGACATCGACGCAGCGGTCGGGTCCACGGTGGCCTCCGGTCACCTGCTGCTGAACATCGCCTAGCCACCACCGGCAGCCGAGCCGCGGGCGGCTCCTCGCCAAGCCCAGAGACGCGGGCGCAGAGACGCGGGCGCAGAGACGCGGGCGCAGAGGTGTCGGGTCAGAGGACGATGTGCATGGCCCGGGCGGCATCAGAGATGGAGCCGGACAGCGACGGGTACACCGTGAACGCGCGCGCGACTTGGTCAACGGTCAGGCGGTGCTCGACCGCGAGTGCCAACGGGAAGATCAGCTCGCTGGCCCGCGGCGCCACGATGACACCACCGATCACGGTGCCGCTGCCGGTGCGGGCGAACAGTTTGACGAACCCCTCCTTGATGCCGAGCATCTTCGCTCGCGGATTCGAGGACAGCGGAAGCTTGTAGATGTCGCCCTGGGCGATGCCCTCCTCGATCTGCCTTTGGGTCCAGCCGACCGTGGCGATCTCCGGTTGGGTGAAGATGTTCGAGGTGACGTTGCGCAGTTCGAAGGGGCTGACGGCATCCCCCATCGCGTGGAAGACGGCAGTGCGCCCCAGCATGGAGGCCACGGATGCCAGCGGCAGAATATCCGCACAGTCACCGGCCGCGTAAATCGACGGCACCGAGGTGCGCGCGACCCGGTTCACCCTGATGTGTCCGGACTCGGTCAACTGCACGCCCGCCTCGTGCAGTCCGATGCCGGTGGTGTTCGGAACGGAGCCGACTGCCATCAGGCAGTGCGTGCCGGTGACCGTGCGACCGTCGGACAGGGTCGCGATCACGCCGGCGCCATCATCGGTGCGGTACACGGAGGCGGCACGGGACTTGGAAAGCACGGTCATCCCGTTGCGCTTGAACACATTCTCGATCACCCCCGCCGCGTCGGCATCCTCACCAGGCAGCACTCGGTCCCGGCTGGAGATCAGAGTGACCTTCGAGCCGAGTGCGGTGTAAGCGGATGCGAATTCGGCTCCCGTCACACCAGAACCGACCACAATCAGGTGTTCCGGAACGGCCGGCAGCGTGTAGAGCTGCGTCCAGGTGAGGATGCGCTCACCATCGGGCCGTGCGGTGTCGAGGATGCGCGGGCTGGCTCCCACCGACACGACGATGGTGTCGGCCTCGACCCGGTCGAAGTCGGTACCGGTGTCGCCCTTCGCCGTGGAGACGATCAGTCCGGTCGAGCCGTCGAGCCGGCCCTCTCCGGTGATGAGTCGCACGCCGGAGCGGATCAGGGTCGACTTCAGGTCCTCCGACTGTTGCCGCGCGAGCCCCAGGAGCCGCTTGTTCACGGCGGCGAGGTTCACGACGACATCTGGGCGTCTGGGCTTTCCTGACTCGCCGCGGTGGAAGAACTGCACTCCGAGATCGGCCGCTTCGCCGATCGCGTTCGTCGCCTCAGCGGTGGCGATCAAGGTCTTGGACGGGACGACGTCGGTGATCACCGCCGAGCCGCCGACCCCCTGTCGCTCGACGAGAGTGACCTCGGCGCCCAGTTGTGCTCCGGCAATTGCCGCCTCGTAACCGCCCGGCCCCCCGCCAAGTACCGCGATCCGCTGCTTGCGCTCGAACTCAAAGGCCATTGCTCTATTCTCCTGCCTGCCCACCGTGCGGCAAAACCACGCACGACGGCGCGCGGGTGTTTAGAGGGCGCGGCGCCGGGGCGTTTAGAGTGTAAGGATGCCAGCGCAACAGAATCCGCTCGATGACCCCGGCAACGATCCTTTCAAGATCGCCGAGCAGGCCGCGGCCCAGATCGCCGAGCGGACCGGGGTCGCGCACCACGATGTCGCGTTGACGCTGGGCAGTGGCTGGGGCACCGCGGCCGACCTGATCGGCCAGACCACGGCCGTGGTCGCCGCCGCGGATGTCGTCGGTTTCAGCTCTCCGGCTCTGGCCGGCCATTCGGGCACTCTGCGTTCGGTGTTGCTGCCCGGCGGCAAGCGTGCGCTGGTCATCGGCGCCAGGACGCATTTCTATGAGGGTCACGGCGTGCGCCGGGTTGTGCACAGCGTGCGCACCGCTGCCGCGACCGGTGCGAAGGTGATGGTCCTGACCAACGGTGCCGGAGGCATCCGCGAGTCGTGGAAACCTGGTACCCCGGTCCTGATCAGCGACCACATCAATTTGACCGGCGCCTCACCTCTGGAGGGCGCGACCTTCGTCGACCTCACCGACCTGTATTCCGCCCGACTGCGAGCGCTGGCCCATTCGGTGGCCGCCGACCTCGACGAGGGCGTCTACTGTCAATTCCCGGGCCCGCACTACGAGACCCCGGCCGAGGTGCGGATGGCCAAGATCATTGGCGGCCACATCGTGGGAATGTCTACGGCGCTGGAAGCGATCGCGGCCCGCGAAGCGGACATGGAGGTGCTCGGCATGTCGCTGATCACGAACCTGGCCGCAGGTATCCAAACGACACCGCTGAGCCACGCGGAAGTCATCGAAGCCGGCCGTGTTGCGGAACCGGTTATCACGGCGCTGTTGGCGCGGATTGTAGGCACCCTGTGAACGACCCCACCCACGACACCGTCGCAGCGGCGCGGCACCGCGGCGAGACCGACGAGGGTTCCGCACACGCCGACCTGCTCGGCGCGGCCTGGGCCTGGCACAATCAGGATCCGGATGACCAGACCCGCGCCGAACTGCAGGAACTCATCGAGCGCACAGAAACCGGCGATGCCGACGCGATAGCTGAGCTGGAGGCCCGCTTCGGCTCCAGACTCGCGTTCGGCACGGCCGGATTGCGCGGCGAGCTCGCCGCCGGCCCAAACCGGATGAACCGGGTCCTCGTGGCGCAGACGGCTGCCGGCCTCGCCGCATACCTGAACGCCCGCACGTTTCAGTCGACCGCATCCGTCGTAATCGGCTATGACGGACGCAAAAATTCGGATGTCTTCGCCCGCGACACTGCCGAAATCATGGCCGGCTCCGGGGTGCGCGCGATCCTGCTGCCCAGGATGCTGCCGACCCCGGTATTGGCCTTCGCGGTGCGTCAGCTGAAGGTCAGCGCCGGCGTAATGGTCACCGCCTCACACAACCCGCCACGGGACAACGGCTATAAGGTCTACCTCGGCGACGAAAATCACGGCTCGCAAATCGTGCCACCGGCCGATGCGGAAATCGCCGCCGAGATCCTCCGGGCCACCTCGGGCAGCGTGAGCGATCTGCCTCGGTCTACCGAGTATGAGACCGCCGACGAGTCGCTTATCGACGCGTATGTGGCCGCCAGCGCCGCCGTCGCTTCCGGTGCGGCGCAGTCGGCACCTGAGCAGGGGTCGGCACAATTGAATGTTGTCTACACGGCGATGCACGGGGTCGGCTGGGAGATCGCGCAGCGGGTGTTCGCCGCGGCTGGGTTCGCCGAACCGGAGACGGTCAGCGAGCAAATCGAACCCGATGGCGCATTTCCGACCGTCGCATTTCCCAACCCGGAGGAGCCGGGCGCGATGGACCTCTCGTTCCGCACCGCGCGGGAGCGCGGCGCGGAGCTGATCATTGCCAACGATCCGGATGCCGACCGACTCGCGGTCGCCATCCCTGCCCCGGACACCGCGGACGGCTACCGCCGGCTGACCGGAAACGAGGTCGGCAACATCCTCGGCTGGATGGTCGCAGAGGACGCCGACGCCGCCGACCGACACGGCGCTATCGCGGTCTCGATCGTGTCCTCACCCGCGCTGAAGAGGGTCGCCTCGGCGTACGGACACGACTTCGTCGAGACGCTGACCGGGTTCAAATGGGTCTCCAGGGTCGACGGACTGATTTATGGCTTCGAGGAGGCGCTGGGCTATCTGGTCAATCCGCAGGTGATTCGCGACAAGGACGGGATCTCCGCGGCGACCCTGTTCCTCGCGCTGGCCGCGCGAATGAAGGCGAAAGGTCAGACCATCGCCGACCGGATGGACCAGTTCGCTGAACGGTTCGGCTTCTTCGCGTCGGAGCAGGTGTCATTCCGGGTCTCTGATCTCGCCGAGATCGCCCGCGTAATGACAGGCTTGCGCCAGGATCCTCCAGCGGAGCTGGGCAGCATCCGGGTCGACCAGATCGACGACCTGATCGACGGATACGGCGCGCTGCCGGCCAGCGATGTGTTGCGGATCCGGCTCGAAGACGGTTCCAGGGTCGTGGTGCGTCCCAGCGGCACCGAACCCAAGCTCAAGGTCTACATCGACGCGTCCAGCGATCACGGGACCATGGCGCAGCGGCGTGCAGATGCGCAGGGTCGCGTCAGCGCCCTGGCCGAGGCGATCCGCGCCCTGATTGCCGGCCTCCGCGGCGAATGAACCCGATTGCCGCCCTCAGGTGGCACGGGTTCACTCACTCGCCATGATCCGCTGAACCTCTTCTGCGCTTTCGGCGGCAGCGAGAGCCGAGATGGCGGTGTGGTCGTTGAACACGTTCGCCAACGCGGCGACACTGGTCACATGGTCGTCCGGGGTCGCCACAGCCAGCCCGACCACAACACTCACCGGGTCATTGTACGGGTGCCCGAATCGCACCGGGGTCGCAAGCGTCACCACGGACAGACCGTCGCGTCGAACATCGGGTCCGGGTCGAGCGTGCGCGAGCGCCAGCCCCGGCGCGATCACCAGGTAGGCACCGAACTCGTCGATGACCTCGATCATGCGCTTGGTATAACCCGGATCCGTTGCACCGGAGGCGACCAGCGCCGCACCGGCGAGCCGCACGGCATCCAGCCAACCCGCCACGCGCTGCCGGAGCAAAATCGCCGACTCTGGCAACGGAGGAAGGGGCATAGTCAAAGAATATCGCTATGCATCCTCAAAGCCGGCTGCGATGACGTCGGCCAGATCGTCGCGCTCTTCCAGCGGCAGGAAAGCCGCCAGCGCCGCGTTCTGCTGGAAAACCTCCAGATCGGTCAGATCGTAGCCGAAGGCGTCGGCCAGCAGAGAGAGCTCCCGGCTCAGCGTGGTGCCTGACATCAACCTGTTGTCGGTGTTCACCGTCACCATGAAACCGAGCTGATAGAGGAGATCGAACGGATGATCGATCAGCTGGTCGCCCCATTGCGCGATCGCCCCGGTCTGCAGGTTCGACGATGGGCTGGTCTCCAACGCGATCTTGCGGTCCTTGACCCACTCGGCGAGGGTGCCGAGGGTGACGTAGGTGTTTTCGTCGTCCTGGCGCTCGACGACGATGTCCTCGGCCAGGCGGACCCCGTGGCCCAAGCGCAACGCGCGGCCGTCGATCAGGGCGCTGCGAATACTGTCCAGCCCGTCCGCCTCGCCGGCATGCACCGTAACCGGCAGGAACTCCTCGGCCAAATAGTCAAAGGCGCTGCGCATCCTGGACGCCGGGAAGCCGGCCTCGGGCCCGGCGATGTCGAAGCCGACCACGCCGTCGTCGCGGTGCCGGACGGCGAGTTCGGCGATCTCGCGTCCGCGATTGCCGTGTCGCATCGCCGAAACGAGTTGGCCGATTTGGATTCGATGGCCGGCGGCGTCGGCGTCGGCGATGCCGGCCTCGATACCTTCTTGCACGGCCTCGACGGCTTGGTCGAGGGAAAGCCCGCGGGTGATGTGCTGCTCAGGAGCCCAGCGCAGTTCGCCGTAGATCACACCGTCCGCCGCCAGATCCTGCACGCACTCGCGCGCAACCCGCAGCAGCCCTTCGTGGGACTGCATCACTGCCGTGGTGATGTCGAAGGTCTTGAGATATTCGATCAGTGAGCCGGAGTTCGACTGATCGTGAAACCACTGGCCGAGGGCCGCGGCCGTCTGCACCGGCAGCTCGAGGTCGATCTCTTCGGCGAGTTCGATAATGGTGGCCGGCCGAAGGCCACCATCGAGGTGATCGTGCAGCGCGATCTTGGGCAGGGAGTTGATGCTCGGTCCCCCGCCGGGCAACAGGTACTCTTCTTGGGCCGTAGTCATGGCACCAATCTACCGGTGCGCAGCCGTTGCGCGTGCGGGGTCGGCGCGGATGCCGCGGGGATCGTTGCGCGCTAGGAGATCCGGTCGGCGATAAGGGGGCCCCGGGCCAGGTAAGACTCGGGGGCGCCGATCCGCCAGGCCCCGGTGAGCGCATCCAGTGCGCGCGGGAATCGGGCCGGCTCGTCGGCACTCAGGGTGAACAGCGGCTGGCCGGCCGCGACGGTGTCTCCGGGTTTGGCGTGCAGGTCGATTCCGGCGGCGTGCTGCACGGGATCCTGTTTGCGCGCTCGGCCGGCGCCGAGCCGCCAGGCGGCGATCCCGAACGGCAGGGCATCCAGTTGCACGAGCACGCCGTCGCGGTCGGCGACCACGGTGTGTGTTTCGCGGGCGGTCGGGAGCTCGGCGTCCGGGTCGCCGCCCTGCGCGCGGATCACCTCGCGCCATTTGTCCATTGCGCGGCCGTCTGCAAGCGCCGCCTCGACATCGGCGTCGGGTTGGCCGACGAGCGAGAGCATCTCCCTGGCCAGCGCTACCGTGAGCTCGACCACATCGGCCGGACCACCGCCGGCGAGCACCTCAACCGATTCGCGCACCTCGTTCGCGTTGCCGATCGCCCGGCCCAGTGGCACATTCATATCGGTCAGCAGCGCGGATGTCGCCACCCCGGCATCTGTGCCAAGGTCGACCATGGTCCGCGCCAGTTCGCGGGACTGTTCGATGGTCTTCAGGAACGCGCCGGATCCGAATTTCACGTCGAGGACCAGCGCGCCGGTACCCTCGGCGATCTTCTTCGACATGATCGACGAGGCGATCAACGGGATCGCCTCCACGGTGCCGGTGATGTCCCGCAGTGCGTAGAGCTTCTTGTCGGCTGGCGCCAGGCCGCTTCCAGCGGCGCAAATCACGCCGCCCGGGCCGGCCAACTGCGCGAACAGTTCGTCGTTGCTGAGTTCGGCTCGCCAGCCGGGGATGGATTCGAGCTTGTCGAGGGTGCCCCCGGTGTGCCCGAGGCCACGGCCGGAGAGCTGCGGAACGGCCACGCCGAAAGCCGCGACCAACGGCATCAGCGGGAGGGTGATCTTGTCACCGACCCCGCCGGTGGAATGCTTGTCCACTGTCGGTTTACCCAGGTCGGCGAAGCTCATCCGCTCACCACTGTCGATCATGGCCAGGGTGAGATCGCGGATTTCGCGTCTCCCCATGCCGTTCAACAGGATAGCCATCGCCATGGCCGCCATCTGCTCGTCGCCGACGTACCCGCGGGTGTACGCGTCGATCAGCCAGCGAATCGCGGGGGTTGAGAGCTCTCCCCGATCCCGCTTGGTGCGGATCAAATCAACGGCGTCGAATGACTCGATGGTGCTGCCGCTCACAGGTCTCCTCTGGTTGCTTCGTGCGATTGCGTTCTGGCATGCGGGCCAGAGTACTCGGCAAGCTGCCGCGGTCCGAAAGCATCCGGCAGCACCTCGTCAACGGTCCGGATGCCCGATACCGTTTCCAGCAACATGCCGGGAACGGAATGTTCGTAGAGAAGCTGACGGCACCTGCCGCACGGCATCAGGGTGTTTCCACTGCCATCGACGCAGGCGAACGCGACCAGCTGCCCGCCACCGCTGGCGTGCAGTGCCGAGATCAGGCCGCATTCCGCGCAGAGCGTCACGCCGTAGCTGGCATTCTCCACGTTGCAGCCGCTGACGATCCGGCCGTCGGTGACCAGTGCCGCCGCACCGACTGGGAAACCAGAGTACGGCGCGTAGGCGTGCGTCATCGCCTCCGCCGCGGCCGCCCGCAACATGCTCCAGTCGATCTCACCGGAGGACAGTGCCTGCACAGACTCAGCCTCGTTGTCGGTCATTTGATGTACGGCTTTCCATCAGCTGCGGGCGCCCTGGACCGCCCGACCAGTCCGGCCACGGCGAAGATGGTCACCACATAGGGCAGCATCAGCATGAATTCGCTTGGCACCGGCGAACCGATGATCCCGAGGATGTTCTGCAGGTTGGTGGCGAAGCCGAACAGCAGTGCCGCGAGGGTCGCCTTGATCGGATCCCACTGCCCGAAGATCACCGCGGCCAGTGCGATGAACCCCTGGCCGGCCGTCATGTTCTCGCTGAACCCGCCGACCGAGCCGAGGGTGAAGTACGCACCGCCGAACCCGGCCACCGCCCCGGCCAGTGACACGTTCCAGAACCGGGTCCCGGTGACGTTGATGCCAACCGTGTCGGCGGCTTGCGGATGCTCGCCCACCGACCGCAGCCGAAGCCCCCATCGGGTGTGGAACAGTCCGAAGTACACCAGGATCACGGCGATGTACATCACATACACGATGATGGTCTGGCGAAACAGCACGGGACCGATGATCGGAATGTCGCTCAGCCCCGGGATCGGTAGCGGCGAGAAGCGGTGCCCCGCGTTCAGGTTGGGGTGGACCACCATCACCTGTTCATAGAAGAAGTTCGTCAGGCCCAGCACCAGCACATTCAGCACCACGCCGACGATGACCTGATCGACGAAGTAGGTGATCGAGAACGCCGCCAGCACGAAGGACACCAGCACTCCCGCGACGATCGCGGCCAGCAGTCCGACGTATGGGGACCCGGTCATCGATGCGACCAGGGCGGCCACGAAGGCGCCGGCCAGCAACTGGCCCTCGATCGCGACGTTGACCACCCCGCCGCGCTCGGAGATGACCCCGCCGAGCGCACCGAAAATCAGCGGAACGCTCAAACTCACGGTGCCCACCAGCAACCCGGTGAACGGTACGGTGTGCCCCGCGGATGCCCAGGCCAGGAACGCGACCATGAACAGCAGGGAGAAGACGATCACCAACCACAGCGGTATTTTTTTGGCACGGCGGGCCAGGAGGGCGCTCCAGCCGACCGCCAGAATCAGCAGCACGGTGACCACGACGCCGGTGGCGCGGGTCGGGAGGGTCAGGGTGGGCAGCCGGACGGCGTCACCGGTATCGGAGAACCGGAACCCGCTGGTGCCATCGCGGCCGAGCAGGACGAAAAGCACGATGGCCAGGATGGCGAAGACGGCAAGAGCGATCGGAGCCTTCCAGCGCGCCATCAGTTCCTTGCGCGGAACGATCCGAGGCGCGGATGCGGGTTGGACGACAGTGCTCACTGGGCTCGGACCTCCTCGGTAGCAGATCCGGTCGGGGTGCTGGGCGCAGCCGGTCCGGCTCCGGATGCCGGCCTGCGTTTCGGCTTGCGTTGGCCCGGGGTCGGGAGCCGGAAGATTGCCCGGACCAGCGGTGGCGCGGCGATGAACAGCACGATCAGGGACTGCACCACCAAGACGATATCGACCGGGATGCCATTGGCCGCCTGCATCGAGTAGCCGCCGGCTTTGAGCGCGCCGAAGAGCAGTCCGGCGGCGAAAATCCCCCACGGTTTCGACCTGCCCAGCAGGGCGACGGTGATCGCGTCGAACCCGATCCCGGCGTCGATGCCGGAGCTGAATCCCTGGACGGAGGTGCCCAGCACCTGGATCAGCCCGGCCAGGCCGACCAGGGCGCCGGAGATCAGCATCGAATAGATGTAGACCCGCTTGACATCGATCCCGGCGACCCTGGCCGCGCTCGGGTTCGCGCCAACCGCACGGAACTGGAAGCCGAGGCTGGATCGGTTCAACAGCCACCAGGCCACGATTGTCGCGGCGATGACCAGGATGAAACCGAAATGCAACTCGTAGCCAGGGCCGAGGATCGGCGGCAGGATGGCGCTGGGCAGGATCGGCGGGGACTTCGGGTTATTGGACCCCGGCGCTTGCAACGCGCCGGGGGTGCGCAGCAGGTAGGCGATGAAGTAGTACGCGACGAAGTTGAGCATGATTGTGGTGATCACCTCGTGCGCGCCGGTTTGCGCCTTCAACACGCCGACGATGCCGCCCCAGATCGCACCACCGGCGAGGCCTGCCAGCACCGCGAGGATCACGTGGATGCCCAACGGCGCGTGTACCGAGAAACCGACCCAGCCCGCGCAGGCGGCGGCGATCAGCATCTGACCCTGGCCGCCGATGTTGAACAGGCCGACCCGGAAGGACAGCCCGACGCCCAGTCCGCCGGCGATCAGCGGGGTGGCGAAGGTCAGCGTCTGGGTCAGCGGACGAATGCCCTGGCTGAACGAGTGCGCCGGAATGTTATAGATCGAGCCTTGGAATAACGACGTGTATGCGCCGGAGACGGCACGCCAGACCGCGGCGAGGGTGTCCACCGGGCGTGAGAAGAAATAGCCGGATGCCTTCTGCACGTTTTCGTCGGTGAACGCGATCAGGATCGCGCCGGCGATCAGCCCGAGTACCACGGCCAGGATAGAGATCAGCACCGATCCGCCCATGATTTCGCGGAGGGCGAGGCTCCAGCGCCCCTCGGACGGCTCAGGGACCGGCTCAGCTCCAGCGGTCGACGTGCTCACGCAGCAACCTCCTTCGGTGCCTCGCCGGCCATCATCAGGCCCAGGACATCCCGTGGCGTGTCGCCCGCAACGATGCCGACGATTCCGCCGCGGTACATCACCAGAATGCGATCCGCCAGGGCGGCGACTTCATCAAGTTCGGTCGAGACCACGACGACGGGAATGCCGCTGTCCCTGGTGGCGACGATCCGCTTGTGCACGAATTCAATCGATCCGACATCCAGCCCGCGAGTGGGCTGTGCCGCGACGAACAGCCTCAGCTCCCGGCTGAGTTCTCTGGCCAGCACGACCTTCTGCTGGTTGCCGCCGGAGAGTCTGCCCACAGGAGTCGAGATGCCCTGGGCGCGCACGTCGAACTCGCGAACCGCGGACTCGGCGAACTCTTCGAGGTAACCGCGTTGAACCGTCGCTGCTCGGACGAAGGGCGCCCCGTTTGAACGATCGAGCATCAGGTTCTCCGCAATGGTGAACTCCCCGATCAGGCCGTCTTCGTTTCGATCCTCCGGGATGAACCCGATACCGGCGTCCAGCACTTTCCGCACGCTGAGGCCGCGCAAGGACTTCCCATCCAGGCTGATCTGGCCGGTCACCCGTTCCTGCAGGCCGAGGATCGCCTCGGTCAGTTCGGTCTGACCGTTGCCCTGTACCCCGGCGATGGCGAGGATCTCCCCTGCCCTGACGTCGAAGCTCACGTTGTCCACGACCGCCTGGCCGGTCGCGTCGGTGACCGACAGATTCGTCACGACCAGCGCCGGCTCCCCTGGCCTTGCCGGTTCCTTGTGCACGGTCAGTTCAACGGCTCGACCGACCATCAGCGAGGCGAGTTCGGTGTTCGTCGCGGTCGGGGAGGCCTCACCAACCACTTTGCCCAGCCGGATCACGGTGATCTTGTCCGCCGCCTCGCGGACTTCGCGCAGCTTGTGGGTGATGAACACGATTGCGGTGCCGGCATCTCGCAGCTGCTTCATGATGACCATCAGCTCGTCGGTCTCCCGCGGAGTGAGCACCGCTGTCGGCTCGTCGAAGACCAGGATTTTTGCGTCCTGGGACAGCGCCTTGATGATTTCCACGCGTTGCTGCACGCCGACCGGGAGGTCCTCGATGGCGGCATCCGGATTCACGTCGAAGCCGAACTGGGCCGAGATCTCCCGAACCTGCCTGCGCGCGGCCTCGATATCCAGACGCCCACCGAAGGTGGTCTTCTCGTGACCGAGCATCACGTTCTCGGCAACGGTGAATACCGGGATCAGCATGAAGTGCTGGTGCACCATCCCGATGCCGGCCGCCATCGCGTCGCCGGGCCCGGAGAAGTGCTGGACGACACCATCCAGCAGGATCTCGCCCTCGTCGGCCTGGTAAAGCCCGTACAACACGTTCATCAGGGTCGATTTCCCGGCCCCGTTCTCACCGAGCAGGCAGTGGATCTCGCCAGGCTCGATGATCAAATCGATGTGATCATTGGCGACCAGGGCACCGAATCGCTTGGTGATCCCGCGAAGTTCGAGCTTCATTGCCTCAATCCCCGTCCAACACTCTCCGTCAACACAATCCCGTCAGTACTTTCAGCGAATCATCGCGCCGCAGAAAGCACCGGTTGAGCAACTGCGGGCGGCAGCTGCTCAACCGGCGATGTTCCCTACGCTGACTTCGGCGAAGCCGGTGACTCCACCGTGATCGAACCGTCGATGATCCCGGCCTTGATCTTGTCGAGCTCACCCTGCAAACCGGAGTCCACCTTCGACTCGAAGTCGTGGAACGGAGCGATTCCGACGCCATCGTTCTTCAGCGTGCCAATGTACGGGGTGCTGTCGAACTTTCCGTCAGCCGCAGCCTTGACCACTGCCTCGGTACTGGGCTTGATGCCCTTCATGACGCTGGTCAGTAGCAGATCCTTGACCGTCGGGTCGGAGACATACACATCGGCGTCAACACCGAGCATCACGATCGGCTTCTTCGAGTCCCGGATCGCCTGAGCCGCACTCTGGTAAATCGGACCACCGACCGGCATAATCACGTCGGCGTTCTGGTCGATGAGCCCCTGCGCGGTGTTCTTCGCGGTGTTGTTAGCCTCGAAACCACCGGTGAATGAGCCGTTTTGCGCCGCGACATCCCAACCGACGACCTTGACGTCCTTGCTCTTCTCCTTGTTGAAGTAGTTGACACCGTCGACGAAGCCATCCATGAAGATGGTCACGGTCGGGATCTGCATGCCGCCGAAGGTGCCGACGATCCCGGTCTTGCTGTAGCTGGCGGCCGCGTACCCGCCGAGGAATGCAGCCTGAGCGGTGTCGAAGATGATCGGCTTGACATTCTTCGCTTCGATCGAGTTGTCGTCGATGATGGCGAAGTCGGTGTCCGGGTTCGCGGCGGCCGCCTTCTTGGTGGCATCCGCCAGCAGGAAGCCGACGGTCACGATCAGGTTGCAGTTCTGACCGACCAGACTCTGAATGTTCGGGTCGAAGTCATTGGCATCCTTGGACTGGATGGCGTTCGCCTTGACGCCGATCGACTTGGCCGCGGCGTCAAGCCCCTCTTTGCCGAGTTGGTTGAACGAATGGTCGTTGAACCCACCGGAGTCGGAGACCATGCATGGCAAGAAGTCACTTTTGGCGCTGGTGTCGGTGTTGCCGGATTTTGGGGCCTGGCCACAGGCGGCAAGCATCGCGATGACGCTGGCCGCAGCAAGGCTCGCGATGGCCGCCTTACGGGTTGAGATTTTCACTGATGTCCTCCTGTGCTGTCGCGCGGTGCTGTGATTCATACACGTTACCCACTGTTACGGATGCGCATGTGAGCATTCTTTTGTTGCTGACCAAAGCGTTATACTCTCGCGACAAAGCGCACCTCATCAGGGATCATCCCGACTATAGGACGTCGCTGCCGCCGGAGAGTTTGAGTGCGTCGACGACAGCCTTGACGCGTTGCGCGTTCTCGCTCGTCGTGACCAACAGCGCATCCGGCGTGTCGACCACGATGATGTCCTTCACCCCGATCAGGCTGATCACCCGGTGAGTCTGGCTGACCACTATGCCGCTGGAGGCATCTGACAATACCCTGGCTCCGTCGCCCAGGATGGCCAGGTTCGACTTTCGACCGCCGGAGTGCAGCTTGGCGACGGAGGCAAAATCGCCGATATCGTCCCAATCGAACTGTCCGGGAATGACAACGAGCCGGCCTGCTTCGGCGGCCGGTTCTGCAACGGCGTAGTCGATCGCGATTTTCTCCAGCCCTGGCCAGACCCGGTCCACGACGGGACCGCGGGCATCCCGGTCATCCCAGACGGCGGCAAGTTCCTGCAGTCCGGCCAGCAGCCCTGGCCGGGACCGGCCGATCTCCTCCAGTATCCGATCGGCGCGAGCGATGAACATCCCGGCGTTCCAGAAGTATTCGCCACAGGCCAGATACTGCTCGGCTGTAGCCAAGTTCGGCTTCTCCACGAAGTGGTCCACCGCCAGGGCGCCGGGCGCCCCGGGAATCTCGATGGCGTGCGGACTGTGAATGTAGCCGAAACCGATGGCCGGCTCGGTGGGGCGGATGCCGATGGTGGCGATATATCCGGCGTCGGCAGCGGCAATCGCCTCGATCACAGCGTGCCGGAACATCCCCTGCCCGCGGATCACATGGTCGGCCGCGAACGAGCCGATGATGACGTCCGGTTCCCGGCGCTGCAGGATGGCGGCGGCCAGGCCGATCGCCGCGGTGGACTCGCGCGGCTCGCTCTCCAGCACCACGTTGTGGTCGGCAAGGGTAGGCAACTGCGCCTCGACGGCCGCCCGGTGTGCCCGCCCGGTGACCACCATGATCCGCTCGGCGCCGGACAACGGCACCAGCCGATCCCAGGTATCGCGCAGCAGGGTGTGCCCTGACCCGGTCAGATCGTGCAGAAACTTCGGTGCGTCGGCCCTGGACAGCGGCCAAAGCCGGGATCCGACCCCTCCGGCCGGGATGACGCTGTAGAAGCGATCGAGTTGTGTGTTACGGGTGGCCATTCCCACAGGATATCGACCATGCAGCATCTGGCCGGGAACCAACCGGCGGGGGCGCGGATGACGCCCGGAGCACACCTGTGGCGCCGAAGACGGGGCGCTAGCCATAGACTAGGAGGGCGCAGCACGCGCGTCGTCCCGGCATTCTTGAGGCTTGCCGATCACTTTCAGGGAGGGTTGTTCGTGCCAAGATTAGCGGCAGGAACACTTGCGCCGAACACTCGGCCAGGAGGCACACTGTACCGGGCACGTTCCAAGGTTGGAATGTGGTCGTGGGTTTTTCACCGGATCACCGGGGTAGCCATTTTCTTCTTTCTCCTGGTGCACATTCTGGACACCTCGTTGATCCGGGTGAGCCCAGAGGCCTATAACGCGGTGATCGGCACGTACAAGAATCCGATCATGGGCCTGGGCGAAACCATCCTGGTTGCCGCCGTGGTATTCCACGCCTTCAATGGCCTGCGGATCATCCTGATCGACTTCTGGAGCAAGGGCGCCAAGTATCAGCGGCTGATGTTCTGGACCGTCGTCGGGCTGTGGGTCGTGCTGATGCTCGGGTTCGTACCAATCCATTTGGCTAACGTGTTCAGCGAGGTGGGCTGACCATGACGACCATTCAGGCTCCTCGCACCCCAAGCCGGTCGACCCGCAAGCGCGGCATCAATTGGGACAAATACGGCTGGATCTACATGCGCGCATCCGGCGTACTGCTGATCGTGCTGATCTTGGGGCATCTCTTCGTGAACCTCATCCTCGGAGAGGGCATCAAGCAAATCGACTTCGCCTTCGTCGGCGGTAAGTACTCGGCTCCGTTCTGGCAGATCTGGGATCTGCTGATGCTGTGGCTCGCTCTGATCCACGGCACCAACGGCATGCGCACGATCATCAATGACTACATCCACAACCGCATGACGGGTCGGGTGCTCAAGGGCGCCATGTTCATCGCTGCGGCGATCCTGATCGTGCTCGGCACCCTCGTGATCTTCACCTTCGACCCCTGCCCCGCAGGAGCCCCAGCAAACCTTGTCGCAGACTTCTGCTCGGCTAAATGACGCCGCGCAGCTAGCCGACCCTGACGCATGGAAGACGAATTGACATCAGCTAACCCGACCGAGACCATCATCGACGGCGTCCACTATCACAAACACGACCTCGTAATTGTCGGCGCCGGTGGCGCGGGGATGCGAGCGGCCATCGAGGCCGGACCTCAGGTCGATGTTGCGGTGATCTCGAAGCTGTATCCCACCCGATCGCACACCGGGGCCGCACAGGGCGGTATGGCCGCGGCACTGGCCAACGTCGAGGAAGACAACTGGGAGTGGCACACTTACGACACGGTCAAGGGCGGTGACTACCTGGTCGACCAAGATGCGGCGGAGATCCTCGCCAAGGAGGCGATCGAGGCGGTCATCGACCTGGAGAACATGGGCCTGCCGTTCAACCGCACACCCGAGGGCAAGATCGACCAGCGCCGCTTCGGCGGCCACACCAGGGACCACGGCAAGAGCGCCGTCCGGCGCTCCTGCTACGCAGCCGACCGCACCGGGCACATGATCCTGCAGACGCTGTTCCAGAACTGCGTCAAGATGGGGATCAACTTCTTCAACGAGTTCTACGTGCTCGACCTGATCATGGTGGATGTCGTCGGCGATGACGGCGAGCCGACCCGCCGCCCGTCCGCGGTGGTCGCCTATGAACTCGCCACCGGCGAGCTGCACGTCTTCCAGGGCAAGGGATTCATCTTCGCCACCGGGGGGTTCGGCAAGATCTACAAGACCACCTCCAACGCACACACGCTCACCGGCGACGGAGTCGGCATTCTGTGGCGCAAGGGCCTCCCCTTGGAGGACATGGAGTTCTTCCAATTCCACCCGACCGGCCTCTATGGGCTGGGCATTCTGCTCTCCGAGGCGGCCCGCGGCGAGGGTGCGATCCTGCGCAATGGCGACGGTGAGCGGTTCATGGAACGTTACGCGCCGACCATCAAAGACCTCGCCCCGCGCGATATCGTGGCCCGCTCGATGAACATCGAGGTGCGCGAAGGCCGCGGTGCCGGACCGCTGAAGGACTACATCTATCTTGACCTCACTCACCTCTCTCCGGCGGTGATCGACGCCAAGCTGCCTGACATCACCGAGTTCGCCCGCACCTATCTCGGCGTCGAGCCGTACACCGAACCGGTGCCGGTGATGCCGACCGCGCACTATGCGATGGGCGGCATCCCCACCACGGTTGGTGCCGAGGTCCTCTCCACCAACACCACTACGGTTCCCGGCCTCTACGCGGCCGGTGAGTGCGCCTGCGTCTCGGTGCACGGCTCGAACCGGCTGGGCACCAACTCGCTGCTGGACATCAACGTGTTCGGCAAGCGCGCCGGGAACAACGCGGCTGCCTATGTGAAGAACGTGGACTGGGTGCCGATGCCGGAGGATCCGGCCAAGCACGTCCGTGAGATGATCGACGGGCTGCGCGCCAGCGACGGTCCGGAGCGGATCGGTGCGATTCGCAAGGAATTGCAGGAGCACATGGACCGGGACGCCCAGGTGTTCCGCACCGACGAGACGCTGGGTGATGTCACCCGCACGATTCAGACCCTGCGGCACCGGTACCGCAACATCACGGTGCAAGACAAGGGCTATCGATTCAACACCGATCTCCTCGAGGCGGTTGAGCTGGGCTTTCTGCTCGACCTGGCCGAGGTCGTGGTGTACTCGGCACGCAACCGTCACGAAAGCCGCGGTGGACACTCCCGGGAAGACTACCCGGACCGGGACGACCAGAACTACCTCAAGCACACCATGGCCTACCTCGTCGGCGACCCGTTGTCTGACGACGCCCTCGACCACATCAAACTCGACTGGAAGCCAGTCGTCATCACCAACTACACACCCATGGCTAGGAAGTACTGATAACAATGAGTACAGCAACCGCGGAGGCACCCCAGGCTCCCGCTGCGCTTCCCACATTCACTATCACGATGATCATCCGTCGGTTCATCCCCGAAATCGACGATGAACCGCGTTGGCAGGACTTTGACGTGGAGGTGCTGCCGACCGAACGCGTGCTGGACGCACTGCACAAGATCAAATGGGAGCAGGACGGGTCGCTGACCTTCCGGCGATCTTGCGCACACGGTGTGTGCGGCTCGGACGCGATGCGGATCAATGGCCGCAATCGGCTGGCCTGCAAGACCCTGATCAAAGACCTCGACATCTCCAAGCCCATCTATATCGAAGCGATCAAGGGCCTGCCACTGGAGAAGGACCTCGTGGTCGACATGGAGCCTTTCTTCGAGTCATACCGGGCCGTTCAGCCGTTCCTACAGGCCAAGACCGCCCCACCGAAGGGTCGGGAACGGTTGCAGTCCGCCGAGGAGCGCGCGCGATTCGACGACACCACGAAATGTATCCTCTGCGCAGCATGTACCTCCGCGTGCCCGGTATTCTGGACCGACGGCCAATACTTCGGACCGGCCGCCATCGTGAACGCGCACCGCTTCATCTTCGACTCCAGGGACGAGGCTGGCGGCAGCCGGCTGGATATCCTCAATGACAAGGAGGGCGTCTGGCGCTGCCGGACCACCTTCAACTGCACCGACGCCTGCCCGCGCGGGATCAAGATCACCCAGGCGATCGCCGAGGTCAAGCAAGCCATAATGCGTGGCAAGCCGTAACCTGATGGCGTGAGCGGCAACGGAACCGGGCAGGCGCAGCAAAAGCCGGTCGCCGGAGTCCGCCGGCTGATCGCGTGGATCCTTTCGCTGCGCCCGGTCCGGGTGTTCCAGCGATTCGGTGCGGCCGGCGGCGGTCTGCTGGCAGCTGGTATGTCGTACCAGGCGCTTTTCGCGATCTTTGCGGCGCTCTGGGTGGGATTCTCCGTCGCCGGATTCATCATCACGGCGGACCCGCAACTGCAGCAGTCGTTGTTCGATATGCTCAATACGTCGGCGCCCGGGTTGATCGGCGAAAACGGGGCGATCGACCCGGCACTGCTGTTGAATACGCCGATTCTCGGCTGGACCGGTGCCATCGCGCTGGTCGGCATGATCGCCACCATGCTCGGCTGGTTCGCCTCGGCGCGCGATGCGATCCGGCGGATCTTCCATCTGCCCGGCGACGCGACGCCTTTCGTGCTGTTGAAGCTGCGAGACCTCGGCCTGGTCATCGCCTTCGGGGTCGCGCTGGTCCTCTCGACGGTGGTGTCGGTGGTCAGCACCAGCGCGCTCGGCCAGGCGCTGGAGTGGGTCGGCATCGACGATGACTCCCTGTTCACCACCTTCGTGGCCAGGGGGCTCGGCCTGATCGTGGTGTTCGCATTCGATACGGGCGTGCTGATGGCGTTCTACCGGCTGCTTGCCGGGGTGCACATTCCGTTGCGACGCCTGGCTGCCGGGGCGGTCCTTGGCGCCGTTGGCCTGGGAATATTGAAAGCGCTGGGTAGCGCACTGCTGGGAGGGGCGAGCAGGAACCCGCTGCTGGCATCGTTCGCCGTGATCATCGGCCTGCTGATCTGGTTCAATCTGGTCTGCCAGGTGATCCTGCTCGCGGCATCCTGGATCGCGGTGGGAATGGCCGATGTCGGTCTGGACCCGCGCCGGCTCAGCGCGGAGGAAGAGGCGGCGCGGGAGCGTGCTCGCCAAGCGGAGGCCCGGTTGGTGCTCGCTGTCGCCGAACGGGAGCGAGTGGAGAACGAGGTGCGCGAGGCCGGTGGGCTGCGCCGCGTGCTGCTGGTCAGGCAGCTCAAACGCGTCGCTCTGGCCGAGTTGCGGGCCCGCCATGCGCGCGAGGAGAGTGTCGGAGGCGCTGGATAGACTTCTGCTATGGTCTCCCGCTTACGCATCGCCACCATCAATACCAATGGAGTGCGGGCGGCGTTTCGTAAGGGGATGGGCGCCTGGCTCAGCGCCCGTGACGTGGACATTCTCGCCCTGCAGGAGGTACGCGCTAGTACCGAAGATCTGGAGCGGTTGCTCGGCCCGGAGTGGAGCATCGTGCACGACCCAGCGGCGGCCAAGGGTCGCGCGGGCGTTGCCCTGGCCAGCCGGAGCACGGCGAGCATCCACCGGGTGGAACTGGGCGCGGAGGATTTCGACAGCGCGGGCCGCTGGCTTGAGGCGGATTTCGAGGTCGGCGACACCATCGTGACGGTGGTCAGCGCCTACGTGCACTCCGGTGAGGTCGGCACCCAGAAGCAGGTGGAGAAATACAAATTCTTGGACGCCATGAGCGCCAGACTCCCCGAACTCGCCGAGCACAGCGAGCGGGCCGTGGTGCTGGGCGACCTGAATGTCGGTCATCGCACACTCGACATCAAGAACTGGCGCGGCAACGTGAAGCGCGCCGGATTCCTGCCGGAGGAGCGCGCCTATTTCGACCGCTTCCTCGGCGCCGGTGACGACCCGGACTACAACCGCGGCGCCGGACTCGGCTGGGTGGATGTCGGGCGGCGTTGGGCCGGCGAGGTCGACGGACCATACACGTGGTGGTCTTGGCGCGGGCAGGCGTTCGACAACGATACCGGGTGGCGGCTCGACTACCAGCTGGCGACGCCGAAGCTGGCCGATGCCGTCATCGACTACGCGGTAGATCGCGCGGCCGCCTATGACCAGCGCTGGTCCGACCACACTCCCGTCGTGGTCGACTACGCCATCTGATCGCACCGCAGCTGATCGCACCCCGGCCGGTCGCGCCGGGGCGGTCGCGCCGCACTGTGGCCGGCCGCACCGTGACGATCTGAAAGAATTGGAGCACCATGAGCACCCCCAGCAGCAGACCCATCCTCTTTTCCGGCATGCAACCCTCCTCAGACTCCCTGCATCTGGGCAACTACATCGGCGCACTGACCAACTGGGTCAGCATGCAGCGCGACTTCGACGCGTTGTTCTGCGTCGTCGACCTGCATGCCATCACGGTGCCGCAGGACCCAGAGACTCTGCGGGCCCGGGTGCGCCGCACCGCTGCGCAGTTCGTCGCCGCAGGAGTCGATCCATCGGCCAGCACCCTCTTCGTCCAGTCACACGTACCGGCGCATACCCAGCTCGCGTGGGTGCTCAACACCATCACCGGTTTCGGCGAGGCGAGCCGGATGACCCAGTTCAAGGACAAATCGGCCAGGCAAGGATCGGATGCCGCCTCCGTCGGCCTCTTCGCGTACCCGGTGCTGATGGCGGCCGACATCCTGCTCTACCAGACCAATTCGGTCCCGGTCGGCGAGGATCAACGCCAGCATCTGGAGCTGACCCGGGATCTGGGCGGGCGGTTCAACGCACGCTTCGGCGAGACGTTCGTGATCCCCGAGGCGCACATCCTGAAGGAGACCGCGAAAATCTACGATTTGCAAAACCCGACCGCGAAGATGTCGAAATCCGCGGCATCAGAGGCCGGACTGCTGAAGATCCTGGACGAGCCCGGTGTGACCGCCAAGAAGATCATGCGCGCCGTGACCGATGACGATGCATCCGTGCGGTTCGACCGTGAGGCCAAACCGGGCGTCTCCAATCTGCTGACCATCTATTCGGTGCTGGCAGACCGCACGGTCGAATCGATCGAGACCGAATACTCCGGCCACGGCTACGGAGATCTGAAGAAGGGGCTGGTCGAGATCGTCACCGAAACTTTTGCGCCAATCCGAGCCCGCACTCTGGAGCTGCTGGACGACCCGGCCGAGTTGGACCGGCTGCTCGCGATCGGCGCCAGGACGGCATCCGAGAGGGCACGACCGACTCTCGCCGCCGTCTACGAGCGGATCGGCCTGCTGGCGTGACCGCGCCGCGCCTGGCGCTGTTCGATCTGGATGACACCCTGTTCGCGCACCGCGCGGCCGTCAGCAATGGCATCCGTGCCTACCTCGCGGCACTCGGCGCACCGTACGATGCCGCGGACCCGGCGACCGCGGACGCGCTCTGGCACCAGCTGGAGGAGGAGCACTATCACTCCTACCTCACCGGCCACCTCGACTACGACGGCCAGCGCCGGGAGCGGGCGCGCGCATTCGCTGCGGCACAGGGTGTGACCCTCGCCGATGAGGATGCGCTGGCGTGGTACGGCGCTTATTTCGAGCACTACGTGGAAAATTGGGAGCTGCACGACGACGCTCTGCCGTGCCTGGATCAGCTGGAGCGCGACCTATCCGGCATCCGAATCGGTGTGATCACCAACGGCCCGCTGAACTACCAGTCACGCAAGATCGACCGCGTCGGACTGAGCAGCCGCGTCGAGCACGTGATCACCTCCGGCGCGTTCGGCATCGCAAAGCCGGATGCCGCCATCTTCGTGCACGCCTGTGCCGTGTTCGATGTGCCGATCGCCTCAGCCGCCTACGTCGGAGATCGGTTACGCACCGACGCGATCGGAGCGGGTCTGGCGGGGCTGCGCGGAGTCTGGCTCAACCGCGCGCGGCGCGAGATGACCCGGGATGAGGCGCGGGATGCCCGCGCCGCAGGCGTGCTGGAGATCCGCTCCCTGGCCGAACTGCCCGCGCTGCTGGCTCGCACTCGCGAATAGTGAGCTTCGCACCCATCGTGATGTGACAGGGGCGCGTCACCTCTGTTCGCGAGTGCGAGCCAGTACTACTGCACGTCCTCGTCGACTACTGCACGTCCTCGTCGACCCAGTCGAAGGTCTTGGTTACAGCCTTCTTCCAGTTGCGCAGCAAGCGTTCCCGCTCGGCCTCGTCCATCTGCGGCTCCCAGCGGCTGTCCTCCTGCCAATTGGCGCGCAGGTCGTCGAGGTTCTCCCAGAACCCGACCGCCAGCCCTGCGGCATATGCGGCGCCCAGTGCCGTGGTCTCCGCAACCACCGGGCGCACCACCGGGACCCCGATCAGGTCGGCCTGGAACTGCATCAGCAGGTTATTAGCGATCATGCCGCCGTCCACCTTCAGTTCCTCTAGCGGCACCCCGGAGTCGGCGTTGACCGCATCCAACACCTCGCGGGTCTGGAACGCGGTGGCCTCCAGTACCGCGCGTGCGATGTGCCCCTTGTTGACATACCTGGTCAATCCGACCAGGGCGCCGCGGGCATCTCCGCGCCAGTACGGAGCGAACAGACCCGAGAACGCCGGCACAAAGTAGGCGCCACCGTTGTCCTCGACCGTCTTGGCCAGCGCCTCGATCTCCTCGGCGGAATTGATCAGGCCGAGGTTGTCACGCAGCCACTGCACCAGCGAGCCGGTGACCGCGATGGAACCCTCCAATGCGTAGTGGGGTGCGGCATCACCGAGCTTGTAACCCAGGGTGGTCAACAGACCGTTCTTCGAGTGGACGATTTCTTCGCCGGTGTTGAAGATCAGGAAGTTGCCGGTGCCGTAGGTGTTCTTGGCCTCGCCCTGGTCGAACGCGGCCTGACCGAAGGTCGCCGCTTGCTGGTCGCCCAGGATCCCGGCGATCGGCGTCTCGCGCAGCAACGAGGCTGATTCGGCGGTGCCGTAGACCTCCGACGAACTCTTGATCTCCGGCATCATGGACTTCGGCACGCCGAACGCCGCCAGAATCTCATCGTCCCATTGCAGGGTTTCCAAGTCCATGAACATGGTCCGGGACGCGTTGGTCACATCGGTGACGTGCACTCCCCCGTTGACCCCGCCGGTCAGGTTCCAGAGCACCCACGAATCGGTGTTGCCGAAGTACAGATCTCCGGCCTCTGCCTTCTCCCTGGCTCCGTCGACGTTTTCCAGAATCCAGATGATCTTCGTACCGGAGAAGTAGGTTGCCAGCGGCAAGCCGACCTTCTGTTTAAACCGTTCAACTCCGCCATCGGCAGCAAGCCGATCGACGATCGACTGGGTGCGGGTGTCTTGCCAGACGATAGCGTTGTACACCGGCTCGCCGGTGTTCTTATCCCAGACCACCGCGGTCTCACGCTGATTCGTGATGCCGATCGCGGCGACGTCGTGGCGAGTGATGTTGGCCTTGGACAGCGCCTGGCCGATCACTTCGCGGGTGTTATTCCAGATCTCGACCGGGTCGTGCTCCACCCACCCGGCTTTCGGAAAGATCTGCTCATGCTCGAGCTGGCCGGTGGAGACAATAGATCCCGAATGGTCAAAGACAATTGCCCGGGAACTCGTCGTCCCCTGATCAATTGCGACGACATACTTCGTCATGATTCAACTCCCTTGTTTAAGTGCCGCGGAGCCATAGCGGTGCCGCTAGTTTAGATCCAGCACGCCGCCAGCGGGAGGGTAACTGAGGATGCCGGCCAACCGTATCCGCGCCGAGCCAGGAGCGGCCGGGCACCTGAATTTTCGGTGCAGAGCGCTGTGCATGGCAGGAATAGCGTCGGGGGCCCGTGTTGCTCTAGGGCCCCCGAGTTGCTCTAGACTGGATAGGTAAGAAACGTGCTCCGGGGTCGGTGAGAGTCCGAACCGGTGGTTATAGTCCACGAACCGCGACCGCGCGCAAGCGCAGAAACGGTTGATCCGGTGAAATTCCGGGACCGACGGTTATAGTCCGGATGGGAGGAAGCACGAGCGTTGCGGGACTTCCGCAACGCGGTGATGTCGCGGTCCGCGCATCAACCCGGAGTCCGTCTCGACCAGCAGTTTCACTGCACGAGATGAGGACCGGATGACCAAGGCGCAGCACGAGTTCGACGCGGCGATGCGCCGCGCGATGGTGCTGGCGGCCAACGGTCCGGCCACCGACCCCAACCCACAGGTCGGCTGCGTCATCCTGGACCCGCAGGGTCACACTCTTTCCGAAGGCTGGCACCGTGGGATGGGAACCTCCCACGCAGAGGTCGACGCCCTGAGCGCACTGACCGCAGAGCAGTCGATCGGAGCCACCGCGGTGGTCACCCTGGAACCGTGCAACCATACCGGGCACACTCCGCCGTGTACCGAGGCACTACTGTCCGCCGGGATCGCGCGGGTGGTCTACGCGGTACCGGACCCCGGTCGCGTCTCCGGTGGCGGTGGAAAGCGGCTGCGAGCGGCAGGCGTCGAGGTCGTCTCCGGCATACTGGCCCAGGAGGTTCAGGAGTTTCTGGCCGATTGGCTCCGCGTGGCAACCCTCGGCCGCCCGATCGTCACCCTGAAATGGGCCAGTAGCTTGGACGGCCGCGCCGCGGCTCAAGACGGTTCCAGCCGCTGGATCACCGGAACCGCCGCCCGGCAACGGGTGCATGAACAGCGCGCCGCCGCCGACGCCATAGTGGTCGGGACCGGGACGATCCTCGCGGACAACCCGAGCCTCACCGCACGCGGCGATGCCGGCGAACTGATGCCGCACCAGCCGGTCCCGGTAATCCTCGGCACCAGGCCGATTCCGGCCGAGGCCGCGGTGTTCCAGCATCCCAGGACGCCCATCGTGCTACCAGGTGATGACCTCGGATCCGTATTGATGCAGCTGCGCAGCCGCGGTATCCGTCGGGTATTCGTGGAAGGCGGGCCGACCTTGGCCAGCGCGTTCGTGGCATCCGGCCTGGTTGATGAGTTCTGCATTTACCTCGCTCCGAGCCTGATCGGCGGCCCACGGACCGCGCTGGGTGAATTGGGTGTCGGCACGATCGGCGCGCAACGGCGGTTGCGTATCGATCGGATCGAGACACTCGGTGAGGACTTACTGATTGTCGCGACGCCTGCCGCGAAGGAAGGCAGCTGAATGTTCACCGGAATCATCGAGGAACTCGGCACCGTCGACGCCGTACAACATGGTGCGGACGCCCTCCGCCTGACCGTACGCGGCCCGAACGTCGTCGCAGACGTGCGCCATGGCGACTCCATCTCAGTCAGCGGCGTGTGTCTGACGGTCGTGGCGAGCACGCCGGAGACTTTTACCGCCGATGTGATGGCGGAGACCCTGGCCGCCAGTACCTTGAACCACCTCGCCTCCGGCACGCCGGTCAACCTGGAGCGAGCAGCACGGGTTGGCGACCGGCTCGGTGGGCATATCGTGCAGGGGCACGTTGACGGCACGGCTCGACTGCTGAAGATCACCCCGGGGACGCACTGGCGCGTGCTGCGGTTCAGCCTGCCTGCCGAGTTGGCCCCGCTGGTCGTTCGTAAGGGTTCCATCGCCGTCGATGGGGTCTCGCTGACCGTGAGCGCAATCGAAGCGACCGCGTCGGAGCAGCCCTGGTTCGAGGTGTCCCTGATCCCAGAGACCCTGGCCGCGACGACGCTCGGCAGCCGCGCCGTCGGCGACCGGGTGAATGTGGAAACCGACATCATCGCCCGTCACGTGCAACGAATGCTGGCCTTCACCGGCCCGGCGCACGAAGCCGGAACCACCGCGTTCGGCACCATCTCGACTTCCGGCAGCACCGACGCCGCCGGCCCCACCGATACACCCACTGCAAGGAGCGGCTCATGAGCCTGTCCACAATTCCCCAAGCCGTCGACGCGCTGCGTGCCGGCCGGCCCGTGATCGTCGCCGACAACGAGTCTCGCGAAAACGAGGGCGACATCATCATGGCGGCGCAGTTCGCCACCCAGGAGTGGATCGCCTGGACGGTGCGCTACTCCGGCGGATTCATCTGCGCCCCGATGACCAACGAGATCGCGGACCGGCTGGAGTTGCCGGTCATGGTCCTGGACAACGAGGATGCCCGCGGCACGAACTACACGATCAGCGTCGACGCCGCAGACCGACTCTCCACCGGGATCAGCGCAGCCGATCGGGCGCACACACTCCGTGTTCTCGCCGGACCGGATTCCACCGCGCACAGCGTGCATCGACCCGGGCACGTGATGCCGTTGCGGGCCAGGGACGGCGGGGTGCGTGAGCGCGACGGCCACACCGAAGCCGCCGTCGACCTGATGAAGCTGGCCGGGCTGACCCCGGTTGCCGCGATCTCCGAGGTCGTCGCGGCGGACGGCGAGATGATGCGTCTACCTGAGCTGATCGAATTCGGTCAGCGCGAGGGGGTGCTCGTGATCACGATCGAGGCGCTGGTGACCTATCTGCAGCAGACCCACGGTGACGACGAGGTGATGGTCTCCGCGCCGATCGCCGAGACCTCCCGAGTGATCTTCGAGATCGAGACGGAGGTGCCGACCGTTCACGGACCGTTCCTGCTGCGAGCCTACCGGGACCGGATGACCGGGGCGGATCATGTCGCCGTGATCGCCGGCCACCCGGCCAACGGGGCGCTGGTCCGGGTGCACTCCGAGTGTCTGACCGGCGAGGCCTTCGGGTCTCTGAAGTGCGAGTGCGGCCCGCAGCTGAACACCGCGCTGGACACCATCCAGCGCGACGGTGGGATCGTCATCTACTTGCGCGGACACGAGGGTCGCGGCATCGGCCTGATCAACAAGCTCCGCGCCTATGACCTGCAGTCGCGTGGAATGGACACCTTCGACGCGAATCTCGCGCTCGGCCTGCCGGTCGACAACCGGGACTATAGCGCCGCATCCGCGATCCTGCACGACCTGGGCATCGACTCGGTGCGGCTCTTGACCAACAACCCGGAGAAGGTACGCCAGCTTCGGGAACACGGCATCGAGGTAACACAACGGGTTCCGCTGGTGGTCGGCGTCGGCGTGTACAACGAGTCCTATCTGGAGACCAAGCGGGACCGGATGGGACATGTGATCCCGTTCACGCACCCGATCGCGCAGTTATCACCGACACAGCCACAGCTATCGACGGCACCGGCGCAGCTATCGACGACACAGCAAGGAGAGACGGCATGAGCCGAGCAGGGTCCCCCGCATTGGCGGGCAATGCGCACGTCGAAGACGGCACCGGGCTGAACGTGGTGGTCGTCGCCGGGCGCTGGCATGACACCATCGCTCAGGGTCTGCTGGATGGGGCGACCAGAGTGCTTGAGGCATCCGGAGCGTCCTACCGGGTGATTCGCGTTCCCGGCAGCTTCGAGTTGCCGGTCGCCTCGAAGGCCGCGCTGGAAGCGGGGGCGGATGCCGTCGTCGCGCTCGGCGTGATCATCCGCGGCGGCACGCCGCATTTCCAATTCATCTCGGAGGCCGCCACGAGCGGCCTCACCCAGGTGTCAATATTGACCGGCAAGCCGGTGGGATTCGGCGTGCTTACCCTCGACGATGAAAAGCAGGGACTGGATCGGGCCGGGCTTCCCGATTCGAAGGAGGACAAGGGCGCCGAGGCCGCATCTGCGGCGCTCGCGATGGCGCACGTGGTACGCGAGCTGCGCGCCGGTAGCTAATCCCCCGTCACCTCGAACAGGCTGGATTGCGCCGCCGTTGTGCTCAACAGGCGGGAGTGCCCTGAACGGTCCGTCGCATCCTGATTAGCGTGAGGATTGCCTAGACTCCGTCAACGTAGCGGTAGTACTCCACGCCCAGGTCGAAGAAGTCCGGACCGTTTGCGGTGCCCACCCGGTCGACCACGAACTCGTCGTGCGCGGCAACGGCCGAGAGAGCGCCCGTCCTGCCATCATGCAGCGCGAGATAGCCCTCCTGCTCCAGATCGGTCAGTTCCGCCGGATCGCCGAGGGCCGCCTGGAAGTTGATCCGTTCGGCGGCGGCGCGCCAGCCGGGCGCGACCCGCATCGGCATCGCCTCGGCGGCGTCACCGCTGCCGTAGCCGAGCGCCAGCCACTCCTGACCGGCAAGCTCGTCTCCGGCGCGCGCGGCCTGAGTGAGACCGGCCGCAAGCCAGGCCGGCAGCGCGGCGGTGTACAGGTTGCCCAGATCCCGCATAGCGTCCGAACCGAGACCGAGCTTTCCGTCGACCAGAGACCTCCACAGTTCGGTGCGCCGCAAGTACTGGCGTAGTTTCCTGGACAGCGGAAACACATCCCCGGTATCTTCGCCGATGCGCACCCCGTCGCCACGGAACGGCGACGGAGCCGAAAGCTCCTGAATGAGGGGTTCCGCCTCGATACCGGCTGCCACGCAGTACTCCCGCAATGTATCGCGCCCGCCTGTCTCGTCTGCCGCGAGCGCGAAAAGATACGACATCACCCAGCCGGTGGCTGGCATCCGGTGATACGGGCGGTGCATGAACACCGCGTCGACCTCGTCGAAGTAGTCCAGGCTGCGGCCGGCCCGCTTACCGAGCATCGCCGCCATGGCATGGTGGGTCGCATCGATATAGCAACTGGTGGAATAGTGCCCGTTGAACACCGGTAAATCCTGCATCTGGCCGTCATCACGTTGCGGCTGGTTCCGGAACCGGGCGAATGGTTTGCGGAAGTCGACGACGCGATAGTCCGAGTCGCTACCGGATGCCGCCAAATCGATCTCCAGCATCCCGGCTTCATCCTCGAGCAGCATGGCCACCGCCCCCGCGCCCTGAGTCGGCTCGCCGCTCGAGCCCAGCGCGTACTCCGCGATGTCCGCGCAGACCACGATCGCCTGACGGCCGCCACCATCGGTAGCCAGATAGCGCAACGCCGCCTTCAGCCCGTAAACGCCGCCGAGGCAGGCCTGCTTGAACTCGGGCACCTCGCAGTCCCTTGGCAGTTCGGGCCGGCCATGCGCGGCCAGCGCGTCGTTGACCATCCCCTTGATGATCACCGCGCCGGCCGAATTGTCGCTGGAAGATTCCGTGCCGAAGGCCAACAGTCCGACCCGGGCCGTGTCGATCTCATAGTCCTGAATCAGCCGCCACACCGCGTTCGCGGCGAAGGTGTACACGCTCTGACCCGGACCGCGCATCCGAAACGAATGCCCGACAACGCTCTTGACCTTGCCCCAGGGCTGATCATTCCACCGGCACCAGTCTTCCAACTGCACCCGGTAGGGGGGCAGATATAACGACAGTCCGCTGATTCCTGGCACGATATTCCCGTCTCGACGTGTACTGGTGTAGGCCTGGTTTCGGCCACATAATCGAGCCAACCACACTGCGATGTTAGCAACCCAAAGTCCGCGCGCGCCTGCGGCTAAAATAGGTTGAATGCGATCGGAGCACCCCTGTGGACACAGCCGCCGTCGGTGAGGCGACAGCAACGGCCCGCGCGCACAGCAACATCGCGCTGATCAAGTATTGGGGCAAACGCGACACCGCCTTGAACATTCCGGCCGTTGGCTCCATCTCGGTGACCCTCGACGCGCTGTACACCGATACCCAGGTCAGCTTCGTTCACGGCGCGGACCACGACGAGTTTCTGCTGAACGGTCAGCGGCGGCCCGCCGGCCGAGTCGGTGCCATCCTCGACCTGGTCAGGGCGCGAGCGGGAATCGATGCCGGGGCGCGGATCAGCTCGACCAATAACTTCCCGACGGCGGCCGGGCTGGCATCCTCGGCATCCGGCTTCGCCGCGTTGACGGTCGCCGCGTGCGCGGCGGCCGGGTTGGGGCTGAATCGGCGTGAGTTGTCGATTCTGGCCCGGCGTGGTTCCGGATCGGCGGCCCGCTCGATCTTCGGCGGTTACGCGCAGCTCTTCGCCGGATCGGGCCCAGACGGCTTGGATGCCTTCGCCGAGCCATTGCTTGCGGCCGACGAGTGGCCGCTGAGCGTGGTCGTCGCGATCACCGAGCTCGGCGCGAAAAGTACCGGATCCACCGCCGGGATGGGTTCAAGCGCAGCCAGTTCGCCGTTCTATCCGGCCTGGGTGCAGACCGGGGAGGCCGACCTGGCCGAGATGCGCGCGGCCATCGGAGCCCGCGACTTGACCAGCGTTGGCGAGCTGACCGAGCACAGTTGCCTGAAATTGCACGCCCTGATGATTTCCACCCGACCGGCGCTGCTGTACTGGAATGCGGCGACGGTGTCGGTCATCCACAGGGTTCGTCGGTTGCGCGCCGATGGCATCCCGGTCTATTTCACGATCGATGCGGGACCGCAGGTGAAGGCGTTGTGCGCGCCGACGGACGCCACGGCCGTCGCCCAGGCGCTGGCCGGCGTTCCCGGAGTCCTTCAGGTGCGAACCAGCGCACTCGGCCCCGACGCGGCGTTGCTGACATGAGGGCGAAGGCGAGCCGCGCGAACGCGGCGGCGGGCGAGATTGTGACCTCGGCGCCTGGCAAGCTCTTCCTCCTCGGTGAATACGCGGTCCTGGACGGTGCGCCCGCTTTGCTCACCACCGTGGACCGTCGGGTGCGGGTTGTGGTACGCAGCGCCACCACCGATCATTGGCAGTTGAGCACACCCGGAGCGGCCGCAACGACTCACTCAGACCGGATCGAGCTGGGTTCAGATGGCAGCGTACCCGAGAGCCTAGACCCGACGGAGCGAGCGCGGCTGCGGGTCTTTGATGCGGTACGCAAAAGTGTCTTAGCCACCGTCGACGCCACGGCGCCAGGACCGCTGGAGATCAGTATCGACAGCACCTCCTTCTCTCGCGAAGGCCACAAGCTCGGTCTGGGCTCCAGCGCGGCAGTTGCCGTCGCGTTGACGGCGGCCCTGGCACAGGCGGGCGGGTTGAATCTGGCCCCGCAGCAGCTGTACTCCCGAGCTCTGATGGCGCATCGGGCGGCGCAGGGCGGCACCGGCAGCGGCGGTGACATCGCGGCCAGCATGCACGGCGGTCTGATTCAGTACACCCGCGGGGCGCCACCGACCCAGCTGACCTGGCCGGCCGGACTGGCCATGCTGGCCGTGGTAACCGGGACCGGCAGCAGTACCACGCAGTTGGTCGGCCGGGTGCAGGCATACGCCGCCCGCAACCCGCTGCGCTACCGGTCAGACATCGGCCGACTGGCTCGCCTCGCCGGGCAGGCCGGGGAAGCGCTGGCGGCCACGAACAGCTTCCTGCGCTTGGCGACCAAATACTTCCAGGCTCTGAGCCAGCTGGATGATCATGCCGGAGCCGGCATCGTGACCCAGCGGCACCGCGCACTGCACCGACTGGCTGCCGCCCACGGCGGCACCTTCAAGTCATCCGGAGCCGGCGGCGGCGACGTTGGGCTGGCGTTCTGCGAAAGCGGACGGCCGGCGCTCCTGCTTTCCGCCGCGCTCACCTCGGCCGGTGCCCGGGTCGTGCCACTCGGTTTCGGCACCGACGGTCTGAGGCAGACGGCCTACGGAAGAATGAAGCAATGACCGGTTCCCGCATCCCGAAGTTCTATCGCCTTCCCGTGGAGCACCGGTTGAGAATCCTCCGCGAGCGCGGCTTCCTGACCCAGGACGATCATGCAGCGCTGCTGGAAGGCAGCTACATCCTGAACGCCACCCGCGCCGACCGGTTGACCGAGAATGTGATCGGCGTCTTCTCGCTGCCGATGGGACTGGGCCTGAACTTCCAGATCAACACCCGCGACTACCTCATTCCCATGGTGGTCGAGGAGCCCTCGATCATCGCGGCGGTCAGCTCCGCCGCGAAGCTGGTCCGTCGCTGCGGCGGTTTCACCAGCGCAGCCGACCAGCCCATGCTGATCGGCCAGATTCAAGTTCTGGATGCCGGCGACCCGGACCGTGCCCGTGCGGCAATCCTGGCCAGCACGCCCGAGATCCTTGGAGTCGCCAACGCCAAGCATCCGAATATGGTCGCCAGAGGCGGCGGAGCCACCGGCGTCGAGGTGTTCCTACGCGGTTTCACCGCGGCCCACGGCGAGTTGATCGTGGTGCACCTGCTCGTCGACAGCCGGGATGCGATGGGCGCAAACCTGGTGAACTCGATGTGCGAAGCGGTCGCCCCGGTCATCGAGCGGGCCAGCGGCGGCAAGGTCTACCTGCGAATTCTTTCCAACCTCACCGATCGGGCAATGGTGCGGGCTCGCGCGGTGATCCCGGTCGGCAGGCTGCAGACGCACGAGCTAGCCGGTGAACAGGTGCGCGATGCCGTCATCCTGGCCAATGAGTTCGCCGAGCTGGACCCCTACCGGGCGACCACGCACAACAAGGGCATCATGAACGGCATCGACGCCGTCGCGATCGCCACCGGCAA
>JBDTDV010000069.1:0-20879 GCA_039922875.1 Microbacteriaceae bacterium
CTGGTCGAGGTCCCGATCCAGACTCCGGATGCCGTGCCTGCGTTGGAAGCGGTGGTTGCCGCCGGCCGCGAGCGTGGCAAGCAAGTGGGCTCCGGCACGGTCACCACGGTGGATCAGGTGCGGCTCAGTCACAAGGTCGGCGTCGCGTTCACCGTTTCGCCCGGGCTCGACGAGGATGTGGTGCGGCTCAGCGCCGAGCTCGGGCTGCCGCACCTGGCCGGGGTCGCGACCGCCACCGAGATCCAGCACGCCGTGAAGCTCGGCTGCACGTGGGTGAAGGCGTTCCCGGCAGCCACCCTCGGCGCCAGCTGGTTCAAGGCGATCAAGCACGGCCCGTTCCCTGGGATCTCCCTGGTCGCCACAGGGGGTATGGATGCCTCCAATGCGGCCGACTTCCTGGCCGCCGGCGCGTCGATGGTCGCGGTCGGCTCGGCGCTGGCCGACCCGCGTCAGATCGAGCTGCTCGCCCCGCTGATTGCGCGGCGCTGAGGGCGGAGGGCTGGGGGGAGCGCGAGGCGCGGGGCGCGGGGGCGTAGCGGCGTAGGCGCGCCAGGTGTGCGCTCCATCCAGGTGTGCGCTCAAAGAGGGGCGCGATGCCCGCGTTTCATCGCCCGACTGAGCGCACGGGTGGACAGGTCGCGATCAGCGCAGGGGTCATCGACACCGCCCGGCGCCGTCGCGCGGAGTCCAGCCTCGTTCGATCAGGGCGGTGCGGACGCGGACGATTATTGCGGCGGGGTTGATCCGAAGGTGGTGCTTGTCGACGTGGATCACACGCCAACCCTCTTCCATCACGCCGTCGAGGCGATCAATGTCGTGGTGGAATTGCCAGTCGTCGTCGCGATGCTGTTCGCCATCGTATTCGATGAGAACCCTGTACCGACGGTAGACCAGATCGCCGTACGCGATGAAGGCACCGAAGCGGTTGAAGAGTTGGGGATTGACCTCCGGCTCAGGTAACCCGGCCCGGATCAGAAGTAGCCGCAGTTCGGTCTCCTTCGGGGAGTCCGTGCCCGGGCGGACGAGATCAAAGGCGTTCCGTAACCTGCGGGCGCCCGGTCGCCCGCTGTGCCCCCGGACTGCGCGTCCGAGCTCTTCCAGGTCCGACGGCGGGTCCTGGCGTCGCACCAGCGCATCGCCCACCGCCGTGAGTTCATTCAGCGTGAGCCACGTCGACAACTGACACCAGCTGGCGACGGCGGAGCTCGTGCGCAGCCCGTCGACGTCGACGACACGTGCCAGGCCGGCCGCGACGAGGTGACCGGCGACGCCGGTGCCGTGACGGCGCCGGCTGCGTACGGTGCTGGCGACGTCGACGGTTTCTCGCCGGGCGAGGCGTGCGGGAAGCGGCAGCCCGTGGAGCTGCGCGGCCGTGGCGTGCGAGAAGAACTGATCCGCCGGCATCCGGGTGGCGTATGCGCGCGCACGGGCGAGCGCTTCTCGTCTGACTCGCGCCCATCGCTCTCGCGAGGGTTCGCCGGCGACAGCACCGGCGGTGTCTGCCACTCGGCGAGCTGGCTCGCGGATGCCGTAGAACGGCTTCCCGAGATCGCCGCGCCGAAGTCGATCCCGGCTGACGCCGGCGGCGAGGGCGTCAGCGACGTTGAAGGCGCGGTGCTCGAATTGCGTAGGCAGCGGGTGTGGCCGTTTCATGCCTCGATGATGGCGGGTCCGTCCGGCCGATCGGCGTTCTCCACCGGGTGGAATGGGTGAGCCCGAGTTCTCCACAGGCGCGGGTGGCTGTTTGCGATCGCGGGTGCGCTCGCTTGGGCGGATCCCCCGGAGCCACCCGCCCAATTGAGCGCACGCGCGACGGAGGGGGCCGACCGAGAGGGCGCCGATCGGGAGGGCGGCGGCCGGGAGGGCGGCGGCCGGGGGGCTACGCGGGGAGGGGGGCGAGGCGATGCAGCGCCTCGACGAAGTAGTAGTCCCCCCACATGACGCTCTCTTGCACGCCGATGTTCTCGCCCCGGTGGTACAGCGAGTGTTTGAGGATTCCCTCCCAGTCGTCGCTTGCGCTGCCGAGGAAGTCGGGTTGGCACAGTCGCGCGACGATTCGTCGCGCGTACTCTCGGTACCGTGGCCCATCTTCCTCGGCCAGCTCGGCCAGCTGCAGCATGGCCGCGGCGGTAATGCTTGCTGCGGAGGCCTCGTAGGGGAACTCCGGTTGCGGATCCTCCCAATCGTTGGGTCCGACGTAGTTCTCGCCGACCCGTTCGATATAGAGATCGGCGCACCGGCGTGCGGTGTCCAAGAACCGGGTGTCTCCGGTCCATTGATATGCAGCCCCGAAACCATAAATTGCCCACGCCTGACCCCGCACCCAGGACGAGTCGGAGCGATAGCCCTGGTGTGTGGCGGCGCGGAGGAATTCGCCCGATTCGGGATCGAACCAGCCCTCGTGCACGGTGCTCGCGTCGCCGCGGACGAGGAATCGGCGGGAGGTGAGCGCGTGCGCGGTCGCGACGTTGGCGAGCTCGGGATCGTCAGAGAGCGCGGCCGCCTGATAGATGATCCCAACGTTCATCATCACGTCGATAAAGGTGCTTCCGGCATCCACCCAGGTGCGAAGATAGCGCCCCGCCGCGTTGAAACGGCCGGCCATGGTTCGACCGGCTTGGATCAGCACCTCACGCGTCTCGTCGGTCGGGTCGATCGCGTGCCATCTGCCCCAGCTCGGTGTGAAGAGGAATCCGATGTCGTGGGTGCCCCGGTCAAGCTTCCTCGGTTCCACGAGCCGACTGTACTTCTCGGCCTGCTGCCGCCAGGTTGGATCTCCGGATCGTTCGGCGAAGATCCAGATCATTCCGGTGAGGAATCCACCGGTCCAGATCGGCGCCCAGGAGTCCTCGTCGAAGTGCCACCGACCGCCTTTCGTGTAGATCGGGATCTGGCCGGGGTGATTGGTGATCAACCGGCGCACGCGCTCTTGGGAGATCTCAAGAGCCCTGGCTATATCGGCAGTGACGCCGCCGGCCATTTCTCGAGGTGCCTGTGCCGTTTGGTCAACCATTGTGTGTGCCCTTTCCTTGCGTGGTTTCCGTGCTGCGGGATCCGCCGCCCTGTTGCCGGTGCTGGTCGATCGTGTCGAATGCGTCGAGCAGCCAGTAGTCGCCGAACATGACCGATTCATCGACGCCGAGGTTTAGCGCCTCGTGATAGGAGCCATGTCGAAGGATTCCTTCCCAGTCGTCGCCTGGCTCCGCGAGGAAGTCGGATTCCGAAAGCCGCAGCAGAATCCTGATCGCGTAATCGGCATATTCCCTGGCGAGCCGGTCGTTCTGAACGAGCCCGGCCAGCTGCCAGAATCCGCCGGCAGCGGCGGCAGCCGCCGAGCTCTCATATTTTCGAGGCGGATCCGGCTGCGCCCAATCGTTGGGCGGGATCAGCCGGTCACCGGTCTGGTTGAGGTAGAAGTCGGCGGCGTCGATGGCCGTGCGGAGGAACCTGTTGTCGCCGGTGAACCGATAGACCGTACCGAATCCGTATAGCGCCCAGGCCTGGCCGCGGGCCCATGATCCGTCGTCCCGATAGCCCTGCTGGGTGCTCTGGCGCAGAAAAGCGCCCGTGGCCAGGTCGAACATTCCCTCGTGTGAGGCCGAACCGTCACCACGCATCAGATACCGGCGGGTGGTCAAGGAGTGCTCGTACCCGACGCGGGCCAGCGATTGGTCGCCAGTGACGGATGCCGCGTAGAGCACCAGGTGCACATTCATCATGATGTCGATGAAAAGACTCGCGGGATCGCGGAAGCTCGGCAGGTACCGGCCGCGCTCTAAGAACCGGCTGGCTGAGGTCTTGCCTGCCTGCACCAGCACGTCCCGGTGCCGCGCGTCACCGGACTCCTCGTACCAGCGGCGATAGGTGGACCAGAACAGGAAGCCGAGGTCGTGCACGTCGGCATCCGTTTTGCGGTCCTCGATGAGCCGGAAATAGTGCTCCGCCCGCTGCCGGAACCATGGGCCGTCTGGCGCGTGTTCGGACAACATCCACAGTTCGCCGCCGAGAAAGCCGTCGCACCAGTGCGTCCACGCCTCGCCGTCGATCGCCCACGCCCCGCCTTGCGTGTAGAGCGGGAACCTGTCGGGGTGCCGCGTGGTCAGGGCGCGGACTTTGTCGGCCGCGCTGGCCCAGACGCGTCGACTGGCCGCGGAGAACTCGTCGTCGACGACGTATCCGGTCGGAAGAACGACTGGCAGGGGGGCGCTGAGCACGCGGTACCGAGGGGACACTTGCTTCTCACGAATCGTTTGCGGTGTGCTACTCGGTGGCAATCGGCCGACCTGCGCGCTTGGCCTCTTGGATCCGCGCGTAAATTCGTGCCCGTAACTCACCGAAGCGCGGTTCGATTCGGGTGGTCAGCTGATCGCGGTTGTCGCCGAGGTCGATGGCGACGTCTTCCATCACCGTGGTCGGGGAGGCCGACAGGACGACAACCCGCTCGCCCAGATAGACCGACTCGTCGATGTCGTGGGTGACGAAGACGATGGTCACGCCCAATCTCGACCACAGCGAGCGGACCAGGTCTTCCAACTCGGCTCGCGTTTGTGCGTCAACGGAGGCGAATGGCTCGTCCATGAGCAAAACTTTCGGCTCGTAGGCGATCGCACGCGCGATCGCGACCCGCTGCTGCATCCCGCCGGACAGTTGCCAGGGATACGCGCCGTGCGCATCCTTCAGGCCCACCGCTTCCAGGCTGTCGTCGACCAGGGTTCGGCGCCGGTTGGCCGGAACACCCTTCTCTTTCAGGGGTAGCTCCACATTCTGGCGCACCTTCATCCAGGGAAACAGGCTTCTGCCATACTCCTGGAAAACCACGGCCATACCCTCGGGCGGGCCGACCACCCGCTTTCCGCCGAGGATGACCTCACCGCTGGTGGGGGTGAGCAGCCCCGAGATGCAGCGCAGCAGCGTGGTCTTACCTGCCCCGGATGGTCCGACGACGCAGACCATCTCGCCTTGCCGAAGGCTGAAGCTCACGTCTCTAACCGCTTCGACGGTGCGGCCGCTGCCCTCGTACACCTTGTGCAGGTGATTGATCTGCAGCATGGCGTCGGCATCGTTAGCGCCCTGGTCGCGCAGATCGTGGTTCAGGTCGTTCATGATTGCTCCGTACTTGTCGTTCATGTTGTCGTTTGTCGCGCTCACGCCGCACTAGCCGGCTTGACGTGCGCCCTCGTACCAGCGCAAGACGACCATTTCGAAACCGCGCATCAGCAGGGACAGCGCGACGCCGATGATTCCGAGGAGCAGGATGCCGCTCCACATCTCGGGGATGGCGAAGGTGCGCTGGAATTGGATGACCGTGAATCCCAGGCCGTCGCGCGACGCGAACATCTCGCTAATCACCATCAGAATGATGCCGATCGACAGTCCGGTGCGCATGCCGGTGACGATTTGCGGGCTGGCCGCCCGGAGGGTCAGCAGCCGAAGCCGACTCACGCCGTTGATCCGGTAAATGCTGCAGGTGTCCTTGAGCAGTGAGTCGACGCCACGCACGCCCTCGATGGTGTTCAGCAGCATGGGCCACAGGCATCCGAAGGCAATCACGGCGACCTTCGAGGTGTTGCCGATACCCGAAATGACCAGAAGTACCGGGATCATCACCGTTGGCGGGATCGCGCGGAAGAACTCGAGAACCGGCTCGGAGTAATCTCGGGCGACCTTGGAGGAGCCCAATAGCACCCCGAGCATCAGCGCGATAACCAGTGCGATGAGGAATCCCGCACCCAGCCGCATCAGGCTCGGCACGATATCGGTCGCCCACCGGTCGGAGGAGATCCAGGTGCGGTTGAAGGCGACCAGAATCTTTTGCAGCGGCGGGAAGAAGAAGCTGGTACTTCCGGCTGAGAGTGTGTACCACAGCACGAACAGCACGATGGGTACCAAGAAGATGGTCCATGCCTTCTTCAGGCCTGATTTGATCGACGGCATCCTAGAGCTCACTCCGTACTGATTGATGCCAGCGCAGAGCTTTTCGCTCGACGAACCGTGCGGCGATGTTGACCAGCACGCCCATCACGCCGGCGGTGATGACCAGGGAATACATTTCCGGCAGGGCGAGAGCCGATTGGGCAAGGGCGATCTGATTACCGATCCCGGGATTGCCGATCACCAGTTCTGCCGTGACGGCCAGCACCAGCGATACCGAAGCGCCGAGCCGGAACCCGGTGATCGCGTAGGGCAGCGCGGTCGGCCAGGACACGTAACGGATCCGGCTCCATCGGCCAAGCCCGAACACTCTGGCCGTGTCGAGAGCGACCGGGTCGACATCCTTCACTCCATACAAGATCTGGATCAGGATCTGCCAGAACGCGGCGTAGACGATCAGCAGGAGTGCGGATTTGATATCGATTCCGAACACCAGCACAGCCAGGGGAATCAGCGCTACCGAGGGGATCGGCCGCAGGAACTCGATCGTGGACTCCGTGTAGCGCCACAGGATCGGGATAGAGCCGAGGATGAGTCCGACGAGCGAGGCAGCAATGAAAGCGATTGCCAATCCGAGGAACCAGGCCTGCGCGGTGTAGCCGACCGCCATCCAGAATTCTGGCTCGAAGAGGTTTCTGATCATTGCTGCCACGACCTCGTGCAGCGGGGGAAAGTACCGTGCCGGCAGCAGCCCGACCGTCGGCAGGATCTCCCAGATTGCCAAGAACACGAGGAAGCCAACGCTGCCACGCAATCGTGGACTCCGGGTGCCCCGCAGCGGTATTTTCTTGCCCGGTGCGGGTGCCGTTCGGATGATGGTTTGCGACATGTTCTTGGCTGCCCGGTTTACTTGTAGATCACTTTGTTGACGTCGAAGTCCTTAGAGATCATGCTCTCCTTGACCATCTCCGGAAGCATCGCCTCCAGGGAAGCCACGTTGACCTCTGGGTTGTAGAGCGGGATGACGAACTGGTTCGCAATCTCTGGGGTCAGCTTCGTGAACTTCGGGATGATGCCGCGAACTTCGTTGGGGTGCCCGTTCGCGTAGTTTCCGGATTCGGTAATGGCGGACACGAACTTCTTGATCAACTCCGGCTTCTCATCAATGACCTTCTTGGTCGTGACAAAAGCGGCGGCGGTGAGGCCCGGTGCGGTGTCGACGTAGTTGGAGGTGAGGTCCCGCAAGCCGTGCTGCAGGGCAGTGGTGTGGAACGGTTCGACCATCCAGGCGGCGTCGATTTGGCCGCTCTCCAGCGCCTGCTCCATATTGTCGAAGGGCAACTCGACGAACTTGAGGTCGGCGGTGGAGCCGCCGGCCTTCTCGACGGAGATCCGCGCGGTGAGCTCACCGATGTTCTTCACGGTGTTCGAAGCGATCGTCTTGCCCTCAAGATCCTTCGGCGTCTGGAAGTTGGCCTTCGAGCCGACCATCAAGGCCGAGAAGTCTTTGCCTTGCACCCCGGTCGATGTGGAAGCCGCGGCGATCATGACCAGCGGCAGTCCCTTGTCGTTGCCCTGCATCACCGATACGGTGTTCGCGAACACCACGTCGAATTGTCCGGCGACCAGCGCGGTCAGCGACGCCGCGCCGCTGGTCGTGTCGGTGATTTGAAGGTCGATGCCCTTGTCAGTGAAGAAGCCCTTATCTTTGCCGAGCCGGATGGCTGCCGTTTCGGCGTTGGGTAGCAGGCCTGCCTTGAGCACTGCCGTCCCCGTGTCTTCACCTCCGGTACCGCCGCTGGTGGAGGAACTCGCCGCGCATCCGGTGAGCGCGAGGCCCAATACCAGGGACAGTGTCCCAGCGATTATCCGCTTTTTCATGACTTCTCCTAATTCAACTGACTGAAAATGGTTGCAGCGATATGCCCCGATGGTGCATGGGTACGCTCTCCTGCGTTGGCACAGGACTTCTCACCACGGGCGGGAGCAGCCGTGCAATTAGCGGGTTGCGTTGCTGCTCTGGAGCGCTGGGGGAGCCTTCTGAAGGTCAGCGTATGGTGAACAGCTTGACGAGCACAATAGCAACACGCAAATACCTGTAGCCATGAGCTACAAGACGAGCCAGAGAACGTACGCGGGACCGGCGCGCTGCGTCGTCGGGCTTACCGGATCACCCGCAGTACGGCCGGTGCGCCGAGCTCAGCCGAAATCGCCTCAGCTGCCGGCTGGAGCAGGGCGAGCAACTTCGGCAGCGACTGCGGGGTGATGCTCGTGGATGAACCCGCGATGGTCAGCGCCGCGACGGTCGCGCCGGTGTAGTCGATCAGAGGCGCGGCGATGCTGGAGAGGCTTACGTCGAACTCTTGCCAGCAGGTGGCGTATCCGTTGACCCGGATGGCGTCGAGTTCCTTCTTCAGCGCCGCGGGATCGTGCGCTGTTGCGGTGGTTCGGGCAGGTAAGCCGGCGTCGATGATCGATTGGATGGCATCCTCTGATTGGTATGCCAGAAGCAGCTTGCCGGATGCCGTCGCGTGCATCGCGGTGCGGCGTCCCGCTCCGGCCAGCATGTCCGTCGCATCGGCGGATGCTGCCCGATCGAGATAGAGCACGGTGCCTTCGTCGAGGATTCCGACGAGCACAACCTCTCCGACCGCCACGGCCAGGTCATCGACATGGGGGCGGGCCACTCTGGCGAGGTCAACGGATCGGATCACCGAGCTGCCCAGCTCGTACACCCCCCAACTCAGCCGATAGCGCGAGCCGGAGTCCTTGACGACGAACCGCTCAAGCTCGAGGGTTTTCAGCAGGTGATAGGTGGCCGGCTTGCTGAGACTGACTCGTCGAGCGAGTTCGCTCATCGACATGGAGTCGCTTGAGGCGCCCAGGGCGCGCATGATGCCCGCCGCATGTTGAACGGATCTGACCACGCGGGTCGGTTGGTCTTCTGAAGATGTCATGCGCTCCGCCTCCGGTAGGTAGCAACAATATGTTAGGCCTTGGCTACCAGTACCGGGCAGCTGAGCCCCGGCGATCGCGGCCGCGCGACCGGGGGCGCGACCGGGCCGACCGGCGCGACCCGCGCGACCGAGGGCGCAACCGGGGGCTAGGCGGCCGAGACGGCGGCGAAGTGCTCGGGGAGCGTGGAGCGATGCGTGGCGCGCAACTCCTCCAGACCGATCGTGAACAGGTCTTGCACCTCAAGGGCCGCGGCCCCGACCTCGGCACCGGCATCTGTCACGCCGATCCGCAGCACCGGATAATTGCGGCCCTCGCATAGGCCGCGGAACTTCACATCGTCCTCGCGCGGCACCGACACGATCACGCGGCCCGCGGACTCCGAGAACAAGGCGGTCGCGGCATCCACGCCGTCGCGCTCCATAATCTCGGTCAGCCAGACCCGCGCGCCGATGCCGAACCGGAGCACGCTCTCGGCCAGCGCCTGGGCGAGGCCGCCGTCGCCCAGGTCGTGTGCCGAGCCGATCAGGCTGCCCAGCGCCCCGGCGCGCAGCAGGATCGCGAGTTGGCGTTCGTTGGCGAGGTCGACCTGTGGCGGATGCCCGCCCAGATGCCCGTGCACGACCCCGGCCCAGGCCGACCCATCCAGCTCCTCGCGGGTGATGCCGAGCAGGTAGATGTTGTCGCCCTCGTCCTGCCAGCCGCCCGGGATGCGGCGCGCGACGTGATCGATCACGCCGAGCACGCCGACCACCGGTGTGGGGTGGATCGCCTGGTCGCCGGTTTGGTTGTAGAACGACACGTTGCCGCCGGTGACCGGAATCTCCAGCTCCAGGCATCCGTCGGCCAGCCCCTCGACAGCCTGGCCGAATTGCCACATCACCTCGGGATTCTCCGGACTGCCGAAGTTCAGGCAGTCGCTGACGGCGACCGGGGTGGCGCCGGTGACCGCGACGTTGCGGTACGCCTCGGCCAGGGCGAGCCGGGCGCCGGCCTTCGGGTCGAGCTGACAGTAGCGGCCGTTGGCATCCAGGGCGATCGCGAAGCCCAGGCCGGATTCCTCGTCGACGCGGATCATGCCGCCGTCATCCGGGAAGGAAAGTGCGGTGTTGCCCTGCACGTAGCGGTCGTATTGGTCGGTGATCCAGCTCTTGTCGGCCAGGTTCGGGCTGCCGAGCAGCGCCAGCGCCTGCTCACGCAGTGCCTCGCCGTCGGTCGGTCTGGGCAGTGCGGATGCCGTGTCGGCCTGCAGCGCGTCGAGCCAGGTCGGGTAGGCCGCTGGGCGGTCATACACCGGGCCGTCGATGGCCACCGTGCGCGGCTCGACGTCGACGATCTGCTCGCCGTGCCAGTCGATCACCAGCCGGCCGGTATCGGTGACCTCGCCGAGCACACTGGTCTCGACATCCCATTTGGCGACGACCGCGAGGAAGCCCTCGAGCTTCTCGGGAGTCACGATCGCCATCATCCGCTCCTGGCTCTCCGACATCAGGATCTCTTCGGCGGTCAGCGACGGATCGCGCAGCAGCACCTTCTCCAGCTGGATGTACATGCCGCCGTCGCCGTTGGAGGCGAGCTCGGAGGTGGCGCAGGAGATGCCGGCGGCGCCGAGATCTTGGATGCCTTCCACCAGCTCAGCCGCGAACAGCTCCAGGCAGCATTCGATCAGCACCTTCTCGGCGAACGGGTCGCCGACTTGCACGGCGGGCCGCTTCGTGGGGCCGCCCGCTGAGAACGTGTCGGAAGCCAGGATGGATGCCCCGCCGATGCCGTCTCCGCCGGTGCGCGCGCCGAACAACACGACCTTGTTCCCGACGCCGCGGGCGTTGGCCAGGTGCAGGTCTTCGTGCCGGAGTACCCCGACCGACAGCGCGTTCACCAGCGGGTTGCCCTGGTAGGTGGGGTCGAAGTAGGTTTCGCCACCGATGTTGGGCAGGCCGAGGCAGTTGCCGTAGAACGAGATACCCGAGACGACCCCGTGCACCACGCGGGCCGTATCGGGGTGATCGATTGCCCCGAAGCGCAGGGCATCCATCACCGCAACCGGCCGGGCACCCATCGAGATGATGTCGCGGACGATGCCGCCGACACCGGTCGCGGCGCCCTGGAACGGTTCGATGTAGCTGGGGTGATTGTGTGACTCGACCTTGAAGGTGACGGCCCAGCCCTCACCGACATCCACCACACCGGCGTTCTCGCCGATGCCGACCATGAGGTTCTTTTTCATCGCCTCGGAGACCTTCTGACCGAACTGGCGCAGATAGGGTTTGGACGACTTGTACGAGCAGTGCTCGCTCCACATCACCGAGTACATCGCCAGCTCGCCGCTGGTCGGGCGCCGGCCCAAAATCTGCCGGATCTTCGCGTACTCGTCGCCGGTGAGTCCGAGCGCCGCATACGGTTGCTCGCGGTCGGGCGTGGCGCGGGCGTTCGATACGGTGTCGACGACGTGGGACACGAAGGTGAATCCTCTCGGAACGGGTGGCTGCCGCAGCCAAGCCTACCCGGCGCACCTGCTCCCGATTACTTCCAGCCGCCGGGCGGGCCGACGATCAGCAGCACGGTCATGATGACCACAATCGCGAGGACGAACAGGGTGATCAGCACCGCCGGGTGGTTCAGGAACCAGCGCAGCAAGCGCCGCACCCAGGACTGGTCGCGTGGGTCGTCCGTCGCCTCGCGGTGCCAGTCGCCGCCGAGATACCCGCGTCGGTCGAATTGGATGTCGACCGGAATCGTGGCGTATGGCACGATCGCCATCACCGCCGCATACACAATCCGCTTGACCGGCCAGCGCTGATTCACCCCGACCAGCACGGCGGTCAGCACATAGGTGATGAAGACCAGTCCGTGTAGCGAGCCGCCGATGAGCACCGGCAGTCCGCCCGCGTTGCCGACATACTTCAGCAGCATCCCGACGATCAGCAGGGTCCAGGTCACCGCCTCGGCGATCGCGACGGTTCGATAGAACAAGCGGGGGGACACGGGAATTTCACTCCAGAGGGGATGTCGAGACACGGATACCAGTGGTCGCGGCGAATGCCGGGCATCCTATCTTCGCAAGAAACGCAGCCTAATACATCCAACGAAAGTTTGATCGCGTCCGGTGGTTATCGCGGCGACGGCCGCGTGCGGCGACGGTCCCGTGCTCCTCGTACTGAACCAGCGCGGAGCGCTCAGCGGCTTACGTCGGCCAGGAGCGCATCGATCTGCCTCATCGCGCTGCGCATGCCTTCCTCCATGCCCATCTCAAGCATCTGCTGCAACTGCTCGGCGTTCTCGAAGGTCGCCACCACCGACATCCGGGTGGCCTGACCGGTGGAGTCGAGGGTGACCACGTTATGGATAGCACCCATGGTGGAATCCGGTTCGCCGTTCTCGTCGGCGAACCCCTCGTCGTACTCGAGCCGATTCGGGGCGTCCAGGGCGGTGATGACCCACCAGCTGTAGGGTTTCTCGCCGTCCGGGCCGGTCATGTAATAGAGCGAGCGCCCGCCGAGCGTGAAGTCATGCTTCTGAAACGTCGCCGGCCAGGTCGGCGGCCCCCACCAGCGTTCCAGTTGGCGGGGGTCCTCCCACACCCGCCAGACCCGCTGAATGTCCGCGTCGAATTCGGCGACGAAGGTGAGCGTCAGTGCCTCGGTATCCTTCTCAGTGCTGATCACGGTCATGATGTCATCCCTCTTTCGGCTTTCGGCTCTCGGCGAGGATGTCGCCGATCCGGTCTGCGCGCTGGCGCCAGAGTTCCTCGTACTCGTCAAGCAGGCCGGCGGCCTTGCGAATGGTCGGCAGGTTCCCGGACACGATCTGCTGGCGACCGCGCCGCTGCTTTCTGACCAGCGCGGCGCGCTCCAGCACCGCCACGTGTTTTTGCACCGCTGCGAAGCTCATCGCATAGTGCGCGGCGAGCTCTGAAACGGACTGCTCACCGCGAATCACCCGCGTGACGATGTCGCGCCGGGTCGAGTCGGCCAGCGCCTGGAAGACCCGATCGACGTCGGTATCACTCAATATTCCTACAACCATTTGGTTGTATGTTAGCCCTGGCCTACGGCCTGCGCAAGAGGCGTCCGGGTCAGCTGATCGACCCAGATCAGTCGAGGCGCCGACGGAAATCGTGCCCTGTAACTCGGCGGCGACTACCCGGCGGCAGCGGTGAGTGTCGCCATGGCGCTGGTGAAAAAGGTCAGGCCGTCCACGCCGCTGCTCATCGCGGCGGGGGTATCCGGCCCGAAGCCCGGCTCGGTGGCGTGCTCGGGATGCGGCATCAGCCCCACCACGTTGCCACCGGCGTTGGTGATGCCGGCGATGTCGTTCAGCGAGCCGTTCGGGTTCAGCCCGAGATAGCGGAACACCACCCGGCCCTCGCCCTCGAGCCGCTTCAACTCCTCGGCCGAGGCGATGAAGCTTCCCTCGCCGTTCTTCAGCGGGATAATGATCTCGGCTGAAGCCTGGAACCCGTTCGTCCAGGAAGTCGACACGTTCTCGACCCGCAACCGCTGGTCGCGGCAGACGAAGGCGCCGTGATCGTTGCGGATCAACCCGCCCGGCAGCAACCGCGCTTCGGTGAGCATCTGGAATCCGTTGCAGATGCCCAGCACCGGAACGCCGCGATTAGCGGCCTCGGTCACCTCGGCCATGATCGGCGAGAAGCTGGCGATCGCACCGCAGCGCAGGTAGTCACCGTAGCTGAAGCCTCCGGGCAGCACGATCGCGTCGACGCCCTGCAGGTCGTGGTCACCGTGCCAGAGGGCAACCGGCTCCGCGCCGGCCAGGCGGATGCCACGTAACGCGTCGCGGTCATCGAGTGAGCCGGGGAAGGTGACGACGCCGATCCTCATCAAGCGATCCCTCGGTCCCCCTGGGTTGCGGCACCGGGAGCCGCACCCGGGGTCGCTTTTCCCGTTCCGGCAGGCTCAGCTATCGAGGGGGAGAGCGTGGTGATCGATACGACGTCTTCGATGACCTGATTCGAAAGAACATCCCGCGCAATCTCGTGGATCGCGGCCAGGGTGGCATCGTCGGCGGCAGCATCCGTGCTGATCTCGAAGCGCTTGCCGACCCGGACATCGGTGAACTGCCCCTTGCCGGTGCGCGCAAGCACGCCCGCGACGGCCTTGCCCTGGGGATCGAGCAGCTCGGCTTTAGGCATGACTTCTACGACGAATGTGGGCACCGACAGCTCCGTTTGCAGGTCGAGGGGTAGATACCCAGGATTCTACAGGGCCCGGATTCTGTAGGGCTGAGGTTCTGTGGGCCGGCTGGCCACCGGCGCTCCCCGGCCGATCAGGGAACCAGCTCGGTGAGCTCGGTGGTCTGTGCGATGACGGCGAGCTCGGCACCGGTCACCGCGCGTGCGCTGCACAGCCAGCGGGTGAACGGGCTGCGACTGGCCGGGCTGCGGGTGGCCGGGCTGCAGCTGCCGCCGGGATTACCGGCACCCGCCCCCGCGATCGGCGATGCCGCGGGTGGGTCGGGCGGCTCATCGAGGGCCGGGGGCTCGCCGGGAATGAAGGTCACGCGACCGGCCGGCAACGCGACATCCACCCTGCTCACCGGCCGGGGCATCCGGGATATCGGATCTGCGGCCATCGTGACCCCGGGCGCGGTGAGTGCCCGGAGCACCTCGCGGCCGGTCATCCCGGCGCCACGCATCGCCTCCAGCTCGTGCGCGTTCAGGCCAACCGGAAGCGGGCCGTTGCCAAGATCCGTTCCATAAAGCACCCTCCCGTTCGCGGCATGGAACCGGCGCAAGTTGTGCTGGGCTGATTCGAACTGCGCGGTGCCGCGGTGAATATCCAGTGTCGATATCCAGGTCATCCGGCTCGCCATCGCGGCGACCAGCTCGTGGTCGAGGTTCTGGCTGAACGGTGTGTGCGCCAGCGCATCGACGCCGGCGGCGAAGGCGCGCTCCGCCTGCCCCGGTCCTTCCGCGTGTGCGACAACCGGCAGGCCGCGAGCATGCGCCGCGTCGAGAACGGCGCCGAGCACCGTGTCGGAGAACACCGGCCCGGCGTCGGAGTTCAGCGTGACCTTGATGACCGTCGCGCCTGCATCCGCCTGGGTGTCCACCGCCGCTGCCGCATCATCGCCTGAGTTGACCTGGCGCACGCTGCCGGGCGCCGCCCACGGCCGGTCGGTGGGGTATCCGCCGGGCGCTGCCAGGAATTGCCCGGCATATGCAACATCTGGAATATCCGCGCCAATTGTCGCTCCTACCACGGCGAGTGGCCCACCGAGATCGAGTACGCGGGCGATCCCGTTGGCGAGCATCGGCGTGGGATCAATCAGGCAGAGATGTACATGCGCGTCTAAGAATCCAGTGAGGATGCTGCCGCGGTGGCTCTCGACGCTCGTCGGGTTACTGTTGATCTGCATCAGGTTTCTTGTCTCCGACGGGAATAGCCGGTCACGGCGCCCGGTTTTTCTTCTGCATCGGTGCATGCGGCATGGTGTTCCGTGCGTTGTCGCTCGGATGCGTTGTCACTTCGTGCATTGTCGCCCGGATGCCGTCCGGCGCGCAACCGCCGGCCCCGGCGGCGCCGAAGGAATTCACCCCAGACCGGGAGTTGACGTACGCGCAGTATAGGCATATATTCCATACGGAATAGTCCTAATGGGGCAACAGGTATCGACAAGACTTCTGCGACAGATCCGGGAGGGGCGTGCGGATGGCACAGCCGACGCCGGTGACCGGCCTCGGAATCGCATCGCTGGCATTGCTCGTGGAGCGTCCGATGCACCCCTACGAGATGTATCAGTTGCTGATTCAGCGCGCAGAGGACCGGGTCGTCAAGGTGCGACCCGGATCGCTCTACCACACGGTTGACCGGCTAGCCCTGCGCGGGTTCGTCCGAGCGACGGGCACCGAGCGCGAGGGCAACCGCCCCGAGCGCACCACCTACGAGGTCACCGAAGCGGGACGTTGCATTCTGACCGAACGCATCTCGGACATGCTGGCGAACCCCGTGAACGAGTATCCGCAATTCCCGTTGGCCATCGGCGAGGCGCATAACCTGCCGGCCAAAGCGGTGATCGATCTGCTGTCGCGCCGCATGGATGACCTCCGATCACAGCGGGATCTCCTTGAGGCCTCGGTCGCCACCGTTACCGAAAAGGCAATCGAGCGCAAATACTGGCTCGACCTCAGCTATCAGCAGGCAATGCTGCAAGCCGAGATGTCGTGGATCGAGAACCTCGTCGATGAAATGGGGCACAACCGGATCAACTGGTAGCCGGAACCGTACACACCCTAGGCGGCCTCCAGCCCAAGTCGGACACCGCCCCTTCGTAAGAATCAAGGACCCTCAATGGAAAACCAAACGCGGCCGTGGCCGGCCCTCTGGGCTCTGGTGGTCGGCTTCTTCATGATCTTGATCGACACGACCATCGTCTCGGTGGCGAATCCGAAGATCATGGAAGGCTTGCACACCGACATCAACGCGGTGATCTGGGTCACCAGCGCCTATCTGCTCGCCTATGCCGTGCCGCTGCTGGTCACCGGCCGGCTGGGTGACCGGTTCGGTCCGAAGAACCTCTACCTGATCGGTCTCGTGGTCTTCACCGCCGCATCCGCCTGGTGCGGCTTCGCCGGCGATATCACGATGCTGATCACAGCGCGGGTGTTCCAAGGGCTCGGGGCCGCGCTGCTGACTCCGCAGACCATGTCGGTGATCACGCGCACCTTTGCGCCAGATAAGCGCGGTGCCGCAATGGGCCTATGGGGTTCGGTGGCCGGCGTGGCGACGCTGATCGGCCCGGTACTCGGCGGGGTCTTGGTCGACGGCTTCGGCTGGGAATGGATCTTCTTCATCAACGTGCCGGTTGGCATCGTCGCCTTCGTGCTGGCCTGGAAGCTGGTGCCGAAACTGAAGACCCACACCCACCGCTTCGACGTCTTCGGGGTTGTCCTGAGCGCGGTCGGGATGTTCCTGCTGGTGTTCGGCATCCAGGAGGGCGAGTCGTACGACTGGGGTACCATCGTCGGCCCGATCTCGGTATGGGGGCTGATCATCGCGGGGCTCGTCGTGATGGCCGGATTCGTGGTCTGGCAGCACTTCAACCGGGCCGAGCCGTTGCTGCCGCTGCGATTGTTCCACGACCGCAACTTTTCCCTGGCCAATGGAGCGATCACGACGGTGGGCTTCGGCGTGACCGCCATGTCGCTGCCTCTGGTGTTCTATTTCCAGCTGGTTCTCGGGATGACCCCGACCCAATCGGCGCTGATGCTCGTGCCGATGGCGGTGCTCTCCGGCGTTCTCGCGCCGTTCGTCGGGATGCTTGTGGACCGCATCCCGCCGCGCTACATCGCGGTGACCGGGATGCTGTTGTTCGCCGGAGCCCTGTCCTGGTACTCGTTGGTCCTCACCCCGGATGCCGAGATCTGGGTGCTGCTGATGCCAAGCGCCGTACTCGGGCTCGCGAACGCGTTCATGTGGTCGCCGATCTCTACAACCGCGACCCATAATCTGCCGCTGAAAGATGCTGGGGCCGGTTCCGGGGTATACAACGCGACCCGTCAGGTCGGTGCCGTTCTCGGTAGTGCCTGCGTCGCGGCGCTGATCCAAGCCAGGCTGGCGGCGGAGTTGCCCCGAGTGCCAGGCGGGGCATCCGTCGGGTCCTTCAGCACCTCAGGCGCATTGCCTGAGTTCTTACATCAGGGCTTCTCGAACGCCATGGCGCAGTCGCTGCTGCTCCCGGCCGCGGTGGCGCTGCTCGGCGCCGTGATCGTGGCGTTCTTCGCCAAGCCGAAGCGGGGTCTGGGCTGGAGCGTCGTGTCGACCGCCACCGGTGCCACGGGCGCCGGGGCGATGGACGCCGCCGTTCCCGCCGACATCGGGTAGGCCGACATCGGGTAGGCCGACATCGGGTAGGCGGGGGCTCTGGATCAGTCCGCTGCTATTCCCACGCGGACTGCGGGGCAGCGATGATCGGTACCGGAGAGGTGCTCCAGTGGCTGCCGTTGCCGTAGTGACTGGTCGCCCAGGGTGAGGCCCAGATCGCCGCCGCGGTGGCGTCGGCCGAGGTGCCGGCGGTTAGAGCGGCGACGACATCCGGATACCCGCGGTGCAGATTGGCTGCGGCGTATTCCGCCGCCGACACCAGGTTCGAGTAGCTGCCGAGCCCGGAGCCCCCACCTGAGCCGTAGCCGTTGTTCAACGGGTTGTTGCGGTTCCACCAGTTATCTGGACCGTTCTCCTGGCGCATCCAGCGCAGCATCACGGTCACGTTCTGCTCGGACTGTGGCCATGCGCCGGAAATGAGCACCAGTCTGGCCCAGTCTTCGTTCGTTCCCTGAGCGCGGAGGTTTTGCACCGCTGCGGTCGTGGTCACCGAATCACGGACCAGGGGAGCCGCCACAACGTTCGCATCAACCGCGAATGTCTGTGCCGGTCCGGTTTTGGTCACGGTCGACGCGGCCGAGGCAGCCTGAGCCGGAGCGGTCGGCGCGATGGAGAATCCCGCGATCAGTGCGACGGCGGTCATTCCGACCGCGAAGCGCTGTCGAAATGGGGAGCGGCCGGATGCAACGGCTGGCGGGCGGGCTGCAGTGACCACGGGGCGTGATGTAGCGGCTGCGGGGCGTGCCGCAGCGGCTGCGGGGCGTGCTGGTGCGACGTGCGCGGGAGGGGCGACCGCGTGGCGCGCCGAGCGGCGGCCGTGTTGACGGACATTGGGGTTGGGTTGCATACCCGGTCAAGGGTATCAAACGCTTCGGTACTGGGCCAGGCGGGCTAACGCACCGCTTCGCGGCCGGCCGAGATCAGACGGATGCCGTTGGCCCATGGGTCGTCGAAGCTCACGGCGACACCGTCGTCGCGGGTCGCGATGCCGTAATGGGTGAGCCGTTCGGCGACCTCGCCGACGGCATCTGGGGTGGGCACGACGATCTCGATTTGGCCGAGGCCGAGCGAGCGGCGGCGTCGGCCGGCGCCGGCGCTGTTCCAGGTGTTCATCGCCATATGGTGGTGATAGCCGCCAGCCGACACGAAGAGCGCCGAGCCCCCGAGCTCGGCGGTGGTCTCAAAGCCGAGTTGGTTGACATAGAACTGCCGAGCCGACGCCACATCGCCTACCGCCAGGTGCACGTGGCCGACCGCCCCGGAGCCGAACCGTGGGTCGGTTGCCGCCTCGGGGGTGAGGTGCTCGTTGAGAAACGCGTTCGGGTCGAGGTACATCGTCGCCATTTCGACCCGACCGTGGGTCCAACTCCATGCGTCACGGGCGCGATCCCAGTACAACTCGACGCCGTTGCCCTCCGGATCGGTGAAGTAAAACGCCTGACTGACCAGGTGATCGGCGCTGCCGGTGAAGGTTCCGGGGAACTTCCGTGCCACGGAGTAGATCGCCGCGGCGAGCCGGGTTCGGGTGTCGAACACGATCGCGGTGTGGAACAGGCCGGCCTGGCGCGGCTCGGCGCTGTGCAGCTCTGGGGCATGCTGGAGCACCACTGCGGCCGTGCTGCCGGTGCCGAGCACGGCGCTTGAGCCGTCCTGGCTGAGCAGGTCCAGCGTCACCGCGTCGCGATAGTACGCGATCATCGTGTCGAGGTCGCCGACGCGCAGAGTGACCGCACCCATCGCGGTACCGGGGTCGAGAAGCTCGGTCTCCATGCTGCATCCAACGCCCCGACTCCGCTAGGTATTTCCCCGCTGCCCCATCCCGTGAGGTGCAGGGATCTGCTAGTCCCGAGCGCCCAGCACTAGCAAAAGCATGCACCTCACGGAGACGGGAGGGGGGACGGGGAGGCGGGTCAGTGGGTGAGGCGCTCCAGGAGCTCGCGGTAGCGGGCGGCGGTCCGGGCGACGATCTCGGGGGGGAGCGCGGGCGGTGCGCCGGCATCCTTCGCCGCCGGGTCCCAGTGCGCGGCGAGCCAGTTGCGTACGATCTGCTTGTCGAAGCTGTCGGTGCGGTTCCCGGTGGCGTAGGCGGCGGCATCCCAGTACCGACTCGAGTCGCTGGTGAGCACCTCGTCGGCAAGGGTGATCTCGCCGGTCTCCCGGTTGCGGCCGAACTCGAACTTGGTGTCGGCCAGGATCACGCCGCGCTCGGCGGCGACGGCGGATGCCCGATCGTAGACGGCCAAGGAGAGATCACGAATGCTGTCGGCGGCCTCCGCTCCCACCAGCTCGACGGTGCGCTCGAAGCTGATGTTCTCGTCGTGGTGCCCCAGCGGCGCCTTGAAGGCGGGGGTGAAGATGGGCTTCGGCAGCCGGTCGCCGTTGCCGAGCCCCTCCGGCAGCGGGATTCCGCAGACGCTGTGCGTGTTCTGGTACTCGAGCCAGCCGCTGCCGGCGAGGTAGCCTCGCACCACGCATTCGATGGGGAACATATCGAGCGTTTTCACCAGCATCGCGCGGCCGGCAACGGCGTCGGGGATCAGACCGTGCCTCTGCTTATGCCCACGGTCCTGCCCCGGCTCGAAAACCTGGTCGGAAATCAGGTGGTTCGGGATTCCCTCAAGCTGGTCGAACCACCACAGGCTGAGCGTGGTCAGCAGTTCGCCCTTGCCGGGGATGCCGGGGGAGAGAATGTGGTCGAACGCGCTGACCCGGTCGCTGGCCACCACGAGGGCCCGCGATGCGGTGGTCAGGTCTTCGGCGGAATCCTCGATGTAGAGATCGCGCACCTTGCCGGAGTAGACGTGCCGCCAGCCAGGGAGCGCGGGTGCCGGCTCGGGGGTGGCCGCAGCGGGCGACGCGGATGGTACGGATACGGGCGACGCGGATGGTGCGGATGCGGGCGACGCGGATGGCGTGGACGCCACACCCTCGGGGTTCACGGCAGGGGGATTCGCGGGGTCGGTCACGCCCCCATTATCCCAGCGGCCGCCTTCGCCGGTGCGTGCGCTGCTCCGTGCCTGCGATTCATCGAATAGCGCAGGCGGGCCGTCCGCCGTGTGGCTACGCCTCGAGGTCGACCCGAGCGGCGATGTCGGTGCGGTACTGCCCGCCTTCAAGACGGATGCTGCCCATCGCCTGATACGCACGACGTCGCGCCTCGCGGAAGGTCGGCCCCACAGCGACAACGCTGAGAACCCGCCCGCCGTTGCT
>JBDTDV010000070.1:0-52782 GCA_039922875.1 Microbacteriaceae bacterium
GATCGGCGCGCCCAGCTGCAGACCAGCCTGATCCGCTCGCACGCCGCCGGTTCCGGTCCGGAGGTGGAGCGGGAAGTGGTGCGCGCGCTGATGCTACTGAGACTTTCCACCCTGATGACCGCCCGCACCGGGGTGCGCGCCGAGACGGCACAGGCCTACGCCGCGGTGCTGAATGCCGGAGTCACCCCGGTGGTCCGCGAGTACGGCTCGCTCGGCTGCTCAGGAGACCTCGCGCCGTTGGCACACTGCGCGCTGGCCGTCACCGGCGAGGGGGAGGTGCGCACGGCCGACGGCGAGCTGACCGACGCGGCGAGTGCCCTCGCCGCCGCCGGCATCCGCCCGGTACGCCTGGCCGAAAAGGAGGGGCTCGCGCTGATCAACGGCACCGATGGGATGCTCGGCATGCTCGTGCTCGCCCTGCACGATCTGCGCCGGCTGCTGCAGAGCGCAGACATCGCCGCGGCTATGAGCATCGAGGGCCTGCTCGGAACCGACGCGGTCTTCGCCGCCGACCTGCACGAACTGCGCCCGCAGGTCGGTCAGGCGGCATCCGCGGCCAACCTGCGCCGGCTGCTGGCCGGCTCCCCCATCGTCGCCAGCCACGCCGGGCCGGAGGACACCACAGTGCAGGATGCGTATTCGATGCGCTGCGCGCCGCAGGTGCACGGGGCGGCCAGGGACACTGCTGCGCATGCGGCCGCCATCGCCGACCGGGAGCTGTCCAGCGCTATCGACAACCCGGTGGTCACCCTTGACGGTCGGGTCGAATCCAACGGCAACTTCCACGGTGCGCCGATCGGCTACGTGCTCGACTTCCTGGCGATCGCGGCAGCGGATGTCGCCAGCATGTCTGAGCGACGCACCGACCGGTTCCTGGACAGCGCGCGCAACAAGGGTCTGCCGCCGTTCCTCGCGTACGAGGTAGGCGTGGACTCCGGGCTGATGATTGCCCAGTACACCGCGGCCGGGATCGTCTCGGAATTGAAGCGACTGGCCGTTCCCGCCTCTGTCGACTCGATCCCCTCCTCGGCCATGCAGGAGGACCACGTCTCCATGGGCTGGGCGGCCGCGCGAAAGCTCCGCCGGTCGCTCGACGGCCTTGGCCGGGTGATCGCAATCGAGATCATGACCGCAGCCCGGGCGCTGGATTTGCGCACCCCGCTGACCCCGGGGCCAGCCACCGAGGCGGTTCGCGCCCTGGTACGCGACCACGTGGCGGGGCCGGGCCACGATCGGTTCCTCTCACCGGAGATCGAAGCAGTCGTCGCGCTCGTCGCCAGCGGCGCGGTGGCGGATGCCGCGGCATCCGCAATCGGAGACCTCGCGTAAGCGACGACAATCGTCACACAAGAACACAATCGAAGGAGTGAACGCGATGAGCGGCCCACGAGAGATCCACGCGGCACACGGAACCGTCCTGACGGCCAAAAGCTGGCAGACGGAAGCACCGATGCGGATGCTGATGAACAATCTGGACCCCGCTGTCGCCGAACGCCCCGAGGACCTCGTCGTCTACGGCGGTACCGGCAAGGCGGCGCGGAACTGGGAGTGTTATGACGCGATCGTGCGCACCCTAACCACGCTCGAGTCGGACGAGACGCTCCTGGTGCAGTCCGGCAAGCCGGTCGGCGTGTTCCGCACCCACGAGTGGGCGCCGCGGGTACTGATCGCCAACTCGAACCTGGTGGGCGACTGGGCGACCTGGCCGGAATTTCGCAAACTCGAGGCGGTCGGGCTGATGATGTACGGCCAGATGACCGCCGGGAGCTGGATCTACATCGGCACCCAGGGCATCCTGCAGGGGACTTACGAGGTCTTCGCCACCATCGCGGTCAAGCTCGCGGCCGCTCGCGGCGAGGCGGATCCGGAGGCCGCGACCTTGGCCGGCACCTTCACCCTCACCGCCGGCTGCGGCGGCATGGGCGGCGCCCAGCCTCTGGCCGTCACCCTCAACGGCGGAGCGGTGCTCATCGTCGACGTCGACGAAGCCCGACTGCAGCGTCGCGTCGACCATGGCTACCTTGACGAGCTCGCGACCGATCTCGACGATGCGGTCGCCCGGGTCCTCGCCGCGAAGAAGGAGCACCGCGCGCTGTCGGTCGGTCTTGTCGGCAACGCCGCAACGGTATTCCCCGAACTGCTCGGCCGAAAACTGCCGATCGACATCGTCACCGACCAGACCAGCGCCCACGACCCGCTGAGCTATCTGCCGGAGGCCGTGACCGTCGCAGAATGGCACGAACTGGCCGCAACCGACCCGGAAGGCTTCACCAACAAGGCCCGCGCGTCCATGGCAAAGCACGTCAACGCCATGGTTGGATTCCAGGATGCCGGCGCCGAGGTCTTCGACTACGGCAACTCAATCCGCGCTGAGGCCAGGCTCGGCGGGTGCGACCGGGCATTCGAATTCCCCGGGTTTGTGCCCGCCTATATCCGCCCGCTGTTCTGTGAGGGCAAAGGCCCGTTCCGCTGGGCTGCGCTTTCCGGTGACCCGGCCGACATCGCACGCACCGACAGGGCGATCCTCGAGCTGTTCCCGAACGACAAACACCTGCACCGCTGGATTACGGCTGCCGCCGAGAAAGTGCATTTCGAGGGCCTGCCGGCCCGGATCTGCTGGCTGGGCTACAAGGAACGCCAGCTAGCCGGCCTGAAATTCAACGAGCTGGTGGCCAACGGCGAAATCAGCGCACCGATCGTGATCGGCCGCGATCACCTGGATGCCGGCTCGGTTGCCTCCCCCTACCGCGAAACCGAGGGGATGAAGGACGGCTCGGATGCCATCGCAGACTGGCCGCTTCTGAACGCGCTGTTGAATACGGCATCCGGGGCGACCTGGGTGTCGATCCACCACGGCGGCGGCGTCGGAATCGGTCGCTCCATCCATGCCGGCCAGGTCACCGTCGCCGATGGCACCGTGCTGGCGGCGCAGAAGATCGAGCGGGTGCTGACCAACGACCCGGGCACCGGCGTGATGCGGCACGTGGATGCCGGCTACGAGCGCGCGGCGGAGGTCGCCCGCGAGCGCGGTTTGCGAGTGCCGATGTGGGAAGGCGAATGAATCCCACCACCGCGCTGCTCGCCGAGATCGCCGACATCGGCCGCGATCCGCGTCGCGGCGGATACTCCCGGCACGTGTTCGACCCGGCCGACCGCCAGTTGCGCGAGTGGTTCACCGAGCGGGCTACCGGCCTCGGTCTGACGGTGCAGATCGATCGCAACGGGAACACCTGGGCTTGGTGGGGCGAACCGGGCGCGGATGCCGTGGTCACCGGCAGTCACCTCGACTCGGTGCCCGGCGGCGGTGCCTTCGACGGTCCGCTCGGTGTCGCCAGCGCCCTGGCCGCCGTCGACCGGCTCCGCGGTGACGGCTGCACACCGTCCCGCCCGTTCGCCATCCTGGTACCGGCCGAGGAAGAGGGCTCCCGCTTCGGCGTCGCGTGCCTTGGCACCCGGCTGATGACCGGAGCGATCGACCGGGAGCGCGCCGGTGCCCTCACCGACGCGTCTGGGCAGACCTTCGCCGACGCGGCCCGCGAGGTCGGTCTCGACCCGAACCGGCTCGGCCACGACCCCGAGGCGCTGAACCGAATCGGCGTCTTTCTCGAACTGCACGTGGAGCAGGGCAAGGGCCTGGTCGAACTGGACCGGCCGGTGGCAGTGGCCTCGAGCATCCTGGCCCACGGGCGCTGGGCGCTGCGCTTCACCGGCCAAGGCAACCACGCCGGCACGACCGCGATACACGACCGGCGCGACCCGATGCTCGCCGCCGCCAGCGCCGTGCTCGCCGCCCGGGCAAGTGCGCTGGCCCATGCCGGCTCCCGCGCCACCGTCGGACGGCTGGAGCCGCTGCCCGGCGGAACGAACGTGATCGCATCCGAGGTGACACTGTGGCTCGATGTGCGAGCGGGAACCGATGCCGACACCCGAGCCACGGTGCAGGAGATCGCGGCAACGGCAGCGGAGGCGGCGCGCGCCGAAGGATGCCTGCTGCAGCTGACCGAGGAGTCTTACGGTTCCCAGGTGATCTTCGACACCACGCTGCGCGACCGGTTGGCCGACCTCTTGGCGGACGCGCCGATTCTGCCCACCGGCGCCGGGCATGACGCCGGCATCCTCGCCGCGCATGTTCCGACTGCGATGCTGTTCGTGCGCAACCCGAGCGGAATCTCGCACGCTCCGCAGGAGCACGCCACCGACGACGATTGCCAGGCCGGCACCGACGCGCTGGCAGCCTGCCTCCGGGAGCTGCTGTGACGATCTGGGCCGAGCGCGCCCTGCTGCGAACCGGAGCCGGCGTAGACTTCATTGACGGCGTGCGGATCGAAACGGACGCCGACGGCCGAGTGGCCGACATCCGCACCGGCGTCGCACCCGAGGTAGTCGACACGCCCGAGATAGTCGTTGCCCCCGGCGCTTCCGACACGCCCGACGCACCCGGAATTCGCCTCGGGCTGGTGGTCCCCGGCTTCGGAAACGCTCACTCCCACGCGTTCCACCGCACCCTGCGCGGCCAGACCCACGACGGCACCGGCGACTTCTGGGTGTGGCGCGAGGCGATGTATCGGGCCGCCGGTCGCCTCAATCCGGACTCGTACCGGCTTGTGGCCACCGCCGTGTTCGGCGAGATGGTCCGCTGCGGGTACACGGCCGTCGGCGAATTCCACTATCTGCACCATCAGCCAGACGGCACGCCGTACCGGCCGCGGCACAGCATGGAACTCGCGTTGGTCGACGCAGCGGAGGCGGTCGGCATCCGTCTGGTGTTACTCGACACCTGCTATCTGGCCGGCGGGATCGGCCGTGGGCTTCAGCCAGGCCAACGCCGCTTCTCCGATCTCAGCGCGGGTGCCTGGCTGGACCGCTGGCACGCCCTGCGGGAGGCCATCGCCGGCCGGCGTCGGGTCACGCTCGGCGCAGCCATCCACTCCGTGCGGGCGGTGCCCCGCGAGGCTTTGGCCGAAATCGCCCGCGAACTGCCCGGCGATGTTCCGCTGCATATTCACCTTTCTGAGCAGCCGCAGGAGAACGCAGACTGCGTCGCCGCGTATGGCTGCACCCCGACCGCGCTGCTGGAGCGCCTTGGCCTACTCGGCGAACGCCTCACCGCGGTGCATGCCACGCACCTGAGCGATGACGACGTCCGGATGCTGGGCGAAGCACATGCCGGAATCGTTATCTGCCCATCCACCGAAGCCGACCTCGGCGATGGCATCGGACCGGCTCGGCGTCTTGCCGAGGCCGGCGCACGACTTTCGATCGGTTCTGACCAGAATGCGGTGATCGATCCGCTGCTGGAATTGCGCGGCCTCGAATACGGCGAACGACTGGCCACCGGGACTCGCGGACGGTTCAGTCCCAGTCAACTGTGGGAGATCGGCACCGCGGGCGGGTACCGGGCGCTTGGGCTTGGTGGCCGAGCGACGGGCCTGGCCGTCGGTGATCTCTGCGACCTGGTCGAACTCGACCCGGGCTCACTGCGCACCGCCGGCGCCACGCCGGCGCAACTGCCGATGGTGGCGACGGCGTCTGACGTGATGAACGTTCTCATCGGTGGCCAGATCGTCCGCAGTGGAACCGAGCCAGAAACTCAGGAGGCACCATGACGAGCGAGTTGATCACCGACATCGGCGAGCTGGTGACGAACGGCGCAGCCGTCGGCGAGCTCGGCATCCGGCACGACGCCGCGCTGATCGTGGAGAACGGCCAGGTTGCCTGGATCGGAGCCGCCCTCGACGCACCCGCGGCAGACCGGTCGATCAGCGTCGACGGCGACGCCGTGATCCCCGGCTTTGTGGACAGCCACAGCCACCTGGTCTTCGCCGGCGACCGTTCAGCCGAGTTCGAGGCGCGAATGAGCGGGCAGCGCTACGAGGCCGGCGGTATCCGTAGCACCGTCGCTGCCACCCGCGCCGCGACCGACGACGAGCTGCTGGCCCGGTTACACGGCTTCATCGCCGAGCTCCTGGGCCAGGGCACCACGACGGTCGAGGTGAAAAGCGGCTACGGGCTCACCGTGGACGACGAGCGTCGACTGCTGGAACTCGCCGGCCAGGTCACCGACGAGGTGACATTCCTCGGCGCTCATGTGATCCCGACCGAATATGCTGACCGACCGGGCCAGTATGTGGATCTGGTCGTCGGCCCGATGCTGGCGGCCTGCGCCCCGCACGCGAAGTGGATCGACGTGTTCTGCGAGCGCGGGGCGTTCGACGCGCAGCAGAGTCGTCGCATCTTGACCGCCGGTGCGGCGGCCGGCCTCGGCCTTCGGGTACACGCAAGCCAGCTCGCTGCCGGGCCGGGCGTGCAACTCGCGGTCGAACTCGGCGCCGCGAGCGTCGACCACTGCACCTTCCTCACCGATGCGGATGTCGCGGCCCTAGCCGGCTCCGATACGGTCGCGACCCTGCTCCCCGGCGTCGAGTTCTCCACCAGACAGCCGTATCCGGACGCCCGCCGGCTGATCGACGCGGGTGCCACCGTCGCGATCGCCTCCGACTGCAACCCAGGCTCATCGTTCACCTCGTCGATGCCGTTCTGCATCGCGGTCGCGGTCCGGGACATGCGGATGACCCCAGCCGAGGCACTCTGGTCGGCCACCGCCGGCGGCGCGGCAGCACTTCGGAGAACCGACATCGGGCGCCTCGCAGTCGGATGCCGCGCCGACCTGGTCCAGCTCGCGGCCCCCTCCTACCTGCACCTGGCTTACCGACCCGGTGTGCCGCTGGCCCACCGGGTCTGGAAGGATGGGGCGCCGCAGGTTCCGGAGAGCTCGACCACGGCGCAGACCGATACGGGCACCCCGGTCAATTCGAGCGCGAGCCGCTCACGGTCTGCGTCCAGCTCGAGGCAATCATGATGACCGAGCTCGGCGACCATCGTGCCGGCAACCGTTACGGCCACACCCTCGCCCGTGTTGAACACCAGAACCTTCTGCGCGGATGAGACCACCGGCTCCGGCTGCGCCACGGTGACCCAACGCATCCGGGCCGCAACGCGATATGACGCATAAATCAGGTTGAAGTCACGGATCGCGCCGCCGAGCAGTTCACACCGGGTGTTTGCCGCCCCATCGAACGAGAAGGCGTCGAAGGGCTTCAAAACTCGGGAGCGGACACCGTCAACGGTGAGTACCATCCCATCGCCCTCCAGGACCGAAATGATCCGTCGATAACCGGGAAATGCCGAGAACGGACCGGCCGACGGGACATCGGCAATCGACAGCCGCCACAACATCTCCCGCGATGTCGCGGCATCGACCCGAGCAACCTCCAGTGTGCTGCCGGCGCCGTTCTTCCACGGCATCCTGCCATAGCCCGCTGCCCGGTGGACTCGGGCACCGGTCATGATTCTACGATAGCGAATATCCCGCCTAGCTTCACTGACCGTAGTGCTCGCGGACCTGCAGGATGACAATTTCGTCGCCGACGACCAGATGGACCAGTTGGTGCTCTTCGCTGATCTGTCTGAACCAGCTCCCGGCAAAGGCGTGGCGGAATTGCATCGCGGTCCCGGTCCGGGACATGCGGATGACCCCGGCCGAGGCCCTCTGGTCTGCCACCGCCGGCGGCGCGGCAGCGCTTGGGAGCACCGACATCGGGCGCCTCGCACTCGGATGCCACGCCCAACTGGGCCAGCTCGCCGCCGCCCTACCTGCATCTGGCGTACCGGCCCGGCGTGCCCCTCACCCGCAGGGTCTGGAAAGACGGCATCAGCATCCTCCCATTTGATAAAGCACACCGCTTGATATAACTTTCGAAGACCGACCCGAGCGATCAAGGTGGTTCCGACCGCGCGGCCGTGTTTCGTCAGTGGACCCGGGGTGCTCATGCTGCACATTGATTTCGTTTCCGATTCGACCCTGACTCAGATCGTCCTGCTGTTACTGGCGTTCGTGCTCTCGGCCATTGTCGGACTCGAGCGCGAACGCAACAACAAGAGCGCCGGCCTTCGCACACACACCCTGGTCGGTGTCGGCGCCGCCGTCTTCACCCTGGTGTCGGCGTACGGCTTCGAGAACGTGATCGGCGCCGACGTGGTCCTGGACCCATCCCGAATCGCGGCGCAGATCGTGTCGGGCATCGGATTCCTCGGTGCCGGCGTGATCTTCGTGCGACAGAACATCGTCAACGGCCTCACCACCGCCGCCTCGATCTGGGTCACTGCCGCCATCGGAATGGCGTGCGGGGCGGGGATGCCGATCATCGCGGCGATCGCCACCGGATTGCATCTGCTCACTGTCAGCGTCCTGGCCGTCGTCGGGCGGATCCTGCCGCCGAAGGACCGGCACCAGATCTTCGTCATCGTTTACAAGGAGGGGCGCGGCGTGATGCGCCAGACACTGGCGCGGTCAACCGGTCTCGGCTACCAGGCCTCGCTCACCAAGACGGACAGGTCAGAGGCTCCCGGCAAGGCAACCCGGGTGCAGGCGAGCATGCTGTTCCGCGGCGGAAAGGCGCCCGTCGAGGACCTGATCGAATCTCTGTCCGAGATCAAGGGCATGATTTCGGTTCAGGTCAACAGCGAGGAGAACGACTAGCCGGCGAGCGAACCCGCCTCGCGCGCATCCACGGCCGCGCGACCCGCGGCCTTGCGCTGTCGCACTCGGGTGGCATGCCGCTCCCGACCGCCCTCGACCAGGAAGTACAGTACCGGCAGCACGATCAGGGTCAGCAGAGTCGATGAGACCAGGCCACCGATCACCACGAGCGCCAGCGGCTGCGAGATGAAGCCACCACGCCCGGTCAACCCGACGGCCATCGGCAGCAGTGCGAAGATCGTCGCGAGCGCGGTCATCAGAATCGGCCGCAGCCGGCGAGCCGCCCCGTGCACCAGCGCATCACGCACGGGAATCCCCCGCCGCCGGTATTGATTGACCAGGTCAACCAGCACGATCGCGTTGGTCACCACGATGCCGATCAGCATCAGAACGCCGATCAGCGACGCCACGCCCAGCGGAATTCCGGTGATCACCTGGAGCGCGATGGCACCGGTCGCGGCGAACGGAATCGAAACCAGCAGCAGCAGCGGTTGCAGCAGCGACCGGAAGGTAGCCACCATGATGATGTAGACGATCAGGATCGCGGCGAGCATCGCGATGCCCAATTGCTGGAATGCACTGGACTGGTTGGCCGTCACCCCGCCGAGTGCGGCGGTCGCGCCGGCCGGCAACTTGGCCTGATCCACGGCAGCCTGTACCCGGGCGCTGGCAGTGCCGACGTCGTTGCTGTTCGGCGTCGCGGTGACCGTCGAACTGCGCAGACCACGAACCGAGGTGATCGTGGCCGGCCCGTCCTGTTGCGTAACAGTGGCCAGCGTGTCCAGCGGAACCTGGCCGGCCACCGTCGGCACCGGCAGCGCCGCCAGCGCGGCTATCGTGGTGGGCGGATCCTGGCTCTGCAGGTAGATCTTCTCGGTGGACTCGTTGATCACGATGCTGCCAACCGCCGTCGGCTCCGTCGCCCGTGCGACGATGGCACCGAGCGCGACTTCCGAATATCCCGCGCGCGCCGCCTTCTGCCGGTCGATCGAGACCGCCACGTACGGGCGAGACACCGCGAGATTACTCTCGGCCTGTTTGATCTGCGGCAGATCCGATACCCGGGCGAGCACGGCATCCGTTGCGGTCTTCAGCTGCTTCGCGCTGGCCGCGGTGATGTTCACGGTGATGTCGGATGATGCGCCGAATCCGCTGGAGGCGGCCACCGAGATCTCGCCGACGCCGGCGATCGTGCCCAGGCGAGCGCGGACGAGGTCTTGCAAGGCATCCTGATCCGCGCCCTTGTCGGTGGTTACCGAGTAGGTGATGGCCCCGGCCCCGCCGCCGGTGAACGCGTCGCGCAATGCGCTGCCGCTGGAGCCGATCGACAACTGCACTGTCCTTATCCCGTCGATCGCGCGCAGCGCACTCTCGACCTTCTTCGCGGCGGTGTTCTGGACCTCAAGGCTGGTTCCTACCGCCAGTTTCTGACTGATCGTGAAGGTGTTCTGCCCGCTGGAGCCGAGGAAGTTCGTCTTCATGCTCGGCACGATGGCCACCGTCGCACCCAGCACGAGCACGGCGAGGATGATCGTGGCGACGGCGTGCTTGAGCGTCCACCCGATGACCGGCAGATATCCGCGTTGCAAAAGGGACGGATGGCGCAGCTCCTCGGTGGCAGCGGCAGCGGCGCCCGAGGCCTCTGACGTCGAGACGGCTGCCGCGCCCGATACCGTCTGATGCGCCGGCGTGGCCGTCCGGTCGGCATGCTTGTGCGCAGCCGGTGCCCTCAGGAACCAGTACGCGAGCACCGGCACGATGGTCAGGGCGACCAACAGCGACGCGACCAGCGCGATCGTCACCGTGAGCGCGAACGGCCGGAACAATTCGCCTGTGGTGTCGCTGACGAACGAAATCGGCAGGAACACCGCTACGGTGGTGGCGGTGGATGCAGTGATCGCACCGGCCACCTCGCGCACCGCCGCGATAATGACGGCCGGCCGATCGGTGAGGTCTCCGGGTTCAAGCCGGGTTCTAGCGGCCACCCCCAGATGACGCTTGATGTTCTCGATCACGACGATGGAGTCATCTACCACCCGCCCGACGGCGATGGTCAGCGCGCCGAGCGTGATGATGTTCAAGGTGTAGTTCACCGATTGCATCGCGATGAACGTGATCAGGACAGAGGTCGGGATCGAGATCGCGGTGACCAGCGTCGACCGGATCGACAGCAGGAACACCAGGATCACGATCACCGCGAAGAACAGGCCGAGCAGCCCCTCCTCGGCCAGGGCCGAGATCGACTGCTGGATGTAGGGCGCCTGGTCGAAGACGGTGGTGAAGTGCACGTCGGTACCGAGGGCAGCCGCGAGCCTGGGCAGCGCCTGCGTCACCGCTGTCGAGACCTCGACAGTGTTAGCCGCGGGTAGCTTCGTGATCGCTATGGTCAGCGCGGGCTTGCCGTTCACCCGGGAAAGGGAGGTTTGCGGGTCGTCTGTGAGCGCGACGGTTGCGACGTCGCCGATCGTCTGCGCCGCAGCGGCAGAGGGTGCCCTTCCGGTCAGCGGCAACGCGGCGATATCCGCGACCGAGGTCAGCTTGCTGCCGGCCTGGACAGCAAGCGTCTTGCCGTTCTCGGTCAACTCGCCAGCTGGAATCAGCACGCCGTTCTGGGTCAGTGCATCGGTGATCGCCTGGCCGGTGATCCCGGCGCCGGCCAACTTTGCCGCATCCGGGGTAATCGTGACCCGCTGCCCGATTGCTCCGATCAGGCTGGCATCGCGCACCCCGGAAATCTTCTTGAGGTCGGGAATCGTCACCCGATTCAGCTGTTCGGCCAGCGCCTTGGTATCGGAGCCACCGGTGACCGCGACCTGCAGCACCGGCAGGTCGTCCAGGCTCCCGCTAAGTACCTGCGGGTCGACGCCATCGGGAAGTTGGGATCTGATCCGGTTGATCGCCTGGTCGATCTTCTGCTCTGCGGTGTTCAGATCGGTTCCATAGACGAATTTCGCACTGATCAGAGACAGGTTGTTGCTACTGGTCGATGAGGTGGTGTCGATTCCCGGTACGCCTTGAATTGCAGTCTCGATCGGCGTGCTGACTTCGTCGTTGACCACAGTCGGCGAGGCGCCTGGATAGCTTGTCATCACCGCGAGCTGTGGGAACTGGATGGACGGGGCCAGCTCTTGCCTCAGGCTGGTCAGCGCCAAGGCGCCGAAGATCGCGACGACGACGGTGACCAGCGCGATCAGAGCACGGTTCTTCATGCTCAGCACGGCGAGAAAATGCACGAATTCCCCTCAGCGGTTCTGTTGTGTGACGTTGCTGGCATTACCGCCGAGAGCAGTGGTGATCTCCAGCGCCGCTTCGGCGCTCATGGCACCCAACCGCGGCAGGGCATCGCGGGAAATCCGGAACCGGGGGGCCGAGATCTGGGCCGCCGCCGCAATGCAGCCGCGATGATCGAACACGGGAGCCGCCACGCCGACTTCGTCGGGAAGGGTCTCGCCGTAATTGACCGCGAACCCTGTCGCGGCGGCCTCGCGAATCCGACTCAGGTATGCGGCGACGCCGCCCCTGACGAGAGACGGATCCGAAATGGTGCCGTTGCCAAGCAGCGCGGCAACCTCTGCCTCCGGCTGGCTGCCAAGGAACACCTGCACCGAAGCGCTGAGCGCATGGGTGAGGCGGGTCCCCACGGGGGTGCTGTGTCCCACCAGATGCCGACCGGGCACCTGCTCGACACAAACCGAGGCGGTACCGTTCCACAACAGCAGTGCACTTGTTTCTCCGGTTCGGTCAGCCAGATTCTGCAGCACCGGATACGCGACGCGCCGCACGTCGAGGCTGGACAGCAGCGGTCCGGCGAGCGAAACGACCTCCAGCCCGAGCCGGAATCGCCGGGTTTCCGGATCGCGTTCCACCAGTCCCTGCTGATGTAACGTCGCGAGAATGCGGGAGACGGTGCTTTTGTGCAAGCCCACCCGTCGTGCGATCTCCGACACTCGGAGTTCCACGTCGGTCGCAGTGAAACTGCGCAGCACCGCGATGCCGTTCAGCAGGACGGAAGCGCCGCGCCCGTCGCTCTTGTCATGTGCGGGATCCGGCTCGTTCATCGGCGATTAACCGCAACCGACGCGGTCGGTACCGTGACGTTCCATTTCTGATACATTTGTACCACTATCTGCTATTGAGGGCGAGACTCCATGGGCTACCTGTTTCTCGGCCTCGCGATCGCCGCCGAGGTGGTCGCCACCACATTTCTGAAGCTCACCTCCGGTGACACGATCCGGTGGTGGGCATACATCATTGTCGTGGTCGGCTACGTCGCGGCATTTGCGAGTCTGTCTGCGTCGCTGGCGCACGGCATTCCACTGGGAATAGCCTATGCGGTCTGGGCGGGCATCGGCGTCGTCATGGTGGCAGTCATCAGCTGGCTGCTCTTTCACGAATCGATGTCGCTTGCACAAATCGCGGGCATCGCTTTGGTTCTGGGCGGAGTGGCGCTGCTCGAGCTTGGTGGAAAACACTAAATGGCCGCTCCGCGGGCCAGGACCGCCAAAGGCAGGCTCCGGCGGCAGCTGCTGCTGGATGCCGTGTTGCGGGTACTCGAGCAGTTCGGCGCTTCCGGGGTGAACCATCGCGCCGTCGCTGCCGAAGCCGGGTTGCCACTGGCTGCGGCGACCTACTACTTCTCCGGCATCGACGACATGCTGGCTAGCGCATTGCGGCAAGCGACCGAAATTCAGGCGCGAGTGCTCGCCGGGCTGGCCGGCGCACCGCTGCGAACCATCGCTCGAGTGCTTTCCGCCTATGTCGGGGAGCATCGGTACGCGGCCATCGCGCAATATGAGCTGCTCTTTCTCGCGATGCGGAACGATTCGCTGCGTGAAGACGCGGACCTGTGGTACCGGGGCTTGGACGACGCCGTCGCGGCCAGAATGCCTGACCTGGCCGCACTGCCCGAGCGACGGCGCCAGGTCGCCTGGGCGGTCGACGGACTGCTTATCCAGATGCTCTGGCGCGGGGATCCATCCACTCCAGAAGAGATCGAGACCGCGCTGGCCGCGGTGTTTTCGTAGCCGCAGCGGACCGAGTTGACCTGCCGACTTGACAGGAGAGGCCCTGGGGGATGAAACTGTTGCGTACAACGAGTGTTGTTGTATTTATTGCGAACATACGAACATTGGAGTTCGATGAGGGTTTGCCCTCTCGCCGATATCCCCCCCGGCGAGGCTTTGAGGGTCGATACGGTCGTCCCGCCCATTGCGGTCTTTCATACCGAAGACGGCGAAGTGTTCGCCATCGACGATACCTGCACCCACCAGAACGCATCGCTGGCCGACGGCTGGGTCGAGGAGTGCCAGGTGGAGTGTCCACTCCACGCATCCCGCTTCGACCTGCGCACCGGAGCGGTCGACGCGCCGCCGGCTAAACGGCCGGTCCGGGTGCATGAGGTTTCGATCATCGATGGCGACATCCACGTGTCCCTCTCGGAAGCCGTACCCAATCTGCCACCCGGCACGACTTACTAGTACTTGCCATGGCTCAGATGAAAACAATCACCATTGTGGGTGCCGGGCTAGCCGGGCACGCCAGTGCCAAGGCACTGCGCCGGCAGGGGTTTGACGGATCGATAACGATCATCGGCGACGAGAGCCACCGGCCATACGATCGGCCTCCGCTGTCAAAGGAATTTCTCGCCGGCACGGCCGGTGAAGAAGACCTAACCCTCGAGGCCGAAGGGGAAGATCTCGGCGCCGACTGGCTGTTGGGGACCCGTGCGATCAGCCTCGACCCGGCTCAGCGGAGGGTTACCATGGCCGACGGCAGTTCGATTCGTTCGGATGCCGTCATCCTCGCCAGCGGATCATTCGCCAGAAGCTTCCCCGCACTCCCCTCCGGGGCGCACATTCTGCGCACCATCGAGGAGGCTGCCGCGCTGAGGGCGGAGCTGGTACCCGGGGCACATCTAGTCGTGGTGGGCTCTGGCTTCATCGGACTTGAGGTCGCCTCGACCGCACGCGGCCTGGGGCTGGAGGTCACCGTCTTGGGATCCTCAGAAACTCCGCTGAGCCGAACGCTCGGCCATACCGTCGGAGTGGCCGTGCAGGCCCTGCAGCGCGGGCACGGGATCACGATAAGGAACAACGTTCCCGTCGCGGCGATCCGGGGCACCAGCCGCGTGACCGGCGTCGAGCTGGTTTCCGGCGAGGTGGTGCCGGCCGACGTCGTCGTGATCGGGATCGGCTCGCTTCCGGCCACAGACTGGCTGAGCGACTCCGGGCTTGAGCTTTCCGACGGGGTGCTCTGCGGCGAGTTCGGCGCGACGAGCGCGCCGGGCGTTATCGCAGTCGGAGACTGCTCGGCCTGGTTCGACCCGATCCGCGGCCGCCACAATCGCGTGGCGCACTGGACCGACTCACGGGAACGACCGGTCGCGGCAATCACCGCCCTCCTCACCGGCAACCCACCAACCCGGCCGCTGCGGCCCAGTTACCTATGGTCCGACCAGTGCGGCTCCCGGATTCAGTTCGCCGGGCGCCTCCTCGGCGAAGAAGTGGCGGTGACCGAGGCGGGCAGCCTGGAGACCGGAGATCTCTTCCAGGTCTACCGGCGAGCCGGCGAGCCGGTGGCGGTGGTCGGAATCAACCAGCCACGACTGGTGGCGTCCTGGACCAAACGACTCGCGGCCGCTGCCGCATCCGCCAAATCTGCAGAACCTTCCGTACATCCTGAGCACGAACGAATAGGAGCATGAAACACCATGATTATCGAGCAAATTGACAAGCCGGTTGCCGGTTCCCTGATGGCGACGCTGGACGGTTCGGCGTATTCGGACCCCGAGGTCTTCGCCATGGAACAGGAGAAACTGTTCGAGAAGTGCTGGTTCTGCGTGGTCAGAGGCAGCGACGTCGCAAAGCCGGGATCGTTCAAGACCGTTCAGGTCGGCCGGGAATCCCTGATCATCAGCCGCAACCGCAAGGGCGAGGCCCGCGCCTTCTACAACGTCTGCCGCCACCGCGGCAAGCAGGTCTGCCTCGGCGAGAGCGCCGAAGGCCAGCGATCCTTCCAGTGCGGCTACCACGCGTGGACCTACGACCTGGACGGCAAGCTCATCGCGGCTCCGAACCTGACCGACATGCCGGATATCGACCGGCACGAAAAGGGACTGGTTGCGGTGAACGTGCGGGAATGGCTCGGTTACATCTGGGTCTGCCTGGCCGACGAGCCGCCGTCGTTCGAGGACACCGTGCTCGGCGAGGTCGTCGACCGGCTCGGCGAGGTCTCCAACCTGGACCACTACCAGGTCGAAACGCTCGCCATCGGCAAGCGGATCACCTACGACGTCAAGGCGAACTGGAAGCTCATCATTGAGAACTTCATGGAGTGCTACCACTGTGCCACCATCCACCCCGAGCTCACCGAGGTGCTTCCGGAGTTCGCCAACGGTCTCTCCGCCCAGTACTACGTCAACCACGGTGCAGAATTCGGCGACGACATCAAGGGATTCACCGTCGATGGCTCGGAGGGTGTGGATCTCTTGCCCGGCGTCGCCGAGGACCAGGCCCGCCGCTACTACGCCATCACGGTCAAGCCGCAGGTTTTCATCAACATGGTGCCAGACCACATCATCTTCCACCGGATGTTCCCGATGGCGGCCGATCGCACCGTTATCGAGTGCGACTGGCTCTACCTGCCTGGGGTGGTCGAGAGCGGCAAGGACCTGAGTAAGTCTGTCGAGCTGTTCGATCGGGTCAACCGCCAGGACTTCAAGGCCTGCCAGGAGACTCAACCGGCCATGTCGTCACGGATCTATCAGCACGGCGGCGTTTTGGTTCCGGCCGAACACCACATCGGCATCTTCCACGAGTGGCACCGTAACCTCATGGCCTCATGAGCCGTGCCGCAGGCTCAGCCCAGATATCCCATCCGGTTACTGATTTTCGCGGCGGCGAGCATCACGTCCGCGGCGTGCTCGCGGGTCAGTTCCGGACGCATTCGATAGCTGGGTCCCGAGGCCGACAATGCGGCAATCACGGAGCCCCCGATTCCCCTGATCGGAGCGGCAATGGCACTCAAACCCACCTCCAGTTCGCCCCGGGTGACCGCGAAACCGTCCGCAGTCGCCCGGGCCAGCTGGCCCGCGAGCGCCACCGGATCGGTGATGGTATCCGGGGTGAACGCGGTGAGCCGCTCGTCAAGCATCGAGTTGGTTACCGCCTCCGGCTGCCAGGCGAGCAGGATCTTGCCGGAGCTGGTGGCATGCAGCGGGGTGGAACGGCCTACCCAGTTGTTCACGGTGACCGCACCCTTGCCGTCGGCCTGATAGATATTGACGGCGGTGGCGTCCTGCAGGATGGCGATGTTGACCGTCTCGCCGAGCCGAGCGGCAAGGTCGCCGCAGACCTCGGCGCCTTGCATGGTGACATCGAGTTTCGAACGGATGGCTCCGGCGAGCCGAAGCACGGTAGGCCCGAGGCGGTAACGACCGCGGCCACCGGCCAGATCCACCACTCCGCGCAGCCGAAGCACCGCCAGCAACCGGGAGACCGTCGAGCGGTGCACACCGAGTTCCACTGCCACTTCCGAGACACTCGCGTCGCCTCGCCTGGCGATGATTTCGAGCACGGTCACCGCGCGATCGACGGACTGCGCACCGGTAACTTCACTCTTTTCGTTGCTCATGCTGCAACCAACCTCCATTTGACGCACCACTCTACGCTATCCAGGAGAATCTGCCGATGACCAAAAACACCTTCGACTACGTCATTGTGGGCGGCGGCAGCGCCGGCTGCGTGCTCGCGGACCGGCTTAGCGCCGACGGCACCAGGACGGTACTGGTGCTGGAGGCGGGTCGAAGCGACTACCCGTGGGATCTCTTCATCCAAATGCCGGCCGCACTGATGTTTCCCAGCGGTAATCCCTTCTACGACTGGCGTTACGAGTCGGATCCGGAGCCCCAGATGCATGGCCGCCGGGTCGCCCACGCGCGCGGCAAGGTGCTCGGTGGCTCGAGCTCGATAAACGGGATGATCTTCCAGCGCGGCAACCCGCTCGACTTCGAGCGCTGGGGTGCCGACCCCGGCATGGAGAGCTGGTCATACTCGCACTGCCTGCCGTATTTCCGGCGGATGGAAAACTGCCTGGCCGCCGACCGCGACGACGAGTTCCGCGGCAAGGGCGGCCCGCTGGTGCTGGAACGGGGACCGGCCACCAACCCGCTGTTCGGCGCCTTCTTCGACGCCGCGGTGGAAGCCGGCTACCCTCGCACGGAGGACGTCAACGGCTACCGGCAGGAAGGCTTCGCACCCTTCGACCGTAACGTGCACAACGGCCAGCGGCTGTCGGCCGCCCGCGCCTACCTGCGGCCGAATCTGCGCCGGCCCAATCTGACCGTGCGCACCCATGCGCTGGTCACCGGGATCACATTCGCGGGCACCAGAGCAACCGGTGTCGATTACCGGCGGGGCGCTCGCAAGACCCACGTCAGCGCCAATGAGGTCATCCTCTGCGGCGGAGCGATCAACACCCCACAACTGCTGCAACTGTCTGGAGTCGGCGACGCGGCAGACCTGGCCCGCCTCGGCATCCGGTCCGTCGTGAACCTTCCCGGCGTCGGCCAGAACCTGCAGGATCACCTTGAGGTGTACATCCAGCACGCGTGTCTGGAGCCGGTCTCCATGCAGCCGTATCTGGCCAAGTGGCGGTACCCGCTGATCGGACTGCAATGGATCCTCTCTCGCACCGGGCCGGCGGCATCCAACCACTTTGAGGGCGGCGGCTTCGCACGCTCCAACGATGATGTGACGTACCCGAACCTGATGTTCCACTTCCTGCCGATCTCGGTACGCTACGACGGCTCGGGTATGGATCATCACCACGGCTACCAGGTGCACGTCGGGCCGATGTACTCCGATACCAGGGGCGCGGTGAAGATCACCTCACGCGATCCGCGCACCCACCCGTCGATCCGGTTCAACTACTTGTCCACCGATCAGGACCGCCGCGAGTGGGTTGAGGCGATCCGGGTCGCCCGGAACATCCTCGGTCAGCCGGCGATGAACCCGTACAACGGCGGTGAGACCTCGCCTGGACCCCAGGTATCGACCGATCAGGAGATCTTGGACTGGGTCGCTCGCGACTCAGAGACGGCGCTGCATCCCTCGTGCACCGCGAAGATGGGACCATCCAGCGACCCGCTGGCGGTCACCGATCCGCTGAGCATGCGGGTGCACGGAACCCAGGGACTGCGGGTGGTCGATGCCTCGGCCATGCCATACATCACCAACGGCAACATTTATGCTCCGGTGATGATGCTGGCGGAGAAAGCTGCTGACCTGATTCTCGGCAGGGAACCGATGGCGCCGAGTTCTGTCGCGTTCTACCGACACGACGCCAAGATCGAGGAACACTGATTCGCCTGGGCCACTTGACACCGTTGGACCTCCGGGCTGAGAATGTTGCAGACACAGCGACGTGATGCGGAGTATGCAACGGTTTGGTCTCGGCAGGCCTGACACCCGCCTGAGGTGTTCCACAGCAGCGCTAGTCATGAGAAACAACCGAGCAGAATCCGAGGACGATACGACGTGAACAGTCCGGTATCCGCAGCCACCAGCATCGCCGCAACCGGTACTGCCGCACTCACCAGAGATGATGCGGCGAGCACAGTTGAGGGTCTCTTCATCGACGGCCGATGGGCGGCCTCCGTTAACGGTGGAGTCCAAGAAATCCACTGCCCGGCCGACGGCAGCCGGGTCGCGACGGTAATCGCAGGCAGTCGGGAGGACGCCGAACGCGCCATCGCCTCGGCACGGAACGCGTTCGATTCCGGTGTCTGGTCGACCGTACCGGAAAAGCAGCGCGGCGCACTGCTGCACCGCACCGCCGACCTGCTCACCCGTGACAAGTCGCTCTATGCCCGTGCCGAGTCGCTGGACACCGGCAAACGGCTTATCGAGTCCGAGTACGACATGGACGACATCATCGCCTGCTTCCGCTACTTCGGCGATGTCGCCGGAGCCGACGCTGGTCGAGTCGTCGACACCGGAAACCCGGACGCGATCAGCCGGATCGTCTACGCCCCCGTCGGGGTGTGCTCCATGATCACGCCGTGGAACTACCCGCTGCTACAGGTCTCCTGGAAGGTGGCTCCTGCCCTGCTGACCGGTAACACCTTCGTGCTCAAGCCAAGCGAACTCACCCCGTCCACCGCGATTCTGCTGATGAAAACGCTCACCGAGGCTGGTCTGCCGGCCGGCGTCGCCAACCTGGTCACCGGAACCGGAGTCGAGGTCGGCTCAGTGCTCAGTTCAGATCCGCGGGTGGACCTGGTTTCCTTCACGGGCGGGCTCAACACCGGCAAGACGATCATGGCCGCGGGGGCGGCGACGGTGAAACGGGTCGCACTGGAGCTCGGCGGCAAGAACCCCAACATCGTCTTCGCCGACGCCGATTTCGAAACCGTGGTGGATCACATCCTCACCGCGGTCTTCCTGCACTCCGGCCAGGTCTGCTCCGCCGGAGCCCGGCTGCTGATCGCCGAAGAGATCCACGACGCGGTGTTGGACGAGGTCGTCGCGCGCGCCGGTCGAATCCGAATGGGCGGCCCGTTCGACAGGTCCGCGCAAACCGGGCCGCTGATCTCTGCAGCGCACCGTGCCAAGGTGCACGACTACGTTCAACGGGGCATCGCCGAGGGCGCCGTGCTGCGTTGCGGCGGCATCCTGCCCGCTGACCCGGCATTGGCCAACGGCTTCTATTACCCGCCGACGATTCTGGACGGATGCCGCAGCGGCATGTCCGTAACGCGAGACGAATCCTTCGGACCGGTGCTCACCGTCGAAACCTTCCGGAGCGAAGCCGAGGCGATTCGTCTGGCCAACGACACCATTTACGGGCTGGCCGGCGCCGTATGGACCTCGGATGCCTCCCGCGCACAACGTGTCGCAGAGGCGCTGCGGTGCGGGACCGTGTGGATCAACGACTACCACCCGTACGTTCCCCAGGCCGAATGGGGCGGCTTCGGCCAATCCGGCAACGGACGCGAACTGGGCTTGGCCGGCCTCGCCGAATACCGCGAGACGAAACACATCTGGCAGAACATCGATCCCAAGCCGCAACTGTGGTTTGACGCCTGATCCGCGGCGAAGAATCCGAACCTCCGACGATGCAGGAAACGACAATGAGCACAACCGCAGTGGCTGGCACCGATACCGAAAGCGCAGCCGGATCCTTGGACGTCGACTTCTCGATCAGGAACCTGTGGAAGGTGTTCGGGTCCGATGCCGCGAAAATTGTGGCGGACCCGGCGATGGCCCAGCTCAGCGCCGATGAAATTCTGGAAAAGACCGGATGCGTCACCGCGGTCCGCAACGTCAGTTTCGACGTCGCCCGCGGCGAGGTCTTCGTTATCATGGGGCTGTCCGGATCCGGCAAGTCGACGCTGGTGCGCTGCTTCACCCGCCTGATCGAACCGACCGCCGGCCAGGTGATGATGCGCGGGCAGGACATCCTGAACCTCGGCGCGAGCGAACTCCGCGAGGTGCGCCGACGCAAGGTGTCCATGGTGTTCCAGCACTTCGGGCTCCTGCCGTTCCGCTCGGTCATCGACAACGCCGCGTTCGGGCTGGAAATCCGCGGCATCGGCAAGGCCGCTCGGCACGCCAGAGCGCATGAGGTCATCGAACTGGTCGGACTGCACGGCTACGAAGATCGCTTCCCCGACCAGCTCTCAGGCGGCATGCAGCAACGCGTCGGCCTGGCCAGGGCGCTCGCGTCCGACCCCGACGTGCTGCTGTTCGACGAGCCGTTCTCTGCCCTGGACCCGCTGATCCGACGGGACATGCAGGCCGAGGTGATCCGGCTGCACCGCGATATGGGCAAGACGATGGTCTTCGTGACGCACGACCTCACCGAGGCGCTGAAGCTCGGTGACCGGATCGTGATCATGGGGCACGGCGAAATGGTCCAGATCGGCACCGGCGACGAGCTGGTCGGCGCGCCGGCAAACGACTATGTCGCCGATTTCGTCTCGGATGTCTCCCGATCCCAGGTGCTCACCCTCAAGTGGGTGGTCACCCCGGTCCCGGACGATCTGCCAGGCGACGGACCAAGCCTGCCGGCCACGACCGTGATCGTCGACGCGATCCCGACGGTGCTCGGTTCGCCCGTTCCGGTGCGGGTAGTGGACAACGGCGTCACCATTGGTGTGGTGGACCGCGATGCGATACTGCGCGAGGTCGCTGGCGAGAAGAGCTTCTAGTGTCTGCTGGCGATCTCTTGCAGCGGGATTCGAAGGCGGTCACGATCCGACGCCGGATCCCCCGCTGGGCGTACCCGCTTGCGATCGTGATTGTCGCCTGGTTGATCGGCTGGCGAATATTCAACAACATGCTGAACTTGCCGCTGCAGACGGCACAGACGACACCGTTCCACCTGTGGCTGGACCAGGTCAACAATTGGGTCGGCGACAACCGGGACAGCAGCCCTGTATTCGTGTACTTCTTCGACGCGATCCGCGATATCGTCGGCTGGCTCGCGTCGATGTTCACCCAGATCTTCGTGCACACCGATGTCGGCCTGCAGCTGCCTGAGATCGGCTGGCTCGGCGTCATCGTTCTGGTCACGTGGATCGCCTGGCTGATCGGAAACTACAAGGTCGCTATCCTGACCGCAGCCGGTTTCCTCACCTTCGGGCTGCTGGGACTGTGGACAGAGTCGATGGCGACGTTCGCACTGACTCTCACGGCCGTGTTCTTCTCTCTCCTGATCGGCATCCCGGTGGGCGTCGCGGCCGGGCTCAGCCCCCGCGTGGAACGCCTGGTCACCCCGGTGCTCGACTTCATGCAGATCCTGCCGTCCTTCGTCTATCTCGCACCGCTAGCGCTGGTCTTCTCCATCGGCCCGGCGTCTGCCGTCATCGCTACGGTGATCTACGCGGCCCCCCCGGTGACCAGGCTGACCGCGCACGGTATCCGGACCGTACCGGCAACCGTCGCCGAGGCGGCCGACTCGCTGGGTGTCAGCCGGAGCCAACGCCTCTGGACCGTCTTGCTGCCCCTGGCCAGGAGGTCGATAGTGGTCGGCATCAATCAGTCTGTGATGGCGGCGCTCTCGATGGTCACCATCGCTGCGCTGATCGCAGCGCCTGGGTTGGGCGTGCCGGTGCTGCAAGGCCTGCAATCGCTCAACGTGGGCGTCGCTTTCGTCGCCGGCCTGGCCATCGTCATCCTGGCAATCGTGCTTGACCGGGTGACGACCGCGGCCAGCACCCGAGCCGAAGTCGCCGCACGAAGCACGAGTGCCGGTCGTAAGCGCGCACGCCGAGTCGGGCTGATAATCGGGCTCGCGATCACCGCGATCGCGATCTACCTTTCGCGGACCGTCCTGTGGGCGGCTCAATTCCCGACCGAGGTGAATTTCGGCGATTGGCTCGCCGAGGTTATCAACGGCTTCAGCACGTGGGTGCAGCACACCTTCTCGCTGGTCACGATCAATCTCAACGAAGTCTTCACGGTCTGGATCCTGAACCCGTTCCAGGCGATGCTGACCGAGACGCCATTCATCCTGGTGGCTCTGGTGATCCTCACGGTCGCGCTGCTCTTCGGCGGAATCCGCGCCACCATCGTCTCCGCTCTGTGTCTCACCGTGATCATCGCGGTCGGACTGTGGGAGGACTCGATGATCACACTCGCCTCCACCATCATCGCCACGATCGTCACCATGGCACTCGGAATCGTCGTCGGTGTTGCGATGGGCAGGTCCACTCGAATAGACCGACTGATCCGCCCCGGGCTCGACGCGGCGCAAACCATGCCATCGTTCGTCTACCTGGTGCCATTCCTCGGATTGTTCGGACCGTCGCGATTCACCGCCATCGCCGCCGCGATCATCTATGCCGCGCCGGTGGCAATCAAGATCATCGCCGACGGTGTGTCGGCCGTGTCAAAGAACACCGTCGAGGCTGCGGAATCCACCGGCTCGAACCCGTGGCAGATAATCACCAAAGTGCAACTGCCGATGTCGCGGAAATCGCTCACTCTGGCCACCAACCAGGGCCTGATTTACGTGCTGGCCATGGTCGTCATCGGCGGCCTGATCGGCGGCGGCGCGCTGGGTTACGACGTGGTCGCAGGCTTCAGTCAAATCTCGCTCTTCGGCAAGGGGCTCGCCGCCGGGGTGGCAATCGTGATGCTCGGCATCATGCTCGATCGGATCACGCAGGCCGCAGCACAACGCAACATGCGTACCCCTGGGGCTTCCGAAGTCAACACGGCACATCAGCATCACCAACGCACCAAGAAAGGGACCAATCATGAGATTGACAAGCGCCAGCCGGCGGCGCTACTTCAGTAGCGCAGCCATCTTGGCAGCATCCATGCTGCTCATCACCGGTTGTAGTAGTTCGCTGAACACCAGCGCGAATTCATCGGACAGCACATCGAAGTGTGGCACCGTCAAACTCGCCATGAGTGACTGGGTCGGGTACACCGCCAACGCGGCGGTGTACACCTACGTTGCTCAGAAGCGTCTGGGCTGCACGGTCAAGCAGCTGCCGCTGACCGAGCAGGTCGGTTGGCAGGGACTCGGCGACGGCACCGTTGATGCGATCATCGAGAACTGGGGCCACGAAGACCTGGCCAAGAAGTACATCACGGATCAGAAGGTCGCGGAGGACGCTGGCCTGACCGGGAACATCGGTAAGATCGGGTGGTATGTTCCGCCGTGGTTGGCAAAGGCACATCCAGACATCCTGGACTGGAACAACCTGAACAAGTATGCAGACAATTTCAAGACTCCAGAGTCCGGCGGCCAGGGCCAGTTCCTCGATGGTGACCCAGCCTTCGTCACGAATGACGCCGCCCTGGTGACGAATTTGAAGCTCAACTTCAAAGTGGTCTACTCCGGGTCGGAAGCGGCCTTGATTCAAGCGTTCCGTACTGCTGAGACGAACAAGACCTGGATGATCGGATACTTCTACTCCCCGCAGTGGTTCCTCGCCGAGGTGCCGCTGAAGAATGTGAGCCTGCCCAAGTGGACGGAAGGCTGCGATGCGGTAGCGTCCGCCGTCGCCTGCGACTATCCGGTGTACCACCTCAATAAGGTCATGACCGTCAAGTTCGCACAGTCGAACAAGCCGGCCGCGGACCTGTTGAAGGCGTTCCACTGGACCGACGCCGACCAGGACACGGTTGCGAAGTACATCACCGCTGACAAGATGACCCCGGCTGCGGCCGCGCAGAAGTGGGTCGACGCCAACAAGTCCAAGGTCGACGCCTGGCTCAAGTAGGCCGGTAGTAACCGCAATACCAATCCGAACCAATCGAACGCGCCGGGCACTCGGGAGAACCGAGTGTCCGGCGCATATACAGAAAGAACAGTGCATAGCGAAATGGGAGCATCGATGACTCAGCCGAAGGTCATTATCATCGGAGGCGGGGTGGTGGGAGCCGCCCTGGCGGACGAGATCACCGCGAAAGGCTGGAGTGAGGTCACTCTGGTGGACGCCGGCCCCTTGCCGGAAGCAGGCGGATCCAGTTCTCACGCTCCCGGGGTGGTGTTCCAGACCAACGGGTCAAAGGTGATGACTCAGCTGGCGAAGTACACCGTCGACAAGCTTGGCGGCTTGCAATGGCACGGTGAGCCGTGCTTTCTGTCGGTCGGCGGGTTGGAGATCGCGACCACCCCGGAACGGGCTGAGGAGCTGAAGCGACGCCTGGGGTATGCACAGGCCTGGGGGCTGGAGGGTGCCCGGCTGATGGACCCGGCTGAGGCGGTCGCCACCTGGGATCTGCTTGATCCCGATGTCGTGCACGGCGGGCTGTATGTGCCAAGCGACGGCATCGCGAAATCGGTGCGGGCGATCGCAGCCCAACTGGATCGGGCGGTTTCCCGCGGCGCACGCGTGCTCGACCACCACGAGGTGCTCGGTGTGACCACCGACGGCGGCAAGGTCACCGGGATTGATACCGACCACGGACACCTTGCTGCCGACATCGTGGTCTGCTGTGCGGGAATCTGGGGGCCCAAGATCGCGGCAATGGTCGGTCAGAAGCTCGCCCTGACTCCGCTGGCGCACCAGCACACCTGGACCAAGCCTCTGGCGGCCCTCGCCGGGCACACCGCGGAGGCGACCAGGCCGGTGCTTCGGCACCAGGATGCCGACCTGTACTACCGCGAGAACGGTACCGGGCTGGGCATCGGCTCCTACCGGCACCGGCCGATGCCGGTCGCCGTCGACGAGCTGACGCACTGGTCCAAGGTCGAGGCCACCGGGTCGATGCCGTCGGTGCTGCCATTCACCCCGGACGACTTCGAATTCGCGCTGGCTGAAAGCGCGCGGATCATCCCGGCAACCGCCGGGGCTGAGCTGACCGGCGCGATCAACGGAGTGTTCTCGTTCACCGTGGACAACATGCCGCTGCTCGGGCCGCACCCGAGCCTGGACGGTTTCTGGTTTGCCGAGGCGGTCTGGGTCACGCATTCCGCCGGCGTCGGCCGAGCGATGGCCGAGTGGATCGTCGACGGGCAGTCGACATCCTTCGATCTGCACGCCTGCGACATCAACCGGTTCGAAAAGTTCCAGCTCGGACGGCAGTTCGTCCAGGCCACCGACTGCCAGAACTTCGTCGAGGTGTACGACATCATGCACCCGCTGCAGCCGCGCGAGCACTCGCGCCCGCTACGCACCACCCCGTTCTATCCGCGCGAGCAGGAACTCGGCGCGGTCTTCCTGGAGGCCAACGGCTGGGAGCGCCCGCAGTGGTACGCGGCAAACGATGCGTTGCTGACCAGTGAGCGCAACACCGGCTGGCACATCCCGCAGCCGGACGAATGGGCGGCGCGGTACTGGTCGCCGACGATCGCCGCCGAGGCTGCGATCACCAGAACGGATGTCGCGCTCTACGACATGACCGCGCTCAAGCGGCTGGAGGTGACCGGCACCGGTGCCACCGCGTTCTTGCAGGAACTCGTCACGGCGAACATTGATCGGGCGATCGGTTCGGTGACCTACTGCCTGATGCTCGATGAGAACGGTCACATCCACTCGGATATTACCGTCGCCCGGCTCGGTGAGGAGTTCTACCAGGTCGGTGCGAACGGGGCGATCGATGAGGATTGGCTGCGCCGCAGACTGCCCGAGGGTAGCTGCGTCCAGGTGCGCGACAGTACCCCTGGCACCTGCTGCATCGGCATCTGGGGGCCAAAGGCCAGGGCGGTGGTGGAGTCGCTGACCGACGCGGACTTCTCGCACCAGGGCTTCGGCTACTTCAAGGCGAAGACCGCCTACCTCGGCCTGGTCGAGGTGACCGCGATGCGACTGTCCTATGTCGGCGAGCTGGGTTGGGAGCTGTACTGCACCGCCGATCTGGGACTGACCCTGTGGGACACCTTGATGGCCGCCGGTGCCGAGCACGGCATCATTGCCGCCGGGCGCGGCGCCTTCAACGCGTTGCGGCTTGAGAAGGGATACCGTTCGTTCGGCTCGGATATGACCAACGACCACACGGCTGCCGAGGCGGGCCTGGACTTCGCCGTGCGGATGACCAAGCCGTCCTTCCTCGGCCGGGAGGCGCTGGTCGATGCGCCGGAGCCGCAGCAGAAGCTCAGCCTGCTCCTCATCGACGAGCCCAACGGCATCGTGGTCGGCTCCGAGCCGGTCTTCGTCGGCGGCGAGACGGTCGGGTATGTGACCTCTGCCGCGTACGGCTACACACTGGGCACTCCGCTGGCCTACGCCTGGCTGCCAACCGAACACACCGCGGTCGGTACCCATGTCGAGATCGGCTACTTCGGCCGGCGGATCCCCGCCACCGTCGGCGTCGAGCCCGCGTTCGACCCAGAGGGCACCAGGCTGCGCTGCTAAAGCCCAGCCTCGCGACGAAGGCCCCCGCCCGGTTCATTACCGGCGGGGGCCTTCATCACGTGCAGCCGAACCGCAGGCATCCCGATAACGGCGGCGGGTGCGCTCGATTGGGCGGTGTTCGCCGACCAGCGCCCGTTTCAGCGCACGCACGCGTCAGCGACGGGGTGGCCGGCGCACGCGAAAGCGAGCGCGCACTCGTCGCTGCGCGCTCGCGGAGGAAAGGTTAGCGCAGCACGACGGTACGGCGGCCCTGGATGATCACTCGGCCCTCGCAGTGCCAGCGCACCGCCTCGGTCAAGGCGGCGGTCTCCGCGTCGCGGCCTACGGCCACCAGGTCCTTCGGCTCCAGGGTGTGATCCACGTTGATTACCTGCTGGGCGATGATCGGGCCCTCGTCGAGGTCGCCGGTCACGTAGTGCGCGCTGGCACCGACAAGCTTCACCCCACGCTCGTACGCCTGCTGGTACGGCCTAGCGCCCTTGAATGACGGCAGGAAGGAATGATGGATGTTGATCGCACGGCCGGACAGTTCCGTGCACAGCTGGTCGCTGAGCACCTGCATGTACCGGGCCAGCACCACCAGGTCCGCCTGATACTCGTCGACCAGCTCGAGCAGCCTGGCCTCGGCAGCCGGCTTCGTCTGAGCAGTCACCGGAACATGAAAATACGGGATGCCATACCAGTCGACCATGCGCTCATGGTCCAGATGGTTGGAGACGACGGCCACGACCTCGATCGGCAGGTCACCGGTCCGCGCCCGGAACAGCAGGTCGTTGAGGCAGTGCCCGTACTTGGAGACCATGATCAGGACGCGCTTTTTGGCACCGTGCAGCTGAAGATCCCAGCGCATCCCGAACTGCTCGGCAATGGATTCGAAGCCGGCGCGGAGCTCCACGGTACTGGACTCTTGGGTTCCCGACGCACCAACGCCGCGGATCAGGTGCAGGCGCATGAAGAAGTGTCCGGAACGACGATCGCCGAATTGCTTGTTATCGATGATGTCGCAGCCGTGGTCGTAGAGGTAACCAGACACCGCCCGGACGATCCCCGGCGCCTCGGGGCAGTCCAGGGTGAGGACATGCTCGACAGTGACCTCGGTCGTCTCAGCGCCGACAGTGGGGTAGGTGATCGTCATCGCTCAGCACTCAACCACATTGACGGCCAGGCCTCCGCGGGAGGTCTCCTTGTACTTACTCATCATGTCTGCTCCGGTTTCCCGCATTGTCTTGATCACGGTGTCCAGCGACACCTTGTGCTCCCCGTCGCCGTGCAGCGCCAGACGCGCCGCGTTGATAGCCTTGACGCTGGCGAGGGCGTTGCGCTCGATGCAGGGAATCTGCACCAGCCCGCCGACCGGGTCGCAGGTCAGACCGAGGTTGTGCTCCAGCCCCATCTCGGCAGCGTTCTCCACCTGAGAGACGGTGCCGCCAAGCACCGCGCAGAGGCCCGCTCCGGCCATCGCGCACGCCGAGCCGACCTCCCCCTGGCAGCCGACCTCGGCGCCAGAGATGGAGGCATTCTGTTTGATCAGGATGCCGACGGCTGCGGCGGTGAGCAGGAATCGGATCACACCGTCATCATCGGCACCCGGCACGAACTTGACGTAGTAGTGCAACACGGCCGGGATGATGCCCGCTGCCCCGTTTGTCGGCGCGGTGACCACTCTGCCGCCCGCGGCGTTCTCCTCGTTGACCGCCAGCGCGAACAGGTTCACCCAGTCCATCGCCCGAAGCGGGTCGGTGTCGTCATATTTCGCCGACAGCTCGGCGTAGAGCGCCGGCGCCCTGCGCCTGACCTTCAGCCCTCCGGGCAGGATGCCCCCGCTCCCGCACCCCGCCGCGACACAATCCTGCATCACCGACCACAGCTTCAGCAGCCTGGCGCGCACTTCCTGCTCGGGGCGCCAGACGAGTTCGTTGGCCAGCATGATTTCGGCGATGCTGAGCTGCTGCGCGGCACAGTGCGCCAGCAATTCTTCCGCCGAACTGAACGGGTAGGGAATCGGCGTCTCATCGGTGACGACGTGGTCGGCGCCGATGGCATCTTCATCGACGACGAAGCCGCCACCGACCGAGTAATAGGTGCGCTGCCAGATGCTGCCGCCATCGGCATTCAGCGCCTGGAAGGTCATCCCATTCGGGTGCGCCGGGAGCGTCTTGCGCCGGTGCAATACCAGGTCCTCTTTCGCATCGAAGGCGACCCGATGGTGGCCGCCGAGCTGCAACTCGCCAGCCTCGCGGGCGTGGGCCACCCGCTCATCGATAGTCGCGGTCTCGACCGACTCCGGGTCCTCGCCCTGGAGCCCGAGGATGATCGCCTTGTCCGAGCCATGTCCCTTTCCGGTCGCACCAAGCGAGCCGAACAGTTGGGTCTGCACCCTGGCCGTCCCGGCCAGTTGTTCGGAGTCTTCCAGCGCCTGGACAAACCGTCGCGCCGCGCGCATCGGACCAACGGTGTGGGAGGACGAGGGGCCGACGCCGATCGAGTAGAGGTCAAGCGCGCTCAGCGCCACGATGACTCCTCCGGTCCGGCGAACTCGACCATTGCGTGCAACAGCCACCGTGCGGTGTAATCGGCGAACGAAGCCCGCGGCAAGATCCGATAGCTTGGCGCGTCGTCGGTCTGCCAGAGAATCACCGGAACCGGGCCGAGAGTGCTGGAGACCGCGGATCCCGGGCCGAACGCCCGCGGATGCAGGTCGATCACGGCGCCCTTTTCCAATACCGCTCTGGCCGACGGCCCGCTCAGCTCCAGCGTGGTGCGATTGGCCGAAAGATCAACGACGAGCCCAGGGTCCTCGCCAAGCGCCTCGGTCAGCCGCGCGGTCAACGCGTCGTCCTCCGTCGCGCTGAACACCAGGAACTCGTCCGGGCCCAGCGGCAACACCTGATATTCGGCGGATGCCGTGACGGTGCCACCCGGCTTCGGCAGCGCCGCGCCGAGCACCTGCTCCAGGCGGGCGGCCGCGGGCGTCCGCGGCCCGACGCGCACCGAGATCATGGTGCAGAACGCACGCTCGGTCAAGCTGACCCCGCGCGGCCCCGGCACCGATGCCGCGGCGAGCTCGCCGGTCAGATGCTGAAGTGGGCTACGGCGCAACTCCACGAGTCCGATCACGTCGGTGTCAGCCATCTCGTCTTGCTCCTTCTGGGTCGTACAGCACGGTCCCGGCGACTTCGACCTCAACCAGGCGGTCGCCTACCGGGGCGAGCAGACGCTCGCCGATCCGGTTACGCCCGTTTCTAATCATTGCCAGCGCAAACGGCCGGTCCAGGGCCACGCTGTGGTAACTGGAGGTCACGTGGCCTTCCATCGGCACCGGTCCGTCCTGCGGAGTGATCGGCACGTCTTTGGCGACCAACTGCGTGCCCTCGGGGAGCCGACTGGTGCGGTCCACTGGCAACACCGAGACCAGATGCTTGCGGCCCTCACGCTTGGTGTCGACACGGGAGTAAGAGCGCCGGCCGATGAAGTCCTTGGTCTTGGAAATCACCCAGCCCATCCCGGCATCCTGCGGTGTGACGGTGCCGTCGGTATCCTGCCCGATAATCGGGAAGCCCTTCTCGGCACGCAACACGTGCATTGCCTCGGTGCCGTACGGGGTGATGTCGAACTCGGCGCCGGCTTCAGCGACCTGCTCCCAGGCCGCCCGCCCGTACCAGGACGAGATGTTTATTTCGTAGGCCAGTTCGCCCGAGAAGGAAATCCGGCAGATTCGGGCTGGGATCCCGGAGGCGAGCGTCGTCTGGCGGAACTTCATGAACCCGAACGCCTCGTTCGAGACGTCGAGATCCGGTGCGAGTTTGGCGATCACCTGACGGGACAACGGTCCGACCACCGGGATGGTGGTCCACTGCTCCGTCGCGGAGGTGAAGGTGACGTCGAGTTCCGGCCACTCGGTCTGGGACCATTCCTCCAGCCAGTCCAGCACCTTGGCCGCGCCGCCGGTGGTGGTGGTCATGAAGAACCGGTTTTCGGCCAGGCGCATCGTAACGCCGTCGTCGAACATCATCCCGTCCGGAGTGCACATCACGCCGTACCGGGCCGAGCCGACCGCGAGCTTCTTGAATGCGTTGGTGTAGATCCGGTTCAGGAATTCGCCGGCATCCGGACCCCAGGTCTCGATCTTGCCGAGCGTCGTGCCGTCCATGAAGGCGACGCCCTCGCGGGCCGCGCGGCACTCCCGATCCACCGCGGCATCCATGTCCTCGCCGGCTCGCGGGAAGTACCATGGCCGCTTCCACTGGCCCACATTTTCGAAGACCGCGCCGTGCTCGAGGTGCCACGAATGGATCGAGGTCTGCCGTGCCGGATCGAACAACTCGCCGCGCTCACTGCCGGCCAGGGCCGCGAAAGCTACCGGCGTGTACGGGGCTCTGGATGCTGTCGCCCCGATCTGTCCCATCGACTCGGCGCCCGATCCGTCGCGCAGCAGCTCCGAGATCACGCCGATGGCGTTGACCGAGGAAGTCCTGCCCTGGTCGTTACCGGTGCTGATCGAGGTGTAGCGCTTGACGTGCTCGACGCTGAACATGCCGGCGCCGACCGCGCGAGCCACATCGGCGACGGTGGAGTCGCGCTGCAGGTCGACGAAGTGGGTGTCCCAGTCTGCGGGGCCGCCCTCCGCGCCCGGCACCAGCCAGATCGGCCGCATCGAAGCAGCCGGGGTCGCTTCAGCACGAGGAACGGCGGTGCTCACCGCCGCGAACCCAGCCGCCTTTGCGGCAGAGGCTCCGGCCGAGATGCCCTGCTCGAGGGCGTCCGACAGGCCAAAGCTCCCGCGCGCAGCCCCCACTACCTGCTGGTCGCGCACCGTGCCAGCCGGCACGAAACCGGCGATGGTGTCATCCCAGGTCAGGGGGCCGCGGCGCTGACTGTGCAGATGTACCGCCGGGCTGTAGCCGCCGGAGACGGCCAGCAAATCACATTCGAACCGCTCCCGTACCCCGGTCAGGGCGCCGGCCGCGTCGAGTCCGCCGATCTCGACCCCGTCGATCCGGGAGGTGCCAAAGGCGGCGGTGACGACGCTGCCTGGCAGCACGCGCAGCCCTGCCGCTTCCGCCATGGCGGCTCGGGCGGAAAGTTCCGGCCGGGTGTCGGCGATCGCGACCACGGCGATGCCGGCGGCGAGCAAATCCGCCACGGTCTCGTAGGCGGAGTCATTCGTGGTCGAAATGACCACCCGCGAACCCGCTGCGACCGCGTAACGGTTCAGATAGCTGCGCACAGCCGAGGCCAACATCACGCCGGGGACGTCGTTGCCCGCGAACACCAGAGGCCGCTCGTGGGATCCTGCGGCGACAATCACCTGCTTGGCGCGGATGTGCCAGACCCGCTGGCGGGAAACGCCCTGCGGCGCCGGCTGGCTCAAGTGGTCGGTGCGATGCTGCAACGCGATCACATAGTTTCCGTCGTAGCTGCCGAACGCGGTGGTGCGGGTCAGAACGGTGCACTCGCCCGGCTGAGCAGGATCGGCCAACTCTTCACCGGCTGAGCGGATCCATTCCGACGCCGGGCGGTCGTCAATCGTTTCGGATCGCGCCGAAAGTAGCGAGCCGCCGATCTCCGGATTCTCATCGAGCAGGATCACTCGTGCTCCGGTCCGGGTCGCGGCCACGGCTGCGGCGATTCCGGCCGGACCGGCTCCGACCACGAGCACATCGGTGTGCACGTGCTTCTTGTCATAGAGTGCCTCGTCGCCGGACGGATCGAGCCGGCCGATGCCGGACAGCGTCTCGGCCTCCAGACCCTCGTGCACCTCGACGGTGGTGGCCGGCAGCATGGATTCGGCGCACGGGCCGCTGATCCGTAGCAGCGCATTGGGCTCCTCGACGCCGGCGCTGACGATGCCGCGCGGCCGGTCAAGGTAAATCGATGCTCCGACGTTGATCACGCCGTTTGCCAGTAGTGCGGAGGCCACCGTGTCTCCGGGATGCCCGGCGTACTCGTGTCCATCCACGGTGAAGCGGAGCTCGGTGCCCCGGTCGATCCTGCCGCCGGTCGGCAGCCGTCGTGACGCGCTCATCGGTTTCCCTCACTGGATGGTGTCGGTCGGACAGGAATTGCGGGGCGGGGATCGCCCATTGGATACACGGCGAGGAACTCATAGCTCACCGTGTCCCTGATCGCGTTGAACCAGCGTCGGCAGCCGGCCGAATGCACCCAGCGCTCGGCGAACTGGCCCATCGTGTTGTCCCGGTAGAACAGGTACTCGGCCCACTCGCGGTCGGTCAACTCGTCCTCGGCGAGAAACTCAGCCGGGAACGGGATGTGTGCCTGCCCGCCGTAGTGATATTCGGTCTCGTTGCGCGGCCCGCAGTACGGGCACGTGATCAGCATCATGATGATTCTCCCAAATTCCCAGTAAAACTAGTGCGCCACGGCGGCGGCGCCGTGTTCGTCGATGAGCGCGCCGGTCTCGAACCGGTCCAGCTCGTATGGGCGGTTAAGCGGATGCGGTTCGCCGGTTGCGATGGTGTGCGCGAAAGTCCAGCCGGCCGCCGGAGTGCCCTTGAAACCGCCGGTGCCCCAGCCACAGTTGACAAACAGGTTCTCGATCGGCGTCCTGCTGACGATGGGCGAGGCATCCGGGGTCACATCGACGATCCCGCCCCAGGTGCGTAGCATGTGCGCCCTGGCGAAAATCGGGAACAGCTCGACGGCAGCGGCCATCTGGTGCTCGATGACGTGGAAGGAGCCGCGTTGGCCGTAGCCGTTGTAGCTGTCCACCCCGGCGCCCATCACCAATTCGCCCTTGTGCGCCTGGGAGACGTACACGTGCACATGGTTGGACATCACCACGGTCGGGTGCACCTGAACATTCAGTTCTGAGACCAGCGCCTGCAACGGATGCGATTGGATCGGCAGTCGGAAGCCGGCCATTTCAGCCAGGACGCTACTGTGCCCGGCCGCGGCGAGCCCCACCTTGCCTGCATTGATCCGGCCTCGGGTGGTTTCCACGCCGACCACCTTGTTTCCGTCCTTGATGAACCCGGTGACCTCGCAGTTCTGAATGATGTCGACGCCGAGCTGGTCCGCCTTCCGGGCGAACGCCCAGGCCACGTGATCGTGCTTGGCGATGCCACCGCGCGGCTGGTACGTGGCGCCGAGGACGGGGTAGCGGATGTCTTGGGAAGTGTTCAAAATCGGGCAGAGTTCGTGCACCTGCTCGGTGCTCAACCACTCGGCATCCACGCCGTTCAGCTTGTTCGCGCTGACCCGGCGCACGCTCTCGCGGACATCCTGCAGGGTGTGCGCAAGGTTCATCACGCCGCGCTGACTGAACAGGAAGTCGTACTCCAGTTCCTCCGGCAGTCGCTCCCACAGCTTGAGCGAGAATTCGTACATCGCCGCGCTCTCGTCCCAGAGATAGTTGGAGCGAATGATCGTCGTGTTCCTGGCCATGTTGCCACCAGCGAGCCAGCCACGTTCCAGGATGGCGATGTTGGTCATGCCGTGGTTCTTGGCAAGGAAGTACGCGGTAGTCAGCCCGTGGCCCCCGCCGCCGATGATGACGGCGTCATAGGACTTCTTCGGCTCAGGATTGTGCCAGAGGAAGGCTGGTGGTTCCGGGAGCGGTTCTTGGCTCATGCGACGGTTCCGATCAGGTTCGTGGATGGCGTCAGGCCTTCGGCCTGGGTCAGGTTGGAGTACAGCGGGAATTTCTCGGTCAGCGTTTGAACGCGGTCGTGCAGCTCGCGGGCACGGTCGTCGCTGAATTCGGTGCTCAACGCGACGGCGATGATGTCCGCAACCTCCCGGAAATCGTCGTCTCCGAATCCGCGGGTGGCCAGGGCAGGGGTTCCGATCCGCAAGCCGGAGGAGATCATCGGCGGACGCGGATCGAACGGCACCGCGTTCCGGTTGACCGTGATCCCGATCTGATGCAGCCGGTCCTCGGCCTGTTTCCCGTCCAGTTCAGAGTTGCGCAGGTCGACCAGAATCAGATGCACGTCTGTGCCGCCGGAGACCACCGAGATTCCGGCGGCGGCGACATCGGCGCCGAGCAGTCGCTCAGCAAGGATCTGTGCCCCGGAGAGGGTGCGACGTTGGCGCTCCGCGAAGGCATCGGATGCCGCGACGGCGAAGGAGACCGCCTTCGCCGCGATCACGTGCTCTAACGGGCCGCCCTGTTGGCCGGGGAAGACCGCCGAATTGACCTTCTTGGCCAACGCCTGGGTGCTCAGGATGACGCCGCCGCGCGGACCGCCGAGCGTCTTGTGCGTCGTGGTGGTCACCAGGTCGGCGTACGGTACCGGATTCGGGTGCAGTCCCGCGGCCACCAGGCCGGCAAAGTGGGCCATGTCGACCATCAGATAGGCGCCGACCAGATCCGCGATCCGACGGAATTCGGCGAAGTCCAGTTGCCGCGGGTACGCCGACCAACCGGCCACGATCAGCTTGGGCCGGTGTTGCAGCGCGAGCGCCTCCACCTCAGCCATATCCATCAGCATGTCGGATTCCCGCACATGGTAGGCGACGGCGTTGTAGAGCTTGCCGGAGTAGTTCAGCCGCATCCCGTGGGTCAGGTGCCCGCCGTGAGCCAAGTCCAGGCCGAGGATGGTGTCGCCGGGCTCGAGCACCGCGACCATGGCCGCGGCATTGGCTTGCGCACCCGAGTGCGGCTGCACGTTGGCAGCTTCGGCGCCGAACAGGGCTTTTACCCGGTCGATTGCCAACTGCTCGATGACGTCGACGTGCTCGCAGCCGCCGTAGTAGCGCCGCCCGGGATACCCTTCGGCATATTTATTGGTCAGTACAGATCCCTGGGCGGTCATAACCGCTTCCGGAGCGAAGTTCTCCGAGGCGATCATTTCCAGGGTGCCCTGCTGGCGGCCGAGTTCGGCATTGATTGCCCGGTACACCTCCGGATCGACCTCGGCAAGCGGGGCGGTCAGTAGATCAACCACTAGGTGCTCCTTCGCACGCGTATATAAACGACTACAAACTGATATATTAGATCGTAGGCCGCGCGAGCGAGCAAGTCAATTGCGAGTTTTGAGCGAATCGATCAGACGACGTCGGAGAGATACGCGGTCTCCGGCAGCGGGTGCCGCGGCACCGACAGCCAGGCGGCCTCAAGCGCGTCCAGAGCACGGGCCATTTCCTCGGCCGGGTACCCGATCGGAATGCGCAGGTACCGCTCGAAGGCGCCGTCGATACCGAACCGCGGTCCTGCCGTGATCAGCAGCCCCTGGCTGCGGGCGGCCAGGGCGAGCCGGGAACTTGACGGGCTGCCCAGGTTCACCCACGCGGCAACCCCGCCGTCGACCTCCGGCACGCTCCAGTCCGGAAACCGATCGTTCAGTTGAGCGCGGATGCTGTCGCGGCTGGCGCGTAATTGGTCTCGGCGGCGCTGCAGGATGGCATCCATCTCAGCAAGCAGCTGTGTGACGATCAACTGTTCCAGCACCGGGGTGCCCAGATCGCCGGCCGCGCGCGCTGCCACGAGCTTTCGGATCAGGGCCGGCTCGGCCCGGATCCAGCCGACCCGAAAGCCACCCCAAAGGGTCTTGCCGACCGAGCCGATCAGGATCGCGGTGCTGGCAGCGGCACCGGCCCGCGCACCCGAAGCGGCGCCGAACGGCGCAAAGGCGCCCACTCGGTCGATGTTCAGTTCAGCGGTGGTTTCGTCGGCAATCAGCGCCGTTCCTTGTCGAGCGGCCGCACTGAGTACGCGTTCGCGCATCGCCATCGGCATGCTGCGCCCGGTGGGGTTGTGGAAATCCGGCATCAGATAGGCCACCGTCGGGCTGGTGTGTTGCAGCGCCTGGAGCAGCGCGGCCTCGTCCCAGCCAGACTCGGTGCTGACCGGAACGGGAACCAGCCGCGCGCCGGCCGCGCGCAACGCCTCATATGCGTGCGGGTAGGTGGGCGTCTCGATCAGCGCCCGGTCGCCGCGGCCGAGCAGCGTTCGGGACAGCAGCGAGATCGCGTGCTGCGCGCCGAGGGTGACCATGACCTGTTCTGCCGCCGTGGGCATCCCGCGGGTGCGGTACCGGTCGGCGATCGCCGCGCGCAAGGCGGCCGTTCCCACCGCATCGAATCCACCGTGCGCCAGGCTCGCCGGCAGCGCGTCCACGGCGCGGCGGGAGGCCTCGACGATGCCCTCGATAGGCGGCAGAGTGGCTCGGGTCAGATCCAGGATGCCGTCGTCCGACACCGAAACCGGGCCGGGCCCTCGCCGGGGCAGCCGGGTCACGCTTCCGGAGCCGCGCCGGCTGAGCAGGTATCCTGCCTCACGCAGCCGCCGATACGCGGCGGTCACGGTCGTCCGGCTGAGGGCAAGGCGCGTGGCCAAGTCGCGCTCGGCGGGCAGCCTGGTGTCGGTCGGCAGGCGGCCGTCGAGCACCAACAGCCGAATCCGGTCAGCCAATGCGGCGTTCGCGGGGCCGCTGCTCCGCCAGGCTCCTAGCGCGGTTTCAAGCGCTCTGGCACTGAGTTGTGCATCCGGCATGAGGCCACTATAGGCAGATTGGCTACTTGATTACCAGGATGATCTCTAATTGGATTGGTTCTTGTGCTGAGACGACTGACCCGATTGCTGATTGGTCTCTTTGCGTTCGGATTCGCGGACGCGATGATGATTCGTGCTGCGGTCGGTGTCGATCCGTGGACCGTGTTCGCGCAGGGCCTCTCCCGACACACCGGGGTCAGCATCGGCATCCTGACGAATGTGATCGGCCTGCTGGTGTTGTTGCTGTGGATACCGCTGCGGCAAAAGCCGGGGATCGGCACCGTTCTCAACGCGTTGCTGATCGGGCCGAGCATCGATTTCGGGCTCTGGGTACTTCCGGAGATGACCCAGGTCTGGGCGCAGATCTCGCTGTTCGCCGGCGGGCTGTTGCTGTTGGCCGCCGCCACCGGGTTGTATATCGGGGCCAGGCTGGGGCCGGGCCCCCGTGACGGGCTGATGACCGGCATCCACGCCAGGCTCGGCTGGCCGCTCTGGGTTGGCCGCACCCTGGTGGAGGGTTCGGCACTGGGAGTCGGCTGGCTGCTCGGCGGAGACGTGGGCTTGGGCACCCTGGCCTTCGCCCTGCTGATTGGCCCGCTGTGTGGCTTCACGCTGCCGCTGTTCGCCACCAAGCCCGGCTCCGCCCCTCCGCGAGTCCGGGCTTCTTGTGGGTCAGCCGCGCAAATACCCGCAAAAAGCCCGGACTCGGCGCTGGATTCCGGAGGGGTAGGGGATCGGCGCTAGCGAGGTCCGCTCGCTGTGCGAGGTTGCAGAAATTGGGGACGCGATATATCGTGAACGGAACCAAACACGATATAGCTTGAACTTCACGGGTATTCCGACCCGGTCTGACAGCGGAGGAACGCATCATGTCACTAGAGAAATGGCTGATCAAGCCGGGCGAGACCACGGTGATCGACCTCGAAATCGTGCGCAAGCTCAAGGTCGGACTGATCCGCGGCCAGGTCGACATCATCGGCCATGACGAGCCGGGCGCGCGCGTGGAAGTGCACTCGGTGGCCGGCAAGGAGCTCAAGGTCTCGATGGATGGCGACACCCTTGAAATCGACCATCCGCAACTGCGCTGGGACAACTTCATCGAGGTGTTCAGCTCATTCCGCGGCAGCGCCAGAGCCGATGTCAGCGTGCTGGTCCCTCGAGACGTCGCCTTGAAGTTCGGTGTCGTCTCCTCGACCGGGCTGATCTCCGGCCTGCACGCCGACGCCAAGATCAGCACGGTCTCGGGAGACGTGGTCATCGACAAGATGGTCGGCGACCTGGATCTCAACGCCGTCAACGGCGAGCTCTCGGTCCGCGATCAGGTCGGCCGGATCAACGCGCACACGATCTCCGGAGACATCACCGCCAGCGGCGCGATCGAAAAGTTCAGCGCCGACTCGGTGTCGGCTGACATCTTCCTGGATGCCACCGGCTCACCGGACCAGATCAGCACGAACACGGTCAGCGGCAACACCACAATCCGGCTCAGTGAAGGCCTCGGCGCCCGGTTCAACATCAATACCGTCTCCGGCCGGCTCCAACTCGACGACAAATACATCACCGGGGTGCGCGGCAAGGGTTACAACGCGACGTCCGGTTCGCTGCACGGCAGCTGGGTCGAGGTGCGCTGCAACTCGGTATCCGGAAACGTCTCGGTCGTGCGCCGGGCCGCCGAAACCCACTCCGAGGAGGCATCGGCATGACCCCGCCCGTTTTCGCGCACGGCGACCTGCGCCTGTACCTGCTCAGCCTGCTCGCCGAATCGCCAAAGCATGGCTACGAACTGATCCAGGCGCTCAGCGACCGGTTCGGCGGAACGTACAGCCCCAGCGCCGGCACGGTATACCCGCGGCTGGCAAAGCTTGAGGAAGAGGGATCGGTCTCCAAAACCACCGACGGGCGCAAGACCGTGTACCAGATCACCCAGGCCGGCCGCCAAGAGCTGGCCGACCGGCAGGAGGAGTTGACCGTGATCGAGAACGGCGTCACCGATTCCGTGCGACGGCTGGCCGACGAGGTGCGCGCCGGGGTCAACTCGGCGATGCGCAGCCTGCGTGCCGACCTCGCCTCCGCGGCGCGGGACGCCAGGCGCGCCGCCAGCGGTGCGACCGGTGGCGCGCATCCGGATGCCAGGAGCGACTCGAACGCGGCAATCCGGGATGCCGAGCTCGCCTTGAACGAATTCCGCCAACAGCTGCGCACCGACCTGCGATCGCATGCGGCCACGTCTTTGATATCCGATCAGACCGTCTCATTGTTGCGGGCGCGGCTGGCTCAGGTGCGAGCGGACGTGCTCGCCGCGATAGCCGGCACCGGGCCGTCGACACGCTCAGAGAACGACAACGCCGCGGCCGCTGGGCCAGCCGACACACCGAGAGCGCAAGAACCAGCCAAATAGCTTAGCGTGACAGGCGGCGGTGCCCAACTTGACACGCGGCACGCAAAGAGTAGTGTCATCCCTCGTGACAACCGAGGGGCGCTCCCCCAAACGATGGTTGATCGGCGATCCGTTGCCCAGCGAAAAGCTGGAGGGTCAACTGCTGCCGAAGCACCTGGCCCTACCCATTTTCGCCAGCGACGCGCTGTCGTCGGTGGCGTATGGGCCGCAGGAACTGCTGATGATCCTGACCCTGGGCGGGCTGGCCTTTCTCAGCTTCGCCCCCTGGGTCGCCTTGGGGGTCATCGTGCTGATGATCACCGTCGTCGCCTCATACCGGCAGCTGATCAAGGCATACCCCTCCGGAGGCGGCGACTACGAGGTCGCGCACAAGAACCTCGGCGAGAAGGCTGGCCTCGTTGTGGCATCGGCGCTGCTTGTCGACTACGTGATGACGGTGGCCGTATCGGTTGCCAGCGGGGTGGACAACATCATCTCCGCCCTGCCGTTTCTGAGCACCTGGCGGGTGGAGCTGGCGATCGCGTTCGTCATCCTGATCGCCGCGGTGAACTTGCGCGGGGTGCGCGAATCGAGCAAGGCGTTCGCGATTCCCACCTATGTGTTCATCGCGAGCATCTTCGCGATGATTGCGATGGGTCTGATCCAGGCCGCAACCGGACACGCGCCGCTGGCCGAATCCGCCGGCTACACGGTTCGCGGAGAGAGTCTCACCCAGGCGGCCTTCATCCTGCTGCTGTTGCGCTCGTTCGCCAGCGGATGCAGCGCACTGACCGGGGTGGAGGCGGTCGCCAATGGAGTGCCGGCGTTCCGCACCCCGAAGATCAGGAACGCACGCACCACGCTGGCCATGATGGGCGGCATCGCCATCGTGCTCTTTGCCGGGCTGACCGCGATCGCGCTGGTCACTCACGTGCACTACGCCGAGAATCCGTGCGATCTGCTCGGCTGGGACGGGTGCGCGACCGAGCCGCAGCGTAGTCTGATCGCGCAGATCGCCTCCTCGGTCTTCGGAAACAACTCCGCACTCTTCTTCCTGGTGCAGGCTGCGACCGCCGTCGTGCTGCTGCTGGCGGCCAACACCGCGTTCAACGGCTTCCCCCTTCTGGGCGCGGTACTGGCCAATGACTCCTATGCCCCGAAGGCGTTGAACACCCGCGGCGACCGGCTGGTCTTCTCCAATGGCATGCTCGTGCTTGCACTGATGGCATGCATCCTGCTGCTGATCTACCGGGCCAACCTGACTCAGCTGATCCAGCTCTACATCATCGGGGTGTTCGTCTCATTCACGCTGGGCCAAACCGGGATGATCAAACACTGGATCACGCTGCTGCGCGGCGGCGCGCGGGACCGCGGAAGCATCATCCGAAGTCTGTCCATCAACGCGTTCGGCGCGATTCTGACCGGCGGAGTTTTGATCGTGGTCACGATCACCAAGTTCACTCATGGCGCGTACCTGGTCTTCATCTTCATGCCGATCCTGTTCCTGCTGATGCTCGGCGTGAACCGGTACTACCGCGATGTGGAGGAAGAAGTGCAGGTGGATGCCACCACCACCTTCGGTAGCCGGGGCGACCATGCGATCGTGCTGATCGGCAAGATGCAGAAGCCCGCGTTGAAGGCGTTGGATTACGCCATCGCCGCCCGGCACGATTCGCTGGAGGCGATCCACATCTCCACCGATGAGGAGGCGACCGCTGCGCTGCGCAAGGACTGGAAGCAGCAGAACATCCATGTGCCGCTGAAGGTCATCGACTCCCCGTATCGCGACTACGGCTTCCCGCTGGTCAAGTACATCAAGAAGCGCCGGGAGGAACACGGCTCGGAGGTGGTGACCGTGTATCTGCCGCAGTACATCGTCGGGCACTGGTGGGAGTCCTTGCTGCACAACCACCGCGCCCACCGGATGCGCCAACAATTGATGCTGGTCCATGGCGTGACGGTCGCGCTGGTTCCCTGGTTGCTGGACTCGTCATCGTTGATCTACGGGCGGCGATCCCGGCCACTTCCCGGTCAAGACCGCCGTGGGGAGCCGGTCCGGCCGCCCCGACCGGTGGCGCGCAAGCCGCTGCCGCCCGCATCGGCCGCCACGCGGACCAAGGCCATACCAGTCGCTCCGCCCCCGCCCAGGCACCGCCCGAAGTCCCGGCGAAAGAGGTAGCGTACGAATCGGCGCACGTTGTACGCGACGGCAAGCTCGGCCTGACCGGCGCAGATGACCACGACCTGCGTGTTCGTCACACCGCTGGCCGGGCCCGATCAGACCACTTTCCGCTGGGAGCGCACGCCGCGGCATCCGAAGCCCTGCATGCTAAACTAACCTGTAGTTTTCATACTTCCGGATTGGAATCCTGGGTGACTCATCGCTCACCCGGCCTGGCATCGTAAGGGGGTCTCGCATGGGGCGCGGCCGTCAAAAGGCAAAGCACACGAAGATCGCTCGTGAGCTGAAGTCTTTCAGTCCCGACGTCAATTACGACGCTCTCGAACGCGAGTTGACCGGGCATTCCCACAACGACGAACAATACGCGAAGTGGGCCGACTACGAGCCCGAGGGCTCGGTCGGATACGAAGGGACCGGCGAATTCGAAGACCGGGTGGAATTGGACGATCGGGTGCAGTACGAGGCCGAGGACCAGCCCAAGCGCGCGTAGTGCCGTTCTGTCTGTCAGAGGACCGAGAAACCTGACGGAAGACCAGACCGACCGGTTGTGGCCAGCAGTACTGCTGCCGCGGTGCCGTCGACGATGATCAGATCGGCGACGATGCTCAGTGCCTGCGCCGCAGCCGTCGCGGGTACATCTGCCGGTACTCCAAGCGCCACCGCGAGGTCGGCCGTGTGCACCGTCAGCTCGAAGGTGCGCGTCGGCAAGTAGTCGCCAAGGCGCATCCCGCCCACAATCGTGGTCAGAAGCTCCGCCCCGGTCTGGCCGTCGATGATGGGCAGAACCCGCGCGGCGATCTCTGCCACTGCCGCTACCGGATCCGCACCGAGGGCAGTCCCAGCGTCATGGCCCCGGGCCGCGACAGCGGGACCGGAAGCGATAGCTCGTGTGGCGCGGAAGTAGTCGGCCGCGGAGGCGATCTCGACGCCGGCTGCCGGGCGGCCGAGGTAGGACTCGACCGTCAGCAAGGAGCGGCTAGTGTGGCCGACGAGCGCCCGGACATCCCACTCACCCAAACCGGGGCGCTCCCATCGATCACCGACCAACGCGGTCGTGCGGATGAACCAGTCGGCCGCCTCCGTGAAGGCCCGCCGCGAATCGTCCCAGGAAAATGGCATACGGCGAGGGTAGCCGACGCGCTCAGCGCCCGTGTCACCTTCATCAGGATGCTCCGGCCTAGTCCGTGCAATCCCGCCTGTTGAGCCGCACCCCCGCGCAATCCCGCCTGTCGAGCGGCACCCTGACGCCGACGCCGACGCCGACGCTGCTCAGTGCCCGCACTTGCTGAGGTCGGTCTCCGCGAGCGGGTCCCCAGCGCGAATGACATAGGTGACCAGAAGAACGACATCCGTGGTGCCTTGGTTCTTACCCTCGTGAACGTAACTCGCGCCTTCGACCAGGGAGTCCCCGGCGACGTAGGTGTGCACACCGCCGGGATACACGGGCGCGTAGTGGGTGAAAACACCCTTTTCGACGACGGCGATGAGTTGGCCGTCATGGCAGTGCAGCCCGGTGCCGGCCCCGGGTTTGAGGGTGATCTTACGGAAAACAACCTGGTTGGGGCCGGCCACGTCCACGTCGACCGGCAGCTCCTGGCCGCCCCTGCCCAACTCGTCGACCACGACCGGCTGCGGCGACGCGGTCGATGGGGATGCAGCCGAAAGGGATGCAGCCGGCTGCGTGGTGGTGGAGGAGGATGGCGACGACGTGCTGGGGGAGGACGGTGGCGCGGTGCTGGAGGAGGACTGCGACACAGCCGGCTCCGCGGTAGAGCACGCGGTCAAAGCCAACGCCGCAACGATCAAGAGCACAGCGGCAGAGCGAACGTTCATCTGAGCCTCAGTCGTCGCGGAGCCGTGAAGGATAGCGCTGGCTGGCGGGCCGCCCCGGGAGCCCGCCCTCATATTGACAGACCAGCCGAGCCGAACACACCGTCGTGGTACCCCCAGTTCGGGCTGACGGAGCGGACGCCAGTCAAACGCCCCAGATGAGCCACGATGCCGGGGCACGCCGGCGGCGACACGACTATCGTGCATTGCATGCGCGAACGACAAGCACAGATCATCCAGGCACTGGGCGCCCGGCCTTCCCTCGAGCCCGCACCGGAGATCGACGCGAGGGTCGGCTTCCTGCGGGACTACCTTTCTCACACCGGCGCCTCGGGGCTCATCCTGGGCATCAGCGGAGGGCAGGACTCCAGCTTGGCCGGTCGACTGTGCCAACTCGCCGTCGAGCAGGTGCGACGGAAGGCAATGGCGGCCACATTCGTCGCGGTTCGGCTGCCGTATGGTGTGCAACGCGACGAGGCGGATGCTCAGCTCGCGCTGGACTTCATCGAGCCGGATCAGGTCGTCGACTACAACGTGAAGCGCGCCGTCGACGGGATGCAGGACGAGTATGCCGACGCTCTCGGGGCGCAGCTGACGGACTTCGTCAAGGGCAACGCCAAAGCCAGGATGCGGATGATCGCCCAGTACGCCATCGCCGGCCAGCGCGGCATGCTGGTCGTCGGCACCGATCATGCCGCGGAGGCGGTCACCGGATTCTTTACCAAGTTCGGCGACGGCGCCGCGGATGTAATGCCGTTGTCTGGTCTAACCAAACGGCAGGGCCGCGCGCTGCTCAGAGAACTCGGTGCCCCCCAGCGGCTGTACCAGAAGGTTCCCACCGCGGATCTGCTCGACGATCGACCGGGGCAGACCGACGAGGCAGACCTCGGAATGAAGTATTCCGATATCGACGACTATCTGGAAGGCAAGGAGGTCCTGCCAGAAGTGGCCGAGGCGATCGAGGCCCGCTACCTGGCCACCGAGCACAAGCGCCGCGTTCCGGTCACGCCGCACGACACCTGGTGGCGCGGCTGAGGATCACCGCGACTTCGAAGCAGGTGCGGCAGCCGCCTTGCGGGCGCGGTAGGCTGCGACGTTCGCGCGGTTGCCGCAGTTTCCGACATCGCAGTAGCGCTTGGACCGATTGCGGGTGAGGTCGATGAAGACAGCGCAGCAGTCCTCGGACGCGCACGACCGCAGCCGGTCGAGTTCGCCGGCCCTGATCACATCAGCAAACGCCATCGCGGCCTCCACCTTGATCAAGTCTGCTATCGGGGCGTCCGGGGCGGCCGCGTGCCAATGCCAGTCCCACACGTCATGTTTTGCCAGTTGCGGCAGTGCTTTTGCCTCCCGAAGCGCCGCGTTGACGTCGGACGCGAGATCGCGCTCGCCGATGTCCCACCAGGTGCGCAGCCGGGTCCGAAGCGTGCGCACTCGACCGACCTCGGCCTCACCGCCGAACCGCGCCTGGGTGAATTCGTATCGGTCCAGGTAGGCAACGAGGTCTTCCATGGTGGCCAGTTCGTCGCTGCCGCTGTATGAGGAATCGGCTGCGGAGTTAACGAGCCCGGCTGTCGCGGCGAGCGACGCATCCGTCTCATGAGCAAAAAGCATGTTGACTCCTGTCCGTTTGATCGAATAGTGTCATGACCATGCACCAGGTTATCCCATGACACGCGCCCCGGGCCGTGGCGCGTCGACCGGTGCCCCTGGAGGCGTCCTGCTCGCGCTGGCCGCCGCCGCAACGTTCTCCCTGTCCGGCCCGTTCGCGACGGCTCTGATGAACGCCGGCTGGTCGCCGGGCGGAGCGGCGCTGGTCCGAACCGGTGGCGCAGCCGCCGTACTCCTGGTGCCGACCCTGTTGACCCTCCGCGGCCGCTGGCGGCTATTGGCCCGCAATGGCAAGTTGATCGCCGCCTATGGCATCGTCGTGGTCAACGGGGGGCAGCTTTGCCTGTTCAATGCGTTCCAGCATGTGTCGGTCGGGGTCGCCCTGCTGATCGAGTACCTGGCGCCGGTGATGATGGTCGCGGCGGTGTGGCTGAGTTCCCGACGTCGTCCCGGCGCAATGACCATGATCGGTGCCGGTCTGTCCATAGTGGGCCTGATTTTTGTGTTGGATCTCACCGGCCAGATAGCGGTCAGCCCGGTCGGAATTGCCTGGGCGCTGGGCGCAGCGCTCAGCCTGGCCGGCTACTACGTCATGTCGGCCAGAGTCGGGGACACGCTGCCTCCGATGGTCCTGGCCGGCGGCGGACTCGCGGTGGGCGCCGTGTCGATCGCGATGATTGGTTTCACCGGACTACTCCCGCTGCGATATTCGGCCCAACCGGTCGTTCTCCTCGGTTGGCAGACGAACTGGTTGATACCGACGATCGTGCTGGTTCTGGTTTCGACGGCGTTTGCGTACGTGATCGGAATTGCGGCAACCGGCCGGCTGGGAACCAGAGTGGCCTCGTTCCTCGGGATGTCCGAGGTGCTGTTCGCGGTGCTATTCGCGTGGATCTTGCTCGGGCAGCTGCCGACCCTGATCCAGCTCACCGGCGGAGTCGGGATTATCGTCGGGGTCATCCTGGTACGCGCGGACCGGTATCGGGCCATACCTTTTGTGCCAGCACGAGTGCGTCGCCGACCATTCCGGCAGTGGCTTCGCCGGCCGCCGAGGGAAACCGGGCAACTGCGACCCTCGCCGGAACCCAGTAGGCGCAGATCGAAAGCCGTCAGAACCCCTCGCTGAACCCGCTCGGTTGGTCCCACGGACCGGCCCGACGGTGGCGGTGTCCGACAGATCGGTGTCACGGGCAAACAGCGAATTGACTCCTGTCGACCCGAGCGCTTAGGGTCGATAGTATGCAACAGGTTTTCTCATGACGCGTACGCCTACCGCGGATCCGACCGCGCGGGTACCGGACGGGACACCTGCGCACGCGGCCGCGGGCATGCGCGGCGCATCCGGCGCCATCTTCATGGCACTGGGATCGGCGGCAGCGTTCGCTCTGTCCGGGCCGATCGCAAAGTCCCTGATGGATGCAGGCTGGTCGCCTGGTGCAGCGGTCCTGCTGCGGATCGCCGGCGCGGCTGCGGTACTGCTGGTGCCGACCCTCCTCACCCTGCGCGGACGGTGGCGGCTGCTCTCGGGCAACGCCTGGCTGATCGCCGGGTACGGCATTGTCGCCGTCGTCGGAGCACAGGTGTGCTTTTTCAACGCAATTCAGCACGTGTCGGTCGGCGTCGCGCTGCTGATCGAATATCTCGCGCCCGTGCTGATCGTGGCGGTGGTTTGGCTGCGCACCCGGCGGCGACCGGGGGTGTTGACGATGGTCGGCGCGGCGGCATCCATGCTGGGGATGGTCTTGGTCTTGGATCTCACCGGTCCCACCGTGGTCAGCCCGGTTGGAATCCTCTGGGCGCTGGGAGCGGCAGTCAGCCTTGCCGGGTATTTTGTGATGTCAGCGCGGGTCGGCGACAGCCTGCCGCCGCTGGTCCTGGCCGGCGGCGGCCTCGTGATCGCGGCCGCCGTGATCGCGGTTCTCGGCATGATCGGCCTGCTGCCGATGACGTTCACCGACCGCCCGGTCGGGTTGCTCGGCTGGGAGACGAATTGGCTCGTGCCGGTGCTCGTGCTCATTCTGGTACCGACGGTGTTCGCCTATGTGATCGGGATCGCCGCGACCGGTCGGCTCGGTACCCGGGTGGCGTCGTTCGTCGGGTTGACCGAAGTCATCTTCGCGGTGGTCTTCGCCTGGCTGCTTCTGGGCGAGCTCCCCAGCCTGGTTCAGCTCTGCGGCGGTATCGGCATCGTGGTCGGTGTGATCCTGGTGCGCTCGGACCGGTATCGGCCCAGCGGCCGGTTACCCGCTTCCGGGGAGCCGACGCGGCTAGGGGTTCAGTCGGCGTAGGAGCCGACCAGCCGCACGGCGCCGCCGACGACTCCCTTGGCGCCCTGCACGAAACCGGAGACGTCCCGCGGCGCCGAAGACACCAGCCCCGCGCCCCAAGCCGAGATCCCGTCGGCCGCGAGGGTTGCGATCACCCGATCGGCAGCATCCGGAGCCACGATCGCAAACATGCCGATGCCGAGGTTCCAGGTGCCCTCGACGCTTTCCAGTGTCGAGTCGGCCAGGTCGCTGAGCACCCGGAACACGGCAGCGGGCGACCACATCGAGCGTTCGATCTCGACCCACGAGCCGACCGGCAACACCCGGGCGAGGTTGGCCGCGATCCCCCCGCCGGTGACGTGGCTGAACGCGTGAACGGATGCCGCCAGCGCCGGGTCAGCGAGCATCCTCAGTACCGGGGCGGTATAGAGCCGGGTCGGTTCCAGCAGAACCTCTCCGACCACCCCGCCAAGATCGTCGAGCCGATCACGATAGCCGATTCCGGCCCCGCGAAGAACGCTGCGCACCAGCGAGAACCCGTTGGCGTGCAGGCCGGAGGAGGCCAGCGCGACCACGACATCGCCGTGCATGACCCGATCGACGCCGAGGGCGGCATCCGCTTCGACCACACCCACGGCGGCGCCGGCGACATCGTAGTCATCGGGTCCGAGCAGCCCGGGGTGCTCCGCGGTCTCGCCGCCGACCAGCGCGGTGCCGGTGGCGGAGCAGGCGGTGGCGATCCCGGCGACGATCGTCGCGATCCGCTCCGGCAGGACCGCCCCGCAGGCGATGTAGTCGGTCATGAACAGCGGTTTGGCGCCAACCACCACGATGTCATCGACAACCATCCCGACCAGGTCCTGGCCGATCGTGTCGTGCTTGTCGATGGCCTGGGCGATCGCAACCTTCGTCCCCACGCCGTCGGTCGAGGTCGCCAGCAATGGTGTGGTGAACGACTTCAGGGCGGATGCGTCGAACAGCCCCGCGAAACCGCCGAACCCGCCGAGCACCTCGGGTCCGTGTGTCGCCGAGACGGCCGCCTTCATCAGTTCGACGGCCCGGTCGCCCGCCCGGGTGTCGACGCCGGCCGCGGCGTAGGGGTCAGTCATCGACGCCCCCGGCTGAGCCGTGACCCCGTGGATGCGCCGGTCACGCGCGATCCCGGCCGTGAGACCGCGCGGCGGCGGTCCCCATCACGGACTCGAGTTCGGCGTCCGGGCCCGGATTACAGGCTGCCGGCGAGAGCACTGCAGAGGCACCCGCCTGGTCGGTCGAACCCCCTTCGAGGCCATCATTGAGCCCGTCGTCGAACAACGTGGGTGTGCGCTCGAGCAGATTCTTACCCAGATGGTGTGCCTCGGGCAGCGGGATCGGGTATACCCCGGTGAAGCAGGCGGTGCACAGCGACGAGCGCGGCTGTTCGGTGGATTCGACCATGCCGCTCTCCGACAGATAGCCCAGCGAGTCGGCGCCAATGGACTGCCGCACCTCGTCGATGCTCAGGCCGGTGGCGATCAATTCGGCGCGCGAGGCGAAGTCGATGCCGTAAAAGCACGGCCAGGTGATCGGCGGGCTGGAGATCCGCACGTGCACCTCCGCGGCACCGGCCTCGCGCAGCATCGCGACCAGGGCGCGCTGAGTATTGCCGCGCACGATCGAGTCGTCCACAACAACCAGGCGCTTGCCCTTGATCACCTCCCGCAGCGGGTTGAGCTTCAGCTTGATGCCCCGTTGCCGGATCGTTTGCGAGGGCTGGATGAAGGTGCGGCCGACATAAGCGTTCTTGACCAGTCCCTGGCCGTACGGGATGCCGGATTCCTCCGCATAGCCGATCGCGGCCGGGGTGCCGGATTCCGGTGTCGGAATCACCAGGTCGGCCTCGACGGCATGTTCCCGAGCCAGCCGGCGGCCCATTTCCACCCGAGCCGAGTGCACGCTGCGACCGGCGATGCTGGTGTCCGGACGGGCGAGATAGACGTACTCGAATACGCATCCGGCCCGGTTGACCTCGGCGAATCGCTGCGAGCGCAGGCCGTTCTCGTCGATCGCGATCAACTCGCCCGGCTCGACCTCGCGGATCACGCTGGCGCCGACGATGTCCAGTGCCGCGGTTTCGGATGCCACCACCCAGCCGCGGTCCAGGCGCCCGAGTACCAGGGGCCGAACGCCCTGCGGGTCGCGAGCCGCGTACAGGGTCGTTTCATCCATGAAAACCAGGCTGAACGCGCCGCGCAGCCGTGCCAGCACCTCGGCTGCGGTCGCCTCCAACGTGTGATCCAGATCGCCGGTCAGCAAGGCGGTGATCACCGCGGTGTCGGTGGTGTTGCCGCGGGAGAGCTCGCCATCGGTTTCCGGATACCGCTCGGAGACCAGGCGCAGCAACTCGGCGGTGTTGGTGAGGTTGCCGTTGTGCCCGAGCGCGACGGTGCCGGTGGCGGTACGGCCGAGGGTGGGCTGGGCATTCTGCCAGCTGGAGGCACCGGTGGTCGAATACCGGGTGTGTCCGACGGCGATGTGCCCGGTCAGAGTGTTCAGCGCAGCCTCGTTGAAGACCTGTGACACCAGGCCCATGTCCTTGTAGATCAGGATCTTGGTGCCATCACTGGTGGCGATGCCGGCCGATTCCTGCCCACGGTGCTGCAATGCGTACAGCCCGAAGAAGCTGAGCTTGGCGACCTCCTCGCCGGGCGCCCAGACACCGAACACGCCGCAGGCATCCTGCGGGCCTTTCTCGCCGTACAGTAGGTCGTGATTGAGCAGACCGTCGCCACCGACCAAGCCGATTCCCCTTAACTAATTGGTGGGATTGTGGGCGGATGCCTCGCCCGCCTCGGCAGAATCGCCGCGACTGGCGCGCACCTCCAGTCTATCGGCCACAACCTTCTGGCCCTTGCGCCGGCCGGATCTTTCCACCATGAGCGCCACGATCGAGCCGAAAGCGATGCCGACGACGACCCCGATCAGCAACAGGAAGCCGAAGACCTGCATTCGGCTGAAACTCTGCTGCGCCGGGAACGTCACGGTCAGAATGAGGGCGATCACCGCGAAGACGACCGCGCCGGCGAACATGAACCGGAAGTATCGCGGCGAGCGCCGCACCAGCACCGACTCCGGCGTGATGGTCGCCGCCTCGGCTGTGTCGGACGGGGTCGGGTCGGGCTCTGCTGTTTCGGACTCGTCCTGGTTCTGGTCCATAGCGTCTATTGTCACCTATCGCTGCTGGCATCGTGCCGGGTGCCCAGCGGGAGCCGATCACACGATCGGCAACTGCGCAGAGAGGTCGGCACGCTGGCCGGACGCGTGCACGGCCGCGGATGCCACGGCCTCAGCCCACTGGAGACGCCCGGAAGCCAGATCCAGCCAGGTCGCGGCATCCATCTCGACCACGTTTGGCGGCGTGCCGCGAGTATGCCTGGGCCCGGCGATGCACTGCACCGCGCCGAACGGCGGAACTCGCACCTCGAGGGTGTTGCCCTCGGCGCGCTCGGCAAGCAATTGCAGCAGATAACGGACCGCCATCGCGGTCGTCTCCCGGTCGACGGGTGCCGCGAGCGCGGCGCGTACCGCCGCGCTGCCTACCGCCTCGGCGATCCGTGCCCGTCCCACCGCTCCATTTTGTCATGCGCCCCGCACCGCGCCCGCCGTCGCACGCCACGGCGAGGGAGGCGAACGAGGCGAGCGGCGAGCGCCAGCCCCGCAAACCAGCCCCGCGAACTAGCCCGGCAAACTGGCCCCGCTAACTAGCCCGGCAAACTAGCCCGCAAACTAGCATTGAGGGGTGAAGATTCTGATCCTCGGCTCGGGCGCGCGCGAACATGCCATCGTCACCTCGCTGCGGAGTGAGAGCGCGGCTCACGAAATCATCGTCGCGCCGGGCAATGCCGGAATCGCCGCCGACGCCGCCGTCTCTGCCCTCGATATCCTCGACCAGGATGCCGTCACCAACTTCGCGATCGAGCACGACGTCGAGCTCGTCGTGATCGGCCCGGAGGCGCCACTGGTTGCCGGCGTCGCCGATGCGCTGCGCACCCGCGGCATCCCGGTGTTTGGCCCGAGCCAGGCGGCTGCGCAACTGGAGGGGTCCAAAACCTTCGCCAAGCGAATCATGGAAGAAGCCGGAGTGCCCACCGGACGCGCGGTGCTGGCATCCGCACTGCCGGATGTCGAGACCGCGCTGGACTCCTTCGGCGCCCCCTATGTCGTGAAGGCCGACGGTCTGGCGGGCGGAAAGGGTGTGCTGGTCACCCAGGATCGCGGCGCGGCGCTGGCCCACGCCGAACGCTGGCTGGTGCGCGGCAACGTCCTGGTCGAGGAGTGCCTCACCGGCCAAGAGGTCTCGCTGTTCCTGCTCAGCGACGGGCATACCGTGCTGCCGCTGGAACCGGCACAGGACTTCAAGCGCCTCGGCGATGGCGACACCGGCCCGAACACCGGCGGCATGGGTGCGTACTCCCCGCTTCCCTGGTTGCCGAGCGGCTTCGTCGACGAGGTTATCGAGACCGTAGCGGTGCCGACCGTGCGCCAGCTCGCCCGCGAGCAGACCCCGTTCATCGGGTTGCTGTACTGCGGGCTGATCCTGACCGCATCGGGTATTCGGGTGATCGAGTTCAACGCGCGCTTCGGAGACCCGGAGACCCAGGTCGTGCTGCCGCGGCTGGCCACACCGTTATCCGGCTTGATGTTATCCGCCGCCACCGGCACCCTGG
>JBDTDV010000071.1:0-15173 GCA_039922875.1 Microbacteriaceae bacterium
CCGCCGCGATCCGGCGCTGGACATCCAGCCCGTCCTCGCCACCATCCAGCGCGACGCTGGCTTCGTGCAGCCGTGCTTCAGGCGGCATCGTGCCGATGGCATCCGTGGGCACGTATGGCGCGTTGGCTACCAGGATGCTGACGCGGCCAGCCAGCTCCGCCGGCAACGCGGAGTATAGGTCGCCTTCGAACACCTGGCCGACCGGCTCGATGTTGCGCCGGGCAAATCTCACCGCGGCCGGATCAATATCCGAGGAGAACAGTTCGATGCCGGCACCTGGCCGGCCGGGTGCCGGTGGGTTGAGCGCCTGGGCCATCGCGGCGCCGACTGCTCCAGATCCGCAGCACAGATCCAGGACCACCGGCGTGCCCTGGTCGGCGGCGTGCGCGATCGCGATGGCGTGCCGCACGAGGAACTCGGTCCGGCGCCGGGGGACGAAGACGCCAGGGCCCACCGCGATCCGGATACCGCAGAACTCGGCCCAGCCGAGAATGTGTTCCAGCGGGAAGCCGGACAACCGGCGCTGGAGGAGCCGGTCCAGCTCAGCCGGGCTTCTCGCAGCCGCCAGCAGGAGCCGAGCCTCGTCCTCGGCGAACACACAGCCAGCAGCTCGGAGCCGGGTGACGACCGATGCCGCACGAGCATCGGCTGCGCGAGCAGGCTTCGGGTTGGCTTCCGGTGGCGAGCACATGATCGATGAACAATAGCCGCTTGGGCGCCGTGGGATCCAGGCCGGGTTCCATACTTGGTTCCATGGAGCTGTTTTCAGGGATCCGCTCTTCGAAGACTTCATCGCCGATCCCGGCACAAAAGCACTCCTGCGCTGACCGGAGCCCTTACGCGATGTCGGCGAGCCAGTCGAACGCCACCGGACACGCGCCGAGCACGGAGATGTGGCCGTCTCTGGGCTTGAGCCAAAGCTCTCCGTGCGGAAGCTGCTCTGTCATCCAGCGGGCATGAGCGGGCGGGACGATCCGGTCCAGGCCGCCTTGCACCACCAGCACCGGCACCTGGACCTCGGCGAGGGCGAAGCCCCACGGTGTCGTGAAGGCCACGTCGTCGTCGATTTCACCGTCCGGACCGTCACCGGCCGCCCGCTCCGCGTCGGATCCGAGCGGAGCCCAGTCGTCGGCGAGCGCGCGCCAATCTGCTTCGATGAAGCTGTTCTGGTCGAACTGTGCTGTTTCGGCGAACCGGGCTCGCGCGGCCCGGCCTCGGCGCGCCGCGCGTAGTCCGCCCGGCGAGACCATGCCGGCGAACCAATCGAAATCCTCGGTGAACGGGGCGATGCCGGCGAGGGTGACGACACCGCGCACCCGGTCCGGAGCAAGCGCAGCACAGCCGAGCGCGTGCGGGCCGCCGCCCGAGGCGCCCATGGTCGCGAACCCGGCGAGGCCGAGCGCGTCGGCGACCGCTATCACATCAGCGGCCGACGACGTGACCGTTCGACCTCGACGCGCCGACGAGCCCGGATAGCCCGCCCGCGCGCAGGAGACCAGCCGGATGCCGCGCTGCGCGGCATCCGCCAGCAGCGGCTCAAGCAGGCGCCCGGTCTGGGGCGTGCCGTGCTGCCAGATCACCGTGCGCGTTGGGCCCGTCTGCGGTCCGCTGTCGTAGAACCTGATAGTTCGGTCGTCGGGAGTACGCAGGGTGTGCTCAAAATTGCCTTCAGACATCCGGTAGCTCGTTTCAGATGGACGTGGACCTAGCGGGCGAGGGCCGGCGGCACGGCCGTGAACGGGGCCGCAGCGGTGTACGCCGCGGCGGCGTGCAGGACGGCGGCATCCGCATAGCGGCGCCCGACCAGTTGCAGCCCGATCGGAAGTCCCGCCGAGGTCAGGCCGCACGGCACGGTGGCCGCCGGCTGTTGGGTGAGGTTGAACGGATAGCTGAACGGAGTCCATTGCGCCCAACGTGTCATCCCGGATCCGGCTGGAACCTCGACCCCGGCCTCGAACGCGCCGATCGGCAGGGTCGGGGTGACCAGGAGGTCGTACTTCTCGTGGAACGCACCCATCCGTTGACCGAGTTCGGCCCGCACCTGACTGGCATCCAGGAAGTCCATCGCCGAGATCTCCCGGCCGGCCTCAGCCACCTCGAGCAGGCCGGGGTCCAACTCGTTCCAGCGGGAACGGTCGAATCCCTCGATGACCTTGCCGGCGCCGGCGAACCAGAGCACGTGGTAGGCGTCGATCGGGTCGCTGAAGCCGGGGTCCACCTCCTCGACGATGGCACCGAGGTCGGCCAGAACGCGAACGGCGGCATCGACGGATGCGGCGACATCCGGGTCAACCTGCACGTAACCGAGGTCGCGGCTGTACCCGATCCGCAGTCCCGCGATTCCGGAGCCGCCCTGCAGGCCGGTCAGGAAGGAGCTCGTCGGGGTCGGCGCAGCCGACCAGTCTCGCCGGTCGTATCCGGTGAGAACATCCATCATCAGCGCCAAGTCCTGCACGCTGCGCGCCATCGGACCGGCGTGGGAGAGGGTGCCGAACGGGCTCGGCGGGTAAATCGGAACCACACCATAGGTGGGCTTGAGCCCGGCGATCCCGCAGAATCCCGACGGGATCCGCACCGATCCACCGCCGTCGGTGCCGACCGACAGCTGGCCCATGCCCAGTGCAACCGCGACCGCCGATCCGCCGCTGGACCCGCCGCTGGTCTTGGATGAATCCCACGGATTACCGGTCACCCCGGTGAGGGGGTTGTCGGTGACTCCCTTCCAGCCGAATTCGGGGGACGTGGTCTTGCCGACCAGCACGGCGCCGGCTTCGCGCAGCCGGGCGACGACCGGGGCATCCTCTGTCCAATCCTGGTCCGGGCTGATCAGGCGGGAGCCGCGCAGCGTCGGCCAGCCGCGGGTGAGAAGGAGATCCTTGATGCTGGTGGGCACGCCGTCCAGCGCCCCGATCGGTTTCCCGGCGCGCCAGCGCTCTTCGGATGCCGCCGCCTGTCGCATCGTCTCGTCGCGGTCGACCAGGCAAAACGCGTTGAACTCCTCGTTGAGCTCATTGATGCGCTCCAGCGCCGCTTCGGTTGCCTGAACCGGCGAAGCCGACTTGGCCTGATATTCCCGGAGCAATTCTGTGGCGGTGAGTGTTGTGAGATCATCCATGGTCACAGTCTGAGGGCGACGGAATGAGATTGTCAACAATCCCTTGGTTTAGCGGCCCCTGGCCCGCTAGAATGTCTTATTGTTGACAATATGCGGCACGAAGGGCCGCGACTGTGCTCCGTAATATCACCTGTGAGGTAACGCCGAAGATGACGATGACAGCCGATTCCGGGTTGAGCACCGCGCTCGCCACCCTGCAGTCGCGCGGCCTCGACCTCGACACGAGCCCCCGCCGAATCTCCGAGTACTCTTACGACGCGTCCAACTACCGGATCGAGCCGGCCGCGGTGCTCTTCCCGCGGACCGCGGCAGAAGTCGCTGACGCGCTCGCGGCCTGCCACCGGGACGGCACTCCGGTGACCTGCCGGGGCGGCGGAACCTCGATGGCCGGAGGGGCGGTCGGCCACGGCCTCGTGATCGATTTCTCCCGGCATATGAACGCCGTGCTGCACATCGACCAAGAGGCGAAGACCGCTACCGCCGAACCGGGTATCGTGCTGACCACCTTGCAGCGGCGGGTGCAGGATGCCACCGGAGGCTCCCTGACCTTCGCGCCGGACCCCTCGAGCAAGTCCAGGGCCACCCTCGGCGGGGCAATCGCCAACGACGCCTGCGGCAACCATTCAGTGCGGTACGGGCGCACCTCCGACCACCTCATCGCGCTCGACCTGGTCACCGACGACGGGCTGCGGCTGACCGCGACTCGGAACGGGATAGCAGCGACCAACGCCGGCGACCAACCGGCTCAAGCCAGAGCCGCAGAACTGGCATCCGGTCTCAAGGCGCTGGTGGACGCAAACCTCGGCGACTTCCGGCGCGACCTGGAACGGATTCCGCGACAGGTCTCCGGGTTCCACCTGGCCCATCTGCTGCCGGAGCACGGCTTCGACATCGCCCGAGCGCTGGCCGGGAGCGAGGGCACCTGCGCGGTCGTGGTCGCCGCGACCGTCGCGCTGGTCCCGACCCCCTCGGCGGCGCTGCTGATCAGCCTCGGCTACGACGATGTCGTGGATGCGGCGTTGGACATCACCACGATCCTGGAATTCTCCCCCGCCGCCATCGAGGGCATCGACGAGGCCATCGTCGACACCATGCGGCACTTGCGTGGGCACGATTCGGTGCTGGGGCTACCGGAGGGAAAAGCCTGGCTCTACGTCGACCTCGACGGCGACGACATCGCACAGGTCACCGCCAAGGCGGAGGAACTGCTCGCTCGGCTGCGCGACAACGGCAGATTGCTGGCGGGCCGGGTGGTCCCAGATGCCGCCGAGCGCGCGTCGCTGTGGCGGGTCCGAGAGGACGGCGCCGGCCTCTCCGCCCGGCTGTACACCGGTGGCGAGTCCTGGCCGGGCTGGGAGGACTCGGCCGTCGCGCCCGCAGACCTACCGGGGTATCTCGCCGACTTCCGCGAGCTGCTGGACAAATTTGGCTTGCACGGCGTGCTATACGGACACTTCGGTGCCGGATGCATGCACGTGCGGGTCGACTTCGACCTGCGTAGCGAGTCCGGTCGCGCCGTGATGGCCGCATTCATGCGTGCTGCGGCCCAGCTGGTGGTCCGGCACGGCGGATCGCTGTCCGGCGAGCACGGTGACGGGCGGGCCAGAAGCGAGCTGCTGCCGATCATGTATTCCCCCTCGATGCTGGCGGCGTTTGCGCTGTTCAAGCGGTGCTGGGACCCTAGCGGCATCCTGAATCCCGGCATCCTGGTCGACCCCGACAGCTTCAGTGACAATCTCGCCTTGAGCGGTGTTCCGGAGCGGGAGTGGCGCACCAGCTTCGATCTGCGCCCGCACACCGTTTCGGCAACCCAGCACCAGATCGACCCGTTCGTGCACGCCGTGCAGGGCTGCGTCGGCATCGGTCGCTGCCGTTCGGACTCCGGCGGCGTGATGTGCCCGAGTTACCGGGCGACCAGGGACGAGAAGGACTCCACCCGGGGCCGCTCGCGGGTGCTGCAAGACATGGTCAGGGGCGCCAAGAGCGTCGAGGCCGGCTGGCGTTCCACCGAGGTGCGCGAATCGCTGGACCTCTGCCTGTCTTGCAAGGCCTGCTCGACCGATTGCCCCGTCGGTGTGGACATGGCCAGTTACAAATCCGAGTTCTTCCACCACTTCTACCGGCACCGGCTGCGGCCGCTCTCGCACTACACCATGGGCTGGTTGCCACGCTGGCTGACGATCACCCGTCGGATCGCACCGCTGATCAATTTCGTGTTCGCCTCGCCGCTGGGCAAGATGGTCGCCAGGCTCGGCGGGTTGACCACCAAACGGGTGCTGCCGAAGTTCGCCAGCGCCGGGCAGTTGCGCCGTGAGCTGGAGGGCGCCGGCCGGCCGGCCGGCCATCCGCTGCCGACGGGTGCCGCCGACGTGGTGCTGGTCATCGACAGCTTCACCAAAGGCTTCCGTCCCGAGGTGGCCGGCGCGGCTCAGCGGGTGCTGGGCACTTCCGGCAAGAGCGTCGAGTGCAACGCGGAGGTCTGCTGCGGTTTGACCTGGATCTCCGGCGGCCAGCTGGACGGTGCCAAGAAGCGGCTGCGAAAGGCTGCCGCCGTTCTGGACGACGGCACCGATCGACCGATCGTGGTCATCGAGCCGAGCTGTGCGGCGGCGTTCAAGAAGGATATGCCTGAGTTGCTTCACACGGATGCCGCCCGCCGGGTCGCAAAACGGATTCGCAGCTTCGCCGGGATGGTGACCGAGCTGACTGCGGCCGGCTGGCAGCCGGATTGGCCGGACGGCCACGCCCCGGTGGCCGTCACAGTGCAGACTCACTGCCACGAATACTCCGTGTTCGGCGCCAAGTCGCAGACCGCGGCGCTGCGCGCGGTCGGGGTACGGGAGATCCGCGAAGCCACCGGCTGCTGCGGGGTGGCCGGTAACTTCGGATTCGAACCCAGCCATTTCGAGATCAGCATGCAGGTCGCCGAACAGGCCATCGCACCCGCGCTGCGAGAGACGGACGCCGCCACGCCGGTACTCGCGGACGGCTTCAGCTGCCAGATGCAGATCAAACAACTCGACTCCCAGCGCCATGCGATGCATTTGGCACAGCTCCTGGATGTCGCACCCTCCACCACCAGCCACGAACCCGATCGAGTGCAATCCGATCGCTGAAGACCCCTGAACACTCTCAATCAAAAGGACACCAATGACTCTGACAACCGAGACCCCGGCAACCGCGCCCGACGCCACCGGCGCCGACGTGAAATCCATCATCGCGGCCGTGCCGACCGGCCTCTTCATCAATAATGAATGGGTCGAAGCGGAGAACAGTGCGACCTTCGACGTGGAGAACCCCGCCACCGGGAAAGTCATCGCTACGGTGGCCGACGGCTCGGTGGCCGATGCCCAGCGGGCCATCGCTGTCGCCGGCGCCGCTCAGGCCGGCTGGGCGAAGACCGCGCCACGTGCTCGCAGCGAGATCCTGCGCCGCGCCTACGAACTCATCATGGAACGGGCCGACCAGCTCGCCGCGATCATGACCGCAGAGATGGGCAAACCGCTGGCCGAGGCGCGCGGTGAGGTCGCCTACGCCGCGGAATTCTTCCGCTGGTTCTCCGAGGAGGCCGTGCGGATCAGCGGCGACTATACGACCACCGGAGACGGCAAGAACCGCATCCTGGTCTCCCGCGCCCCGGTCGGCCCGTGCGTGCTGGTCACCCCGTGGAACTTCCCGCTGGCGATGGGCACCCGCAAGATCGGCCCTGCCGTCGCCGCCGGCTGCACCATGGTGTTCAAGCCGGCCGCGCAGACCCCGCTGAGTTCGCTGGCGCTGGTTCAGATTCTGCGGGAGGCAGGCCTGCCTGCAGGGGTGCTGAACGTGGTGACGACATCGCACGCCTCGAGTGTGGTCAGCAGTTGGATGTCCAGCGGCATCGCTCGCAAGGTCAGCTTCACCGGCTCGACAGAGGTGGGCAAGATCCTCCTGGCGCAGGCCGCGGAGAACGTGATGCGCTCCTCCATGGAGCTCGGCGGTAATGCTCCGTTCATCGTCTGCGCCGACGCGGACATCGATCGTGCGGTGGATGGCGCGATGATGGCCAAACTCCGTAACATGGGCGAGGCCTGCACCGCCGCGAACCGGTTCTTCGTGCACCGATCGGTGGCCGCCGACTTCACCCAGAAGCTGGCGCAGCGGATGTCGGCCCTCACCGTCGGGGACGGAGCGGCGGAAGGCACCGACATCGGCCCGCTGGTGGACGCCGACGGCCTTGGCAAGGTGCAGAGCCTGGTCGACGACGCGGTAGAGCGCGGCGCCAGCGTCGTGGTGGGCGGCAGCCGGCCGGATGGACCCGGCTATTTCTACCCGCCGACCGTGCTGGCCAACGTCGGTGCGGACTCGGCGCTGATGAGTACCGAGATCTTCGGCCCGGTCGCCCCGGTGATCCCGTTCGACGACGACGATCAGGCGATCGCGTTGGCGAACGACACCGAATGGGGTCTGGTAGGTTACCTCTTCACCCAGGACATCGATCGCGCTCTCAGATTGGGCGACGCGCTGGAGGTCGGCATGGTCGGGCTGAATACCGGGCTGGTCTCGAATCCGGCTGCACCGTTCGGTGGCGTCAAGCAGTCCGGGCTGGGACGCGAAGGCGGCCGGGTCGGCATTGACGAGTTCCTGGAATACAAGTATCTGGCGATTCCCCGCGTCTGACGCGGACGGCGTTATTCGAAAGGGCGGGATGATGGCTGGAGAAGATGGTCTGATCGGGCTGGAGGGCCGGCCGACGTCCGTCCTGATCGCCAACCAATTGCGCGAACGCATCATCGACGGGTCGTTCCGTCCCGGCGAACAGATCCGGGAGGCGAGTCTGGTCGAGCGCCTGCAGGTCTCGCGCGGCCCGGTGCGCGAGGCGCTGCAGCGGCTCAGTCAGGAGGGCCTGCTGGTGAGCCACCGCAATCGGGGTGTGTTCGTGCTCGATTTGACGCCAGCGGATATCCGCGAGATCTACGCCGCCAGGGAGGCTGTCGAGCTCGGCGCCGCCGAGGCGATTCTGGCGCAGGAGCCGGATGCCATCGCCGCGACGTCGCGTCGGCTCTCGCGAATCATCGCGAAGATGGCACCCCTGGTGAACGCCGGGAACTGGCGTCGGCTCTCCGAACTCGACATGGGGTTCCATCTGGCTTTTGTGGAGAGCGCGGCCAATTCCCGGCTGTCCCGGATCTATTCGACGCTGGCCGCCGAATCCCGGATTTGCATCGTCAATCTGGAGGCATCCTATCCGCTGGCGGACGCGCTGATCTCGGAGCATGAGCGTCTGGTCGAGCTGCTCGCGGCCCGCGATGGGACGGAGTTGCGCAAGGCGATCCGTCAGCATATGACCTCCGCGGTCGCCGACCTGACCGCGTCGATGCTCGCCGACACCGTCCGCGGGTAGGCCCTCAGCCCTTCTGGCCCTTGGTGACGACGAACGCCAGAACAGTGGTTGCGTCGGGGTGCGGCGCCAGCTGCCCGGTCTCAAGCTGGGTGGAGGTTCCCTGCCCGTCGAGCTGAGGTCCCGACTGAACGGGCATTGGAAGTGCTACCGACAGTGCGGCAGCGACCAGAGCGGCGGCCGCGAGTACTCCGACTTGCCGAGTAGTTGAGGAGTGAAACATGGTGTGCCCCTTCGTTGAGTCGAGGAAGAACCAGACGGTCGGTATCGACTTATCTAGTACTGATCTACGTTAATTTTAGAATTCCTAGAATCCACCAACGTGCTGGCGTTGTCAAGTGCCGTCTTTCGAGGCGGGAGTTTCGTGCCTGTAGTCTTTGAGGCTGCGAGTACCGATTTGCACGGATTGTGCCGGGCCAAGAGTTCGTAGTCGCGCGGTGGCACGCTCACGGTTAGTTCTTGCTCCGAACGGCTGTAGATCTTTGCCGGACGCCCAGCTCCAGGGTGCGGCTGATCCGGCGGCAGCGGCAGCCTCTTCCCCGAACTGCCGGCTGGTCTTAGTCGCGGATGTTGACAGGCGATTTACAGACGACATGGCCTAAAACACACATCCATCAATGCTGGTGGCGGGCGACGATCATGATTCGCATTCACTACAGATCGGACCGAAAGGAACATCACGTTAACCTCATTGATTTCACGCACCGCCAGCGGCGATGAGCAGTCCAACGCCTCGCGACGCCGCCTGATCAGGAGTCGCCTGGGCGCCATGTAGGCCCTGGCCGCCGCGCTGGCCATGGGCTTTGTGATGATGGTGGAACCCCAGAGCGCCCAGGCCGTGACCAACATCGACGGGCAATGGGCCGTCGTGCACGGTGGAACCGGACAGGTCTCCCTCAATTCCGACGGTACGTAGGTTGTAAAGGACGCCTCAACATACACAGCTAGCGCCAACGCTGACCCCGATGGAGACAGCACCGGAACCGACACCACCATCAAGCGCCCACGCCGCAGTTCCTGTTCGTGCCGGTCGGGCGGCGAGCTGCTGCTCTTTGCCGGGGAGATGGATGCCAACGTCGGCATCGGACCGAGATCCAGCTGATGCGCGCCGCGGCCACGGGTCACCACGGGGGTTGCCGGTCATGTCCCAGTTCTATAACCAAAGAGTATTGACAGGAGGTTCATAACCGATAAGGTCTAAAACCAACATCTATTAATGCTAGTAGCAAACGTCTTAATCGGCTGCGCCGCTGGCTGGACCGAAAGGAACACCATGTCAACTTCACTAATTCCACGCACCGCCAGCGGCGATGAACCACCCGATGCATCCCGGCACCGCCTGACCAGGAAACGCCTGGGCGCAGTGCTGGCGCTGGCCTCCGCTCTGGCCATGGGCTTGGCCGTGATGGTCGCCCCACAACCGGCCGAGGCGGTGACCTCCATTGACGGGCAATGGACCGTCTCCCACGGCGGGACCGGGCTGATCACCATGAACGCCGACGGTACCTACACTTCTACGTGTCAGGTCTACCCTGACTACGCTGACGCGTGGTGCCCGGCGCCCTCGGGCACCTTTCAGTACAGCACGATGAGCACCGCCTCGGTGACCTTCACCGGTACCAATGGCAGCACCACCTCATACCGGGTATCCGGTCTGGTCTCCAACCCGGACACCATAACGTCAATGTTTGGCAGCCGCACAGAGTCCGCACTGGTGATGAAGCCGGGCAACTATTTCACGTGCACGTATTGGACGGCGGGACAAGGCAGCCCACTGGTTCAGTACGACGCAGCTAGCAACCTCCTCTACGCCACCGGCTCGCACGACCTACTCGGCCCGGCAGGCTTCGCATACGATCTCACTGAGACCGCACCGAACTACTTCCAAACCGGAGTCACGTGCCCGCCCCCGCCGCCGGAATCCACCCTCAGCATCGCCGGCGCCACCGACGCCAGCGTCCCCTCCACCGGGGCGGGGTTCTGGGTACCGCAAGCGATCGTCACGATCAAGGACCTGACCGGAGCCCCCGTCTCCGGCGCAAGCGTGCGCGGTGACTTCGAGGGGCCCAACAGTTACTCGTACTGGACGGACTGCGTCACCGTAGCCGACGGCACGTGCCTGATGGGCGGCGAGCGAAGTGCCCAGGATTCCTACGCAAGCCTGTCTTTCTCCGCTTTTTCCGCCACCAAGTTGGGGATGCTCGGTGATACGCAACACGTGAACATCACGGTCTACAACCCGAACACAACCACGCCTACGCCTACGCCGACGCCTACGCCGACGCCTACGCCGACGCCTACGCCGACGCCGACGCCTACGCCAGCGCCGGTGACCCATCACGTTGTGGATCTGGACAATGTCACCACGGCTGTCTCACAAGGATGGCAACCACGGGTAGCCGTCACCCTCAGGGACTCGATTGGGTTGGACGTTGCGGGTGCAACCGTGAGCGGAACGTTTAGCGGACAGAGCGGGACGGTGACCTGCGTCACCAACGCGTACGCCACCTGCACTCTGGTAGGGGTCACCCTCAAGAACAAGGTCAAGTCGACGGCGTTCACGGTTACCGATGTCACAGCGGCCTCGTCGACGTACCTGCCGAGTGCCAACAGCGACCCGGACGGTGACAGCAACGGAACCTCAATTACCGTGGGTCGCCCGTGACAGGAACCAACGGCAACTGACGGATCGTGCGTCGGAGGAGAGCGACTTCTCTCCTCCGACGCACGTTGTTTCGACCTGTCCGTATGCCACCAATTCTGACAAACCTGCGTACGCGCAGCGTCGGCTTGACGGTTGCGCGAGAGTACCGTGTCCCGGTAGCCTGATTGTCAACAATCGTACAAAGTAGTTCGGAGCAGCAGTGGAGATTTCGCAGAGTGAGTATGCCGCGCGTTTGAGCCGGGTGCGGCAGCGGATGTCCGATCAGGGCCTCGGCGCACTCCTGGTGTCTGACCCAGCGAATCTTTACTACCTCACCGGCTACAATGCGTGGTCGTTCTACACCCCGCAATTCCTCTTCGTGCCGGCCACCGGCGAGCTGCTGCTGTTCGCCAGGGAGATGGATGCCAAGGGCGGCTATCGCACGGCTCGGATGCCGCGGGAGAACATCATCGGGTACCCGGAGGAGTATGTGCATCGGCCGGACCGGCATCCGTTCGACTGGGTCGGTCGCCAGCTTCGAGACCGCGGCGTCGTCGCCCAGATCGGTTCCGGCGACGTGGGTCTGGAACTGGACTCCCACTTCTTCTCACCCAAAGCGTATCTGTCGCTGAAAACGGCGCTGCCCGAGTGGCACCTGGTCGACAGTTTCGAACTGGTCAACTGGGTGCGCGTGGTCAAATCCGATGCCGAGATTCAGCTGATGCGCGCGGCGGCCACGGTCACCACCGGCGCGATGACCGCCGCGATCGAGAACGTGCGGGTGGGTGCCAGGCAGTGTGACGTCGCGGCCGAGATCAGCCGGGCGCAGATTGCCGGTAACGCCGAGTTCGGTGGCGACTATCCGGCGATCGTGCCGATGCTGCCGACCGGCGAGGCCGCAGACACTCCGCACATGACCTGGAGTCAGGAGCGGTTCACCGACGGTCAGGCGGTCGTGATCGAACTTGCCGGAGCGTACCGCCGTTATCACGTGCCGCTGGCGCGGACCGTGATGCTCGGCAGCCCGTCCCGGCAACTTCGGAAGGTGTGCGACGCCGTCGGCGAAGGGTTGGCCGCGGTGCTCGAGACGGGACGGCCGGGTGTTCAGGCGTGTGAGCTCGCCCGAGTTTGGGATGCCACCCTGGCCAAATACGGACTGCACAAGCCATCGCGTATCGGTTACTCCATTGGCATCGGCTACCCTCCCGACTGGGGAGAGCGCACGATCAGCCTGCGCGCCGAAGATGAGACGGTGCTCCAGGAGAACATGACCTTTCACTTAATTTGCGGAATGTGGATGGACAATTACGGCTACGAGTTATCCGAGCCGTTCCGCGTCTCGGCCACCGGGGTCGAGACCTTCACGAATCTGCCGCGCCACTTGATCGAGAAAGGGGGTCAGCAATGACCACCGCCGTATTGCCATTCGCCGCCAGGGCGGCGCGCCTGACCGGCTCCATCATCGACTCGAGCACCTCGCTGTTGGCCTCGCAGACCCATGACATCGTCAGCTTCGCAATGGGTTCGCCGGCCGACGAGGCGGTCCCGCTGGATGCCTTTCGCGAGATCGCTGCCGCGCAACTGGACCACAGCAGCTTCGCCTACGGAGCGACCGAGGGAGAGCCGGCACTGTTGAAGCAGCTCGTCGATTATCTCGCCACGACCTCCGAGCCGACCTCTGCAGAGCGGGTCACCATCACCGCGGGCGGCATGCAAGGGCTTGACCTTGCCTGCAAGATCTTCGTCGACCCGGGCGACCTCGTGATCGTCGAATCCCCGACCTATACCAACGGCAGCGCGACCGCGGCGAGCTACGGCGCCGAGCTGCTCGAGGCGCCGATGGACCAGGACGGACTCATCGTCGAAGCGCTGCCCGAACTGGTTGAACGCGCCGGCCGCCCGCCCAAGGCGATCTATGTGATCCCGAACTTCCAGAACCCATCGGGGACCACGCTGTCCGCAGCCCGCCGTGAGCAGTTGCTCGAGCTCGCCCACACGTGGGGCGCGGTGATCATAGACGACGACCCGTATGGGCTGCTGCGCTTCGCCGGTACCGACCTGCCCAGCTTTCAGAGCCTCAGCCCGGCCGATCCGCTGCTGTTCTCGGTGCGCACCTTCTCGAAGATCCTGGCGCCGGGACTGCGGGTGGGCTGGGTCGATACCGATCCCTCGATACGCCAGCTGGTGATCAACGCCAAGCAGGCAATGGATACCTGCACGAACGTTCCGGCCCAGCAAATCGTCGCCGAGTTCATCCGCCGCGGCGGCCTCAGCGACCATCTGCAGATGATCAAGACCACCTACCGGGAGCGCAAGGAGGCCATGCGGGAAAGCCTGCGCCGCCACCTCGGCGACCGGATCACGATGACCGACCCGGAGGGCGGCTTCTTCCTCTGGGTCACCTTGCAGGGTGCGGATGCCGCAACATCGACCACGGCGTTGTTCGAATCGGCGCTCGCGGACGGCGTCGCGTTCATCCCCGGGCCAGCTCTCTCGGCCAGCGGCAAGTTCGACGACGCGCTGCGCCTGTGCTTTGCCTCATCATCGCCGAGCCGAATCGAGGAGGGTGTGCGTCGGTTGACGCTGGCCTTGGATCGCGCCAGATCGGATCGAGCGGCACGACGGTGAGCGGCACGACGGTGAGCGGCTCCATCGCGAGCGGCCCCACGGTGCGGGAGGCGGCCGTGGGTGAGCGGACCCTCTCGGCGATCGAGACGGCTCTGCTGGCGAAGATCGACTCCGGTGAACTGGTTGCTCTGGCCAGCGACCTGATCGCCGCTGGTGGCGAGAACCCGGGCTCCGCAGCGAATTCCCGGATCGAGGAGGCCACTGTCCACGCGCTCGCCGCCGCGTGCAAGCGGTTCGGGTTCACCGTCGAGACCACCGAGGTCGTGCCAGGCCGGCAGAACCTCGTGGCCACTCTCGAGGGCGGAATGGCTCCCGGGCTGATGTTCCTCGGCCATTCCGACGTCGTCCCGGCCGGTGACGGTTGGCGTGACGATCCGTTCGTTCCGGTGGAGCGGGACGGTCGACTGTACGGGCGCGGCTCGACCGATATGAAGGGCGGGCTGGCCGCCATCGTTCTCGCGATGGCCGCGATTCGAGACGTCGTCGGGGTTCCGGCCGGCCCGGTGCAGCTGGTCTGCACGGTCGATGAAGAGGATCTCGGACTCGGCATCCGCTCCTACGCCCCGACCGCGCCTCGGGACGCCTTCGCCGCTTGCGTGGTCGCCGAGCCGACCGATCTCGGCACGGTAATCGGATGCCGCGGCGATAGCTACCTGACGGTGCGGGTAGCCGGGAAAGCCGCGCACTCCGGCCGCCCCGACGACGGCCGCAACGCCATCGCCGCGGCCGCGCGGATTCTCGAGCTGGTCCGGGCCGATCACGATGCCCGCCGCGCGAATCCCGACCCGTTACTCGGCAGCGGCACCTGGAGTGTCGGCTCGATCACCGGTGGCACCGGTACCTCGGTGGTCGCGGCCGAATGCGCGATGTCCATCGACCGGCGGCTGATGCCGGGCGAGAACGCACGCGCAGTCGCAGACGATCTCCTGGATCAGGTGCGCGCCGAGGGGATCGACGGCGACGGGGTCACCGTGAGCATCGACGTTGAAATGGAGATGCCGGGGTTCCGGACCGAGCCGCAGCATCCTCTGGTTCTGGCGGCAGTCGATGCCATCGAGGATGCCGGCGGAGGCAGGCTCGAGGTGGGTGGCTGGAGCGCAGCATGCGATGGCGGGTTTATCGCCCAGGACGCCGGAATCCCCTGCATCGTGCTCGGGCCAGGCGGACTGAACGATCAGGCGCACCAGGCCAACGAATCGGTCGGGGTCGAGGAGCTCGTCATCGCCGCGCGCGCCTACGCTCTGCTCACCCTGCGCCTGGTCGGGCCGCACGCCACCATCGAGCAAGGGGCACCGCAATGAGTGCCCGGCGCCCCGTCGTGGTGGTCTTGCATGGCGACACCTCGCCGACCGGCGACACCATGCCGAGCGGCATGGCAGCCATCGAGGCGGTGGCCGAGGTCAGGTACA
>JBDTDV010000072.1:0-25384 GCA_039922875.1 Microbacteriaceae bacterium
TTCCCGGATTGTTTGAGCGCGGAGGGCAGGTCGGGATAAACGCCGCCGTTCATGGCAATGTCGAAGACGAGTTTGTGGCCGTTCGCGGTGGTCATGAACCCCGCTAGACGCTGCACGTTGTAGAGGATGCGATCGGTTCCGATCACGGAATGTGCGCTGGTGCCGGTCTTCGCTTGAATCTTGCCCTTGGCCGGGCTGTCTGCGCCGTTGCTGGCCAGGCTGCCACTTTCGCCGAAAACAGGCTGCCCGGATTTCAACGCGGCTCCCCATGACTGGTTCTGGGTCCAGCGCAGAAACTTGACCATCTGCGCCGGTGGCACCGAGGCCGGATCGGCGCCCTGCCCATCAATGAGCACGATGGCGTCGGGGCTCAAGCCCGCCTTGTCAGTCATAGCGCGGATGGGTTTGAGACCGTCCGCGCAATCGGTGGAGCCTTCGTGGACCGCGAGCAGGCACAGCAGCGTGTTGGCTCCAGTGTTATAGCTGGTCTTCAGGATCAGCGAGCCGAACGCGGAGAGCGGAGGTGAGGTAAACGTGGCCACTTCATCGGCGGGCAGGTAACCGCCCTTCGCCGGCAACTCGGCAGGGCTGTTGGCGGCCAGCGGATCGGCGGTGATGGAAACCCCCGCGCGCTGCAACGCCTCGATGAACAGGGTGCGGGCCCACGACGCGGGGTCGGGGATGCGGTAGATGGTTTGCCGGGGACCGGCATCCGCCCCGATGCTGCCGCTGACGATCAGCTGACCGGGCTGGTTCGGGTCGGCGGCCACGCTCAGCGAGACATCCGAGCCGGCCTCCGTCTTTACCTCCGAGCTCACTCGGTACGCGGCGGTTACCGGGCTGGCGGCCACCGCCGCCGTGGCACCTGAAGCACCGGGGGTGACCGTGAGGTCGAGGACGTTGTCATTCACGAACATCGGCTGCACCTTGCCTTCGCCGCCCGCGTAGACTTCCCACAGCCGGTCGTCGATGAGCACGTTGCCGCTGATCTGATGGATGCCCTTTGCTGCGACCTGCTTGGCAAGATCGTTCAACCCAGCCAGCGGGTCTCCCGGGGGTTTGACAGCATTCGTCCCGAGATCACCGTAGACATGGTCGATGGAGTTCGAGCTGAACGAATCGTCCGCCCTGCCCTCCGCCGCATTGCGGCCGCCCATGGTCAGGTCACCCGAAGCCACCAAGGCGAGGTTGCCGTTCAGGACGCCGTCGGCGACCGGGCCGGTGGCGTAGACCGGGGTAGTGAGCGTGGTAGTCGAGCCCATCGCGTCGTAGGTTGCGCTCACGGTGAACTGTTTTGCCGTCGATGCGGTGAACACCATCTCGCTGGGGTGATTGGCCAGCAGAACCTTGCCGGTCTTCAAGTCGGTGACCGAGTAGCTCCAGCGAGCCGATCGGTATGGCGCCTTGTCCATGATCTTCTGCGCCGCCGCGGGAAGGGATCCCACCGTGCCCGAATCCCCCGGCAGTGTCGATGTGGCGTCAGCACCACTGGTGCAGCCAGCCAGCGCCAGAGCTGCGACGAGAACGAGGGCGGTCACTGGGCTTAGACGTTTGGGCACGATTACCAGTATGGACGATTCTCTCAGCGAATCCATAGACCTAGGTCGTCTCCTGCCTGCCTGCCTGCCCGCCCCCGGCCGCCCGTGCCCAGCGGATTGGCGGCTACGCCTCGCTGACCGCTTGCTTCAACAGTGCCACCAGTCGTTTCTGATCGGCAGCGGTCAGCTTGGTCACCGCATAAGCGTTCGGCCAAAAATTGCCTTCGTCGAGGTTTGCGTCTGGCTGAAAGCCGATGGTGGCGTACCGGACCTTGAATTTGCTGGCAGCCTGGAAAAACACCACCACCTTTCCGTCAGCGTCGATGTACGCCGGCATGCCGTACCACGTCTTCGCCGCCAAGCTCGTGTGCTTCTTGATCAGCTGATGCAGGGTTTCGGCCAACTGCTTGTCCGTACCGGTCATCTCGGTTATTGCGGTCAGGCACGCCGCCTCGAGATCTGCACCTTGCTTTGCGGCCTTCGCTTCGGCCGCCGCTGCACGCATCGCGGCTTTCTCTTCCTTGCTGAATGTGGTGCTCACGATTTGTTCCTTTCCCTGTCAGTTCATCCTTCATACCGGCCAGCTTGGTGCCGCAGCCACGCCCTGGCAACTAGCCCAGGATTGCACGCCGTCGGGACGAGAGCCAGGGAACTGTTCGCTCTTGCACGTACCGTTGAGCCTTGGCATAGCTGAGGTCGCGGATAAAGATTCCGTCGGCAGCCATCATCGACAGGGAGAAGAATGGCAGACCCATCAACACGGCGATCCCTACGTGCATGCTGACGATCCCGGCCAAGGCGATGATGCGGGTCCATCGGGTGAGCAGCATGAAGGCGAAGAACACTTCTACGTATACGGACACATAAGTGGCGATGTTCACGACCAGAGGGTTTGCTGTCACGAGTTGGGCCAGCCACGGCCAGGGATCCAGTGAATCCAGTTGCAGCGGGTAGTAGATGGCCGTGCCATCCGCCCACTGGGATCCGGCTACTTTGGCGAGCCCGGCAACCCCGTAAATGATGAACAGCTGAAGGGCCACAGCCACAACCGCACCGTTGTGCAGGATCGTGGGGAACCACACCGGCAGCCAGCGGCGCGGCAGCGGCGCGCCGCTTCTGCGCCTGCGTCTGCGGCGTCGGGCATCCAGTGACCAGCGCGCTGACATGTCGGTGAAGCAGAAATAGAACAGCAGGATGCGGAACGCATTGTCGGTCTGGTCATACGCGACCGGATTTGTGGAGACAAGGCTTATGTAGAGATAGAGGGTCGCGATTGCGGCAATCCTGGAATGCCAGCCCAGCAGCAGCGCGAGGCCGGTCACGCCAAGCAGCAAGAATTTGAGGGTGAACAGCCACCCCGGGTCGTTCGAGCTATAAAAGACGAAGGGGAAGAACCACGCGGTCTGATGCTGAATCGGTTTGACCCAACCGGATCCCGGGCCCCAGATGAAATCGCGCACCGGAAAGTTCGCGACCACGAAGCCCACCACGACCACGCCGTAGCCGATCCGTGCCACTGCGACGCCGTAGGTGGCTCGCTTCGCATCGATCAGCCACGCCTCGCCAGCACGATAGTTGCGCACAAGGGCGCCGGTCACACGGTCCACGGCGTCCATCACGAGCCATCACGTTTCCCGTAGAAGTCCTGGATGATCGCGCTATCAAGCCCTGGGACGTCAAGTGGCTGGCGCCATCCCTCAATGAAATACGACGACGGCTCCTTTACCTTCTCGAATCGCTGATCGAATGGCACGGCCGGCGTTGAGACAGTCCGCACTTGCACCGCGGTGACGGTTCCCCAACGTTGCCTGGCGATGGCTGTCGCAAGGCCGGTGACCGTCTGCTCGTATTCGATGTAGCTGGCTGCTGCGGGATTCGGTTGGCTGGTCAGATCGGCCTTTAGCCGGTTCAACCAACCGGAGCCGTAATAGTCGTTGCCGACGACCTCGCGGACGCCCGCACTCATGGCAAGAAAGGCCCCGTGGAACCGGTCGCCGAGAAGATAGTTGTTCAAATACATCCGGCTGGGAGCCGGGTGGTAACGCACGAACTGTACGGTGTCGCTACCGGTAATGCTGAACCACGGCGTCGCCTCCGCACTGGCCGCCTTCGTCGCAGGCCGCATCGCCCGCACCTGAAGGCTCACATTCGTCGAACCGGGATTCGGTGCGAAGACCGCCCAACCTTGCGTGAACATCGGGTTCATATACGAGGTCAGCAAGTCCGTTCCGATCAGACTCCGCAACGCGATGGACGATGTGCCCCAGGTATAGGTAAAGAAGAAATGCCAACCCAGGATCAACGCAACAACGACTACCATGACGCGCGGCGCACGCGCACGGCGTTGCGAAGCGGGTCGCGCAGAGATGTTTCTCAAACCCGCCCCCTCCGCGCCGACTCATCGGATGCGGGGTAGCGAACCGCAACCCCGCCTCTCCCGCGCCAGCTGGAGCTGTCAGCGCACCGCCTAGTGCACCTTACGGCGCCGGCCCGCGAGAAGCAGTCCACCACCCAACCCTACGAGGAGCAACACTCCAGGAATCAGCCACACGTTGTCAAGACCAGTATCCGCCAACCCGCTAGCCGTGGTCGTACCCGCCGTCGTCGACATACCAGCCGTCGAAGTGCCAGTCGTAGTAGTACCAGCCGTCGAAGCGCCAACCGTCGTCGTGCCCACCGTAGCGGTACCCACCGTGGTCGTACCCACCGTGGTCGTACCCGCCGTCGTGGTACCCGCCGTGGTCGTCCCGGCGGTGGTCGTACCCGCCGTGGTCGTACCCGCCGTGGTCGTACCCGCCGTCGTGGTACCGGCGGTGGTCGTACCCGCCGTCGTCGTCCCGGCGGTGGTCGTACCCGCCGTCGTCGTCCCGGCGGTAGTCGTACCCGCAGTCGTGGTACCGGCGGTGGTCGTACCCGCCGTCGTGGTACCCGCGGTGGTCGTACCCGCGGTGGTCGTGCCCGCCGTGGTCGTGCCCGCCGTGGTGGTATCTCCGCCACCGCCGGTCGTGCAGTCAGCCGGTCGGGTGATCGCGTTAGTGTCCAGCGTTACTGCACCGTTTTGAGCCAACAGCCGACCTTGCACGCTCGCAGCAGTCCCCGCACTGATCGAGGTGAGCGCCAGAACAGTTCCGACAAACACCGAACCGGTCCCCAGCGTCGCGGAACTACCGACCTGCCAGAATACGTTGCACTCACTGGCTCCACCAATAAGCGCGACACGACTTCCCGAACCGGTTATCAGTGTCGAGGCGGCCTGGAAGATGAAAACTGAACTCGCGTCGCCGTTCAGCGTCAGCGTTCCGTTCAGGCCCAGCGTCCCACCCGAATACACCCCCGGCGCCAGTGTCTGCCCGGCAAGATCGACACTGTCCAGCGGAGTAGCCGACCGACCGGCCGCATCGTTGTACGCCGTCGTCACATCCTGTTGGGCCGTGTCCGCGACCGCATCCGTCGTGTGAATAACACCGTTGTTCACAATGCCGGGAGGAAACCCGGTGACAGATGAGCCCGGGCTGACGCCCAGGTCGCCGCTGACCACGGTCAACCCGGTGTTCGTCACTGTCGTGCCGCCAAGCACAGCAAAACTCTCCGCCGTGCCAAGACCCACCGCTGACTCAGCAGCGTGTGCCGGCCGCTCATTGCCCGGCACGAATGCGAAACCAATCGCCACCGCCAGACCGAGTATGAACACCGCTCGCACTTGAGTGTGCGCCCAAATCGGTATAGATCTGCTCTCCATGCCGCCGCTCCACATCTGTAGGACTCGGATGAGTCTCCAACGATGCGTGCTCCGAGGACTGGGGAGAACGATCACTGCCTAGTTGTTCCATTTATAATAGAGAACGCTCACTCTGTCAAGCAATTCTCACTTTCCCAGGTGGCTGTCCGCGCGGCTACCTCCGCTGCCCGTTGCGCACCCCCGCCTCGATCTTGTCGCCGATATTTCGGTCAATCTTGTGCCAGTAGTCGAAAGTCCGCAGTAAAACGGGCTCGCTCACGCCGATCAGCAGCATCCCGACAACGTTACTGATGAGCCGCTCGCGCGCTGCGTCGTCAAGAACCTCGCGGATCAAAGTTCCCGGCTGACCGAAATCGTCGTCCTCAGAGTGCAACGTGCTGGCGGCACGCACAATGTCGCCGTCGGTTTGCCAGCCTGCCGGCTCGCCGAAGCGCCGCGCGTCCGCCCGCGGGCCACCCTTGGAATTGGGGGCGTAGACGGGGTCGCCCGGGTTGTGGTGGCGCATGTGGCCGTCCTTGGAATAGCTGTGCACTTGGGACTTGGGCGCATTGACCGGCAGCTCGTTGTAGTTCGCCCCGATCCGATACCGTTGAGCATCGGAGTAAGAGAACAGCCGGCCAAGTAGCATCTTGTCTGGGCTTGGTCCGATTCCCGGAACCATATTGCTCGGCGAGAAGGCGGCCTGCTCGATCTGGGTGTGGTAATCCTCCGGGTTTCGATCCAGCGTCATCGTTCCGACCTCGATCAGCGGGTAATCCTTCTGCGAAATCGTCTTCGTAATGTCGAACGGGTTGAACCGATAGGTCTTCGCGTCCTCAAACGGCATGATCTGCATCTTCAGTGTCCAGCTGGGGTAGGCGCCGCGCTCGATCGCCTGCCACAGATCGCGGGTGTGATAGTCACCGTCAGTTCCGGCCAAGCGATCGGCTTCTTCCTGAGTGAGAAACTCAATGCCCTGGTCGGTTTTGAAGTGGTAGCGCACCCAGAACTTTTCCCCACCCGCGTTGACCCACATGTAGGTGTGGCTGGAGAACCCGTCCATGTTCCGCCAACTGCGAGGAATGCCGCGATCGCCCATCAACCAGGTCACCTGGTGGGCCGATTCCGGCGACAGCGACCAGTAATCCCATTGCATATCGTTGTCGCGCATGTTGTTGTCGGCGCGCCGCTTCTGTGAGCGAATGAAATCCTGGAACTTCATCGGATCCCGCATGAAGAACACCGGCGTGTTATTGCCCACCAGGTCGTAGTTGCCTTGGGTCGTGTAGAACTTCATCGAGAAGCCGCGCGGGTCACGCCAGGTGTCCGGGCTGCCGTGCTCGCCCGCCACGGTAGAGAACCTGGTCAGCACGTCCGTCGTGCGTCCCGGCTGGAAGAGTTCAGCCTTGGTGTACTGGCTGACATCGTGGGTCACCACAAAATGACCAAAAGCTCCCGCCCCCTTGGCGTGCGGTTGACGCTCCGGAACCCGCTCTCGGTTGAACTGAGCCATCTTCTCGATCAGGTAAGCGTCCTGCAGCAAAATCGGCCCATCCGGGCCGACTGTCAGTGAGTGCTCGTCGCTCTCAACGGGTATGCCGACAGTGCTGGTAGTGAAATTATCCTCGGTCATCGTGCATCCTGTCTGTCGGTCAAATGGTATAGCGCGCACACTGCTGCGCCCGACCTGACCCTCATTTGCTGCGGGCCGCAGTCGGTTGCGCGTTGGAGTGGTTCGGGGAGATTAAGCTATGCCGGCTAGCGAGCATCACGCATAGATTCGGAGGTTACCGTGCGCCTCGGGATGAGAACATCCAGCGAACGAGTGGTGACCCCTTCGGCAACGGAACGCAGGCTCAGATTGTTGTTGCGGGCATAGGCACGTAACGCGGAAAATGCCTCACCCATCTCCATGGAGCCGGTCTGGGAAAGAACGCCTTTGGCCTGTTCGATGAGGACTCTGCTATCTAGGGCACGCTGCAGTTGTTCGGTGACGATGCTACTTTCGCGAATCATCCGCTCCTGCAGGATGCCGATCGTGGCAACGTCGGCGAGGGCTTGGGTGACCGCCGCATCCTTCGGACTCAACACTCCTACGCTCGTGCCGAAAAGGTTCATCGTCCCAATGATTTGTCCACGCAATTGCAGGGGTGTTGCGTGCACTGAGCGGAATCCCCGCTGGAGCGCCGCGGCTCGGAACTCCGGCCACGTCGTGCCCACGTCATCGATATCCGCGACGGCCACAGCCTTCCCGGCGGTGAAGCACTCGATGCAGGGCCCTGCGCCGGCATTCAACTGCATGATCTCCACAAAATCGGCCTGCTCGTTGGTTGATGCCACCAGTTCCAGGTTGCCGAGCGTGTCAGCGAGCATCAACCCGCCGGCCTGCGTTCCTAGAAGTTCGATGCACTCCTCCATCAGGGTGTGCAGGAGATCAATAACGTCATAATCGGCAGTCAGGGTGTCGGCAAGCTTGACGAATGCCTCATTGATCCGTGTTTCTCTCGAGACCTCGCTCATGAGATAGCCCTCACATAATTCCAACAGACAGCTGGAAACTGGTCGTGGTCCTTCTGCTGAATGACGGAAGTCGCGTCACCGCACGACCACTTCCCTGCCACATATTTTAGGGTCCACCCGCCTGAAACTGCATGCGTTTGGAGCCGGATGAAAAACCGAACTTATGGCGTCAACCTCCGAAAATGGCTCCGGGCGAGTGGAGTGGGCTTAGGCCAGGGTTTCGCGACGCTGGCGGTATTCATCGTGACCGATCTCTCCCCGTGCATATCGCTCATCGAGGATGCGCCTGGCGAATTGATTGTCCGGCCCAAGCGTCTGTGCAGATTCTCTCGTCTGCACCGGAACTCTCCGAACCAGTCTGACGATCAGGAGGATGAGAAATACTAGCCCTGCGATCACCAAGGCGGTCAGAAGGAACATCCATGGCCACATCATCAACATGCCGCCACCCATGATGTTCCCATAGCCATTGCCCATCATTGCCGTTGCCTCCTCCTACCCAGGCTGTGCTTCTCTACCCAGGCTGTGTTCCTCTACCCAGGCTACGCTCCCCCGGTCGCACAGAAGTGTCCACGCCGTCGGGTCTGCTGCGGTGTTCCGGCCACTCATAGCATGGTGCGTAGCGGAGTGAGTGCCGTCTCAGCGACCCTGGCGGCGGGATGTCGGGTGCCCCACTCCTGGCGGGTCACCCGACGGCAGTTGCCGCTATCGGCTTGGAAAATCAGTTCCATGTTCGCGGCGAATGCGGAATCCTGCACTTCCAGGACGGTCTCGTAGTTGAACCCGAGACTCAACCGGTCGATGTTCGCGGTGCCCACGACCGACCAGTGACCGTCGATGCTGGCGGTCTTCGCGTGGATCATGGCGTTCCGGTAGAGCAAAAGCGTGATGTCTTCGCTCAGCAGCGCACTGTAGAAACCACGCGACAGCCAGTCCGCGACGACATGGTTGGATTCTTCAGGAATCATTATCTGCACGTCCACACCGCGCCGCGCCGCTTCAATCAGAGCGGTGAGGATCTGTTGGTCGGGAATGAAGTAGGCCGTAGTGAGGTGGATGTGGCTCTGGGCGCGACTGATCGCGTCGAGGTACACGGCCCTGATCGGGTACACCAGATCCGCCGGGATATTGTTGATAGCTCGAAGCGGTGGGTTCCACGGCGCGGCGTTATACGGTGACAGGCGAGCGGAGCGTCGGCCCGACAGATGGTTCCATACCTGCGCGAACGAATGCCCCAGTTCGAATATCGCCGGTCCAGAAAGCCGCACATGGGTGTCGCGCCATTCCGTCGCGTAAAGGGAACCGATGTTGTACCCGCCGACGAACCCAAACTCGCTGTCGACCACCAGCAGCTTGCGATGAGTCAGCCCCGCCGCGCGCAGCGGCGACAGCAGGAGCAGTGACAACCGCACCGGCGGGAAGCGGAACACGTGAGCCGCGGGATGGAAGCGGTAGAAGGACCGCGGCACCACCAGGTTCCCGAACCAATCGAAAATGATGTACACCTGAACACCCCGGGCTGCGGCGTCGTTGAGAGCGTCCCGGAACTCTCGCCCAACCTCATCCGCCTTCCACAGGTAGGTCTCGAACAGAATGCGATCGCGTGCGCCGCGAATAGCCGCGAGCATGTCGCGGTACAGGTCCTCGCCACTGGTGTACAACGTCGTTGCCGTATCGGCAACGGTGGCGTCGAAGGATCCCGGATGCGGAAAGCCGAACCGCTTGACGCGATCCTTCTTCTTGGCCGCGTCCGTGACAATCAGAGCAGCCGCAACCGCTACCTGCAGCGCCATCACACCCGCGAACAACCGGAAGCTGAATCGTCGCGCCACATGGAAGCCCTTACTGAGCGGTGACCGCGACATCCAGCGAGTGTATCGCCCCATTTGCGTGCTGTGCATCCCTGCCCGTTACCGCCCGAGGTGTGGGTCCGTGACACCGTCCGGGCTGGCATATCGGGCGATATCCCAGCCGGCTAACCCCGCCCCGGCGCGATAAGCAGAATCGTAGAAGTCGAGCACTGCCCGGTGTGGGTCCGGCGCGTCCCGCAGGTCTTCGTAACGGAGAATCGCCAAGTGGCTTCCCCGCTGCTCGACCCAGCTGGCGGATTGTGGGACCAGCTGCTCAGCCGTAAGCCGCTCCGGTTCCGGCGAGGTATACGAGTAGAAGGCCGGCTCCCGGAAGTGCTCATCGCCGAACCAGAAGCCGAAGCTAATCAGTTCCCGGGAATAGGCCTCGCGCGTCACCGGGTCGGCCGTGGGGAGTTGCTCGACACGTGTATCGGCGAACCGGGTCATCGCAATGTCGAAGGTGTGCCAAAAATGTTGCACGGGGCTGGTCTTGCCGGAATATTCACCAGCGAACTCCTCGAGCAGGAGGTTCGCCTGCGACAACACCTGCCAGTATCGGGTCACTGCGGCCGTGTCATAGCTGGCGTGCTCGGTGTCGGCGCTGAAGGGGCGGTCTGCATCGGGCAGATCGTAGGGGTAGGGCCAATTGATCCTTTCCTTCACTCCCAACGCAGCCAAACCATGTTGAAGCCGGTCATAAAACGCGGCGACCGACAGCCCCGGCAGAGAAAATGAGTACCGCGGCCCAGCCGTGGTGGTCAGTTCCAACCGGTGGTCCAGGAAGTCGAAGTCGATACAGAAGATCGGGTCGCGTCCCATCGGGCGGGTCGTAATGCCACGGCCGGTCACGCGCAGAGGGGCGTTCCACCAATGGTTATGCCTGGGGCTTGCGGCCAGCCGAAGCTTGCCGACCACCTGTTGGAACCGGTGGATCGTCTCCAAAGTGTCGTGCCAGGCCTCATAGTCCATGCTAGGAAACGCCGCTGCGCGCTCGGCCGGGTTACTCATCACCGCAATGCTCCCCTCCCTGACGAATTACCGCTGTGGTACCACAGTCAGCACCCGGGTAACGAACTCAAGAAAGCTGTTCATGTAGTCTCGCAGAAAGTCTGCGGTACCGTCGTTGGTGACCTCGCCGTCGTCCGTGATCAGTCCATCGGTGATCTGGATGTACGCTTCCGGAGCGTTCATCTGCGGTGAATTGCAGAAGCCGAGTACGCTACGCAGGTTCTGTTGCGCGATGGCCGTGCCGATTGCTCCACTGGAACCACCGATGACCGCTGACGGTTTGCCGGTGAATGAGTTCTCACCCCACGGCCGACTTGCCCAATCGATCGCGTTCTTGAGCCCGCCAGGGATCGACCGGTTGTATTCCGGGGTGATGAACAATACCGCGTCGACCGACTCGATGGACCGCTTGAGTGTGCGCCCGGCCGGTGGGTAGTCGGCGTCATAGTCGTAGCTGTAGAGCGGAAGATCGCGGATCGGAATCTCGGTGAACTCCAGTTCTTCCGGCGCGAGACGAATGAGTGCCCGCGACAGTTTTCGATTGATGGACTTCGTCGCCAGGCTGCCGACGAAGTAGCCGACGGAGTACGGGGGCTCGTGGTGTTGAACGGTGGACATAGTTGTTCCTTTCGTTCTCTGCAATTTTAGGCTCCCCCGTCAATTACGGCTTCAGGTGACCATCACCGCGCCGAGTGTGTATTCGCGAACGCGCGCCGGTACCGTCGCCGCACAGGTGCTCAGCATGGGCACCGAGAGCGACTCGTGCAGTTCGACGGTGACCACGGCGGAGCGCGTCGGTGAGTCGTGACTGAGGCGTACCGTCCAGGCGCCGTCGACGCCGGCATACTCAAGTAGCGAGAAGGCATCCAGCCGGTCATCGTGCATCGCCGCGGACGCGAAGCCGAACGCGGCCTGCACGACATTCGGCAACGACGCCCGGCCACGGAAAAAGCGTTGATCGATCCGCCCGCTCCGGTAGGCGTCCACAATGCCGACCGCCGCGTCCGGGGTCACCCGGCCGAAGTGCACAGCGTGCGGGAAGACCATCATCGTGGCGGCGAAGCGGTCACCGCCCAGGTGCGAGCATTCCCAGGTCTCGTCCGGGAATGCAGCAACCAGGCGTGCCAGCGCCGACCGGCCCCGCACGGCACAACACTGGTCGTGGCGGGCGTGCGTGCATACGCAAATGATCGGTGCCTCGGATGCCGCACCCGTCGACCCGTCCAGTGGCACCTCCGCCAGTTGGTCGGGTCGACCTACCTGCCCCCATCGGATGAACTCGTGGCCGGGCCGCGCATCCACGATCGCCCAACGCCAGGCGCTCTGTGCCCGGCGTTGGTCGGCGCGACGCCCGGGACGGCGGATGGCCAGTGGCCGCATGCCGGCCCGCTCAAGGCGGTTCACCAGGTCTCGGGCGAGTTCGGTCTTGAGTCGGGACTGCAGCAGCGCGTGCTGTCCCCACGAGCCGTCAACCTCGATGAGAAACCAGCGTTCACCGAAGCCGCTGGTGCCCGCAAGCGGATCGGCGCGCTCTAGCGAACGGTTGCTGCACGGCTGCCAGTCATTCGGCCTGCCCCGACCCACCTGGTTGGAAATCGCGGCGTTCACGCGAGAACCAGGATCGCTTCTCGCAGCAGCCGGCGGGTGACCACGAGCGAGGATACCGCGTCTAGACCGGGGAGACGGCCCGCTTTTTCGGGGACGCCACTGTGCAGGGCGGTCAAAGAGTCCGTCGCTTCGATCGGCAGCGCCACCGTCTTCGACGCCAGCTCGATACGGACTAGGGAGCCTTCGGTCACGATGCGGGCCCCAAGACCGGGGCGCCACGCGATAGTCGTGTCCGCGGCCAGCCTGTCCAGTGCATCGATCGTTGCCAGCGGCCGAATCGGCGCGGCGCGCGCCGGGCCGGGCACGGTACCGGCCAAACGCGTGACGAACGCGTCGACGAACCCGTCAGCAGTCAGCGCATCCGTCAAAGCGGTGCAGGTCTGCTGCACAATCTCTCGCTCGGCATCCGGGCCAGATTCGCCGAAACCGAGCGGCAAGGACTGCCGCAGGTTCGGGTTGCCCGCAAGATCGGCCAGAAGTTGGCGCGCAACGTCATAGCGGGTGCGGCTGGAGACACCGATGGTCAGGTGGATCGACGTGCCGCCGAGCGCGGTCGCCGAGTGAATCCAGCCGCGTGGAAGGTATAACACGTCGCCTGGCGCAAAAGTCTGCTGAAGATAGGGGGCGCCCGCCGCCTGCTCGGCGACCTCGGCTCGATAATCGGACCACGGTTGGGTGGGCAGCGGATCCGGGTACACCGGTTCGTGGATGGTCCACGCCTTCTCGCCATGGATCTGGATCACGAACACATCGTGCACGTCATAGTGCGGGTCAAATCCGCGGGCGGATGCCGGGGTGATGTATGCGTTGACCTGACAGCTGCAGCCGAGGTCCGCGTCCAACTGCCGGATGAACGTGGCCAGGGCCGGCCAGGTGCGATGCAGCCCCTGGAGCACCAGAGTCGATCCGTTCGCAAACTCACCCAGCACCTTTTCAGAGTCCAGCTGATCAGAGATCTCGGCGCCGTACCCGCCCCCGGAGGTGTACCGCGAGGGAGCGAGCAGGGCTCCCTTGTTGGCCATCCGCACGAATGGGGTACGAATCGCGCGCTCCGCGACCAATTCGTCGACAGCGCCGGGACTGAACAAGTCGGAGAAGTCCTGGTGAAGCTGACTATGCGCGGTCAACAGCGGCTGTCGACCCCAGTACTGGTCTGCGAACGCGTGGGTTGGCACGGAGACCAGACGCGAAAGCGCGGGCCGGTCACCCGACCCGCGCTGTACTCGACCCATCAAGCCGAGCCGTCCGCACCGCCATCGTGTCCGCTCGGGTTTGCTCCGCCATCAGCTGTGCCCTCGCCGTCCGACGCCCCACCGTCGGCACCGCGGTCCGTCGCGCCACCGTCAGCACTGCCGTCGGCACCGCGGTCCGTCGCGCCACCGTCAGCACTGCCATCCGCACCGCGGTCCGTCGCGCCACCGTCGGCACTGCCGTCCGCGCCGCCATCGTGTCCGCCCGGATTAGCCCCACCGTCAGCAGTGCCCTCCCCAGCCGATCCATTCGTAGTCGTGATGTCGTCGTCATTGATACTCATGAGGCCTCCCGCGTCCATCTCGGATCCGCCAGATTTGGACGAATCCACACTTCACCCGGATGTTCCATTCGACGCCCTGCGCCGATGCCTTTGAGACTACACGCGGCGCGTGAATCCGCACCCTCAACTCCGGTTTTCTTTGACCTCGTCGTCGAAACGTCACCGTGTAGCCGATCAGACCAATCGGCAGCGCGACGAACCTCGACTCCGGGTTCGCGCTTGATCGGGCTAGCTGTTTGGTGAGGTGTCTATAATTTCCTGAGCTTGGGCTTGCTGGTAGCGGTGGATAGAGGCCGTGAGGCTCTGTAGCTGTTGCCTGAGGGCGTGCACCTCTTCGGGTGAGAAGTCACTCAGTTCGGCGCGGTGGGCTGATCTGGCTGCGGCATTGACGCGCTCAAGGATCGATCTCCCTACGGTGGTAAGGGTGACCAGTGGTGAGGTCTTGTGGTCGGGGTTTGGCAGGTAATCGATGAGTCCATCTCGTTCGAGGTCGTTGGCAACCCGTTGGATGTTTTGTCGGGAGACGCCCAGACGGCGTGCGGCTTGGGCGACGGTGAGGGCGTGGTCGGCGATGACGAACATGAGCTGCCAACGCGCTTGGGTCTGGCCTTGGCTGCGTGCGATCATCTCTCCGACTCGCCGCGAGGCTGCCGCGGCCGCGTAGAGGGCCTCGGTTAAAAGTGCCACCGCATCTGGCATCTGATGCTCACCGTTCAACTGGCTGCTCCTCGGCTGAACCAGGTTCCAGACTAATCCACTCCATTTTGACAATCAAGTTCTATATTGACAACATACTTACAACTTGTAAACAATGTGACGAATACATAGAGGGTTATCAAAGGAGAAACAAGAGCGTGATTGAACTTTTGGAAGCGGCGCAGAGGAAGGCGATGGCCGTCCGGCCGAAGACTGGGGGATTCCCTTACCTTGCCGAGGCGCTCCGTGAGGCCGGGGTGTCACGGAATACGTTCGATGTGGCATCGGGGTCGGCCATCTATGTCATTGGCGATGAGGCCGTCATTCAATTGGGCCTGCCAGCCTGTACCAGCACCGGGGTGGTTCCGCGGTTCGACCGGGAGTCGCTGATCGCCGCTTTGCGCGCGGATCAAGCCGGCGAGGCGAGCTTTCCCGAATTTCTACGGGCGGCTTGGGCCGCTGGCGTCGTGCACTACGAGCTGGATACCGGTGCCCGGACAGTCACCTACAACGGGGCGCGGGGCGAGAGCTATGTCGAAGAGTACGAATCCGTTCGCCTTCCTGAGGTCAGCCAGTGATCGATCAGGACGAGGTGACTACGACAAGGGATATGGGATGACAGAACGAGGAACAGCGCGCTGAATTCGTCAGGCGCTCCTGTCACGAGGCACCACGCGCGACTGAATCAGCTCAACTGCGCGTGCTGCACAATCCAGGAGTGCATCGCCACAGCCGCAGCGGCCGACGCATTGATTGAGCGGGTCGAGCCGAATTGACTGATCTCCACGATCGACTCCGACGCCGCGATCGCCTCAGGCGAGAGACCGGGGCCCTCCTGCCCGAACAGCAGTAGGCAACGCTCCGGAAATCGGAACGTCTCGATCATGACGCTGCCGGGGACATTGTCGATTCCAATGACCGGCAGGGCTTCGGCGCGGGCGAATTCAACCAAGCCCGCGACATCCGCATGATGTTGCACGTGCTGATAGCGATCGGTGACCATAGCGCCGCGCTTGTTCCAGCGCCTGCGGCCGATGATGTGCACAGTGTCGGCAGCAAATGCGTTGGCACTGCGCACGATCGAGCCGATATTCATATCGTGTTGCCAATTCTCGATACCCACGTGAAACGGATGCCGGTGCTCGTCGATATCGGCGACAATCGCCTCCATCCGCCAATACCGGTACCGGTCGATCACATTGCGGCTGTCACCGTGGATCAGCAACTCCGGGTCGTATCGCGGATCGGTCGGTGGCTCGCCCTGCCACGGGCCGACTCCGTGGGTGGTGAACTCGGGCGACGGATTCCCCTCGAGAACGGGCAGCGGACGGGGATCAGACTGGACAGCGGACACCCATTCAGAATACGTGTTGTGACACAATCCTCCGGCGGCCCGCCATAACGCCCTTTAGGTTAGCCTAAAAACCCACTAGGGTTGAGGCGTGCCTAAATTGGTGATGCGCGGCGCCCCCGTGGCGGATGCCCCGGCACGCTCTCGAGCATCCACTCGATTACTGTGGCTAGTCGGGCCGGCCCTGGTGGCCGGGGTCGCCTACCTCGATCCGGGCAACGTCGCGAGCAACATGACCGCCGGCGCTCGGTACGGGTACTTGCTGGTCTGGGTGGTGGTCGCCGGAAACGTGATGGCGTGGCTGATCCAGTACCTTTCGGCAAAGCTGGGCCTGGTCACCGGTCGCAGCCTGCCGGAAATCCTCGGCGCCCGGATTCGGCGCAGATGGGCCCGGCTGCTTTACTGGCTGCAGGCCGAGTTCGTCGCGATCGCCACCGACCTGGCCGAGATCATCGGCGGCGCGGTCGCTCTCAATCTTCTGTTCGGAGTGCCGCTGTTCGTCGGTGGCCTGATCACCGGTGTGATCTCGATGGTGGTGCTCGCGGTGCAGCGCCGGCACGGTCAGCGAGCGTTCGAAACGGTGATCATCTCGATGATGCTGATCATCGTGGTCGGGTTCTGTGCCGGACTCCTGATCGTTCCACCAGATGCCGCGGCAACAGCATCCGGGCTGATCCCGCGATTCGCGGGCACGGATTCCGTGCTGCTGGCGGCATCCATCCTCGGCGCTACGATCATGCCGCACGCCATTTACGTGCATTCAGCACTCAGCCGCGATCGGTTCAAAGATGTCGTGCCCGGTCTGACCAAGCGACGGCTGCTCTGGGCGACCCGATGGGATGTCACGATCGCGATGGCGATCGCCGGGACCGTGAACGTCGCGATCCTGCTGTTGGCGGCCACGAACCTCCGCGGCGTCGGTGGGACCGACACGCTCGAGGGCGCCTACGCGGCGCTGCAGTCGAGCCTCGGGCCGGTGATCGCGACCATGTTCGCGGTCGGCCTACTGGCATCCGGATTGGCCTCGACCTCGGTCGGTTCCTATGCCGGTGCCGAAGTGATGCAGGGGCTGTTGCACATCCGGATATCGTTGCTGCTGCGCCGAGCATTCACGCTCGTGCCCGCGCTGCTGATCCTGGCCCTCGGCCTGGATCCGACCACCGCGCTGGTGCTCAGCCAGGTCATGCTCTCGTTTGGTATTCCGTTCGCACTGGTGCCACTGGTCTGGGTGACCGCGCAGCGTGGGCTGCTCGGGGCATATACCAACCGCTGGTTCACCACGGCGGCCGGCGCGCTGGCATCCGTGCTGTTGATCGTGTTGAACCTCGTGCTGCTGGCGCTACTGGCGACGTCCGGATGAGCGTGGCAGATGAGCGTGGCGGATGAGCACAGGAGGATGATTGTCGGAATGGAAAGCAGTTCCGCGGAGAACTACCTCAAGCTCATTTACGCACACACGGAGTGGCAGCCCGAGCCGATCACCCCGTCGACGCTGGCCGGCAAACTCGGGATCGCGCCGTCGTCGGTGACCCAGATGGTCGGCAAGTTGGTCGAAGCCGGCATGGTCTCTCGGGTGCCTTACGGGCCGCTCACGCTGACCGAGGCCGGCATCGCGGCCGCAACCGCGGTCGTGCGTCGGCACCGTCTGATCGAGACCTGGCTGGTGCAGGAGATGGGTTACACCTGGGACGCGGTCCACAACGAGGCCGAAGTGCTCGAGCACGCCATTTCGGATCGGCTCCTCGAGGCCATCGACCTGCGGCTTGGTCGACCGTCGCACGACCCGCACGGCGACCCGATCCCGGGGGCCGATGGCAGCATCGCCCGCGGCGCGGCCGTGTTGCTGGCGGATGCCGCGCCCGGCAGTGCCGGCACGATCGTGCGGATCGATGACAAGGACCCGGAGTTGCTCCGCGGCTTGGCCGCCCGCGGTGTCGGGCTTGACAGCCCGGTGCGGGTTGCCGCCGACGGGTCGTCACGGGTGGCGGCCAGCGGGTCGACGAGCCCGATAGACGGCGCGGGCGACTCCGACGCGAGCGGCGCCGGCGCAGATTCCGGTGATATCAACGCCAGCGTCGTCCTGGAGGCGGCGGCGGCATCCGCGATTTGGATCACCGCATGAATCGGTGCCTTCGCTGCATCGCAAACCGCTGTGAATGGTGCCGCGACCGGAACTATCGAAAGCTCAGATCAGCCCCCGCGGTTTAGGCTGGAATCGGCGGAAGGAGCTGCGCATGGGCAATCGCGAAGACGTCGAGTGCTGGCTTACCGACATGGACGGCGTGCTCGTGCACGAGAACCACGCGCTTCCGGGCGCCCGCGAACTGATCCAGCAGTGGCAGGACGAGGCGACCCCGTTTTTGGTCCTGACCAACAACTCAATCTTCACCCCACGGGATTTGAGTGCTCGGCTGCGACTGTCGGGGCTGGACGTTCCCGAGGAGTCGATCTGGACATCGGCCCTGGCAACTGCGTCGTTTCTGAAGTCGCAATCGCCTGGCGGCAGCGCGTTCGTGATCGGCGAGGCCGGCATCACCACGGCGTTGCACGAGGCGGGCTTCGTGATGACCGAGACCGACCCGGATTATGTCGTGGTCGGCGAGACCCGCAACTACTCATTCGAGGCGATCACGAAGGCGATCCGGCTCATCGTGAAGGGCGCACGGTTCATCGCCACCAACCCTGATGCCACGGGCCCGAGCGCTGAGGGGCCGATTCCGGCAACCGGCGCAATCGCCGCACTGATCACCAAGGCGACCGGGATGGAACCCTATGTGGTCGGCAAACCGAACCCGATGATGTTCCGCTCGGCGATGAACAAGATCGGCGCGCACTCGGAGAACACCGCGATGATCGGCGACCGGATGGACACCGACATCGTCGCGGGGATCGAGGCCGGCTTGCACACGATCCTGGTGCTGACCGGCATCAGCGATCAGTCCGAGATCGTGCGCTACCCGTTCCGCCCAGACGAGATCCTTTCCGGGGTGTACGAGCTGGTGTCCTCCGACCCGGTCGAGTCCGACCTATGACCCCCCCCCTGAGGTGCAACCTTCCGCTAGTTGGCGGCCTCTAGAACTAGCAAAACCCTGCACCTCAGCGGAGGAGCGGGGGCGGGGGCGGGGTCAGGCGGCGGGGCCGGGGCCGGCGACGCTGGCCGACATCGGTGCCCCGGATGCCTGACTGACGAAACAGTAGTAGGAGCGTTGTCCGGCCTTCCACTGCTGCTCGTTCACGGGATAGCTGGCCTGAAACTGCAGGTCGGAGAGTCCGCCTGCCACGTCGAGATTGATCACCCCGGGTGCCGTGCAGAGCAGATTCATCTGCGACGCTAACGCCGCCTGGCCGGGGAATGCGGTCGACGCGTCACCCGTGAACACGCCGGCGCGCACGAGCTGGGCGGTGTGCGGGGTGGCGCAGTCCACGACGGTGAACTTCTCCGCCCAGGCAGAAGTGAACGGTTCCAGGCACTCGCCTCCGCGCAAGGTATCCCACTCGTGCACGCCGGCGGCCTGCGGGCCGGTCGGGGCGGCGGTCGGCGTCGGAGTGGGGGTCGGCGTCGGCGACGCGGTGGGCGTCGGTCCCCCGGTGGTGAGGGCCGGTATCCGGGTGCCGAGGACGAATAGTCCGGCCAAGATGAGGAGGATCAGGACTGATCCCGCGACCCAAAACAGGACCCGGGGCGGTCTGGGGCGCCTGTCTCGCGGGCCTCGCGGTCGCCGCGGAGGCGCTGCGGGGGCTGCGGGCCTCGCATCGACCGCGGGCGGGATCGTCGGCGGCACCGTCGGCGGGGCGACAGGCGGGGCGACGGGCAGCACTGACGAGGGCGCGGTTGGGGACGGCGCGGGGGTCGACGACGGCGCCTCGGATGCCGGTGATTGTGCTGACGGTGACGAAGCTGACGGTGACGATGACGGTGCCTCGGATGCGGACGCCTGAACTGCGGACGCCTGAACTGCGGACGCCTGAGCTGCGGATGATTGTGCGGCGGGTAACTGTGCGGCGGCGGATGGCTCCGCGTCCGCAGGAACCTCGGATGCACCGTCGTCCGCCGAGGGAATCACGAAGTCCGGCAGGGGCTCAGCCGGCGGCAAGGCCAACGCTGATTCCGGCACCCGGCCCCGGTCGTAGAAGAAGCTGGCTTCCAGCAGCACCGTAGGCCCGTCGGACCGTGCACCGCGACCCGCAGCGGATGCTGGATCGCCGGTTCCGGGTGCCCCGCCGCCGTCTCCGTCGGGCGCGTCTAGTGCGGGCTGCGGCGCGGTGCGGTCGAAGAAATCCTCGGGAAGAAGTGCGGCCAGCGCCCCGGTGAGCGCGGCACGCTCGGCCGGGGACTCCGGCTCCGGTGACGGCGCGGCGGGAGCCTTCGCTGCGGGCGGCTCGGGTTCGACAGCAGGTTTCGGCTCGGGCGCAGGTTTCGGTTCGGGCTTCGGTTCCGGTTCGGGCTCCGGCTCTGGCTCCGGCTCGGGTTCGGGCTCCGGTTCCGGCTCCGGCTCGGGTTCGGGCTCCGGTTCCGGCTCCGGCTCGGGTTCGGGCTCCGGTTCCGGTTCCGGCTCCGGCTGCGCTTCGGCTTCAGCCACCGGCCCCTGGCCATCCCCGGGTTTCGGTATTTCGACCGGTGCGACCAGCGGGTCGGTGCCAACTCCGGGCTTCAACCCCCAGGAGAACGGCAGCTCAGGCTCGAAATCGTTCTTGCCGCCCTGACGGTCGGCGTCAGACGCATCGCCACCCCGGCTCTGGCTCCCGCCACCGTGCTGGTCGGCCACTACGCGAGCCCCAAATCCTCGAGCCCGATCGCGGCACGATACGGGTAACCTGCCCCCTCGATAGCCTCCCGGGCGCCGGTGCTGCGGTCGACGACCACTGCGACGCAGGCGATCTCCGCACCGACTTTGACCAGAGCCTCGATCGCTTTCAACGGCGATCCGCCCGTCGTCGAGGTGTCCTCGATCACGATGACGCGTTTGCCGGACAAATCCGGGCCCTCGACTTGCTTTCCCCTACCGTGGTCTTTCGGTTCCTTCCGCACCACGAAGGCGTGATAACCCAACCCACGTGCCACCCCCTGGTGCATGATCGCCGCGGCGACCGGGTCGGCACCCATGGTCATCCCGCCGACTGCGAAAACGTCGGGAATGTCGGCGATCGTGTCGATCATCACCTGCCCGATCAACGGCGCAACCCGGTGATCCAGGCTCACTTTGCGCAGGTCGACATAATAGGTCGCCTTCTTGCCGCTGGTCAGAGTGAAGTCGCCGTGGAAAACGGCCTCAGTGCTGATGTAGTCGATGAGTTGGCTGCGCGCGTCGGTCACGCCACCAACTTTAGGGCACGCGCCGCCGCCTGCCGGTGGCATTGGGTACCGTTGAGCCATGCGGATTGCGACCTGGAACGTGAACTCGATCAGAACCAGGGTAGCCCGCGTGGTCGACTGGCTGGTCCGGGAGGACGTCGACGTGCTGGCCATGCAGGAGATCAAGTGCCGGCCGGATCAGTTTCCGTTCGAACCGTTCGAGTCGGCCGGGTACGACGTCGAACTGCACGGGCTCAACCAGTGGAACGGGGTGGCGTTCGCCAGCCGCAGGCCAATGACCGATGTCGAAGTCGCCTTCACCGGCATGCCAGGCTTCCTGAAGGGCGCACAAGGAACCGACCTTCCCCGGGAGGCGCGCGCCATCGGAATCACCGCCGACGGCATCCGGCTCTGGAGCCTGTACGTGCCCAACGGGCGTGCGGTCGGCGACCCGCACTACGTGTACAAGCTCGACTGGCTGAGGGCGCTCGCCGCCGAAACCGCCGCCTGGCTGGCCGCGGATCCGACTTTGCCGTTGGCTCTGATGGGCGACTGGAACATCGCACCGTTGGACTCGGATGTCGGCGACCCGGCACTCGTTCCGGGCGTCTCCACGCATATCTCGCCGCCGGAGCGCGCCGCATTCGCCGTATTCGAGACGATCGGCCTGCGCGACGTGGTTCGCCCGCTCGTTCCGAAGGGCTTCACTTACTGGGATTACAAACAGTTGCGTTTCCCCCGCAACGAGGGGCTGCGGATCGACTTCATCATGGGCTCACCTGCATTTGCCGAGCTGGTCACCGGTGCCGCCATCCACCGCGATGAACGAAAGGGCGATGCGCCGAGCGACCACGTTCCGGTAGTGGTCGACCTCGACGTTGCACCAGAAGATGACGACCGCGCGATGATCTTCGGCTGATCACGCCGGCGAGGCCCATCTAGCCAGCAGCGCCGTGCGGCACGTAGGCTCGGACCATGCCACACCTCGACGTTCCTGGCGGGCGAATCTACTACGAAATCGACGGTAAAGTCTCCTCCCCCGCCCTGCTGCTGCTCCACGCCGGCATCGCCAATTTGCGGATGTGGGACCCGCAGGTGATCCCGCTGGCCCGCGACCACTTCGTGATCCGGTTCGACACCCGCGGTTACGGACAGACCAGCACCGAAGACGTCCCCTTCTCGGATCGAGACGATGCGCTGGCGGTACTGGATCACCTGGGTGTGCAGCGGGCGACAGTGATCGGCAGCTCGCGCGGTGGAAAGATCTGCATCGACCTCGCCCTGGCGCATCCGGACCGCGTGGCCGGTGTCGTCACGGTCGGGTCCGGGCCGAGCGGCTTTCCCGAGGTCGGACTGACCGAAGAGGAGGACGCGCTGCTCGACGAGTTGGACGCGGCCTTTGACGCCGAAGACTGGCCAACCCTGGCCGACCATGAGGTGCGGCTCTGGGCGATCGGCGCAAGCCGGGACGACAAGCTCCTGGACCCCGAGTTCGTCGCCACCGCACACGCCCTGAACCGGGTGAACATCCAGCACGCTGACGAGCACCCCAGCCCGATCCCGCTCGAACCGCCGGCCTACGAACGGGTCACCGACATCGAGGTCCCGATGCTGGCTACCGTGGGCGAGTTCGACCTCACTCCCACCCTGCAGCAACAGGCCTATCTCGCCTCGACCATCCCAAATGCGCAGGGCTACATCTTCGCCGAGTCCGCGCACCTACCCAGCGTCGAACTCCCCGAAGAGTTCGCGCAGGTACTCGGCGACTGGCTCGCTGAGAACGGTCTCTGATCGGATTACAGTTCACTGGTCAGGTAATCGAGTGGTGGACCCGTTGCGCCGGGCGCAAATACTGCCGCTGCCGCTGCCGCTGCCGCTGCCGTAAGCTTCCTCCAGATGGAGCCGGTTGATCGCCCTCGCCTTCCGGATGAAGCGTGGGTCTCCGCCCGGCGTGAGCACGAAAGCGTGGTGCACGAGCGCACCCGTCGTCTGCACGACCACTTCGAGATTGAAGATCAGCTCCGCATCGATCGCGATCTGGAATGTCTTCGACAGCACCTCGGCGAGCCACCGGGCAATGTACCCGACCTGCGGATCATCCCGTTCCATCGGAGGTTCCCGCTTCACGTCGACGAACCGGACGATACGAAAGCCCGGCTCGTTGCGAAACATGTCCACGAACACGGTCACCGCCACATCCACGGCCTGCCAGATCTCGGACACCGGAGCGCTGGCCAGCTGATCGACGATTCGATCTTGCAGGCGGCGGATCTCCCGGTCATGCAGGGCTTTGAGCAGGACGATCCGGTCAGGGAAGTACCGGTACAGGGTGCCGATTGCGACGCCGGCGCCCTCGGCGACCATGCTCGTGGTCAACCGGTCGAATCCGACCTCATCAAGAACCTGGCTGGTCACATCTAGCAGCGCATCGATGCGTGAGGCGCCGCGACCCTGCAAGGGCCGAGTGCGACCAAGATCGTAATGGCGCCTCGACGGAGACCGGATGCTCCTGTCTCCTGTCACAAGGCCCTCCACGCTCCGACGATTCACGAGTGTCGGGGTGCCGCGATGCTGACGTATCAACTGACCGCTTCGCGCAGTCTATCCTGTAGCCCCGCAACCCCTCGCGCGTGACACCGACCAAGACGCACTCAGTATGGCGAAGAGTGGAACCCCTGACATGACCTATGCTCAGTTTCCCCCTGCATTGGGGCTGGCTAGAGCCACTGCAGCAGACAAGGCTCATGAGATGGCTGATTTCAAGGGAGAGCGCGTTTCGGCTCAGTCACCATCCAAGAGGCGACGGGTTTCGCGCCTGCTGCTCGCGTTCCTGACCGCCGGCACCATGGCTGGAGCGCTTTTGTCTTCGCCAACAATCGCGGTAGCTGCCCCCACTGCGGCGTCGGTGGCCGGCGCGGTGCCCGACACCGGCTGCACGCGAGGCGCGATGTCGATCGTGGCGCACACCGATGACGACCTGTTGTTTTTCAACCCCGACATCCTGCACGATATCGAAGCCGGCCGTTGCACCAGAACCGTCTTCACCACCGCCGGTGAGGCGGGTAACGGCGAGGATTACTGGAGCAGCCTCGAGTCGGGGATCGAGGCCACCTACGCGCAGATGGCCGGTGTCGCCGACGTCTGGAGAAGTACCGACTCTGGTGTGACCGCTGGCGCAATCAAGATCCACACGCTCCGGGATGCCCCCAACGTCTCCGTGGTGTTCCTGCGCATACCGGACGGCTTCGACGGGAGCGGAAGCGAGACATATGGCTGGGAGAGCCTTCAAAAGCTCTGGAATCGCGAGATCTCACTCGTCTACACTGTCGACGGCAACGAATGGTATACCAGGGACGAAGTCCGCAACATACTGGTGGAGCTGATGACGAGCTTTCAGCCGGCAACGGTGCGTACCCAAGATTGGACCACCAACCCCAACAATCTCGACGACCACAGCGATCACCTGGCGACCGCCGAATTCGCGCGCCTAGCAAATCAGAGCTATACCTCTCCGCATACCCTCCTCGCCTATAAGGGGTATCCGATTTTGGCATACCCCCAGAACGTGACCGGCCCTGATTTGAGGAAGAGCGTCGCTGCCTTCGTGACGTTCGCCGGATATGACATGAATGTCTGCAACAACCCCGCTGAGGGCTGCCCTGACTACCCGCACGACGCCTGGCTCGAGCGGGAGTACCTGGTCCAATCCGAGTCGACAAAGAACGCGGCGCGCGAGACAGGAGTGACGGTCACCGCATCATCCGCTATTTCAACCACCCAAAGCGCCGAGAAGGCCAGAGATGGATTCCCGTCCGGAGAGCCTCAAGCCGCCGACACGGAATGGGTGAGCAACGGACAGGGCGCCGGCGCCTGGATCCAGTACAATTTTCCCGCGCCGACCCCGATTGAGGGCGTCACGCTCTTCGACCGGCCAGGTCTCGACCAACAGATCGCCGACGGTACCCTCGAATTCTCCGACGGCACGTCCGTGCCGGTGGGGACCCTCCCGAACAACGGTTCGGGACACAGCATCAACTTTCCGGTGCACACCGTCACCTCGATCCGGCTGAACATCACCGCAGTCAGCGCGACGACGACCAACGCCGGTATCGCCGAGTTCGAGGCATGGCGCGGACCGGCAGACACGACGGCGCCGACGGTGACCGTGTCGCCGGCGAGCGGCGCGTATCCGGCCGGGCAGCAGATCACGCTCACCGCCAACGAACCGGCCACCATCTACTACACAACCGACGGATCCGAGCCGACCC
>JBDTDV010000073.1:0-30651 GCA_039922875.1 Microbacteriaceae bacterium
GCCGCACCCTTCGTCAGGTTGCGAGCCAGGCTAGCGTCGCTCTCGGATACTTGAGCGAGGTGGAGCGAGGCCAGAAAGAGGCCAGCTCCGAGATCCTCGCCTCGGTTGCCGACGCGCTCGAGACTCCGATCTCGGTCATCATGCGCGAGGTGGGCGACCGCCTTGCTGTCAGTGAGGGCCTCGCCCGTATCCCCGACACCCTGCCCGACGAGCTCGTCGCCGAATTCGACGGTGACCTCGTTTCGAGGTAGCAACTAGTAATTCCTGTTCGAACGCCCTGGCCTCCGGCCGGGGCGTTCTGCATTGGGCGACTATTTTAGTGTCATGCGATTGAGCGAGTTCTGGCTGGCCGTGTCGGATGAGTTCGGTCCGGAATATGGTCGAGTGCTCACCGGTGACCTGGTCCTGGTCGAATTGAACGACCAGAGCGCCGAACAGGCCCTGGCGGCGGGAGTGCCTGCGCGCGAGGTGTGGCTGGCGTTGTGTCGCGCCACCGATGTGCCGAAGTCACACTGGTACGGCGCAGGGCTGTCGAAATCGGCCAGCCGACGCTGAGCCCGCGCAACACGCGGCAGAATTCTCTCGAAGATATGTTCGGGTCTTGCTAGGCTCGTCCACAGCAGCATCCGAGACCACGTTATGCACCCTTTGCCCAGTCCCGGCCGACGATGTCGGAGCCTCGGCGTACAGTCGGGCTCGTCAATGAAGCCCGTAAGGAGACACGGAAATGCCATCACCCGCAGATCGCGAGAAATCGCTTGAGACCGCACTGGCGCAAATCGATCGTCAGTTTGGGAAGGGCTCCGTCATGCGTCTGGGCAGTGACGAGCGTGCCCCTGTCGAGGTGATCCCGACCGGGTCGATCGCCCTGGACGTCGCACTCGGCATCGGCGGACTGCCTCGGGGCCGGGTCGTTGAAATCTACGGTCCGGAATCTTCGGGTAAAACCACGTTGACGCTGCATGTTATCGCCAATGCGCAGCGCGGCGGCGGTATCGCCGCCTTCATCGACGCGGAGCATGCGCTCGACCCGGAATACGCCAAGAAGCTCGGGGTAGACATCGACCAGTTGCTGGTCTCACAACCAGACACCGGTGAGCAGGCCTTGGAGATCGCCGACATGCTGGTGCGAAGCGGTTCGATCGACCTGATCGTGGTCGACTCGGTCGCTGCTCTTGTCCCGCGCGCCGAAATCGAGGGGGAGATGGGCGACTCTCACGTTGGTCTGCAGGCCCGGTTGATGTCCCAAGCCCTGCGCAAGCTCACCGGGGGGCTCAGCCAGACCAGAACGACGATGATTTTCATCAACCAGCTGCGGGAGAAGATCGGCGTGTTCTTCGGCAGCCCGGAGACGACCTCTGGCGGCAAGGCGTTGAAGTTCTATGCGTCAGTTCGGCTGGATATCCGGCGTATCGAGACGCTGAAGGATGGTACGGATGCCGTCGGCAACCGCACCAGGGTCAAGGTGGTCAAGAACAAGATGGCGCCGCCGTTCAAACAAGCAGAATTCGACATTCTCTACGGCGTGGGGATCTCCCGGGAGGGCAGCCTGATTGACTTCGGGGTCGACAAGGGCATCGTCAAGAAGTCCGGGGCCTGGTACACCTACGAGGGCGACCAACTCGGCCAGGGCAAGGAGAACTCCCGCAACTTCCTGATCGCGCATCCGGAGATCGCGAACGAGATCGAAGACAAGATCAAGATCAAATTGGGGATCATGGTCGATCCGAACGCGCCTGTCGTCGACCCGGCCGCCGCCGAAGACACCGCGAGCAATGTCGATTCGATTTCCGACAAGCTCAAGGCTCGCAAGGGCGCCTGAGCCGAACGGATCGGTCGACAATGGTGCATTTCAGATCATCACCGCGCGAGCCGGGAGACGAACATCTCGCGCCGGTCAGCTACCTGCCCGGCGCGGCGCCTGCCGCGGTTCCTGCCGCAGGCACAGCGGCTGCAACCAAAGCGGGCACCAGGGCGGCGAACGTGTCCCTGCATCAACTGGCTCGACGCGGCATGTCCCGCTTTGAGCTGAGCCAGGTGCTGGCAAAGCGTGGCGTGGAGGCTGATGTCGCCGTCGCGGAACTCGACCGGCTGGAAAGCGTCGGGCTGCTCGACGACGCGGCCCTCGCGGTGACCCTGGTCTTCACCCAGCACACCCGGAAGGGGCTGGGCCGTGCGGCGATCGCGCAGGAGCTCAAGCGTCGTCATATCGATCCCGAGATCATCGCCGATGCAGTGTCTGAGATCGCCGATGAAGACGAGGAGCAACGCGCCGTCGAGTTGGCGTGCAAGCGTGTCCCGCAGTTGTCCTCGGTCGATGATCAAACCGCGCAGCGCCGGTTAAGCGGCTTTCTGGCCCGCAAAGGGTATTCGTCGCAGGTGATCCGGCACGCGGTAGCCCAGGCGTTGGCCACCCGGGATCATGGAGTCCGGTTCCGCTGACCTAAACTGGACGAATCATGAGCACAGTAACCGAAGAGCGCGGTGTCCTTGAAGAGCGCACGCTCATTCCCCGTTCGGATGCCGCCCTCGATCCTTCGGGACGGGCCCGCACCTACGAAGTACGCACTTTCGGCTGTCAGATGAACGTGCATGACTCCGAGCGACTGAGCGGCTCTTTGGAGGCTGCGGGCTACGTGTCTGCACAGGGTGCCGAGGCTGACGTCGTCGTGATCAACACCTGCGCCGTGCGCGAGAATGCCGACAACAAGCTGTATGGAAACCTCGGCTATCTCGCATCGGTCAAGCGCCGTCACGAGGGTATGCAGATCGCGGTGGGCGGCTGTCTGGCCCAGAAGGACAAGGCCGGAATCCTCGATCGGGCGCCGTGGGTTGATGTCGTGTTCGGCACGCACAACATGGGATCCTTGCCCAGCTTGCTTGAGCGCGCCCGGCACAACCATGAGGCCCAGGTCGAAATCCTCGAGTCTCTGGAGACCTTCCCCTCCACCCTTCCCACCAAACGGGAGTCCAGCTACAGCGGCTGGGTTTCAATTTCGGTCGGCTGCAACAACACCTGCACGTTCTGCATCGTGCCATCGCTGCGAGGTAAAGAGAAGGACCGCCGGCCGGGCGACATCCTGGCCGAGGTTCAGGCCCTGGTCGACGACGGGGCGATCGAGGTCACCCTGCTCGGCCAGAACGTCAACTCATACGGGGTCGAGTTCGGCGACCGGGGAGCATTCAGCGCTCTGCTGCGGGCGACCGGCCGGATCCAGGGACTTGAGCGGGTGCGGTTCACCAGCCCGCATCCTGCCGCCTTCACCGACGATGTGATCGACGCGATGGCCGAGACCGATACGGTGATGCCGCAACTGCATATGCCGCTGCAATCCGGGTCCGACAGCATCCTCAAGGCGATGCGCCGTTCCTACCGGTCCCGTAAATTCCTCGGCATTCTGGACAAGGTCCGAGATCGGATCCCGGATGCGGCGATCACCACGGACATCATCGTCGGCTTCCCGGGTGAGACGGAGGAGGACTTCCAACAAACCCTGGCCGTGGTCGAGTCGGCCAGATTCGCCTCCGCTTTCACCTTCCAGTACTCAATCCGGCCGGGGACCCCGGCGGCAACGATGCCGGACCAGGTGCCGAAGGAGATCGTCCAGGAGCGTTTCGAACGGCTAACCGCACTGCAGGAGCGCATCTCCTGGGAGGAGAACCGCGCCCTGGTCGGCCGGGAGGTGGAGATCCTGGTGGCCAACGGCGAGGGCAAGAAGGACTCGGAGACCCACCGCATGTCCGGCCGCGCCCAGGACAGCCGCCTGGTGCACTTCGAGGTGCCAGCCGGTTCGGAGCGGCCACGCCCCGGAGACCTGGTCACCGCCACCTTGACCCGAGCCGCGCCGTTCCATCTCATCGCCGACTCGACCGACGGCGCGCCCCTGCGAATCCGGCGCACCCGCGCGGGGGACGCCTGGGATCGCATTGCGACCGAGTCCTGTGGCACCCCCAGCACGAGCCACCACGGGGCGGCATCCGGACCAGTTTCGCTGGGGATACCGACTCTGCGGGCACCCGCACCTCGCCGTGAGCGCTGATCATCCGACCCTGATTGCGATCATCGGCCCGACGGGAACCGGCAAGAGCGCACTCTCGTTGGAGGTTGCGCAGCGCCTGGGCGCCGCCGGCCGCCCCGCAGAAATCCTCAACGCCGACGCGATGCAGCTGTACCGGGGGATGGATATCGGCACGGCGAAGCTGCCGGTCGCCGAGCGCCGGGGGATTCCGCATCACTTGTTGGATGTCCTTGAGGTGTCGCAGGAGTCGACGGTCGCCGCGTATCAAGTCCTGGCGCGGAGGGCCATCACCGAGATCGTCGCGCGCGGCGCGGTGCCGATCCTGGTCGGCGGCTCCGGGCTCTATGTTTCGGCTGTGCTCTTCGGCTTCACGTTTCCCGGTACCGACCGCGTAGTCCGCGGCGGATTGGAGGCCGAACTGGCCGCACACGGGGTCGAGCCGTTGTATCTTCGGCTGCAGAGCAGGGATCCGGTTGCTGCGGCAGCGATCGACCGACGCAATGCCAGGCGGGTGGTTCGGGCGTTGGAGGTGATCGAGCTGACCGGGCGCCCGTACAGCGCCGCGCTGCCGGCGCAGTCCTCCTCGTGGCTGCCCGTCTCCCTGATCGGATTACGCGCCCCGCGTCCCGAACTGGTCGCGCGACTGGACGAGCGGGTCGAAGATATGTGGCGCGACGGCTTCCTGGATGAGGTGCGCTGGCTGATTCCGGCCGGAATCGAGCACTCGGTGACGGCAAGCCGTGCGATCGGGTATGCCCAGGCGTTGGCGCAATTGGCTGGGCGCAGCACTCAGGCCGAAGCCATCGCGTCAACCCAACTGCTCACCAGGCGTTACGCTCGTCGGCAGATGAGTTGGTTCAGGCGTTTGGAATCGACGACGTGGCTCGACTACGACGACGCAGACCTGCACGCGCGGGCCTTCGACGCCGCGGCTGGCGAACCGTGAGCCGGGGCGAACCCTAAACTGGGCTCATGGCGACTACCCTGCACTTCACGAAAGGCCACGGCACCGGAAACGACTTCGTCCTGTTCACCGACCCGGATGGCGCTGTCGAGCTCACTCCGACGCAGATCGCCTCGATTTGCGATCGCCACTTCGGCGTCGGCGCCAATGGAGTGATCCGTGCGGTCCGTTCGGCGCGGCTGGAGGCCGGCCGGGCTGCCCTGGAGATCGACGAGGCGGCCGAATGGTTCATGGACTATCACAACGCCGACGGATCGCCCGCTGAGATGTGCGGGAACGGCATCCGGGTATATGCGAAATATCTCCTGGAGAAGCAACTGGTCGACCGTGCGGCCGGGAACACCATAGTCATCGGTACCCGTGGCGGAGTCCGGGACGTGCAGATCGGCCGGAACAGCTTCCAGGCCGACCTCGGCCGCTGGGCGCTGGCCGGCGGTGAACCGCTGGTCAGGGCGAAGAATCTGTCCGTGGCCCGCCCCGGCCTGGGCATCGACGTCGGCAATCCGCACGTGGTGGTGGCCCTGGCCAACGAAGACGAGTTGGCCAGCGCGGACCTCAGCTTCATTCCGGTCGTCGAGCCCGAACCACCGGCTGGCGTGAACGTCGAGTTCGTGGTGCCGCGTGATCCGCTGGTCAAAGACGATCTCGGTCGGATCGTGATGCGGGTCCATGAGCGCGGCAGCGGCGAAACACTTTCATGCGGTACCGGCGCCGCCGCCGCCGCCCTGGCCACCCGACACTGGGCCGGCCCGGGGGCACCGAACCAGTGGCGGGTCGAGGTGCCGGGTGGAGTGCTCGGGGTGCGGATGTTCGCCGCCGAAGATGGCGAGCACGTCGGGCTGTCTGGCCCGGCGGAGTTCGTCTTTGAAGGGGACCTCGAACTGGCCTGACCGGCTAGCGCTCGGCGTGCCGCTTCACGTGTAGCACCCGATAGCCCTTGCTGATAGCCGCGCGGTCGGTCGAGAAGTCGTTGGCAAGGTTTGCCTGCAGCCAGCGGTGCAGCGAGTCGGAGCCGAGATTGCGCTGCACAACTAGCCAGGCGCTGGAATCCGGTTTCAGCCGCGGCAGCCAGTGCTCCAACAGGTTGTGCAATTCGCTCTTGCCCACCCGAATCGGCGGGTTCGACCAGATCGTGGTGAACTCAACGTCCGCCGGCATGTCCTCCGGCCGGATCGCCCTGATGTTGGTCAGTCCCAGATCGGCGGCGTTGCGCCTGACCAGATCCAGCGCGCGTTCGTTCACGTCGACCGCCCAGACGGTAGCGTGCGGCGAATTCAGCGCGAGGGTAAGACCTATCGGACCCCAGCCACAGCCGAGATCCAGAAGGTCGCCACCGCGAGGCGGTGCCGGGGTGTTGGCCAGAAGCACCCGGGTGCCGGCGTCGATTCGTTCCGGGGAGAAGATCCCGTTGGCCGTCGTCAGGAGATAGTCGGTACCGGCAAGTCTGGCGGTGAACTGGCGCAGCTTCGGCTGACTGCCTGGCTGGGAGGTGAAGTAATGATCTCCGCTAGGCATAGAAAAGAACGTACCGCAATCGGAACGAACTAGGGTTAACCAAATGACTGAACGCGAGACCACCGGCCCGGGGCGGGTACCTGACCCCGCAGAGCGCAACCCTGCGGATGTGGTCGAGCGGATACTGGCCCGCGCCGAGAACCACGGGGCCGGATTCTCGCTGTTCTCCGCTGGCGCCCAAGCTCTGCAGCCCGAGCAGTCCACGCCGGCGGCACCGGACGCCGACCTAGACGGTGCGCAATGGGACCGCGAGGACCGGCAGGCCCTGCGCCGGGTTCCGGGTCTTTCCACCGAGCTGGACGACGTCACCGAGGTCGAGTACCGTCAGCTCCGGATTGAGAACGTGGTTCTGGTCGGCATCTATCCTCAGGGCGGACTCGCCGACGCCGAGAACTCGTTGCGCGAACTTGCCGCACTCGCCGAGACGGCCGGAGCGGTGGTCTTGGACGGCCTGTTGCAGCGCCGTCCGAACCCCGACCCGAGCACGTATCTCGGCCGTGGCAAGGCCCAGGAGTTGAAGGACCTGGTTCAGGCTCTCGGCGCCGACACGGTCATCGCCGACACAGAGCTCGCGCCCAGCCAACGCCGGGCGCTGGAAGACACCGTCAAGGTGAAGGTGATCGACCGCACCGCGGTCATCCTGGATATCTTCAGCCAGCATGCTAAAAGCCGGGAAGGAAAGGCGCAGGTCGAACTCGCTCAGCTTGAGTACCTGTTGCCCAGGCTCCGTGGCTGGGGCGAGTCGATGTCCCGCCAGGCCGGTGGCCAAGTGGGGGGCGCGGGTGCCGGGATGGGCTCGCGTGGGCCAGGTGAGACCAAAATCGAACTGGACCGGCGTCGCATCCACACCCGAATGGCCAAGCTTCGCAAACAGATGAAGACGATGAAGCCGGCGCGAGAGGCGAAGCGGGCGAATCGGCGCCGACACTCGGTGCCGTCGGTCGCTATCGCCGGGTACACGAACGCGGGCAAATCCAGTCTGCTCAATCGCATCACCAAGGCTGGTGTTCTGGTGGAGAACGCGCTCTTCGCCACCCTTGACGCCACGGTGCGGAAATCGGTGACAGCCGACGGTCGGCTGTACACCCTCACGGACACCGTCGGCTTCGTCAGCAATTTGCCGCACCAACTCGTGGAGGCCTTTCGGTCGACGCTGGAAGAGGTGGCGGATTCGGACGTGATAGTGCACGTCGTCGATGCATCGCACCCGGAGCCTGGGCGCCAGCTGGCCACCGTTCGCCAGGTGATCGGAGAGCTCGATGCCGGGGATCGCCCAGAGCTGGTGGTGTTCAACAAGAGCGACCTGGTCGACGCCGATCAGCGTCTGGTATTACGCGGGCTCGAACCGCAGGCCATCTTTGTCTCGGCGCGCACCGGGGAAGGAATCGACGAACTCCTCGCGGCGATCGCGACGGTGCTCCCGGATCGCTCCCGCAGGCTCGACCTGCTGATTCCGTACGACCGTGGCGACCTCGTCGCGGCGCTGCACGAGCGCGGCCGGGTGCTTGAGCTCGACTACGCGCCGGAGGGCACCAGGATCACCGCATTGGTGCTGCCGGAGTACGAGGCGGTCTTCGAGCCGTTCGAGGTGCCTAAACCGGACTAGTCCGGCTATACCGATCGCAGCACCGCGACCACCTTGCCCAGGACCTCCGCGAAGTCGCCGACGATCGGCTCAAAATTTGAGTTCCGCGGCAGCAGCCAGGTGTGCCCGTCCCGTTGCCGGAACACCTTGACGGTCGCCTCATCATCCAGCATGGCGGCGACGATGTCGCCATTCTCCGCCGTCTTCTGCTGGCGCACGACAACCCAGTCGCCATCACAAATGGCCGCATCGATCATCGACTCTCCGACGACCTTGAGCATGAACAATTCGCCCTTGCCGACCAGCTGGCGGGGCAGAGAAAAGATCTCCTCGACCTGCTGCTCGGCGGTGATCGGGATTCCGGCCGCGATACGACCGACCAGCGGGACCATGGCGGCGTCGCCGATGCCGGTCGTGGCATCCGCACCGACGGGCTCGGTTCCGGCGGTAGCCGTATGCAGAATCTCCAACGCCCGCGGCCGGTTCGGGTCGCGGCGCAGGTATCCGCGCAGCTCCAACTGGTTGAGCTGGTGGGTCACGCTGGATAGCGAGGCGAGGCCGACCATGTCGCCGATCTCTCGCATACTCGGCGGATATCCGCGGGTGGCGACCGACTGACGAATGCAGTCCAAAACCGCGACCTGCTTCGCCGTCAGTGGCTTGCTCTGCTGGCTTCGTGCCTTGTCACCTGCCACGGTGCCGACCGCCCTTCGTAACCCGCTGTGCACCCGGTGGACCCGAATGTCGGTGGTGCCTGGTTCAGTGTTGCTCAGACAATCGAAACTGTATCCGGCAGCCGTCGAGTATACAAACGTTTATTCGAGTGTGTCGCGGTTTTCTCTCTTAAGGAGTCCCGTTTGCGCTTGATTTTCGGATTATTCGAAGGTATGTTCGGAACAAAGCTTCACCTCAGGAGGCCAGACCATGACGAGCGAAGTTCCAGCCACGCTCACCCCTCGGCGCCGGTTGCGCATGACCAGACGAGGCCGCATCGCTCTTACGGCAGTGATCTGTGCACCGCTGGTCGCGGGCGCGGCGGTCACGGCGGTCAACGGAGGCCACGCGTTCGCCGACGCGGCCAACGCCGAAGCGAACACCTCGAGCGCCGAGTTCCAGTACGTGACGATCCGATCCGGCCAGTCACTGTGGCGGGTGGCCGAGACCATCGCGCCGAGTGCAGATCCGCGCGACGTCATCGCCGACATTGTCAACTTGAACCAGTTGACCTCCGTCGAGGTGCGTCCCGGCCAAAGAGTGGCAATACCCGCGAAGTACTGACGGGCCAGCCAGTAATATTGGTCCGGTGTTCACTCTCGATGACCTACCCCTCCGCGACGACCTCCGTGGTGCACACCCATACGGTGCCCCGCAGAAGCGGGTCGCTATCGCGCTGAACGTCAACGAGAACACCCATCCCATCCCGGACGAGGTCGCGGCTGACATTGTCGATGCGGTGGCCGAGGCCATCCGGGGAGTGAACCGCTATCCGGACCGGGAATTCGCCGAGCTACGGCAGGCGTTGGCCGGCTATCTCGGTCAGGGCCCTGGCGCCGGGAATCTGGGCCCGCGGAACATCTGGGCGGCAAATGGCTCCAACGAGGTGCTGCAGCAGGTATTGCAGGCGTTCGGCGGGCCGGGCCGCAGCGTGTTGGGATTCGCACCGACCTACTCGATGTATCCGATTCTCGCTGCGGGCACCGGTACCAGATGGATTGCGGCCGAACGGGACGACGCCTTCGAGTTGTCCCCGGCCACCGCGGTGGAGTGGATCGCTCGGGAACACCCCGATCTGGTATTCCTGTGTACCCCGAACAATCCGACTGGGACTCCACTGGCTATTGACACCATCGCCGCCATTTACGATGCAACAGACGGAATGGTCATCGTCGACGAGGCATACGCCGAGTTCATGCCACCCGGCGAGCCCTCGGCGATCACTCTGTTGCCGGGGCGGGAGCGGCTGATCGTCTCACGCACCATGAGCAAGGCGTTCGCCTTCGCCGGAGCACGCCTTGGCTATCTCGCCGCGGACCCCGTCGTGACCGACGCACTGCGGTTGGTGCGGCTGCCGTACCACCTGTCCGCACTGACCCAGGCTGCCGCGGTCGCCGCACTCGGCCATGCGGACCAGATGCTGGCGATGGTGCAGGACATCACGGTGCAGCGGGATCGGATGATCGCCGGGCTGCGCACACTCGGCTTCAGCCCATACCGAAGTTGGAGCAACTTCGTCCTGTTCGGCGGAGTGGACGACCCGCACGGCATGTTTGAAGCGCTCTTGGCCGAAGGGGTCCTGATCCGCGATATCGGTATTCCCGGTCACCTCCGGGTGAGCGCCGGGACGCAGGCCGAGACGAGCGCGTTCCTGGATGCGCTCGGGCGCATTGTCGGGCGCAGCTAAGCTCGATTCCATGACGCAAGACAACCGGACGGCACAGCTGAAGCGGGAAACCAGCGAGTCGAGCATCGAGCTTTCCCTCGACCTGGACGGCACGGGCGTCGCAGACATCCACACTTCGGTGCCGTTCTACGACCACCTGCTCACCGCCTTCGCCAAGCACTCACTGACCGATCTGACCGTGCGGGCCAGTGGCGACATCGAGATCGACGTGCACCATACCGTGGAAGACGTCGCAATCGTGCTGGGACAGTCGCTGCGCACCGCGCTCGGGGACAAGCGCGGTATCGCTCGGTTCGGCGACGCCGTGGTGCCGCTGGACGAGGCGCTGGTTCAGGCGGTGGTGGACATCTCCGGCCGCCCCTACCTGGTGCACTCCGGAGAGCCGGACGGTTTTGAGTACCACCTGATCGGCGGTCACTTCACCGGTTCGCTGGTGCGTCACGTCTTCGAGGCGATCAGCTTTCACGCGGCGATCACGGTGCACGTGACGGTCCTGGGTGGCCGAGACCCGCACCACATCGCTGAGGCGGAGTTCAAATCCTTCGCTCGGGCGTTTCGTCAAGCCAAGGAGCGTGACCTGCGGGTGGTCGGTATCCCATCCACCAAGGGCGTGCTGTGACCGCACCGCGCGTCGCGGTCCTCGATTATGGATCGGGCAATGTGCACTCGGCGGTGAAGGCCTTGGAATTTGCCGGAGCAGACGTCGTCCTGAGCGCCGACCGCGCCATCGTCGCATCGGCCGACGGGCTGGTCGTTCCCGGAGTCGGTGCGTTCGGCGCCGTGATGAGCGCGTTGCGCGCTGCGGGAGGCGACGAGATGATCGACCGACGGATCGCCGGCGGCAGGCCGGTGCTGGGCATTTGCGTCGGAATGCAGGTGCTCTTCGAGCGCGGTGTGGAGCGTGGAGTGCACACCGAGGGGCTCGGACAATGGCCGGGAGTGGTCGACCTGCTGCCGGCACGCGTTCTGCCGCACATGGGGTGGGACACGGTCCAGGCTCCGGAATCCTCGGTATTGTTCGACGGCATTCGGGGCGAGAGGTTCTACTTCGTGCACTCCTACGCGGCGCTGGACTGGACGATGGGGTCCCACGCACCGTTTCCCGACGCGGATTTGACCTGGTCAGAGCACGGTGCGCCGTTCCTTGCCGCGGTGGAGAACGGGCCGGTGTCCGCCACTCAGTTCCACCCGGAAAAGTCCGGCGCGGCCGGCATCCGACTGCTGGCGAACTGGCTGGGAAGCCTGCCCACCCCCCGAATCCGAGGACAACAATGAATGAGTTCAGCCAAACCCCCCGCCTGGTGTTGCTGCCCGCGGTCGACATCTCCGATGGGAAGGCCGTCCGGTTGACCAGGGGAGAGGCCGGAACCGAGACGAACTACGGCGACCCGGTTGCCGCGGCCGCGGACTGGGCGGCACAGGGCGCCCAGTGGATTCACCTGGTCGATCTGGATGCGGCCTTCGGGCGCGGCAACAATCAGGCGGTGATCAAGAAGGTGATCCGGCAGGTCAAGGGCGTCAGCGTCGAATTATCTGGCGGCATCCGGGACGACGCATCGCTGGAGGCCGCAATGAGTTGCGGCCCGAAGCGGATCAATCTGGGCACGGCCGCGCTGGAGAACCCGGAGTGGACAGCCAACGTGATCGCACAATACGGCGAGGCTGTCGCGGTGGGACTGGACGTGCGCGGAACGACCCTTTCGGCCCGCGGATGGACCAAAGACGGCGGTGACCTCTGGCACGTGATGGAGCGCCTGGAGGAGGCCGGCTGCGCCAGGTATGTGGTCACCGATGTGACCAAGGATGGCACCCTCAACGGCCCGAATCTGGAATTGCTCAAGCAGGTCATGGAGCACACGCCGCGCCCGGTCATCGCCTCAGGTGGCGTTGCCAGCCTGGACGATATCGCGGCGCTGCGGGAACTGGTGGCGCGCGGCCTGGAGGCAGCGATCGTCGGCAAGGCGCTCTACTCCGGCGCCTTCACTCTCGCCGAGGCGCTGGATGTCGCAACCAACTGACCACGGCACCGATTCGGCCGGCCAACCCTGGGCGGGCCGACAATTCCAGGCCGGGCCGGCCTCGACCGACGACGGGAGCGCACCGGAGTCGCTGATCCAAGCGCTGCGACGATTCCACGATGGAACCGGCTCGAATGCGGAGGTCGTCGACGTGCTCCGCGGCACTCGGCTGCTGATCCCTCTGGTTGCCCATCTGGGCGAATCCGGCACCGACGATGCTGGTCACCGTCTCGACAAGACGCAGGAACTGGCCATCGTCACCGTGGCCGGTCCGGATGGTCGGGACGTTCTTCCGGTGTTCTCTTCGGTGACAGCCTTGCAGACCTGGAATCCGCGGGCTCGCCCGGTGCCGGCCGATGGCGTTCGGGTAGCTCTGGCGGCCGCCAGCGAGCGCACCGACCTGGTCGTGTTGGACCCGACATCCGAGACCGAGTTCGTGGTTCGACGGCCCGCGCTCTGGGCGATGGCGCGAGCGATGCGGTGGGCGCCGAGTTACGCGGATGCCGCGGTCGCGCGGGTGTTCCAGGAGTCGGCGGCCGGTGAGCGCGCCGTCATCGCGCTCACCCTGGCGCCGGGGGACCCGATGGCGCGGCTGGCCGGCCCAGAGCTGCTGGTCCGGCTGGAGCTGGAACCCGGTCTGGTCCAAAGCGAACTCAACGCGCTGCTCGACCGGCTTCAGGCCTGCTGGGCGGCAAGTACCGTGATCGCCCAGCACGTGGACTCGATGGCCGTGAAAGTACTCGGCAGTAGTACTCGGCAGTAGTACTCGGCAGTAGCGCTCGACCCGCTGGAGCGACTCTGTCGGTTAGCTGACCGGGCCGGTGTACTTCTCGCCAGGGCCCTGGCCGATCGGGTCGGGGATGGCCGACGCCTCCCGGAAGGCCAGCTGCACCGATCGCAGCCCGTCCCGCAGGCTCCTGGCATGCTGATCACCCAAATCCGCAGCGCTGGCCGTGATCAGCCCGGCCAGGGCGGTGATCAGTTTGCGTGCCTCGTCCAGATCGGTCTGACCCAGCGGATCATCGGCCAGACCGCACTTGACCGCCGCCGCACTCAGCAGATGTACGGCCGTGGTGGTGATCACCTCGACTGCCGGCACCTCGGCGATATCGCGGATGGCTCGCTCCTGATAGCTTTCACTCACCAGGCAAGCTTACGTCGCGTCCCGGATTCTGTTAGACTCTCTGCGGCCCTGGGGTGTCAGCCCCGGTGCGAAAGTGGATAATCTCCCACCCGCGTTCGACCGCGTGATAGGGTCGCCGGGTTGTTACACTCCGCCACACGCGGTTGCCATAACGGGAATCGGGTGCGGTAGCCAGGGTGTTGGCTCAGACTCCTCACTTTCGTCGTCGTCGGCTTCCGCCGGCGCCCGTGGCCAGCCACATCGCAAAGTATTAGAGGAGAAACGCATCAGCGATCCCCGTACCAATGACCGTATCCGCGTCCCCGAAGTTCGTCTTGTCGGCCCCAGCGGTGAGCAGGTCGGCGTCGTCAAAATCGAGGTCGCCATCCGGCTCGCGCAGGAAGCCGATTTGGACCTGGTTGAGGTTGCTCCCAACTCCAAACCACCCGTCGCGAAGATTATGGATTACGGCAAGTTCAAGTACGAAGCTGCGCAGAAGGCCAAGGAGGCCAGGCGCAACCAGGCGAATACGATCCTGAAAGAGGTTCGGTTCCGCCTCAAGATTGACACGCACGACTACGAGACGAAGCGCAGGCGCGCAGAGGGCTTCCTCAAGGGAGGCGACAAGGTCAAAGCGATGATCTTGTTCCGTGGTCGCGAGCAGTCCCGCCCCGATCAGGGCGTGCGGCTGCTGCAGAGATTTGCCGAAGATGTCGCGGAGTTCGGTTCTGTGGAATCGACTCCGACCATCGACGGTCGAAATATGGTCATGGTCATTGGCCCCCTGAAGAACAAGTCAGAGGTCAAGGGCGAGGCCCTCGCACATCGTGCCGCCGACAAGGCGGCCAAACAGGAGGAAAAGAATGCCTAAGCAGAAGACCCACTCCGGGTCCAAGAAGCGCTTCAAAGTCACCGGCACCGGCAAGCTCATGAAGCAGCAGGCCGGCATGCGCCACAACCTGGAGCGAAAGTCCTCCGCGCGCAAGGCGCGCTTGAACCAGGAAAAGGTGCTCGCTCCGGCGGACGCCAAGGTCATCAAGAAGCTTCTCGGCCGTTGAGCCGTAGCGTCACCGACAGAACGAAGGACATACTGCAATGGCAAGAGTAAAGCGGGCGGTCAACGCCCACAAAAAGCGTCGGGTCATCCTCGAGCGCGCCGAGGGTTACCGCGGACAGCGTTCCCGCCTGTATCGCAAGGCCAAGGAACAGGTCACCCATTCCTTCACCTACAGCTACCGGGACCGTCGTGCCCGTAAGGGCGACTTCCGTCGGCTCTGGATCCAGCGGATCAACGCCGCGTCCCGCGCGAACGGACTGACCTACAACCGACTGATCCAAGGCCTCGGCCTGGCCGGTGTCGAAGTCGACCGGCGCATCCTCGCCGAACTGGCGGTCAATGAGCCGGCCACCTTCTCCGCGCTCGTTGAGACCGCCAAGCAGGCTCTCCCGGCTGACACCTCAGCACCAAAGGTGGATGCCGCGGCATAGCCGCTCAGATCGAGCTAAGCGGGAGGCGCCGGTGCGCCTCCCGCGTGGCATTGCACCCCGTAGACTCAAACCATGCTCGATAACCCACGTTCGCCCCGCGTGCGGGCCGTGGCAAAACTGGCCAAACGCGCCGCCCGGTCTCAGACCGGGCTTTTTCTGTTGGAGGGTCCCCAGGCGGTAGCGGAGGCGCTGACCTTCCGGCCCGGGCTAGTCGCCGAGCTGTACGCCACACCGACTGCTCTGGAACGCTATGGGGAGATCTCACAGGCAGCGGTCGATGCCGGAATCACCGTCGAGTTCGTCACGGAGCACGTGCTGGAGGCGATGGCCGACACGGTCACTCCGCAGGGCCTGGTCGCGGTGTGCCGGCAGTTCCCGACGGCGGTCAAAGACATCTTCGCCGCCGGTCCCACCCTGATCGCGATCCTCGAAGAGGTCAGGGATCCAGGCAACGCCGGCACCATCATCCGGGCAGCCGACTCCGCGGGGGCGGATGCGGTGATCCTGACCGGTCGCAGCGTCGACGTGTACAACCCGAAAGTGGTGAGGTCCTCCACCGGTTCGATCTTTCATCTGCCGATCGCGGTCGGTGTGGAGTTCGCCGATGTGCGGGCCAGGGCGCGCGAGGCCGACCTGCAGGTGCTCGCCGCCGATGTGAAGGGCGACGACCTGCTCATCGCCCGTCGGGATGGCGCCTTGCGCAAGCCGACCGCGTGGGTATTCGGCAACGAGGCGAGGGGACTAACCGACGAGAATCTCGCGCTGGCCGACCGGGTGATCACCGTCCCGATCTATGGCAGCGCCGAGTCGATGAACCTTGCCACCGCCGCATCGGTGTGCCTCTACGAGTCGGCGTTCGCCCAGCGCAGCTGAGTTCTCGTAACGACGGCTAAACTTGAACATTGTGTCTGAGTCAACTACCACCGAATCCGTGATCTCCCAGAGTTTGGTCGACACTGCGACGGATGCCGCGATCGCCGCGATCGCCGCCGCGGTCGACTCCGTGGCGCTTCGAGCGGTGCGGGCGGCCCATGCGGGTGAGGATTCGGTGCTGGCCCGGTTGAACGGTCAGTTGCGCAATCTGCCGGCTGAGCAGAAGGCCCCGGCCGGGAAGATGATCGGCCAGGCCCGTGGCCGAGTCGGCAAGGCACTCGCGGCACGGGAACAGGAGATCCTCGCCGAGGAGGACGCCAGGCGTCTGGTGGAGGAGTCGGTGGATGTCACGGCCGTCTCCAGCCGCTGGCGGCCCGGCGCCCGGCATCCGCTGTCGCTGCTGAGCGAACGGATCGCCGACATCTTCGTGGGCATGGGCTGGGAAGTGGCTGAAGGCCCGGAGTTGGAAAACGAGTGGTTCAACTTCGACGCGCTGAACTTCGATGAGGACCACCCCGCCCGAGCCATGCAAGACACCTTCTTCATCGATCCGCCGCAATCCCACCTGGTGCTGCGCACCCACACCTCACCGGTGCAGATCCGGTCGTTGCTTCAGCGCGAACTGCCGGTCTACGTGATTGCGCCCGGCCGGGTCTATCGAACCGACGAGCTCGACGCAACCCACACGCCGGTGTTCAACCAGGTCGAGGGCATCGCAGTCGACCGGTGCCTGACCATGGCGCATCTTCGCGGCACGCTGGAACATTTCGCCCGGCTGATGTTCGGCGACGAGGCCCGCATCCGCCTGCGCCCGAATTACTTCCCGTTCACCGAACCGAGTGCCGAGATGGATGTCTGGCAGCCGAACGCGAAGGGCGGCGCGCGCTGGGTGGAGTGGGGCGGCTGCGGCATGGTGAACCCCAACGTGCTGCGTTCGGCCGGCATCGACCCGGAGGAGTATTCCGGGTTCGCGTTCGGCATGGGCATTGAACGAACCCTTCAATTCCGTAACGAGCTCAACGACATGCGTGACATGGTCGAGGGCGATATCCGGTTCAGCCGACAGTTCGGGATGGTGGTCTGATGCGCGTCCCACTGAGCTGGCTTGCGGAATACGTCGAGTTGGAACCCGGTAGCACCGCTGAGGACGTGCACGCGGCGTTGGTGAAGGTCGGGCTGGAAGAGGAGGCGATTCACCGCTTCGAGGTCTCCGGGCCCGTCGTAGTCGGCCAGGTGCTGGAATTCGTTTCCGAGCAGCACAGCAACGGCAAGACCATCCGCTGGTGTCAGGTACGGGTCGCCCCGGACGGACAGGACGCGGCGGATGGCGCAGCAGCGGTCCGCGGTATCGTCTGCGGCGCGGCAAACTTCTTCACGGGGGACAAGGTCGTGGTAACGCTGCCCGGCACGGTGCTGCCCGGGCCGTTCCCGATTGCGGCGCGAAAGACCTACGGCCACGTCTCGGACGGCATGATCGCCTCGGTCCGCGAACTCGGCCTCGGCGAGGAACACGACGGCATTTTGCGCCTGGCCGGGCTGGGCCTGGATCCGGAGGTCGGTGCGGACGCCGTGGCGCTGCTGGGTCTTGACGACACCGCCGTCGAGGTCAATGTGACCCCCGATCGTGGCTACGCGTTCTCCATCAGGGGCATCGCCCGGGAATACTCCCATGCCACCGGTGCCGCGTTCCGCGATCCGGTTGTGCAGGTCCCAACCGCGCGGCTCGCCGAGGGCGGCCCGTCGGTCACGATCGCTGACGCCGCCCCGATCCGCGGTCGCGTCGGCGTCAGCGTCTTCGTCACCCGAGTAGTGCGCGACGTGGACCCGTCCCGGCCCACCCCGCCCTGGATGACCGCACGGCTCACCCTCGCCGGGATCCGGTCGATCTCGCTTCTGGTCGACATCACCAACTATGTGATGCTCGAATTCGGTCAGCCGATCGGTGGCTATGATCTCGACGCGATCTCCGGCGGCATGATCGTGCGCCGTGCCGAGCCGGGCGAGAGGCTTCTCACTCTGGATCGGCAGGAGCGGCACCTGAATCCACAGGACCTGGTCATCGCCGACGAGTCCGGTGCCATCGGCCTGGCCGGGGTCATGGGCGGAGCCAGCACCGAGATCGGTTCAGACACTCACAATGTGCTCATCGAAGCGGCCACCTTCGACCCGACCTCGATCGCCCGGACCGCGCGCCGGCACAAGCTGCCCAGCGAGGCATCCAAGCGCTTCGAACGCGGCGTCGATCCTCGCATCGCCGCCGCCGCCGCGGCACGGGTAGCCCAACTGCTGGAGCAACTCGCCGGCGCAGACGCATCCCCGGTTGGCTCGGTCTACGACATCTCCGCGCAGCCGGCCGAGATCTCCGTGCCACGCGGTTACATCACCGGGTTGATCGGAGTGGACTTCAGCGTCGAAGAAATCCACTCGGCGCTGGTGGAGATCGGCGCGGCGGTCCGTGACACGGATGCCGGCATAGCAGTCACCCCACCCAGCTGGCGACCCGACATCACCGACAAATCCGATCTCGCCGAGGAAGTCGCCAGGATCGTCGGCTACGACCGGATTCCGTCGCTGCTGCCGGTGGCTCCTCCCGGGCGCGGCCTGACCAGAGCCCAGCAACTGCGCCGTTCGGTGGCGCAGATCCTGGCGGCCAATGGCGCGATCGAGGTATTCGCGTATCCGTTCGTGACCGAGGCCGACAACCGTACCTTCGGCTCGCCGATCGATGCAGAGGTCGCCGCCGTCCGGCTGGCCAATCCGCTGGATGCCGGTGCGCCGCTGCTGCGGACCTCGATGATTCCCGGGCTGATCGAGATCGCCCGGCGTAACCTGTCCAGGGGGCTGGCCGATTTAGCGATCTACGAGATCGGGCTGGTGTTCGCACCAGAGCCCGGCATCCACTACGGAACCGCGACACTTCCGCTGGGCGCCGTCAGACCCTCCGACGACGTGTTGGCCAAACTGAACGCCGGCATCCCGCCGCAACCCAGGCACGTCGGCGCGCTTTTCCTCGGCTCCTCGGTCGCCAAGCAGCCTGGCCAGCCTGCGGTACCGGCCGGCATCGCCGACGCGCTGACCGCCGCAAAGCAGGTCGCCGCGGCGCTCGCGCTACCCATTCAGGTCGCTGCCGGACACCACAAGGCGCTGCACCCGGGCCGAACCGCCCGGCTGAGTGTGCGCACTCCGTCCGGCGACCGGCCGATCGGATTCGCTGGCGAACTCCTGCCGACGATCGCCGAAGCGGCCGATCTGCCGCGGGTGGTTGGGGTCCTCGAACTTGATCTGGACGCGATGATCGCGTTGACGACCACCGAGGTCAAGGCCGGACCGATCGGCGGATACCCCGCCGCGACCCAAGACCTGTCCCTGGTGGTAGCGCGGGAAAAACCGGCCGGTGAGGTTCTGGCCGCATTGATCGACGGTGCCGGCTCCCTGCTCGAGGAAGCGAAGCTCGTCGACGACTACCGGGGCAGCGGGGTGGATGATGGCCAGAAGAGCCTGACCTTCGCGTTACGGTTCCGCGCACCCGACCGAACGCTCACCGCGGCCGAGGCCAGTACGGCAAAGCTCGCCGGTGCCGCACGCGCCGCCGAACGTTGCGCCGCCCACCTCCGAGAGTAGGCCGCGTCATCCATCCGGCCATCCACTCAATAAGGTAGAACTATGTCATTCTCGGTTGCTGTCGCGGGAGCAAGCGGCTACGCCGGCGGCGAGGTGCTGCGAATTCTCGCCGGTCACCCGGATTTTGAGGTGCGCACCGTCACGGCGAACACGAATGCCGGGCAGCCGCTGATCGACCATCAGCCGCAGTTGCGCTCGCTGGCGCATCTTACGCTGGCCGAGACGACGCCCCAGTCGCTAGCCGGGCACGATGTGGTCTTCCTGGCGCTGCCGCACGGTAAATCCGGCGAGATCGCCGCCGCGTTGGACGAGTCGAGCATCGTTGTCGATTGCGGCGCGGACCACCGTCTGGTCGATGACGCCGACTGGGCGGCGTTCTACGGCGGGGCACATCATCCGGCGTGGACCTACGGCGTGCCTGAACTGCCCATCGACGGCGGGAAGCAGCGTGAGCGGTTGGTCGGCGCCCGCCGGATCGCCGCCCCGGGCTGCAACGCGAGTACCGTGCTATTGGGTCTTGCCCCCGGGATCCACGCCGGACTGATTCAGGCGCAAGACATCGTGGCGGTTCTCGCGGTCGGCCCGTCCGGAGCCGGTAAGAGCCTGAAAACCTCGCTTTTGGCCGGTGAGATCCTCGGTACAGCCAACCCGTATGGTGTCGGCGGAACGCACCGGCACATTCCCGAAATCCAGCAGGGCCTGCGCGCCGCGGGTGCCACCGATCCGACAGTCTCTTTCACGCCGGTGATCGTCCCGATGTCCCGCGGCATCCTGGCCACCGCCACCGCCCGGATCGTTCCGGGGGTCTCTGCGGCGCAACTCCGCGACGCGTGGGAGAGCGCTTACGCCGGCGAGCCGTTTGTGCAGGTCTTGCCGCAGGGGCGGCTGCCGCGAACCGCTGACGTGCTCGGTGCCAACACCGCCCTGATCGGTCTGGCCGTGGATGCGGCAGTGGGCAGGGTGATCACCGTCACTGCGGTGGACAACCTGATGAAGGGCACCGCGGGGGCTGCGGTGCAATCGCTGAACATCGCGCTCGGACTGCCGGAGACAACCGGCCTCACCATGAATGGAGTTGCCCCGTGAGCGTCACCGCAGCATCTGGTTTCGCCGCCGCCGGCGTCGCGGCCGGATTGAAAACATCGGGTAAACGCGACCTCGCCCTGGTGCAGAATCTCGGCCCGCTGAACGCGGCGGCTGCCGTGTTCACCAGCAACCGGTGCAAGGCGAACCCGGTGCTGTGGAGCGAACAGGTGATCCGCGACGGCGTGGTGTCGGCTATCGTGCTGAACTCAGGCGGCGCGAACTGCTACACCGGTGCGGAAGGATTCCGCACCACGCACGGCACCGCCGAGGCCGTGGCGACCGCCTTGGAAATCTCCTCCGGCGACGTCCTGGTCTGCTCCACCGGACTGATCGGTGACCAACTGAATCTCGACCTTGTCAGCGCCGGGGTGGTCGGTGCCGCTTCTGCTCTCAGCGCGCCGGACGCAGCCACTGCGGCCGGCGGCCTGCGCGCCGCAGAGGCGATCATGACCACCGACACCAGGGCGAAGCAGGCCGAATACCGCTCGGCGGCCGGCTGGGCCATCGGGGGGATGGCCAAGGGTGCCGGCATGCTCGCGCCGGGGCTGGCCACCATGCTCGTCGTGATCACCACCGACGCCGAAGCACCGTCCGAGGTTCTGGACGCCGCGCTGCGCCAGGCCACCAGGGTCACCTTCGATCGGCTCGATTCCGACGGTTGCATGTCCACTAACGACACCGTCGCGCTGCTGGGATCCGGGGCAAGCGGAGTGCGGCCGGCCGCCGACGAGTTCGCGGCGGCGCTCACCACGGTGTGCGCCGACCTCGCCGGCCAACTCCAGGCCGATGCCGAGGGTGCCAGCCATGACATCGCCATTGAGGTGCGCAATGCGCTGACCGAGGACGAGGCGGTGGCGGTCGGCCGGGCGGTGTCCCGTTCGAACCTGTTCAAGACGGCGGTCTTCGGCAATGACCCCAACTGGGGCAGAGTTCTGGCCGCGGTCGGCACCACGAGCGCCGAATTCGACCCGTACGGCATCGACGTGTCCATCAACGGGGTGCAGATCTGTACTGCGGGGGAGCCGGACCAACCGCGAGAGCTGGTCGATCTGACCCCGCGCGACGCACACGTTCTGATCGACCTGCACGCCGGGTCGGCGACCGCAACCATCCTCACCAACGACCTCACTCACGATTACGTGCACGAGAACAGCGCGTACGCGAGTTGATCATGCAACACCGGGACGCCGAAACCGAGGCGGTGCGCACCGCAGCAGCGGAGAAGACCGCCGTGCTGATCGAATCACTGCCCTGGCTCAAGCGATTTCACGACCAGATCATCGTGGTCAAATTCGGTGGCAACGCCATGGTCAGCCCGCAGTTGCAGCGCGCATTCGCCGAGGACATGGTGTACCTGCGCTACGTGGGAATCCGTCCCGTCGTGGTGCACGGGGGCGGACCGCAAATCTCGGCGATGCTGGCGCGTCTGGGCATCCCCAGCGAGTTCCGAGGCGGCTACCGGGTGACCACGCCCGAGGTGATGGACGTCGTGCGGATGGTCCTCACCGGTGAAATCAACCGAGACCTGGTCGGCCACATCAATGAACACGGCCCGCTGGCGGCTGGGCTTTCCGGTGAAGACGCCAAACTGTTCCAGGGCCGCCGACGCGGCGTCGAGGTCGATGGCGAGTACGTCGACCTCGGTCTTGTCGGCGACGTGATCGAGGTGCATCCGGAGGCGGTGCATGCCGAGCTCGCCACCGGCCGCATCCCAGTGGTCTCCTCCATCGCGCCCGACATGGATGTGCCCGGGCAGTGGCTGAACGTCAACGCCGATGCCGCGGCGGCCGCCCTCGCGATCGGACTTTCTGCGGCGAAGCTGGTGATCCTCACCGACGTAGCCGGTCTCTATCGGGATTGGCCGGACCAGGAATCCCTCATCTCGGGCATCGACACCGGCGAGTTGCGTGAACTGTTGCCGCAATTGGAAGCCGGGATGATCCCGAAGATGACGGCGTGTCTGGACGCCGTCAACGGAGGAGTCGCCAAGGCGGCCATTATCGACGGCCGAATCCCGCACTCGATACTGTTGGAAATTTTCGCCGCAAGCGGCATTGGCACCGAAGTCGTCCCGGAGGATGCATGAGCAACTGGCCCACCCGTTACGCCGATTCCCTGATGAAGACTTTCGGCGCGCCGCCGCTATTGCTGCAGCGCGGTGAAGGCTGTTACGTCTGGGACGTCGACGGTAAGAAATACCTCGACTTCCTCGCCGGCATCGCGGTCAACTCTCTTGGCCACGCGCATCCGGCCCTGGTCGAGGCGATCAGCCGGCAGGCGGCGACCCTGATCCACGTCTCCAACTATTTTGCCACCGAGCCTCAGATCGAACTGGCGGAACGCCTGAAGCGGCTATCCGGAGCGGGCGAGCGCGGACGGGTTTACTTCGCGAACTCGGGGACCGAAGCCAACGAGGCCGCATTCAAGCTCGCCAGGTTGAACTCGTCCAACGGCACACGCACCCGGATCCTCGCCCTGCAGCACTCCTTCCACGGCCGGACCATGGGCGCGCTCGCCCTCACCGGCAAACCTCAGATCCGCGACGCGTTCGAACCGGTTCCGCCCGGCGTCGAGCATATCGACGCGACGATCCCGGCTCTTGAGGCGGCCTTGGATGACCGGGTCGCCGCGCTCTTCGTCGAGCCGATCCGCGGCGAGGCCGGTGTCCTCGAACTGCCGGCCGGCTATCTGAAGCGGGCTCGTGAACTGACCAGCAAGCACGGCGTACTGCTGATTCTGGACGAGATCCAGACGGGGATCGGTCGCACCGGGCGCTGGTTCGGCTTCCAGCACGACGGGATCGTCCCGGATGCCGTCACCATCGCCAAGGGGACCGCCGGCGGAGTCCCGATCGGCGCCTTGATCACCTTCGGCTGGGCCTCGGAATTCTTCAGCCCCGGGCAGCATGGCAGCACCTTCGGCGGGAACCCGCTGGCCACCGCCGCCGGGAACGCCGTGCTCGGCGAGATCGAGAATTCCGGACTGGTACAGAATGCCGAACGCCGTGGGCGCGAGCTGCGCGAGATCGTGGCCGGGTTGAACTCCGAACTGATCTCCGGGGTGCGCGGGCGCGGACTGATGCTCGGGATCGCCCTGACCCGACCGGTCGCCACCGAATTGCACGCGCAAGCGCTCCGGGAGGGGCTGATCATCAACGCACCGGACCCGTCCACCATCCGCCTGGTGCCACCGCTGATCGTCGGAGACGCCGAACTGGCCGACTTCGCCCTCCGATTTGGCAGAACCCTCACCGCCGTAGCCTCACATTCCCTGACCGAAAGTACCCGATGACCAGACACTTTTTGCGTGACGACGACATTTCCCCGACCGAACAGGCCGAGATCCTCGATCTCGCCGTTGACCTGAAGCGGGACCGGTTCGGCTGGCGGCCGCTGGAGGGGCCGCGCACGGTCGCCGTGATCTTCGACAAGTCGTCCACCCGCACCCGGGTCTCCTTCGCGGTCGGCATTGCCGACCTTGGCGGCAGCCCGCTGATAATCAGCACGGCGAACAGTCAGCTGGGTGGCAAAGAGACCCCGACCGATACCGCACGGGTCCTGGAGCGCATGGTGTCGGCAATCGCCTGGCGAACCTACGACCAGTCCGGTCTGGAGGAGATGGCAGCCGGCACGACCGTGCCGGTGATCAACGCCCTCTCCGACGACTTCCACCCCTGTCAGCTGCTGGCCGACCTGATGACGATCCGGGAGAAGCGCGGCTCGCTCGCCGGGCTGACCCTGACCTTCCTTGGCGACGGTGCCAGTAACATGGCGCAGTCTTATCTGCTGGCCGCGGCGACTGCAGGGATACACGTGCGGGTGGCATCCCCACCCGACTATTCCGCTTCAGCCGCAGTCGTCGCCGACGCCACCTCCATCGCCGCGGCCACCGGGGGCTCGGTTTCGCTGTACCGTAACCCGCGGGAGGCGGTCTCCGGCGCGGACGTCGTCGTCACCGACACCTGGGTGTCTATGGGCAAGGAGCGCGAGAAGGCGCAGCGCCTGGATGTACTGGGTGAATACCGGGTGGACCAGAAGCTGATGGCGCTGGCGGACCCGAACGCCCTCTTCCTGCACTGCCTGCCAGCCGATCGCGGCTACGAGGTCACCGCAGAAGTCATCGACGGTCCGCAGAGCGTGGTCTGGGATGAAGCCGAGAACCGGCTGCACGCACAGAAAGCGCTGCTGGTCTGGTTGCTGGCCAAGAACTCACTAGAAAGCAGATGAAGGAGAACCATGGCGGAACCCGGCGTCCATGACGGAGCGGTTCGGGCCGGTGCCCTCTGGGGCGCCCGGTTCGCCAGCGGACCGTCGCCGGAACTGGCTGCACTGAGCAAATCGACCCATTTCGACTGGCAATTGGCGCCGTATGACATCGCCGGCTCCAAGGCGCACGCCAGGGCGCTGGAGGCCGCCGGCTATCTCACCGCCGACGAGGGCGTTGCGATGCAGGCAGCACTGGCGAAATTGCTCGCCGACGTCAGCTCGGGTGACTTCGTCGCAGCCGACGGCGACGAGGACGTGCACGGCGCGCTCGAGCGCGGCCTGATCGAACGGGCCGGCCCGGCGATCGGCGGAAAGATCCGCGCCGGTCGCAGCAGAAATGATCAGATCGCCACACTGGTGCGGATGTACCTGCGCGATCATTCGCGAATAATCTCCGACCAGCTGGTCGCGCTGATCGATGCCCTGGCCGCTCAGGCCGAAGCGCACCCCGACGCCGTGATGCCAGGACGCACCCATCTCCAGCATGCTCAGCCGGTGCTCCTGGCGCACCATTTGCTGGCGCACTGCTGGCCGCTGGTCCGGGACTTGGAACGGTTGGTCGACTGGGATCGGCGGGCGAACGTGTCCCCGTACGGATCCGGGGCTCTGGCCGGCAGTACCCTCGGCTTGGATGCGCAGGCGGTGGCAGAGGGCCTTGGCTTCGCGCGCAGCAGCGAGAACTCCCTGGACGGCACCTCGAGTCGCGATGTGGTGGCCGAATTCGCGTTCGTCACCGCGCAAATCGGCATCGACCTGTCTCGTTTCGCGGAAGACATCATCCTGTGGAACACCCGCGAGTTCGGATTCGTAGAGCTCGACGATGCCTACTCCACCGGCTCCTCGATCATGCCGCAGAAGAAGAACCCGGATATCGCCGAACTGGCCAGGGGGAAGGCCGGTCGGCTGATCGGCAACCTTGCCGGGCTGCTGGCCACCCTCAAGGGTCTGCCGCTGGCCTACAACCGCGACCTGCAGGAGGACAAAGAGCCGGTATTCGACTCCGTAGTGACGCTGGAGTTGTTGTTGCCGGCCTTCTCCGGGATGGTGTCGACCATGCGGTTCAATCTGGAACGAATGGCCGAGCTGGCACCGCAGTCGTTCTCATTGGCCACCGATGTGGCCGACTGGCTGGTCAGGCACCGGGTGGCCTTCCGCGATGCTCATGAGATCACCGGCAATCTGGTCCGCCTTGCCGAGCAGCGCGGCGTGCGGCTGGTCGATCTCTCTGACGAGGAGCTCGCCTCGGTATCCGAGCTCTTGACCCCGGAGGTCAGGCAGGTGCTCACCGTCGACGGCTCGGTCCGCAGTCGGGACGGGGCGGGCGGCACCGCCCCAGCCAGGGTCGCGGAACAACGGCTCGAACTGATCGAGCGGGTCCGCCTGCTCGCGACGCGTCCATGAGCGTGGAAACCGCCGCGTACCGGATCCCGGAACGCGCGGAGTTCTCCGCGTCCGCCGTGGAGATGGGGCCTCGACTGCTCGGCGCCCTGCTCAGCCACGAAACCGATCGCGGAACGGTCACGGTTCGGATCACCGAGCTCGAGGCGTATATGGGCGACGGCAACGACCCCGGCTCGCACGCGTATCGCGGAAAGACCAAGCGCAATGCGGCGATGTTCGGCCCGCCGGCGCACCTGTACGCATATTTCACCTATGGAATGCATACCTGCGCCAACATCGTCTGCTCGCCGGATGGATCCGCGTCGGGCTGTCTGATGCGTGGCGCAGAAGTGGTCGAGGGGCTCGAGCTGGCCAGGGAGCGTCGTGGCGCGAAGATCACCGATCGGGCCCTGGGCAGAGGGCCGGCCAACCTCGTGGTCGCCTTGGGAATCACGCTGGTCGACGGCGGTGCCGATCTCCTGGCGTCACCGTTCACGCTGCGGCTGCCGATCACCCCGCCGGACTTCCAGGTGGGCCCGCGCACGGGTCTTGGCGGGCCGGGCGGCGGCCTCGAATACCCGTGGCGATTCTGGATCCCGGGGGAGCGATCCGTGTCACCGTACCGGAAGCATCCGCGCGCTTAGCCGACCGCGTGCGCAATCGCGGCGCAGGCGCACGCCCAGATCAGACTTACCAGGGTGCCGATGATGAACCGCTCTCGGGACTCGGCCGCGTCCAACTCGGTGAACCGACCGACACCCTTCACGGCGACGATCACGGCCAGGGCGGCCGGGAAGCCGGCCACGATGGCGCCGGCTGTCGCGAACCGCTCCAGGAATCCGATGGTGGTTCCGCCGCGCAGGACCTCGCGACGGGCTGTCGCCGGAGCGTCCGCGGCCGCGGAGGCGACCACAATCCCACCGTGGCTGCCGATCGCCACGCTGCCGCGGGAGGCCAGTGCGAGCACGAGCATGGCGGCCGGGCCACCGCCAAGAACCGCGAAAGCCAGCACGGCGATGGTCAGCAGCGCCGTGACCAGCGCCGGAGCCGGCCGGGTCGGGATGTTAGCGATGATCAGTGCGGCGCCTAGCGCTGACGAGGAGAGGTAGACCATCCAGCGCCGCTGGAAGCGTAGTGCGAGCACGGACGCACACACTCCGACCATGGTCACCGCCAGCACGGCTGCCCACACCAAGATCGGCCAGAGCGCGTCAAGGTGATACCAGTAGGCAATCATGCCGCGGACTCCGCCTCCCTCGTGCTGCTGTGATCCAGCTGCCCTAGCAGCTTAGCCAGGCCGGGGCGCGCAGCGTCTTCAAGCTTCCAGAGCGCGGCGGACAGTCGCTGGCTGACCGCCGCGGGGGTGATGCCGAGCTCTGCCGCGATCTGGGCCTGGTTCAGGCCGCGCTCCGTACGGTCGACTGCCTCCCATCCGGATTCGGTCCGGCGCTCGCGAATCAGCAACAACATGCTCAGCATCGGCTCCACGTCGGCGGCGGTCATCAGGATCGATCGGTCCGGGTCGGATCCGAAGGCGCCCGGCAGGCCCTCTGTCTCCAGGGCGAACCGAGCCGGCGCGTGCTTGGCCCGGGAGACTGCGCGCCTGGCGGCGACGAATGCCGGTCCGGAGGACGTTCTCGTCGCGTCGGCCAGCGGCAGCCGTACCGCTCCGATGCCGAGGCCGACGCTCCACTGGCCGGTGCGGGCAATGTATAGGATCATCGCAAGTACCGCAGCCGGGCTGCCCACGAGCGCCTGCAACTCATCGCCCGAGTTCTGGTCGGCCGGCAGCAGGAGGGTGTCAGCGAAGTCCTCGTTCAGGCGGGCCATCAGCTCGCCGCCCCGGTCGATGTCATGCCGGCTGTCCACCTGATCTGCGGTGATGACGAACATGGTGCCCCTCCCGTTCTGTCGTCACGTTAGATAATAATCTAATTTAGATTAACATAAGGTAATAGGCTTATCCAGCTGGGTGATCATGGCGCTGATACCCTTGGTTCTCGTGTCTGGCAATGGCGAAAACATGAAATCCCAACAGAATGATCCCTCCTTTGATGATATTTGGGAGGAGATCCTCTGGCGGGGTTTGGTGCATGTCTCGACCGATCGCGCCGAGTTGAAGAGTCTGCTGGCAGGGCCGCCGATCACCTACTACTGCGGGTTTGATCCCACGGCGCCCAGCCTGCACCTGGGCAATCTGGTGCAGCTGCTCCTGATGCGACGACTGCAACTGGCCGGCCACCGGCCGCTCGGCCTGGTCGGCGGCTCGACCGGGCTGATCGGCGATCCCCGGCCCACCGCCGAACGGGTGCTGAACACCAAAGACGTGGTGGTCGAATGGGTCGGCTATCTCACGGCGCAGATCTCCAAGTTCCTCAGCTTTCAAGGCCCGGCCGCCGCAACGCTGGTCAACAACCTGGACTGGACGGCGCCGCTGAGCGCGATCGACTTCCTGCGCGACATCGGCAAGCACTATCGGGTCGGCACCATGTTGAAGAAGGATGCCGTCAGCGCCCGATTGAATTCGGATGCCGGCATCAGCTACACCGAGTTCAGCTACCAGATTTTGCAGGGGATGGACTTCCTCGAGCTCTACCGCAGCTACGGCTGTGTGCTGCAGACCGGCGGAAGCGATCAGTGGGGAAATCTGACCAGCGGAACCGACCTGATCCATCGAGTGGAACATGCCACGGTGCATGCCGTGGGCACTCCGCTGATCATCAACAGCGACGGAACGAAATTCGGCAAGAGCGAAGGGAACGCGGTCTGGCTGGATCCTGCGTTGACCAGTCCATACGCCTTCTACCAGTTCTGGCTCAATACCGATGACGCTGATGTGGTCGAACGATTGAAGATCTTTACCTTCCTGAGCCGAGAGAGAATCCAGCGGCTGGCTGTCGCGGTGGCCGCAGAGCCATTCAAACGTGAAGCACAGCGCGTGCTTGCCTACGAGGTGACGAGCCTGGTGCACGGCACAGAGGCGACCGATGCCGCCATCGCGGCGGCACGCGCCCTGTTCGGGCAGGGAGAGCTGGACGACCTTGATCCGGGGACCCTCCGCGCCGCGCTGAGCGAGCTGCCGAGCATCAGCACCGCATCCGGCACCAGCGTGGCGCAGGCGCTGGTGGGGACCGGGCTGATGGCGAGCCTGAGTGAAGCCAGACGCGCGATAGGGCAGGGCGGGATCTATCTGAACAACGTCAAGGTCGACAGCCCTGATGCGACTATCGCCGAGGGAGCGTTGCGCTGCTCAATGGCGGTGCTGCGACGGGGAAAGAAGACCCTCGCCGGCGTCTTCATCGACGAGTCGCCGAGCGAAAATGCGGCTCGATGACCGTCGACACGCCCGGGCTACGGCGGTGATTTGCACCGCGGCTGACGGATGCGTAAAGTACTTACTTGTCACCCCAAAGGTGCGGGAAAGCGGAAGAGCTTCCCGGCCTCAAGAGGGACCAGATCCCAGCAAAGTGGCTTCCTTCTCTTGAAGAGGGAATGCCCAACATCTAGGATTGAAACCCACTCGATAAGCAATTTCGAATCGTCTCGAAACGTGCGGATCAGGGACTCCAGGTGAGAACCCGAATCAGTGCGAAAACCGACGAATTGACTTGGTCTTCGAGAGTGGTAAGGTAGAGAAGTTGCCCCGAATTGACGGCCGAGAGGTCAGAAGTCGGGAGCATCCGATCCTTGAGAACTCAACAGCGTGCACAATGTCAAATGCCAAAAACCTCGTGACGAGGAGCAATTCTCGTCGGGAGATTCCTTTGGAATAAAATTAAGACAACAAACAAATGTCAGTAGATATTTGTTCTTGTCAGTATCAAACTTGTGACCTTCTTCCGTTCGCGGTGGTTGGTCACACGAGATGTGCCGGGTGACTTAGGTCGCTCGTGCAATCAAACATTTACGGAGAGTTTGATCCTGGCTCAGGACGAACGCTGGCGGCGTGCTTAACACATGCAAGTCGAACGGTGACCAGGAGCTTGCTCCTGCAATCAGTGGCGAACGGGTGAGTAACACGTGAGTAACCTGCCCTTGACTCTGGGATAAGCACTGGAAACGGTGTCTAATACCGGATACGACCCTCGGAGGCATCTTCAGGGGGTGGAAAGAATTTCGGTCAAGGATGGACTCGCGGCCTATCAGCTAGTTGGTGAGGTAATGGCCCACCAAGGCGACGACGGGTAGCCGGCCTGAGAGGGTGACCGGCCACACTGGGACTGAGACACGGCCCAGACTCCTACGGGAGGCAGCAGTGGGGAATATTGCACAATGGGCGCAAGCCTGATGCAGCGACGCCGCGTGAGGGATGA
>JBDTDV010000074.1:0-15289 GCA_039922875.1 Microbacteriaceae bacterium
TCCTGCTTTGACAACAGAAACTTAGGTAGTCTGTCGAAATGACGGATTATCGCTCGGAGTCAAGCATCGGCGCCCGAATCAAAGCAACCCGACGACAACGCGGCTACCGCACCACGCGTGAGCTTGCCGAGGCGATGCCAGGAAGCCACCTCACCGAGTCGATCCTGGAAAACATCGAATCCGGCCGCAAAGCCGACCCGGCTATCAGCCAACTGCTCAACATCGCACGAGCACTCGCCATCCCGGCAAGCTTCCTGCTCGCCCCGATGGGAACGCCGGACGCCGAGCTCGACCTACCCAACCTCGGCGACACGTTCAACGGGATGAGCGCAGGCGAGTTCGACTCCTGGCTTGCCGCCATCCCCACAAGCGGATACCGCTCAAGCATCGCGGCCGAGAGAAGCGACATCGACCAACTCAACGCACTGCGCGAACTGCAAACCCAACGAAGAGAAATCCAACGCTTGCGCGCTGTCGCGCAGGTTCAGTCCGAGTCCGACGACAAAGACCTCGATGCAGCACTACCAGTCACCAATAAGCGTCTCACATCCGCGGTGTCCGCAGCGCGTCTACTCGAAGATTTCCTCCGCTCGGCCGGGTGGGCAGTAGATCAAACCGAAGCAACAGAGTGAGCGAGTTCCGACATGGGCAGCATAGAGAGCTATTACGCCAAAGGGCCGCTGACGGATAAGGGGCAGCGTCGAAAGACGGACATGCGATATTCGGTTCGGTTCCGGAAACCAGACAACTCGCAGGGCCGCAAACGCGGGTTCTCTACGAAGAGCGGAGCTCTAGCATTCCTTGCCTCGATCGAGGTCGCAAAGAACACCGGCACTTACATTGACGCCGCGGATTCCCGTGTGACGGTCGCCGCCGTCGGCAAGACCTGGCTCGATTCCCGGACGCATCTCAAACCATCGTCATATCGACCTATCGAGATCGCTTGGCGGATACACGTTGAACCGAAGTGGGGTGCGGTGCAGGTCGGCAATGTGAGACACAGCCAGGTTCAAACGTGGGTATCCGAACTGAGCAACGGTCGGAGCGCAACAACTGTTTTGCGCGCGTACGGCGTGCTCGCGTCGATTCTCGATGCCGCAGTCAAGGATCGCCGGATCCCCTCCAATTCGGCTCGAGGAATCAGCCTGCCGCGCAAACAAAAGAAGGCACGTCGATACCTCACACACGAGCAAGTGCAGGCCCTTAGCGCCAACTCTCGTTCGCATTCAACTCTCGTTCTGTTCCTCGCCTACACAGGGCTGCGCTGGGGCGAGGCGACGGGCCTCCGTCTCCACAACCTCGACATGGTCAGACGGCGCATCAACGTTCAAGAGAACGCTGTGAACGTCGGCGGAAAGGTGATAGTAGGTACTCCAAAGTCGCACGAAGCTCGAAGCGTTCCCTTCCCAGGCTTCCTGGCAGAGCCTCTTGCCGCTCTCTGCGAAGGCAAGCGCCACGATCAGCTTGTTTTCGGAGATGGAGTCGCGCACCTGCGACCGCCAGACAGACGCCGCGGCTGGTTCATATCTGCCATCGCGAAATGCCAAAAGACAGACGAGCGGTTTCCAACGCTCACGTTGCATGACCTCAGACACACCGCTGCAAGCCTCGCCGTTTCTGCCGGCGCAAACGTTAAAGCTGTACAACGGATGCTCGGTCATGCTTCCGCGGCGATGACATTGGATGTCTATGCAGATCTCTTTGAAGATGATCTAGACGAGGTTGCAGCGGCACTCGATCAGGCTCGGTCGAAAACAATTGTGCCCAAATCGTGCCCAATAGACGATTCCGAGAACTGAAAAACCCTTGAATTCCCAGTGTTTACAAGGGATCCAAGGGCTATTCACATGGCGGTACCGGTGGGATTTGAACCCACGGTGGAGTCGCCCCCACACAACTTTTCGAGAGTTGCACCTTCGGCCGCTCGGACACGGTACCGGGGAACACTTTACGCGAGGCGGCGCACTTGGCGCTAATCCAATTGACGAGGGTATTGTGACGCAGTGGCAATGAAACGAATAACAGGAAACCGAGCCGTGATCGCGGCGTCCGCGCTGGTATCCACCGCGGCCGCGAGCTATGCGGTGCGGCTGGAACTGCGTGATTGGCGGGTGCGAAAGGCCCGCAACGCGCTGATTCTCAACGAGACCCTGCCGGTGCATTCGCTGTGGTGGCGCGAGCACGCCAACCTGGACGGCGAGTTGCTGTACGTCGTGATGGGCGACAGCGCCGCACAAGGTATCGGCGCGACCGCCCCGAACCGCGGATATGTGGGGCTGCTGGCCGAAGACATCCGCGCTACCACCGGACGCACGGTGCGGGTGATCAACCTCAGCGTCTCCGGCGCCACCGTCGCCCTGGCGGTGGCAGACCAGCTGCCCCGATTCCAAAAGCTGAAGCCGGACATCGTCACGGTGGCGATCGGCGCCAACGACATCGCCGATTTCGACGCAGACCGATTCGAATCGGGCCTACGCCGCCTCTTCGCGGCGCTACCCCACCATGCCATCGTCGCCGATTTACCATACTTCTACCTGCCGTCGAACGAACGCAAGGTCAAGGTGGCCAATCGGACCCTGCGCCGGATCGCCGCAGAGTTCGACCTCACCGTCGCACCCCTGTACCGCACGACGAAACACCACGGCGTCCGAAGAATTCTGACCACGTTTGCCAAGGACTTCTTTCACCCCAACGATCGGGGTTACCTGATTTGGCGGTCCGCTTTCGCGCCGCTGCTGATGGCCTCGGTTGAGCAGCGCTTTCCCGCGCCCAGAAATCGCGTGACCGCCGGCTGACCGCCGACCGCCCGCTGACGGCAGGCTGACCGCCGGCTGACCGCCGGCTGACCGCTGGCAGCCCGCGCTAGCGGGTGCTGGAGGCCGATTTCGGCTGTGTCGTACCAGCGGGGGGCCGATCCCGTCGGTGCACGAAGGCGAGCACCCGCTCCCAGGTCGGAATGATCAGCAAATGACCGACGCCGGGGACCATCTCCACACGAGCATCCGCCAGCTGTTTACGATACCACTGGGCATGCGCGCGGCCGGCCACGGCATCCGCCTCGCCGTACAACAGCAACGTCTTGGCTTCGACGTCCGACAAGTCGAACCCCCAGGGCCGAGCCGTATACGCGAGGATGTCGCACGCCAGGCCGATCGCGCCATGCCGGAATGCATCACGCAGCATCCCCTCCAGTCGCTGAATCGCTCCCGGATACTCCAGCGCGCCGGCGTCCGCATCGGTCGCACCGAGCGAACTCAACGATGCCTGCGCCTCGAAATCGCTGGGACCGGCAGCGCCAGGCACCTCCGCGGCCAACAGGTTCGTCAAATCCGCGACCGCGTCGTCCGGAGGCTGCATCGCCATCCGCTCGCTGATCCTGCTCAACTCGGGATCGATCCACCTGACTTCGTCGTTCGGCGCCGGCGTCGCCACCACAGCGACCCGGTCGACGAGATCGGGATGCCTGGCCGCCAGCGCGAGCGCCACTCTGCCCCCTGCAGACCAGCCGACCACCCCAACCGAGTCCAGCTCATGCTGACCGAGAGTGCGTGCCGCGCGCTCCGCGGAGTGCAGGTACTCGGCGATGTCGTCGGCGGCTCCGGATACGCTCGGCCATCTGCCGGGCGGCAGCGGTTCGGATGAGCCGTACCCCGGCCGGTCGAAGGCCAGGATGTGCACATCCGCATCCACCGATGCAGTCGGGTTCGGATCAAAATCTGAGGACCCGGGCGCCCCGTGACAGAAGATCACCACGCGCCTGGCCGTCGGCACACCAAACGCGGTCAACCCGAGTTTGCGGCCGGAGTCCAGGGTGAATTGTAAATTCGCCATGCCCCATATTGCGCTGGGCATCGGCGATTTGCACGCAAAGTTGGCATTTTTCCTGCTGCAGTCCGGGCGCCGTAGCCGCCGCAGCTCGAATCCGACCGGTGCCGGGTTCACCGATCGAGACGGCCGAGTTGGTGCCGCAGCGAACCCTCGAGATCTGGCTGGCGGAAACGGTGCCCAACAGCACGGAGTTTGGCCGGGATGACGTTTTGGCTGGCCTCGGCCAGCTCCCGGGAGCCTTCGGTGCCCAGAAGCAGTCGCGGGCCGAGGCTCGGCGCCGGAACAATGGCTGGTCGGCGAAGGACCAGGCCCAGAGTACGTGCGTACTCGCTGTTTCGCACCGGGCTCGGGGCGACGGCATTGATGGGTCCGGAAAGATCCGGATCGATCAGCGCCCGATAGTAGACGTCGATCAGATCATCAAGATCGACCCAGGACAACCACTGGCGGCCCGAGCCGACCCGACCGCCGAGGCCGAGGGTGAACAGCGGACGAAAGAGCTGGAGCGTGCCGCCCCTGGCCGATTGCACGATCCCGGTGCGAATGTTGGCGACGCGCAGGCCGGCATCGGTTGCCGGCAGCGTCGCCGCCTCCCAGTCTGCAACGACGCTGGCCAAAAAGCCCTCGCCTTGCGCGCTGTCTTCGGTCAGCGCCTCATCGCCACGATCCGCGCCGTAGTATCCGATCGCCGAGGCCACCACCAAAGTCTTCGGACCGGCGTCGGTGTTGGCAGCGAGTTCTGAAAGGAGCCTGGTCGGCGTGATCCTACTGTCCCGAACCGCGCTCTTGTGCGCGGCGGTGAAGCGGCCGGCAATCGTCGCGCCCGCAAGATGGATGAGCGCGTCGACGCCATCAAGCACCGCGCGATCCGGGTGCATCGGATCCCAGTGACGCTCGTTTGGCGAGCGCACAGTTCCTCGTACCAGACGCACCACGCGGTGGCCGCCCGTGGTCAGGAACGCGCACAGCGCGGATCCCACCAGGCCTGACGCCCCCGTCACAGCGATCGTCAGCGGCCCGGTTCCTGTTCTTGCCGCCCATTGGTGCGCCGCGAGGTCGTCGGCCAGCTGCCGGTGCCGATATACGAACATCGGCCGTAACAGGTGTGATCCCAACGGGGTCTCTACCCGATCCGTGACCCGGGTGCTCGACTCGCTTACCCGAGTGAATTCGTGCGCGTGCCGCCAGGGAAGGAGCGCGCGCACCGGCAGGGAGGCGAGCCCGTCGGCGGCAATCTCGTCGACGAAACGATGCGGTGGCCGGTATCCTTCCGGATCGTGCCTGGATACCCAGGTCAGGCCGCCGGGGAGCCTCAGGATGGCGCGGCCGTCCTTGAGCGACCCGCTCTCCCTCAGCACCCGGACCGGCTGCCATGGCGGGGAAAGCCGGGAAAAGGCACCCGTCCGGGTGTGCCAGGCGAAAACCTCCTCAATGGGCGCCGAAACAATACTTGAGTGCGTGATTGGCATTTTGGGACCCTAATCTTGTCTTTGTGAGGCTATGGTCGGTGCATCCGCGGTATTTCGATAGTCAAGCGTTGACGGCGTGCTGGCGCGAGGGATTGCTGGCTCAGGCCGTGCTCGATAATCCCGAGAGCGGATACGGTCGCCACCCTCAATTGGAGCGGTTCCGCAGCCACCCGTGCCCCGCAGCAGCCATGTCCCAGTATTTGTCTGGCATTGCCGACGAGGCGGACCGCCGAGGTTTCCACTTCTCCCGGGGCAAGATCGCCCCAGCTGCCGCTTTGACCGACCCGATCCCGGTCGCAACCGGCCAATTGCGGTATGAGTGGCAGCATCTGATGGCCAAACTGCAGCGGCGCAGCCGCGATATCGCGTCCCGGTGGAGCCCGATCCAAATACCAGAACCTCACCCACTATTCCTCGTCGTAGCTGGCCCGATAGCGACATGGGAACGCCCTAAGGCTCACCCGTCGCACTGAGGTCGTTCAGAAATCGGATGACCACCTCACGCTCGTCGGGGGTGAGCCGTGCTGCGACACCGAATCGGCGCGCGTGCATTTTGCCAACAGTGTCCCTGACCTGTTCATGCGTGTGCTCAGTGATCACGATCGACAGGGAGCGCCGATCGGTGGGATGTGGCGAACGTGTGATGTGACCGCCAGCGGACAATCGGTCCAGCAGTTTCGTGGTCGATGCGGTGGAGATGTTCAGGTGCTCGGCCAGAGCGCCGGGAGTGGCGATAATTCCCTGGTTTTGCGCCGCAACGAGAAATCGGAGGGCCCGCATATCCGTTTCGTTCAATCGCATGTAATTGCGAGATTTGAAGCTCATCTGCTGTTCTGATTCGCGCCAATGCCGGATGCCGACAAGAACGCGCACGATTTGCGCGATCTCGTCGTCATCCATTCCCGAAAAGGTGACTAAACGTTGACCCGGATCGATGACGCGCGGATCAAGCATCGAATCCGCAACCTGCGACTGGGGGTTGCGGACCTTGGACATACGGATCAGTCTATATGGTAGGAGTGATGCATGCTAGGCTCTTTATTCGCTAAGCTAGCGAGTATCCATCAGACCTATCGGCGTCCAATCCACGCGTCGAACGCAAAGGAAGAGGTGCTGCGATGACCCTGACCCTAGCCAGCGTAGGCAGCGCCGACTGCCTCAGCGCAGTAACAACTCATCTCTCAGCCTTCTTCGACCAGAAGGAACGTTCTGCAGCGCCATACGGTCGCCACTTTGCGCAGCTGTGGACGGCCGCCCGGGTCGCAACTGAGGGCGGAAAGAAGATCCGGCCCGCCCTCGTGGTGAACACTCACCGGGCGCTGGCCGGCAGCAATGATCACGACGCCATCGTCGTGGCTACCGCATTCGAGCTCCTGCACACCGCGTTTCTCCTGCACGACGACGTGATCGATGAGGATACGGTCCGGCGGGGGCGACCGAATCTCGCTGGACGATTCAGCGAACAGGCCTCCAACCGCGGTGTCGATGAGGCGAGAGCGACCACCTGGGGACAAGCTTCGGCAATCCTCGCCGGAGACCTGCTGATCCATTCGGCGCAGAACATGGTCGCCCGGCTGAACCTTCCGCAGCAGCGCCGCATTGCGCTGCTGGATTTACTGGAGGAGAGCACATTCGTCACGGTGGCCGGCGAACTCGCGGACGTCGCGTTCAGCACGAACGTTGCGGTGCCGGTGTTGTCGCAAGTATTGGCGATGACTCAGTGGAAGACCGCGCACTACTCGTTCCAGGCTCCATTGCAAGCCGGAGCGATCCTCGCCGGCGCCAGCGCGGAGACGACCTCCTTGCTGAGCGAGTTCGGTCGCCTCGTCGGTATTGCGTTTCAACTGCGGGACGACATCCTGGGGCTTTTCGGTACCGGGCAGGCGATCGGCAAAAGCGTGGTCAGTGACCTGCGGGAAGGCAAGTTGACGCCGTTGATGTTCCACGCCCAACAGATCTCCAGCACGAATGAGCTGCGCGACATCATCGCACAGGAGAACATCACCGACGCCGACGCTGAGCGGGTACGCCACCTGGTAGAGCTCAGCGGAGCTCGGGCGTTCATTGAGAATCTTACGAACGACTATGCTCAGGCCGCGGTTGACGTGATCCAATCGGCGGCCATCCCAGCGACCCTGCGAGCGCAATTGCGCGACGTCGCCCAGACGGCGCGTGATCGAACCTCGTGACGAATTGAAAACCATGACGAATCCTAAAGCGGCCGTTGCAAGCGATCTAGCCTGCTATACCCGAGCGGCACAGCGAAGTTCGGCCCGGGTCATCCGCGAATATTCGACGTCGTTTCATCTTGCCACTCGGCTTCTGGATAAGCCCCTGCGATGCCACGTGGAGAATCTGTTCGGGTTAGTTCGCGTCGCCGATGAAATTGTGGACGGTGCAGCGTTCGAGGCGGGACTCGACCTTGTCGCGCAACGCGGCGCACTCGACGCGCTGGAGGCGGAGACGATCCGCGCGCTTGATTCGGGCTACAGCACGAACCTGATTGTGCATTCCTTCGCCGTCACCTCCCGCGCTGCCGGCATCGGCACGGAGCTGACTGAGCCGTTCTTCGCCTCTATGCGTCGGGACCTGAGCCCGGACGAATTCACGCCGGACGAGGTACGTGACTACATCTATGGTTCCGCCGAGGTCGTCGGTCTGATGTGCTTGTGCGTCTTTCTCGCTGATTGCCCGCCTGAGGACGATGTCCGGCGCCGGTTGGAGCTCGGTGCCCGCCGGCTTGGGGCGGCATTCCAGAAGATCAATTTCCTGCGCGATCTCTCAACCGACTGGGAACGGCTGGGACGCAACTATTTTCCTGGTACCACACCCGGCAACCTCACCGAACACCGGAAACGTGATCTCGTGGCCGATATCGACGCTGACCTCAGCGCGGCGGATGCCGTGATCCCGGAACTACCACGCGGATGCCGCACCGCTGTCTCGGCAGCCCACGGCTTGTTCAGCGCCCTGAACCAACGCCTCAGGTCGACGCCTGCCGCGGAACTGATGCACGCCCGCAACCGCGTCCCCAATCCGGCCAAATTTGCGATCCTGGTACGGGCAAAGGTCGGCCGGCCGGTGCGGAGAAGGGCGTGACCCGCGGCGGGCCCAAGGTCGCCGTTGTCATCGGTGGCGGTATCGCGGGCATCGCCTCTGCTGCGCTTCTTGGACGGGAAGGCTTCGACGTCACCCTGATCGAAGCCCGCGCTGAACTGGGCGGTCGAGTGGGAAGCTGGGCGTGTGCGGGTTTCCGATTCGACACCGGCCCTTCCTGGTATCTGATGCCCGAGGTTTTCGACCATTTCTACCATCTGCTTGGCACATCGGCGGCGCAGCAACTTACGCTGACCAGGCTCGACCCCGGGTACCGGGTCTTCTTCCAGAATCATGCCGAGCCAATTGACGTCGTCGCCGACCGGGCGGCGAATCTCGACAGGTTCGAACAGATCGAGGTTGGCGCAGGCAGTGCCCTCGACCGGTATCTCACTTCCGCGAAAGACACCTACCGCATCGCTCTGCGCCGTTTTCTCTACGCCACCTACGCGTCGTATCGATCGCTTCTGGCGCCAGAGGTGTTCAGACGAGCCGGCCGATTGGCGCGCCTGCTGATGCAACCGCTGGACCGCTTCATCCGACGATATGTGACCGACAAACGGTTGCAACAGCTTTTGGGATATCCGGCGGTGTTCCTCGGTTCGGCTCCATCGATGACGCCGAGCATGTATCACCTGATGAGCCATCTGGATTTGGAGGGCGGCGTCTACTATCCAGAGGGCGGCTTCATCGCAATCATCCAGAGCCTGAACCGGCTAGCCCACCAGGAGGGCGTGCGGATCGAGCTTCAGTCCCAAGTGACCGCGATCACGACCGTAAGGCAGGGCGCGCGCGCGACCGTTACCGGCGTCGACGTCATCGATGCGGACGGAACCAAGCGTCACCGCGCGGCCGACATCGTCGTCTCGGCAGCCGATCTACACCACACCGAGACTGCACTGCTGCCCGAGGACCTGCGCAGCTATCCGGAGCAATGGTGGTCTGCTCGAGTCGCCGGCCCCGGCGCTGTCCTCGTGTTCCTCGGCGTCCGCGGCGGTCTGCCGGAGCTCGCGCACCACACACTGTTCTTCACGGAGGACTGGGACGAGAACTTCGAGCGCATCTTCACCGTCCCGACCGCCATTCCGAATCCCGCATCGATCTATGTCTGCCGGCCCAGCGCCACCGATCCGTGCGTAGCACCCGCCGGGGATGAGAACCTCTTCATCCTCGTACCGGTGCCCGCCGATCCGACCATCGGCGGCGGCGGCCTGCGCGGCGCAGGAGACACCCTCGTCGAGGCGGCCGCTGACCAGGCGATCAGGCAGATCGCCACCTGGGCGCGGATTCCAGACCTGGCTGATCGCATCGTGGTGCGCCGAACCCTCGGTCCGGCAGATTTCGCACGAGACTTCCACTCCTGGCGGGGCAGCGCGCTCGGTCCGGCCCACACCCTGCGGCAGAGTGCATTCTTACGGGGCAAGAACGTTTCGGCCAAGGTCGATGGCCTGTATTTCGCCGGCGGCACCAGCGTGCCGGGGATTGGCTTGCCCATGTGCCTGATCAGCGCGGAACTCGTCATCAAGAGGCTGCGCGGCGACACCGGCGCGAGCGCGCTACCGGAGCCGTTATGAGGGTCATCTATCTTCTGATCCTGTTGACCTCGATCGGCTGCATGATGTTGTTGGACCACCGCTACCGGCTGTTCTTCTGGAAAGATGCCATCCGGGCGGCTCTCGTGCTGACACTGGGAGTGGTGTTCTTCCTCTCCTGGGATCTCCTGGGCATCGGTCTCGGCATCTTTTCCCGCGGCGAGACACCCTACATGGTCGGCCTTCTGCTCGGTCCTGAGCTTCCAGTGGAGGAGCCGATCTTCCTCGGATTCCTCTGTTATCTCATCATGGTGCTGCTCGCCGGAACCGACCGGATTCTCGCGCGGCGCAGGAGACGCTTCCGATGAGCTATCTGTGGCTCAGTCTGCTCTTCCTCACCATCGCTGCCGGGGTTCTTGCAACGGCATTACTGTCTCGCCGCGGCACCCGACAGCTATTGGCCCGATGGTTCGCCCCCATCATCGCAGCCGGCCTGGTTGTGCTGACCCTGACCGCGCTCTTCGACAATGTGATGATCCAAGCCGGCCTGATGACCTACGCCGCGAGCACCCTCTCCGGTCTTCACATCGGATTAGCGCCACTGGAAGATTTCGCATACCCACTGGCCGGGCTGATGCTTCTCCCCGCGCTGTGGCTTCTTTTCGGCAGCCGAGGCAGCCGTGACCGGTAACCGCTTCGGTCGAACCGCCAGGCAGTTGCTCATTGCCTCGCGGCCGGTGAGTTGGATCAACACCGCCTTCCCGTTTGCAGCCGCCTACTACCTGAGCGCACACGAGCTTGACGTTGCGCTGGTCGTGGGATCGATCTTCTTCCTCGTGCCATACAATCTGGCGCTGTACGGGGTCAACGACGTATTCGACTTTCAATCCGATCTTGCCAACCCGCGCAAAGGAGGGCTGGAGGGTGCGGTGCTAGAGCGCAGCGCGCACCGCGTGACGCTAGCTGCCGCGGTGCTGACGGTCTCCCCTTTCGTCATCGCCCTGGTTCTGCTGGGCACTGCGCTCTCCTGGCTCATCCTCGCCCTCAGCCTGTTCGCCGTGGCCGCGTACTCGGTTCCGGGCCTACGGTTCAAGGAGAAGCCGTTTCTGGACTCGATAACCTCCAGCACGCACTTCGTCAGCCCGGCGGTGTACGGGCTCGCATTGGCCGGTACCCGGCTCACGCCGGCGCTGGTGGCTCTGCTGGTCGGTTTCTTTCTGTGGGGAATCGCCAGCCACGCGTTCGGGGCCGTGCAGGACGTGCTGCCCGACCGGGCAGGCGGCATCCGTTCCATCGCCACCGTCATGGGAGCCGGCTGGACGGTCCGCTTCGCGATCGGCACCTGGATTGCTGCTGGAATCCTGATGATTTTCACCACCTGGCCAGGACCGCTGGCCGGCATCATGGTACTGCCATACATCGTGAGCGCGATTCCGTTCCGGTCGGTGGCGGATGCGGACTCCGAACAGGCCAACCGCGGCTGGCGCCGATTCATCTGGCTGAACTATGCGGTTGGCTTCTTCGTCACTATATTGCTGATCGTCTATTTACGGCTGAGGAGCTAGCCCGTTCATGTCCCACGCATCGCACACCCACGATTGGACGCCGCCGCGCCGGTTGCGTATCGTCTTGCCCGCCGTCCTGCTGGTGATCTGGCTTGCCGCGGCGGCCTTCGGCGGGCCGACCTTCGGCAAGCTCTCTGCGGTCTCCAGCAATGATCAGGCCTCCTTCTTACCGGCCAGCGCACAGTCCACCGAGGTAAATGACTGGCAACAGAAATTCATCGGTTCCACAGAGATCCCTGCGATAGTCGTCATCGCTTCTAAGACACCGATCAGCCCAAGCCAGCTCGGTGAGTACGCTAAACTCGGCGAGCGCCTCGGTGCGGTCGACGGGGTGCAGCGACCACAGGCACCTGCCACGACGTCGGTAGCCGGACCGATCCCGGCTGAGGATGGTAAGGCAGTCGAGTTCATCGTGCCGGTCTCTGACACTGACAACGTCAAGGAGGTTGTCGCCGACCTGCGCGAGGTCGTCGACGGCTCTGTCCCGGCGTCAGCCTCGGCGTACGTAACCGGTCCGGCGGGCTTGACGGCTGACCTGGTCAGCGCGTTCGGCGGAATCGACGGCATCCTGCTGCTGGTGGCTGGCGGCGCCGTGTTTCTCATTCTGTTGCTGGTCTATCGATCGATCGTGTTGCCGATCTTGGTGCTGCTCACCTCGATCTTTGCGCTGACCGCCGCCATCCTGCTGGTGTACGCGTTCGCCAGCTGGGGCTGGATCTCGCTGAGTGGTCAGAGCCAGGGAATTCTCTCGATCCTGGTGATCGGAGCAGCCACCGATTATTCTTTGCTGCTGGTCGCCCGTTACCGGGAGGCGCTTCGACAGGTTCCGTCGAGATGGGCGGCGGTCGGCCGGGCTTGGCGGGCAGCGCTGGAACCGATCGTCGCCTCCGGGGCCACGGTGATCATCGCCCTGCTCTGCCTGTTGTTCTCCGATCTGAACTCGAACAAGAGCCTCGGTCCGATCGCGGCGATCGGAATCGTGTTCGCTCTGCTGGCCGTACTCACGCTGTTGCCCGTCCTACTGGTTCTGTTCGGCCGCGTCGCCTTCTGGCCGTTCGGGCCGAAGTACGCGCCAGCTGCCTCCGAAACTCCTGGCCACGACGAAGCGGGCACTGAGCCGGTCAAGGGGCTGGAGGGAATCCATGGCCTATGGCAGCGGGTCGGCAGCGCTATCTCGCACCGCCCGCGACTCATCTGGGTCCTTTCGCTGGTACTCCTGGGCGCTTGCGCACTCGGCGTGCTGCAGTTGCGGGCTAATGGCGTGCCGCAGACCGACGTCGTGCTCAGCCAGTCCGATGCCGTCGACGGTCAGAAAGTCGCCGCAGAGCACTTCCCGAGCGGAGCCGGCAGCCCGGTCGTCATCATCACCGATCAGGCCGAAGCGGATGCGACGCTGTCGGCGGTCAAACAGAGCGACGGCATCGACTCGGCCACCGTCTACATCGGCAATACCCGGCCGGACGCGGGAGCCCCGCCGGTGGTCAAGGATGGCAAAGTCCTCATCAACGCGGTGCTTTCCTCCGAGGCGGACTCTGAGGCCGCCGAACAGGTAGTGCGAACGCTGCGCACCGACCTGCCGAAAACCGACCCTGGCGTACTGGTGGGTGGGGTGTCGGCCATCGCGTTGGACACCAACACCACCGCGCAAAGCGACCTGGTGAAGATCATTCCGATTGTGCTGGTCGTCATCCTGATCATTCTGATGCTCTTGTTACGCGCGATCGTGGCTCCGGTGCTGCTGATCCTGAGCGTGGTGCTCTCGTATGCGTCTGCGCTGGGCGTCTCGGCGCTCGTCTTCAATCATGTCTTCGGGTTCCCCGGGGCGGATGCGGCTGTTCCGTTGTTCGGGTTCGTGTTCCTGGTCGCTCTCGGGGTGGACTACAACATCTTCTTGATGACCCGGGTGCGCGAGGAGTCGCTCCGGATCGGAACCAGACCAGGAATTCTGCGCGGCCTTGGCATGACCGGCAGCGTGATCACCTCCGCGGGGGTTGTTCTGGCCGCCACCTTCGCCGCTCTCTCGGTCATCCCGATCCTCTTCCTCGTGCAGATCGCATTCATTGTGGCGTTCGGGGTGTTGCTCGACACGGTGATCGTGCGCTCCTTACTCGTGCCGGCAGCGGCGTACGACATCGGCGGCGCAATCTGGTGGCCGTCGAAGCTTTGGAGATTCGGTGATAAAGAGCTCCGCTGAGCAAGCGGCACGCGGTGACGGGCACGGTGCTGCGCGCCCGTCAGTGTCGGACCCCGCAGCTACAGTTGAGACGAATCGGGAGGCGCCAAGTGGCACGGAATCAGCTCAACTACCGCTGCACAGAGTGCGGTTGGACGACGGCCAAGTGGGCTGGCCGCTGTGGCGAATGCCAGGAGTGGGGAACCGTCGTCGATGCGGGCACGGAAACCGGAATTCGACGGGCGGTGCGCGCGACCGCGATCAGCGACGCGCAGGCTGCTCGGCCCATCACGGCGTTGAGCACTGTTGCCGTCAGCCACTGGCCAAGCGGCATCCACGAGTTCGATCGGGTGCTCGGCGGAGGAATCGTGCCGGGCGCGGCGATCCTGCTCAGCGGTGAGCCCGGGGTCGGCAAATCGACCCTCCTGCTGGAAGTGGCTTCGCGCACCGCGGCGGCCAAGGCCCGCGTCTTGTACATCAGCGCCGAGGAATCGGTCAGCCAGGTACGGATGCGTGCCGAACGTACCGGCGCGTTGCAGGAGAATCTGTTCTTGGCCGCAGAAACCGATCTGGCCACGATCCTTGGCCAGATCGACGCAGTCGCACCGCAATTGGTCATCGTCGACTCCGTTCAGACGGTCTCCAGCTCCCTCTCCGACGGCCTCGCCGGGCAGCCCAGCCAGGTTCGCGAGGTAGCCGCTACGCTGATCCGGGTCGCCAAGGACCGCAACCTGCCGGTTCTCCTGGTCGGCCACGTCACCAAAGACGGCTCGATCGCCGGGCCGCGGTTGCTGGAGCACCTGGTGGACGTCGTGTGTCAGTTCGAGGGCGACCGAAAGACTTCCCTGCGCTTCGTCCGCGCGCTGAAAAACCGGTTCGGCCCAACCGACGAAGTCGGCTGCTTTCAGATGACCGGCGACGGTATCGCCGAGGTCGCCGATCCGAGTGGGCTGTTTTTGAGCCGCGGCACCGCTGAGGTGTCCGGAACCTGCGTGACCGTCGCCATGGAGGGCCGCCGTCCGCTGCCGGTGGAGGTTCAGGCGCTGGTGGTTCCCAGCGCCGCGCCGAACCCGCGCCGGGTGACCAACGGCGTCGACTCTTCCCGGGTGGCAATGCTCCTGGCGGTGCTGGAGCGGCGAGCCGGACTGCAGCTGGGCAACCGGGATGTCTATGTCTCCACGGTCGGCGGGGTACGGCTCACCGAGCCCGCAGCCGACCTCGCGATCGCCCTGGCCATCGCCTCGGCATCGAAGGAATTGGCCATCGCGCACACGACCGTCGCATTCGGCGAAATCAGCCTCGCCGGCGAGATCAGGCCGGTAGCCAGCACTGACCAGCGCAGTTCAGAGGCCGACCGTCTCGGCTTCGTCACCCGAATCGACTCGACCGCAGGCCATATCCGCGGCGCCATCCACACCGCGTTCTCCGCAGCCCGCTCCGACCGGGACCGGGAGCTCGACGCCGCCTTCTGACCGGGGTCCCGGCACGCTCATCACACGCTGTTCGACCGCCGGGACGACCTTGTCCAGCACCACGCCGATGGCGACCGTGTCGTGATTGGCTTCGGCAATTTCTCGCGCTGCTTCTCGAACCGGCAGTTGTGGTGCAAAAATCGTCGATTTCCGC
>JBDTDV010000075.1:0-9224 GCA_039922875.1 Microbacteriaceae bacterium
ACGAGGCGACGAAGTCTTTCAGAGCGTCGCGGATCTCGTCCGGGCTGATCGTTAGTTCTGCCATCATATTCCTTCATTTTACGGGGGCTTTGTCGCTCCCGCTCCTCGCGCCCTGCGGCACCATGTCTGTTGTTCTGCTTCGCGGGGCAGCCGGGCCCCGCCGCGTGCCGCCTAGCCGGCGATACGCATTTTCACGTCGTTGATTCTGGATGCGATCGTGCCGTCGACGACGTCGTCGCCGATCCGAATTCGTAGTCCGGCGATGACGGCCGGGTCGATGAGAACGTTCAGCTTGATCCGACGACTGTACTGCGTTGACAGCTGTCCGGACAGTCTCTCCAGCTGTGCGGAGGTCAGCGGCACTGCCGATGTCACGGTCGCAATGGCCAGCCCCGCCTCATCGGCGACGATCGCCGCCGCGGCAGCCGCACTGCTGCGCAGGCTTCGCCCGCGTGGCTGACGCACGAGTTGCCGCACAATTGCTATCGTCGCGTCGTTCGCCTTGCCGACCAGCAACGCATCCACCAGGGAAACCTTGGCTTCGACGGAGCCGAGCTGGCTGCCCAGGGCCAGCTCCAGCTGAGGATCGCTGGTCACCGCCGAGCCGAACGCGAACAGCTCGGATTCGAGCGAGGCTCGCTCGCCCACGGAACGGGCTGCCGCCCGGATCCCCAGCTCCTCGATGGCAGCGAGCAGGTCGTCCTGGTTCGACCAGCGGCCGGAGGCGACGCTGGCCAAAAGCGTGGCTGCCGGTTTTGACACCCGGTCGCCGAAGACGCGGGCGATCAACTCGGACTTGACCCTCGCACCCGCTGACGGATCTGCGATCGCCGCCCTGAGCTGCCCGGATTCCCCGATCACCCTGGCGGCCTCGAACAAGTTCTCGGCGGTCGCCAGATCAGCTGCGGAGCCGAGATCGGCCAGGGCCGCCTTCGACACGGCCAGTGCTTGTCTGGTGGCACTTCCCATTAGTTGTTCGAACCAGCCTTGCGCGCTTCGTCCGCCTCGAGATCGGCCAGGAAACGATCTACGATGGCCACCGCGTTCTTGTCATCGCTGACCGACGCGCCGATGACACCGGACGCCAGATCGAGCGCCAGCGAACCGACCTCGGCTCGTAGCGAGACGACAGCGGCCTGACGCTCGGCGTCGATCTGGTTCTGCGCCTGCGCGGTGATCCGCGCTGCCTCACCTGTAGCCTGTTCCTTGAGCTCGGCGAGGATCTTCTTGCCGTCAGCCCTGGCCTGTTCCCGGATTTGCGCAGCCTCGGAGCGCGCTTCGGCTAGTTGCGCCGTGTACTCCTCCAGCGCGGCCTCCGCCTTGGCCTGCGCCTGATCTGCCTTCTCGATATTGCCCTCGATGGCTTCCGCCCGGGCGTCGAGCATGGCGCGCATTCTGGGCAGCGCCACCTTCCAGAAGAAGAACAGAATGACCAGGAAGCACAGCCCCGCCCAGATCAGGTCGGCCGGAGCCGGGATCAGCGGGTTATGCACCTCTTCGGCTGCCATCTGCACTGCGTTAAGCATCGTGTCTCCTCAATTGCCGCGAAACGCGGATCAAACCATGAAGAAGTAGGTGGCGATTCCGATGAAGGCCAGTGCCTCGGTGAATGCGATACCGATATACATCAGAACCTGGAGCCGGCCAGCCAGTTCCGGCTGGCGGGCGACGCCCTCGACGGTCTTGCCGACGACGATGCCGATGCCGATGCCTGGGCCGATCGCGGCCAAGCCGTAGCCGACCGTGCCGATGTTTCCGTTGATCGCAGCGAGAACGGTTGTTGCGTCCACGTGGGTTTCCTTCCGTGATGGTGAACCGGGCGAATGCCTGATCCGGTTAGTGCTCGTGAATTAGTGTTCTTCGATCAGCGCGAGCTGGATGTACACCGTCGTCAAGATGGCGAAGATATATGCCTGCAAAAGAATGATCAGGAGTTCGAACGCGGTGAATGCGAAGCCGAACGCCAGCGTTCCGATGCCGAAAAGTTTGAAGATGCCGGGGGCGCTGAAGAAGAACCACTGCGTACCGGTGAAGAACAGCACCAGCAACAAGTGGCCGACGATCATGTTCATCATCAACCGCAAGGTCAGGGTGACCGGACGCACCAGGAACGTCGAGATGAATTCGATCGGGGTGATCAGCGCGTAGAGCGGCTTGGGAACGCCGGGCGGGAACAGCGAATTGCGCACAAACCCGGACGGCGACTTCTTGATCCCGGCATAGACGAAGGCGATGTAGGCGACCACGGCCAGCAACAGCGGAACGCCGATCACAGAGGTTCCGGCGATGTTCAGGAACGGGATGACGCCGGCGAAATTCATCGCCAGCACCATGAAGAACACGGTGGTGATCAGCGGCAGGAACCGGCGGCCATCTTTTTTGCCGAGCAGATCTTCGGCGATGCTGACCCGCACGAAGCCGAGCGCCAATTCGATCACCGATTGCCCGCGACTCGGTACGATCTTCAGCCGCCGGGTGCCCAGCCAGAAAACCAAGATGACTGCCGCGGTGGCGATGAACCGGATGAGCATGATTCGGTTGATCTCGAACGGTGTGCCTCCGAACAAAAGCACCGGCGGGAAGAACTCACCGATCGATGGCCCTTGGAATGGTGGCACGTCGCTCGCGGCCTGCGCCAGCAGGTGCACAGCGTTAGCTAACAGCGCTATCTCCTGGTTTTTCATGGCGAGTATTGCTCTCGCAACGACGAATGAGAACATCACAGTTTCCGCGAGTTATCGCGCTATGTGATGGGGGAATCTTCGATTACTCTACAAGAAAATCGGGCTCCCGACGAATCGGGATCGGGGCCGAAAGTGTGCTACGCGCGCGGTTCGGCCGGCAAATCGCCGGTTGCGCCGGCGGGCGAATCCGCACCGGAATCGTCCTGGGCGCGCTGACCGGGCAGCTGTACATCGCTGACGTACGGCATCCGGCTTTTCATCATCACAACGACGTCGACGGCTAGGGATCCCAACACTCCGGCGATGATACTGAAGAACATCACCACGGGATCGATCCACGGCTGGCCCTTCAGCACAATCACCAGCACGATGAAGAGCACCAGCTTCAGCAGCCAGGAACCCATCACGATGCCGAAGAACGCACCGATCCGGTCAGCGGAACCCGCGAACCGGTTGGCGAGCAGAATACTCACCGCGGTGATCCCCATGAAAACCACCGCCAGGGCGGTGCCGATAAGCGCGCTGATGACTCCGGGCAGGCCGGCGAAGACGCCGCCGAGGATCCCGGCCACGACGGCGATGACGACGGCCAGCAGGATGCCGTACTTCAGCGCGGCCTTCAGGACGGGGACCGAGGTCGGTACCGGATTGCGGGTCACCCCTCGTGCAGGTGGCGGCGTGCTCACGAATGCTCCTTAGTGACGGATGCCTGGTCGGCGACGGATGCTGGGTCGGTTGCAGAGAGCCGGGCATCGCTTGATGCGCGGTCCAGCGGGTCGAGGTGGGCGGTACCCGCCGCGTGCTGGGATTCGGCGGGGACAAGGGCGGCTGCTGCTTGCACCGCCTTGTGGCGGCTGAGCGGGGCGAGCGTCACGGCGGTGCAGATCAGCAGCCCGACCGCCATGAAACCGATCGCAATCCAGTACGGCTGGAAGATATAGAACATCAAGCATCCCACCGAAACCACTGCGGTCCAGCCGTAGAAGATCAGCACCGCGTGCAAATGGGTGTGCCCCATGTCCAGCAGGCGATGATGCAGATGCTTGCGGTCGGCGCTGAACGGGGACTTGCCGGCCCTCAGCCGGCGGATCACTGCCAGCGCGAAGTCCAGCAGCGGAACGATCAGCACGGCCAACGGCAGGATGATCGGCAGGAACGCGGGCAACAACTCGGAGCGGCCGAGCGTCGACAGCGTGGTCGGGTCGATCTGCCCGGTCACGGCGATGGCCGAGGTTGCCATCAGCAGCCCGACCAGCAGCGCGCCCGCGTCCCCCATGAACAGCTTCGCCGGATGCCAATTCAGCGGCAGGAATCCGGCGCAGGCGCCGACCAGCACCGCGGCGATCAGTGACGCCAGGTTGAAGTAGTTCGACGGAGACACATCGATTTGCAGGATATAGGTGTAAATGAAGAAGATCCCGTTGGCCATCAACGCGACGCCGGCGACCAGCCCGTCCAAACCGTCGATGAAATTGATCGCGTTCATCACCAGAACGATCGCGAAGACGGTCATCGTCACGCTCATCAGCGGCGACCCGACCGTGAGACCGCCGATCGGCAGCGAGTAGATCTGCACACCGAGCCAGGCGATCAGGCCGGCGGCGATGAACTGGCCGGCGAGCTTGGTCATCCAATCGAGGTCCCAGATGTCGTCAGCCACCCCGATCACCACGATCAGCAGCGCCCCACCCAGGATCGCGTAAATCGGCGTCATGTCCGAGAAGACCAACCGAAAGAAGTCGATCTGGCTGGCAATCGCGAAGCCACAGACGACTCCGATGAACATGGCGATCCCGCCCAGTCGCGGAGTCGGGGTGGTGTGCACGTCTCTGGCCCTGATCTTCGGATACAGGCGATACTTCAGGCTGACCCGGTAGACGACGATCGAGAGCAGGAAGGTGATCACGGCGGTGATCCCCGCCACCAGGATGTAAAGCCTCATCGGCGCATCACCCGGTCGTCAGGTCGGCAGCGAGCAGGTCGCCAACAACCTCTCGGAGCCGCTCGTCGCCGATCACGCCATGGCGCAGGATACGCAGCGTGCCGGATCCGTCGAGGCGAGCCTGGCCGGTGACCAGACCGGTAGCATCCACGATGGTCGATGAACGTTCCGCGACCGGAGATTCCCGGTAGTCCAGGCCCGCGTCTCCGCCGTCGAGATAGACGGCGACGCGATCACCCAGCATCCGTCGGGCGTCGGCAGCGGTGGTGGCGGCGGGGGAACCGCTCAGATTGGCTGAGGAGACCGCCAGCGGACCGGTCTCGGCGAGCAGTTCGAGGGCGATGGGGTTCTTTGGCATTCGTAACGCGACCGTTCCCCTGGTCTCGCCCAGGTCCCAGGCCAGCGAGGGCTGCGCCGGGAGCACGATGGTCAGGCCGCCCGGCCAGAAGGCGGCCACGAGGTCGCGCACCGGTTGAGGCACCGACTCGGCGAGCGCCTCGAGCGTGGCGATGTCAGGGACTAGGACCGGTGGCGGCGATTGCCGACCGCGCTGCTTCGCGTCGAGCAACAGTTGCACCGCGCTTGGCGTGAACGCGTCGGCGGCGACCCCGTACACGGTGTCGGTGGGGATGACGACGAGTTCGCCGCGGCCCAGCGCGGCGCGTGCCAGCCGCATTCCGGTGAGAAGTTCGGCCTCGAGCGAGCAATCGTAAAGTGGTCCCATGTCGGCACCCATGATAGTTGCTGAACTGCGATCCGGACTGTGAGTGACCCGCCCACGAGCCGGAGCGGGGACTGGGCCCGGGTCAGGGCTGTAGATTCCAGCGCTGAAGCACTCGCCCGCCATGCTCGAAGCCAAGAGTGCTGATCGAGCCGGTGCCCAGCGCGAACCGAGCGCCCTCGTCCGCGGGCAACCCGAGCCATCTGGCGGCGAGAATGCGCAGGGTGTGTGCGTGAGCGAATACCAGGACCGCTTCGCCGCGACTCAGCTGCGGCTCGAGGGAGCCCAGCACCGCATCGGCGCGTGCGCCGACCTCGGCAGCGCTCTCGCCGGGCAGCGGCTCGTCGGCAGCGCCACCGGCCCAGATCGTCCACGGATGGCCGAGCTCGGCGGCGATTTGCGCCGTCGTTCTCCCCTCGAACGGGCCGTAGTTCCACTCGACCAGGTTCGGGTCTACCCGATACGTGCTGAATCCAGCCAACTCTGCCGTTGTCCAAGCGCGCTGCCGCGGGCTGGTCAGCACGACCGCGAACCGGCGACCGGCCAGCGCCTGGCCGACCTGCTTGGCCTGCTGCCGACCGGTCGCTGTCAGAGCCACATCTGTAACGCTGGTGTGCCGCCCGTCCCGACTCCACTCGGTTTCCCCATGCCGCACCAGCACGATCTGCGCGTTTTCATCGGGTTCCATGCCCTCAGCGTAGCGTCGCCATGCGGGTGCGTTGACTCCATCTGCCCCAGGTCCTAGCCAACCGCCACAGGTCCTAGCCAACCGCCACAGTCCCTAGCGAACCGCGGTGGTCGCGCGATCCCGGCCGGTGTAATCGCGGTGCGTTGCTGCCGCGTGCCAGCCGTCGGCGGTCAACAGCTGCCGGATCGCGGCGCCCTGCTCCTCGCCGTGCTCCAAGACGAGGGTGCCGCCCCGGCGCAACAACCGCAGCGCGGTGCGCGAGAGCAGGCGGATCACCTCAAGCCCGTCGGCACCTCCGTAGAGCGCGACTGGCGGATCGTAGCGCCACACCTCCGGGTCGAGCGGGACGCAGTCCATTGGAATGTACGGCGGATTGGACACCACGACCGAGACCCGCCCATCCAATTCCGGCAGGGCGATGGCCAGATCGGCGAAGACGAGGCTGAAATTTTCTGCGCGCGTCTCGTCGGCGTTCCTGGTGGCCCAGGCGAGAGCTTCCGGCGAGTTCTCCACCGCGTAGACCCGCGCGTAAGGCACTTCCGTGGCCAGGGCGAGGCCGATCGCGCCACTACCGGTACCGAGGTCCACCGCAATCGGCCCGTCCGGGTCGTCCGGGGCCACGACCACCAGCGCCAAGGCGTCGATGGCGAATTGCGTGACCTGCTCGGTTTCCGGGCGTGGCACAAACACACCGGGGCCGACCGCGAGATTGAGATGCCTAAACGGCGCCCGGCCGGTAATGTGCTGCAGCGGTTCCCGTCTGGACCGGCGCGAAACGAGTTCGACGACGGCTGCCGCATCCGTCTCGGCCAGCGCGACCTCAGCCAACGCCAAGGCCTGCACTCGCCCCCTGCCCACCTTCAACACATGACCGATCAGCAGGTCGGCGTCGACCTCGGGATCGGGTATTCCGGCGCGGCGGAGTGCGGCCACCGCCTGATCGCGAACGCCGTGGAGCGGGATGGCACTGTGGCCGGCTTCGGGTGTCATGTGCTTTAAGAATAGGCTTGCACCGTTGGCTCATCCCGCGGAGGCGGGTCAGCGTCGCGCTTTCCACACCAGCGGTTTTTCGATTTTGACAGGTAAGGGGTAGTTCATGGATGGTCACATCTACGCAAACATCACCGAGGCGGTGGGCCACACACCGCTCGTGCGGCTGAACCACCTGACCGAGGGCAGTTCGGCGACCGTCCTGGCCAAACTCGAGTTCTACAACCCCGGCGGAAGCGTCAAGGACCGGATCGGCGTGGCGATCATCGACGCGGCAGAGGCCTCCGGCGCGCTGAAGCCGGGTGGAACCATTGTCGAAAGCACCAGCGGGAATACCGGGATCGCCCTTGCCCTGGTCGGTGCGGCGCGCGGCTACAAGGTGATCCTGGTCATGCCGGACGGCGCCAGCAAGGAGCGCCGGGTGCTGATGCGCGCCTACGGCGCCGAACTCGTGCTGGTGCCCGGATCGATCGGGATGACCGGTGCGATCGAGCGGACCAAAGAGATCGTGGCGAGCACCGAAAATGCGATTTGGGCCACCCAGTTCACCAACCAGGCGAACCCGGACATCCACTACGCCACCACTGGCCCCGAGATCTGGGATGACACTGCCGGCGCCGTCGACATCTTCGTCGCGGGGATCGGCACCGGCGGTACAATCACCGGAGCCGGACGGCTGCTGAAGGAGCGCAAGCCGGGGCTACGGGTTGTCGCGGTCGAGCCAGCCGACTCCCCGATTCTCTCGGGGGGCCATGCTGCGCCGCACAAGTTGCAGGGACTCGGCGCGAATTTCGTTCCGGAGGTACTCGACACCAACGTGTATGACGAGGTCGCCGATGTCCAGCTTGACGACGCGCTGCGCACGGCACGGCGCCTGGCCGCCGAGGAGGGCATCCTGGCCGGAATCTCCGGGGGTGCGGCAGTATCGGCGGCACTGGAATTGGCCTCGCGTGCGGAAAACGACGGTAAGACCATCGTCGTGGTCGTCCCGGACTTCGGTGAACGATACGTTTCAACGATGCTCTACGAAGACCTGATCGACTGAGCCGGCCGGATCGATGTCAATCAGCGCACGGATCCGCGAGGACCTCGCCACCGCCCGCCTCCGGGACCCGGCTGCTCGCAGCGCTCCTGAGGTGTTTCTGACCTACTCCGGCCTGCATGCCATCTGGGCGTATCGCGTCGCGCACCGCTGGTGGTTGTCACCGGGATTGAAATTCCCGGCCCGCGCGCTGTCCCAGTTCGTGCGCTTTTTGACCGGAGTGGAGATCCATCCCGGCGCCAGCATCGGCAGGCGGTTCTTCATCGACCACGGCATGGGGGTCGTCATCGGCGAGACGGCGATCCTCGGCGATGACGTGATGCTTTACCACGGAGTGACCCTGGGCGGCAAGAGCAGCGGGCGCGGCAAGCGACACCCGACCGTCGGCAGCAACGTGACGATCGGAGCCGGGGCGCAAGTTCTCGGAGACATTCTCATCGGCGCCGGTAGTGTGATCGGTGCCAACGCCGTCGTAGTCCGCGCGGTGCCGCCGGATTCGATGGTCGTCGGCATCCCGGGCGTCGCCAGCGCCTTGACGCGGCCGGGCAGAGCGCCCAGCGCCACGGATGCCCAGGCTTGGCTGGATCCGGCCATCTACATCTGAACCGGTGGGCATGGCGCACGGAGCGCCGTCGGGACTACGACGTGCCCGTGCGAACTCTGACGTGCGCGGCTGTGCCTGCCCATAGACCCTCGTACGCCTGCTGCGACGGCGAGGAACCGATCGACTGACGCCCAGGTAGAGCCATGTCCCGCCACGTCCATCATCGTCCGACGCTGATGTTGATCGCGGCCTCGGCGTGTTGGGGCGTCGGCACCGTGATCAGCAAATATGCGCTGGCCACCGTCGAACCGTTCTTCCTGCTGTCAATCCAGCTCCTGACCAGCACCGTGTTTCTGGCCACTGTAATTCGGGTGCGACGGGTGAGAATCACCTGGACGCCCGAGCTTCGGGGGCTCGGCGCGCTCGGCGTTCTCAATCCTGGTCTCGCCTATGCATTAGGTCTGCTCGGCCTGTCGTCCATCAATGCCAGCACCTCGGTTCTGATCTGGGCGGCCGAGCCCGTGCTGATCGTACTTCTCGCCTGGCTTGTGCTTCGCGAACACATCCCCATCGCACTCGGCGTGCCACTCGCCCTGGCCGTGACCGGGGTGCT
>JBDTDV010000076.1:0-46944 GCA_039922875.1 Microbacteriaceae bacterium
GGGTGACACCCACAAAAAGCCCGGACTCGCGCATAGGAAAAAGCCCGGACTCGCGCATAGGCTGAGAGCATGACCAATAGGCTTGCGGATGCCATCAGCCCCTACCTGCGCTCGCACGCGGACAACCCGGTGGACTGGTATCCGTGGGGTGAGGATGCATTCGCCGAGGCGGCCCGGCGCCACGTACCGGTGCTGGTGTCGATCGGATACGCCACCTGCCACTGGTGCCATGTGATGGCCAGGGAAAGCTTCAGCGACCCCGAACTGGCCACCGCGCTGAACGAGAACTTCGTCGCGATCAAGGTGGACCGTGAGGAGCATCCCGATGTGGATGCCAGCTATCTCGCCGCCGCGAGCGCCTTCACCGACAGCCTGGGCTGGCCGTTGAACGTGTTCGTCACGCCGGAGGGCAGGGCGTTCTACGCCGGCACCTACTTCCCTCCCCGCGCGGGTGGCGGTCGGCCCTCGTTTCGGCAGGTGTTGGACGCGGTGAACGATGCCTGGACGAATCGGCCGGGCAAGGTGCAGGCCGCGGCCAGTGCCGTGATCCAGGCGCTTTCGGCCTCCCGAGTTGCCCAGCCGTCGTCGCTGCCCGACGCCGAAGCGCTGACGGCCGTCGTCCAGCGGCTGGAAGAGGTCGAGGACACCGAGTACGGCGGATTCGGCGGAGCCCCGAAGTTTCCGGTCGCCCCGGTGCTCGGATTCCTGCTGGGATCCGGGCCATCCGCTCAGGACCTCGGCGTGCGCACCCTGCATCGGATGGCGCACTCGCCGTTGCGCGATCGCGTGGAGGGCGGCTTCTTCCGCTACGCCACCCGGCGGGACTGGAGTGAACCACACTACGAGCGCATGCTGTACGACAACGCCCAGCTGTTGACCAACTATGCGGACGCTTGGCGCCTGGACCCAGAAGAGAATGGCTGGGCTCAAGTGGTCACCGCGGACCTCGCAGAATTCCTGATCCAGGTGATGCGGTTGCCCAGCGGATGCTTCGCCTCAGGACAGGACTCGGAAAGCACCGTCGCCGGCAAGCGGGTCGAGGGTGGCTACTACGCGCTCGACGCCGCAGCGCGGTCCGGGGAGAGCCCGCCGGCGCTGGACGAGAAGGTGCTCACCGGGTGGAACGGGCTGGCCATCCGTGGGCTCGCCCACGCGGGGTTCGTATTCGATCGGCCGTCCTGGGTGGATGCCGCGCGCGCCGCGGCCGACGCGTTGATCGGCCGCCACCTACGCGCGAACGGTTCGCTGGCCCGCGCTTCGATCGGCGACCGGGTCTCCACCGCGACGGCGACGCTGGAAGACTATGGCATGTTCGCGGGAGGGCTGCTCGAGCTGGCGTTGGTGACGGGGGAGTCGCACTACGCGGTGTTGGCCCGCACCCTGATGGACGCCGCTCTGGCAGCCGGCAGTGACGGTGGTTTCGCGGTGCCGGGCGGCGGCGACCCGCTGCTCACCGAAATGGGGCTGGCCCTGCAGCACGACCCGTCGGAGGGCGCCTACCCGTCCGGCATCAGCGCCTGCGCGGATGCAGCCTACACTCTGTACCTGCTCACCGCGGAAGATCGCTACCGCGATGCGGCGCAGGCCGCGATGTCCATCGTGGCAGGTGCGGCCTTGTCGAACCCGGCGTCATTCGGCGCGGCGCTCGCGGTGATGTCGGCGCTGACCGCCGGTGCCACGCAACTGGTCGTCGTAGCGCCGGAGAGCGGCGCGGAGCGCTCCGACCTCCCTGCTGCGGCTCGCGCCTGGCAGGGCCCGGCGCTGGTTTGTGTGGTGACCGAGCCGCAGGCATCCGCCTTCGCGGAGGCCGGCTTCGAACTGTTCGAAGGCCGAGGCAGCCAGAATGGTCTGGCGACCGCGTATCTGTGTCGTGATTTCGTCTGCCGGCTTCCGGTCGTGGACGCCGCCCAGCTCGCTGCGCAGTAGCCCGGTTGCGCAAAAAAAGTTCCGCTAGGAAGACAGCGCGTTCCGCGCGTACCGTGGTAGCAGGGGTGAGAAAAGAGGACTCTCATGCTCAGCAAACTCGAAGTCGCGTCAATGCTCCCCGCCCGTGATTTGCAGCGTGCCCGGACGTTCTACAAAGACATGCTCGGGCTGGAACCAGCCGAGGAAACCTCCGCGGATCTGACCTATCAGACGCCTGCCGGGGCTCGATTCGGCATTTATGAGACAGACAATGCCGGAACCGCGAAAAACACGGCACTGTGCTGGGAAACACCGGACATCGTCGCCGAGACCGCTGAACTTCGCGGCCGAGGCGTCGTATTCGAGGAGTACGATCTACCCGGCCTGAAGACGGAGCACGGTGTCGCCACCATGGACACGGTGAAAGCCGCCTGGTTCACCGACAGCGAGGGAAACATACTCTGTCTCAGCGAACGTCGCTAGCCTCGGTCTGCTGAAGGCGGGTTCAGCATCTAGCCTGGATGGGTGAGCACTGCGCCATCCGGTAGGCCGGCATCCGGAACCCTCGGCGCGAAGCCGCGCCTTGGCCGCGACGTGATAGTGCTCGGGATCGTCGCGTTCTTTGTGATGGTCGGCTTCGGCGTTGTCGTGCCGGTACTGCCGGTGTTCGTGCGCAGCTTCGGCGTCGGCTACCTGGAGATCGGCGCGGTGGTTTCGGCGTTCGCGCTGATGCGGCTGGTCTCCAGCCCGTTCTGCGGCTGGCTGATCAACCATGGCGGGGAGCGCAGCATCCTGGCCATCGGGATCGGCATCGTCGCGGTCTCCAGCGCCCTGGTCGGGGTGGCCCAGAACTACCCGCAGGTGCTGCTGCTGCGTGGAGCCGGCGGGATCGGCTCGGCGATGTTCTCGGTCTCGGCAATGACGTTGCTGCTGGGATCAACGCCGGCCGCGGTGCGCGGCCGGGCGGTTGGCTTTTACCAGGGCGGGTTTCTGATCGGTGGAATGGCCGGTCCGGCCCTTGGTGGGGCCCTCTCGCTGGTGTCTCTGCGCGCGCCGTTCTTCTTCTACGCCGGAACCCTCGCGGTGGCCGGTCTGATCGGATTGTTCCTGCTGCAACCGCGGTCCGGCCATGCCATCGACACTGATGCGGTGCCGCCCAGACCGTTCCGGGAGGTGCTCAGGGACCGTCGTTACCGGGCGGCCTGCCTGGCGAACTTCGCTCAGGGCTGGGCGGCGCTCGGGGTGCGCAGCGCGCTGGTTCCGGTGTTGATCGTAGAGATGCTGCACAGCACTCCCGCCTGGACCGGCATCGCATTCGCGATTGCCGCCGTCGCGCAGACCCTCACCCTGGGCCCGGCCGGACGCTTCGTCGACACGGTCGGACGCAAGCCCGCGATCATCGGCGCGTTTGCTCTGGGTGCCGCCGCCATGGTCGCCATCCCGTTCGCCGGCAACATCTGGATTCTGATCGTGTTGCTATGCGTTTACGGCGTCGCAGCCGCGTTCATGGGCACCGCTCCGGCAGCCGCGGTCGGTGACGCGGCCGGCTCCCGTGGTGGAAACCCGGTCGCGATCTTCTCGATGTTCTCAGACCTCGGAGCGATCGTCGGGCCGCTGGTCGCCGGCATACTGGTCGACGCGGTCTCGTATCCGGCGGCATTCGCCCTGGCCGCGGTTCTGATGCTGGTGGCGTCCGGCTACGCGCTTCGGATGCCATCGGCATCGCTCACACGTCGAGACCCGATTCCTCCAGGCGCGCCAGATAGTGCATCACCCCGTTGACGTGTTCGGCGGCGCGAGGGTCGTCATCCTTCAGCGCCCACCACGCCTGGGCGGCGAGCTTGCTGGCCTCCTCAGTCCGGCCGGCCTGGCCCAACGACCGCAACGCCTTGGCGAACAGCGAGACGAGGTCTCGGTCCGGCTCGTTCCCAGTTGCCATGATCTTTCCCTTCTCAGCGGATCGTGGTGCGGGAGCTGATCTGACCGGTGTCGAAGCCAAGCAGGTGCAATCCGCCATGGAATCGCGCGTGCTCGATTTTCAGACAGCGGTCCATCACGACCGTCAGCCCGTTGGATTCACCATGGCGCGCAGCGTCCTCATTCCAGATCCCGAGCTGCACCCAGACGGTCTTGGCACCGAGCGCCAGGGCGTCTTCCATGACCTGAGGGATGTCACTCGCCTTGCGGAAGACATCGACGATGTCTGGAATCTCCGGCAGCGACGCGAGATCCGGGTACGCCCTCTGACCTAGAATCTCGGTCGCGTTCGGGTTCACGAAGTAGAGCCGGTAATCGCTGGATTGGGTCAGGTAGGTGCTGACGAAGTAGCTGGCCCGCGCCGGATTCGCCGAAGCCCCGACGATCGCCACCGACCTCGTGGTGCGCAGAATCTTCAGCCTGGCCTTCGCGTCCGGGCCGACCCAGGTCCGTTTCGCGACGGAGGATCCGTTGTCTGAACTCATTTTGCCGCCTCCACTGCCCGGTCGAGTGCCTGATCGAGATCGTAAATAATGTCCTCGACGTCTTCGATCCCCACGCTGATTCTGACCAGACCCGGTAGCACGCCCGCGTCACCCAATTGCTGCTCGGTCAGCTGACCGTGCGTGGTTGAGGCCGGGTGAATCACGAGGGTCTTGGTGTCGCCGATATTTGCCACGTGACTGGCCAGATCCAAGGACTCGATGAAGACCCGGCCGGCGTCCCGGCCGCCGGCTACCCCGAAGCTGAAGACCGATCCGGCACCGTCCGGCAGGTACTTTTGGGCTCGGTCATGATGTGGATGCTGGGCAAGCCCCGCCCAATTCACGTACTCGATCCGCGGGTCGGCGACCAGCCATTGCGCCACGACCCGCGCGTTGGCCACGTGCGCGCGCATCCGGAACGCAAGCGTCTCGACGCCCTGGGCCAAGAGGAAGGCGCCCTGCGGGTCAAGGGTCGGGCCGATGTCGCGCAATTGCTCGGCGCGCAGCCGGGTCAGGAACGCGTATTCACCGAAGTTGTCCGTCCACTTCAACTGACCGTAGGTGTGCACCGGTTCGTTGAACAGCGGGAACCGGTCCCCGGTCCACGGGAATTTCCCGCTCTCCACGACCACCCCGCCCATGGTCGTGCCGTGACCACCGAGGAATTTCGTGGCCGAATGCAGCACGATGTCCGCGCCCCACTCGATGGGCCGATTGAGATACGGGGTAGCCAGGGTCGAGTCGATGATCAGTGGCACACCGGCAGCATGCGCTACCTCAGCCAATCCCTCGATGTCGGCGATCTCGCCGGACGGATTGCCGATGATCTCAGCGAACACCAGCTTGGTCTTGTCGGTGATCGCCGCGGCGTAGTCGGCGGGGTCTGCGCTGTGCACGAAAGTGGTATCGACGCCGAATCGCCGCAGGGTGACATCGAGTTGGGTGATCGATCCGCCGTAGAGATTGGCGGATGCCACGATATGCTCTCCGGCTCCCACGAGCGAGGCGAAGGTGATGTATTGCGCGCTGAGGCCGCTCGCTGTCGCCACGGCACCCAGACCACCCTCGAGGCTGGCGATCCGCTCCTCGAACGCGGCAACGGTCGGGTTGGCCAGACGGGAGTAGATGTTTCCGTACTTCTGCAAGGCGAACCGCGCCGCGGCATCCGCCGTATCGTCAAAGACGAACGCCGTCGACTGGTAGATCGGCAGGGCGCGGGCGCCGGTGACCTTGTCCGGGATATTGCCGGCGTGGATTGCCCGGGTGCGGAAGCCATACTCGCGATCTGCCATGATCTCACGCTACCGGCCGGCCGGGTGGCCCGCCGATCGTCGCGTAACACAACGACTGACAGCGGTCATCGCGCCGACTCGGTCAGTGGTTGCGCAGTGCGGACACCATCGGGCAGGCGAACGGGTCCCGGGCGGCCAGCCCCACCCTGTTCAGGTACTGGACCACGATCTTGTAGGAACCACGCAGCGTCGTCTCGGTGTACAGGATGTTGTTGGTCCGGCAGTATTCTCGCGTGATTTCGTGCGCCTTACGCAGGAACGGGCGCGCCATGTTCGGAAACAGGTGGTGTTCGATCTGATAGTTCAGCCCGCCCATGAACGTGCTGACACCGCGCGCGTCGATGATGTTGCGCGAGGTCAGCACCTGGCGGCGGAGGAAGTCGACCTTGCTGTCGTGCGGGAGTTGGGGCATCCCCTTGTGGTTCGGCGCGAACGTCGCGCCCATGTACAGCCCGAAGATCGCCATTTGCACCCCGATGAATGCGAAGGCCATCCCCAGCGGCAGGAAGTAGAAGATCACGGCCAGGTAGGCGATGATCCGGATGCTGATCATGCTGATTTCCACGGCCCGCTTGTCGACCTTTTGGTGGCCGAACACGGTACGCATGCCTTGGATGTGCAGATTGAACCCCTCCAGGAGCAGGAGCGGGAAGAAGAAATAGCCCTGCTTGCGGGTGATCAGCGCGCCCAGGCCGGTGACCTTTCGCGCGTCGTCCTCCTTGAAGACGATGAAGTCCGGCTCGATGTCCGGGTCCTTGCCGACGACATTCGGGTTGGCGTGGTGTCGGCTGTGCTTGTTCATCCACCAGGAGTAGCTGATCCCGACCACGCCGTTGGCCAGCAGTCGGCCGGCGAAGTCGTTTGCCTTTCCGGAGGTGAACACCTGCCGATGCGCCGCCTCATGGGCGAGGAAAGCGAATTGGGTGAACAGGATCCCCAGCGTTCCGGCGATGAGTAACTGGAACCAGGAGTCGCCAAGCAGCACGAAGCCGGCAACCGCACCGGCGGTGGCGAGGATCAGTATCGAAAATACAGTCCAGTAGAACCCGGTGCGCCTGCGCAGCAAACCGAGATTCCGAACCGTGTGCAACAGCGCACTGTACTCGGTGGTCGGGTTCTTTCGATCTCCGCCTGGGCGGGTCCTGATAATGCGTACGGATGACTCCGTCGGTGAAACAGCAGACATTCAATCCTCGACAGGAATGCGACTTCCCAGCCGAAGGAATGGGCACGCGCCCGAGATACAGATAGTGCAACCATAGGCCCCGAGACTGGGAGGGCGCTCGGTGCTCGACAAATTCACCCCGCGATTCAGCGCCAGCCGGGAAGCCACATGTGGATCTGCCAGAACCAGAATGGGGTCTGGATGCCGCTGGCCAGCGGGTAGAAGAACGCGGCGGTCAGCGTGACGAAGATGAAATACGTGCCGACCAGGCGGATGCCGCGCAGCCGCTTCCACCAGACGTCGGCGCGTTTGCCGAGGATCAGCCACAGGGTGAAGGCGAGCCCGAGCACCAGGTACGGCTCGAAGGCGATCGTGTAGAACTGGAATACGGTGCGGTTCAGATAGAGCATCCAGGGCAGATATCCGGCGGCGAGCCCGGTCAGGATCAGGCCGACCTGCCACTCCCGGCGCCGGATCAACCGGTACACCAGGTACAGCGCAGCAGCCGCGGCCGCCCACCAAATGAACGGGTTGCCAAGTGAAGTGATCGCCGATGAGCAGAAATCGACCGCGCAACCGTGAGTCCCACCGGAGTCGCCCGCGTAGTACATGCTGGTCGGCCGGGTCATCAGCAGCCAGGTCAACGGGTTGGCCTGATACGGGTGCGGGGTGTGCAGGTTGATGTGATAGTTGTACATTTCGGCCTGGTAGTGCCACAGGTTCTGCAACGAAACCGGCACCCAGGCCAGCACGCCGCCCCAGGCCGGCCCGCCGTCCTGGACCCAGTGCCGGTAGTAGCCGCCAGAGGTCACCAGCCAACCGGTCCAGGTCGCAAGATAGCTCAGCGCCGCGACCGGGACCATCAGCAGCAGCGTCGCCGGCGCCTGCTTGAGAGATGCGGCACTGAACCAGTACGGGATGCCCAGCCGGCGCCGGGCGACGGCGTCGACAAGAACGACATAGACGCCGAACGCGGCAAGGAAATACATACCGGACCACTTGATGCCGCTGGTGAGCCCGAGCAGGATTCCGGCGGTCACCAGCCAGGGCCGCCACCACAGCACCGGGCCCCAGCCCGGATCCACCCCGTGTTGGCGTCGTCGGAAGACCAGGGCAGCCAACCGCGCGGCCTGCCAGTCCCGGTCGAGCAGGACCGCGCCGAAGGCAAGGAGGGCGAAGAACATCACCGCGTTGTCCAGCAACGCCACTCGACTGAGCGCGATGGCGGTACCGTCCACCGCCATCAAGAAACCCGCCATCACCGCGACCAGCGTCGAGGCGAACATCTTCCGGGCGATCAGCATGATCAGGACCACCGCGAGGATGCCGATCACTGCGATGCTGATCCGCCAGCCGACGCTGTTCCCGGCGCCGAACAACGACAGTCCGAGGGAGATCAGCCACTTGCCGAACGGAGGGTGCGCGACAAACGACGGTGTCGTGGTGAAGATATCGGTGTCGCCGGCGTTGAAATTCTTGTCAGCGTCTGCCGGCCAGCTGGACTCGTAGCCCAGGTGCATCAGGGTGTACGAGTCCTTGACGTAATAGGTCTCGTCAAAGACCAGCTGATGGGGGTTGCCAAGATCCCACAGCCGCAGCCCGGCCGCGAGCAGGGTCACCGCAGCAGGTGCGCCCCAATACCAAAGCCGCTGGCGCGTTTCGGTGGCAAGGAGCGTGCCGAACCAGGTGTCCCAGCGGCTGCCGGTCGGGTCGGGGTGCTCCGGCTCGGAGTGCGCCTTGACGAGGTCGTCGACGTTCTCGGATGCCTGACTCACTCTGCCGATATTAGCCAGCTTTGGCTGTCCGATCGCTTTGCCTGGCACACTATTGAGCGTGATCATTCTCGCGGCCACCCCGATCGGGAATCTCGCCGATGCCTCGGCCCGGCTGATCAGCACGTTGAACACCGTAGAGGTGATCGCGGCCGAGGACACCAGGGTGGCGCAGCGACTGCTGCACGGACTTGGCGTCGCGAACCGACCCCGGCTGATCGCATTGCACGATCACAACGAGCGCGAGAAGGCGGCCGAGCTGGTGGAACTGGCCACCGGCACCGACCTCCTGGTGCTCAGCGATGCCGGAATGCCCACGGTATCGGACCCGGGGTTTCATCTGGTAGATGCCGCCGTAGCGGCTGGGGTGCGGGTGACGGTGCTGCCAGGGCCATCTGCGGTGCTTGCGGCTCTGGCGGTCTCCGGTTTGCCGACCGACCGGTTCGCCTTCGAGGGCTTCCTGCCTCGCAAGCCCGGCGAGCGGCGTCAATGGCTGCGGCGTCTGGCCACCGAGCGTAGGACTATGGTGCTCTTCGAGTCGCCCAACAGGTTGCCGGCGGCATTGAACGATCTGGCCGCGGCATTCGGAGAGGACCGCCGGGTAGTGGTCTGCCGAGAGCTCACCAAGATGTTCGAAGAGGTCAAACGCGGTACCGCCGCGGAACTGGCGCAGTGGGCCGCCGCCGGGGTACGGGGCGAGATTTGCATGGTGGTGGCCGGAGCCGCCGCGCAGGTGGCCGACCTGGCCGACGGCTTGGCCCAGGTGCGCGCGCTGGTGGCCGGCGGCGCTCGGTTGAAGGATGCCACATCCGACGTCTCGGCGGCGACCGGCCTTGGCAAGCGTGAGCTGTACCAGGCCGCGATCGACGGACGCTGAATTACTGCTCCGGCGTGGCCTGAGCCTCCCGGCGAACCGAGGTCCATGCGGATTGGATGTGCGCCCGCATCACCGACTCCGCCCAGGCCGAGTTGCCCGACTCCAGAGCGTCCACCAGCTCATGATGATGGGTGAGGCTGCGCTGCAGCTCGGCTGGGCTGTAATGCGCAAAGGTGCGCCAGACGAACGGGAGCTGTACCAATGACGCCAGCACAGCCCGGAGACGTTCATTTCCTGACGCCTGAAGGATCGTGCCGTGGAACCGGCTGTTGAGCTCGGTGAGGACGTCGAAGTCCTGATGCGGCGCCGCGACGACGGCATCCATGGCATCCGCGAGGCGTTTCAATTCCGCAATGTCGGCCTGGCCGCTGGCAGCGGCCAGGCCGCACCCCCAGGGTTCGATTCGCGAACGCAGGGTGTAGGCGTCCTCAAGGTCGGCAAACGTCCAGCTCTGCACCTGCACGCCGCGGTTGCGCTCGTGCCTGACCAGGCCCTCGGCCGCGAGCTGACGAAGCGCCTCGCGGACCGGGGTTCGGCTCACGCCGATACTGGCGGCGAGTTCGCTTTCACGCAGCCATTGGCCGCCGGCCTGCTCGCCGGAGAGGATCTGGCTGCGGATCGACCGGTAGGCAAGCTCGACGGCCCTACCCTCATCCGCGACGTCTGGAGTGCTGATCATGACGAACTCAAATTAGCAGGCGAACGCATCACGACATCTTTTCTATGGGATTGTATGCAATAGCGATAATAATCCTTGACCTAGTGACAAGTAGCTCATAGATTTAGGGAAAGCAATCGCAACTGAATTTTGGCTTTGCAGCTGGTTGTATACGAAAGATGGCAATGGTGCACTCTGAACACGCCCTCCCACTGGACGATCTGCGGGTGGTTGAACTCGGATCGCTGCTGGCCGGCCCGTTCTGCGGGCAGTTGCTCGGCGACTTCGGTGCCGAAATCATCAAGGTCGAGGACCCAGGCGTCGGTGATCCGATGCGGCAATGGGGTCAGGAAAAGCCCTATGGCACCTCGCTCTGGTGGCCCGTGGTGGCCCGCAACAAGAAATCGGTAACCGCCAACATGCGCACCGAACGTGGCCAGGAACTGGTGCGTGCTCTCATCCAGAAGGCCGATGTGCTGGTGGAAAACTTCCGCCCGGGCACGCTGGAGCGCTGGGGGCTGGCGCCGGAGGAACTGTGGAAGCTCAACCCCCGGTTGATCGTGACTCGGGTGACCGGATTCGGCCAGACCGGGCCGTACGCTGGGCAGGCCGGCTACGGCTCCATCGGAGAGGCGATGGGCGGCATCCGGTATATCACCGGGGAACCGGACCGGCCGCCGGCCCGGGTTGGTGTTTCGCTCGGCGACTCCCTCGCGGCCATGTTCGCCACCCTCGGCACGCTGGTCGCACTTCATCAACGCACTCGATCGGGTCGTGGGCAGGTCGTCGATTCGGCCATCTACGAGGCGGTGCTGGCGCTGATGGAATCCTTGCTGCCGGAGTGGCAGATTGCCGGGTATGAACGTGAACGCACCGGTGCCACGCTGCCCAACGTGTCGCCGAGCAATGTGTATCCGACCGCGGACGGTGAAATGGTGCTGGTCGCCGCGAACCAGGACACTGTCTTTCGTCGCCTGGCGAAGGTGATGGGACGGCCCGAATTCGCCACCAGCGAGCGCTACGCCACGCACGGCGCGCGCGGCGCGCACATGGCGGAATTGGATGGGATCATCGCGCGCTGGACGACGACACTGACCGCCGACGATCTGCTGCAGCGCCTGCACGACGGTGGGGTGCCGGCGGGGCGAATCTTCCGCGCCAAGGACATGTTCGCCGATGCCCATTTCGCGGCCCGGGAGGCGATCGTGCGGCTGACTCACCCGCAACTGGGTGAATTCGCCATGCAGAACGTTTTTCCGCGGCTGTCCGAGACTCCCGGATCGGTTCGCCATCTCGGCCCGAGCCTTGGCGAGCACAACGCAGAAATCTACCAAGGCCTGCTCGGGCTCGACGACGATGCGATGTCGTCGCTTCACGCGGCCGAAATCATCTAAGGAGTCTTCATGACCTATCGACTCGGCGTGGATGTCGGAGGAACTTTCACCGACATCCTTTTAGTCAACGAAGAGAGCGGATCGACCTTCCGCGCCAAGACGTCATCGACGCCGGCCGACCAATCCATCGGCGTGCTGCGCGGCATCGAGCAAGCCTGCGGCCAGGCCGGGATCGGCCTGGATCAGGTTGGCGACGTGCTGCATGGCACCACCGTTGCGACAAACGCGATTCTGGAGGGCAAGGGTGCCCGCGTAGGGCTGGTCACCACGCACGGGTTCCGGCAGGTACTGCAGATCGCACGCTCCTTCGTGCCGGGCGGACTCGCCGGTTGGATCATCTGGCCGAAGCCGGAACCACTGGCGGCGTTGGAAGACACCGTCGAGGTGATTCAGCGGATGGACAGCAAGGGCGAGATCATCACCGCCCTAGACGAGGACGACGTGCGCAATCAGCTGCGCAAGCTCAAGCGGCAGGGCGTGCAAGCGCTCAGCGTCAGCCTGATCAACGCCTATGCGAACGCCGCGCATGAGCAGCGGATCGGCGAAATCGCCGCGGAGGAGTTGCCCGGTATCGCGGTATCCCTGTCGTCGTCGGTGCTGCCAGAGTTGCGCGAGTATGAGCGGGCCATCACCACCGTCGCCAATGCCTACGTTCAACCGCAGGTCGCCAATTACGTCGCACACTTGGAAAGCAAACTCGCCGAATCAGGCGCCGCCGGCACGCTCTACATCCTCAAGAGCGACGGCGGCTTGGTCTCAGCCAACGCTGCAGCGCACGACCCGGTGTCGGTGATGATGTCCGGCCCGGCTGGTGGTGTGATCGGTGCCGCGTGGGTCGCGGAACAGGCCGGCTTCGGCGACTTCCTCACCCTGGACATGGGCGGCACCTCCACCGACGTCGCCCTGGTGCAGAACCTCACCCCGCGGATCGGCCGCGAGACCACTGTCGGCGACCTGACCGTACGAGCCACCTCGGTGGACGTGCGGACGGTCGGTGCCGGAGGCGGCTCGATCGCGCACGTGCCGCCGCTGACTCAGGCACTGCGGGTCGGCCCGCAGAGCGCCGGTGCCAGCCCGGGGCCGGCCGCCTACGCTGCCGGCGGGACCGAACCGACGGTGACCGATGCGAACGTCGTACTCGGCTATCTTCCCACCCAGTTGGCAGGGGGCGAGATCACCCTTGACCAGACCGCTGCCAGGAACGCCGTGCAGACCATTGTGGATGCCACCACCCTTGACACGGTGGAAGCGGCAGCCGCCGGGATCGTGGACATCGTCAACGAGAACATGTTCGGCGCGTTGCGACTGGTCTCGGTGCAACAGGGCTTTGATCCTCGCGATTTCGCGCTGGTCGCGTTCGGCGGGGCGGGGCCGTTGCACGCCAACGCACTGGGCAAGCTGATGGGAACCTGGCCGGTGATCATTCCGCCATCGCCCGGCGTGCTCTGCGCCTACGGCGACGCCACCACGAGCCTGCGCGACCAAGCGGTCCGCACCCTGGTGCGCAGTTTCAACGACCTCACCGACGAAAGCCTGCGGGAGATTCTCGATGAGTTGGCCGAGGTGGCTCGCGAGTCGCTGGTGGCCGAAGGCATCCCGCAATCGGAGCACGAGGTGGTCTTTGCAGCCGATCTGCGCTATCTCGGGCAGGGATTTGAGATCCCGGTGGTCATCGACGTCGCGACCTTCGACGGCAACGGCGGCGGACTTGCCGCATTGCGGGACGCCTTCGATGCGGAGCATCAGAGGTTGTTCTCGTTCCTGCTGAACGCCGAGCACGAGATGGTGACCGTGCGAGCCACCGTCAGCGGCCCCCGGCCGGAGGTTGCGGCGCAATCCCTGGATGCCGGCGGCAGCGACCCGACACCGGCTCTGCACACCACCACCCAGGTCTGGATAGACGACGCGTTCGTGCAGGCCAAAGTCTACGGTCGGGCCCGGCTGAAGGCCGGCAACATCGTGCCGGGACCCGCGATCATCACCGAGATGGACTCCACGACTCTCGTGCTTCCCGGGCATGCCGCCACCGTGCACGCCAGCGGAAGCCTGCTCATCCGACCCGTCACGTCCGACCAGACTCAGGAGGCCTAGGACCATGGCACGACTGATTGAAACCGCCACGCAACCGCTACAACCGGTAGAGGTCGACGTCGTCACCGTCGACCTGGTCGAGAACGCGTTGCGGCACGCCCGCTACGAAATGGATGAGGTGCTGTTCCGCACCGCACTATCGCCTGGCATCCGGGAACAACATGACGAGTTCCCGCTGATCGGCGACCCGGAGGGCAAGATGGTGGTCGGCCAGTTCGGGCTGTCCATTCCAGACTTCCTGGAGAACTTCGACGGCACCATCGAAGAGGGAGACGTGCTGCTGACCTCCGACCCGTACTCCTGCGGCGCGGCGATCAGCCACGCCAATGACTGGCTGATCGTGATGCCGATCTTCTTCCAGGGGCGCATCGTGGGCTGGTCGTCGATGTTTGGCCACATGACGGATGTCGGCGGCAAGACGCCGGCGTCGATGCCGACCGACGCCCGCACCATCTTCGAAGAGGGGGTGGTGATCCCGCCGTTCAAGATCTACAACAAGGACGTCCTTGCCGAGGACTCGCTGCGGATCATCCTCAATCAGGTGCGAAAGCCGGATTGGAATCGGGCTGATCTCAACGGTCTGGTCGCCGCCTGCCGAACCGCCGCGCGTCGGGTGCAGGAACTGTGCTCCCGGTTCGGCGCCGACACGTATACCTCGGCTCTTCAGGCGCTGATGGACCGCAACTATCGGGCCATGAAGACCCTGCTGGCGATGGTGTTCAAGGACGGCGAGACCCTCTCGTTCACGGACTACATCGATGATGATGGCGTGGGTTACGGCCCGTACAAGCTCAAGATGAGCCTGACCCGTAACGGTGACAAGGTGCTGCTGGACTTCCGGGAGAGTAGTCCGCAGGCGCAGGGACCGATCAATTACTTCATCAATGAGAACCTGGTGCGGATGTTCTTCGGCATCTACATGATCACCGTCGCCGATCCGCAGATCCTGTGGAACGACGGCTTCTACCCCCTGGTCGACGTGGTGATCCCCGACGACTCGTTCTGGAAGCCGAAATACCCGGCCGCGTTGAATGCCCGAAACCACGGCATCGGCCGGGTTTTTGACCTGTTCGGCGGGTTGCTCGGGCAGACCAACCCCGACCTGTTGAACGCCGCCGGGTTCTCCTCGTCCCCCCATTTCATGTACTCCGGGAATTACGGTGATGGCGAGCGCAAGGGCGAGTGGTTCCAGCTCTACTCGATCGGATTCGGCGGCATCCCAGGCCGTCCGATCGGCGACGGGCCGGATGGACACTCGCTGTGGCCCTCGTTCGTGAATATCCCGTGCGAGTATCTGGAGTCGTACTACCCGTTGCGGATCGAGCGTTGGGAGACCATCGCAGATACCGGCGGAGCGGGACTTCATCGTGGCGGGAACGGGGTGGATGTCGCGTATCGGTTCCTGGAGCGCGGCACCATCGCCATTCATGACGATCGTTGGCTGACCTATCCATGGGGGGTGAACGGTGGGGAACCCGGTGCCCGCGGCCGCAAGTGGATCGACCGGGCAGACGGCAGCCGAGACATCATCCCGAGCAAGGTGATCGACGTCCCGGTCTATCCCGGAGATGTGCTGCACTTCGTCACCTGGGGCGGCGGCGGCTGGGGCGACCCGTTGCTGCGCGACCCGGAGCTGGTCGGGCTCGAGGTGCGCCGCGGGTTGGTCACCTCGGACGGTGCGCGCAGCTACGGCGTGGTCTGTGACGAGGAAGGAGCTGTTGACGCCACGGCGTCCGAACAGTTGCGGATGCAGTTGCGCGCCAAGCGGCCCGGGCCGCTGCCGACCTTCAACATGGGCCCGCCGTTGGCGACCATTCTGGAGCGATGCCTGGAAGAGACGGGCCTGCCGGCCCCGCGGCCGCCGGTGCGGCTGTAGTTCGGCGAGGATGAACTGATGACCGAATTCTCTACCGGGTTCGGCGGCGCGCTGTCGCTCGGGACCCATCCTGCGGTGCTGTCGATCGATCTGATGCGCGCGTACTTCGATCCGGATAGCCCGCTGTGCCTGCCGACCACGGCGAGCCTGGACGTGGCCGGCCGCGTGATCGAGGCGGCCAGGCGGTGTGGCGTGCCGGTGGTCCACGCCCGGACCAGATACGGCCCGGACGGCGTCGATGGCGGCCTGTTCATCCGTAAGGTTCCGGCGCTTCGGCTGCTGATCGGTGAAAATTCACTGAACGAGCTCATGCCCCAGGTGGCGCCGGATGAGAATGAATTGGTGCTGGTCAAACAGTACGCGAGCGCCTTCTTCGGTACCTCGCTTGCCTCGACGCTTCGATCGTGGGGAGTCGACACCCTGATCATGATGGGGGTCAGCACTAGCGGCTGCGTGCGGGCCAGCGCGGTGGATGCGATGCAATTCGGCTGGGTCACCGCGGTTGTCCGGGGTGCCGTCGACGACCGCACCCCGAGCGTCCACGAGGCGAGCCTGTTCGACCTTGGCGCAAAGTACGCCGAGGTCATCGACGAGGACGCCGCGATCGACTACCTCCGGGAGACACGATGAGCACTATGGCCGAGCCGGCGGCAACCGCCGCCATTGAAATCTGCGAGGTTTCGCCACGGGACGGCCTCCAGAACGAAAGCGTACTCCTGTCCACCGCCGACAAGGTCGAGCTCGTCGAGCGGGCGATTCATGCCGGAAGCCGCCGGATCGAGGTGACCAGCTTTGTGCATCCCAAGCGGGTGCCCCAGATGGCCGACGCGGAGGCGGTGCTGGCTGCACTGCCTCGGCCGGAGGGGGTGAGCTACGCAGGGTTGATCATGAACGAGCGCGGCCTCGACCGCGCGTTGGCCTGCGCCGTCGACGAAGTCAATATCGTCGTGGTCGCCACCGACACCTTCTGCCAGCGCAATCAGGGCATGACCACCAGGCAATCCATCGACCTGGCCGCGACGTTGGTGGCGCACTCCCGCGCCGCCGGCATCCGCTCGACGATCACCATCGGCGCAGCGTTCGGCTGCCCGTTCGAGGGCGAGGTGCCGATCGATCGGCTGCGTGAGGTCATCGATGGCGTCATCGATTGCGGGCCGGACGAGCTGGGGCTGGCCGACACCATCGGAGTGGCAGTGCCGGCTGACATCACGAAGCGCACCGCGTTGGCCAGGAGCCTGGATCCCGGTGGCATGCTACCGATCCGGTTGCACCTGCACGACACCAGGCACACCGGGGTCGCGAATGCGGTGGCGGCAGTGGCTGCGGGTGTGTCGATACTGGACGCCAGCATAGGTGGGACCGGCGGCTGCCCCTTCGCACCGAACGCGACCGGCAATGTGGCCACCGAGGATCTGGTCTACCTGTTCGAGCGGACCGGCGTTGCGACCGGCCTCAGCCTTGACGAGTTGACCGCCGCGACGGCTTGGTTGGAGGAGAAACTCGGAAAGCGCCTGCCTGGTGCATTGCTGCGCGCGGGAGGTTTTCCGTCCTGACCGGTACCGGGCAGCGCGTAACAGACGAATGCCGTTGGTGGCGACCTTTAGGATAGGGACCATGTCCGACGGCTCATCCTTTTACGTCACCACACCGATCTTCTACGTGAATGACGTCCCGCATATCGGACACGCCTACACCGAGGTGGCCGCCGACGTCCTGGCGCGCTGGCACCGCCAGTCTGGGGATCATACCTGGCTGCTGACCGGGACCGACGAGCATGGCCAGAAGATCCTACGCACCGCGACCGCCAACGGGATGACCCCGCAGGAATGGGCCGACCGGCTCGTCGAATCCGCCTGGCTGCCCCTGTTGAAGACCATCGACATCGCCAATGACGACTTCATCCGGACCACCGACCGGCGGCACGAGGTGGCCGTGCAACTGTTCCTGCAACGGCTCTACGACGCTGGTTACATTTACGCCGGCGAATACGAGGCCCTCTATTGCGTGGGCTGTGAGGAGTTCAAACCGGTCAGTGAGATCGCCGAGGGCACGGGGGAGTACCTGGGCCAGAAGGTGTGTGCCATCCACTCCAAGCCGCTGGAGCTGCTCCAGGAGAAGAACTATTTCTTCCGGATGAGCGACTTCGCGAAACGGCTCCTCGACCTGTACGAAAGTCGGCCCGATTTTGTGCAGCCGGAGTCGGCGCGCAACGAGGTCATCTCGTTCGTGCGCTCGGGGCTTGCCGATCTGTCAATTTCTCGGTCCAGTTTCGACTGGGGTGTAAAGGTTCCCTGGGATCACAGCCATGTGGTCTATGTCTGGTTCGACGCGCTCCTGAACTACATCACAGCGATCGGCTACGGCGTAGACCAGGAGCGGTTCGATCGGCTCTGGCCGGCGACGCATATCGTCGGCAAGGACATCCTCCGCTTCCACGCGGTGATCTGGCCGGCCATGCTGATGGCGGCTGGGCTTGAGGTACCGGAACGGGTCTTCGGCCATGGCTGGCTGCTGGTCGGCGGCGAGAAGATGTCGAAGTCGAAACTGACCGGAATTGCGCCGACGCAGATCACCGACACGTTCGGTTCCGACGCGTTCCGGTACTACTTCATGCGCGCGGTCAGCTTCGGGCAGGATGGCTCATTCAGCTGGGAAGACCTGGCGGCCCGCTACCAAGCGGAGCTGGCCAACGGTTTCGGGAACCTCGCCTCTCGGGTGGTCGCCATGGTGCTGCGCTACTTCGATGGGGTGACTCCGGCGCCGGGAACCTATCGAGCTGCCGACCTGGTCGTCCAAGAGGTCGTCGCCGATGCCGTCCACAGCGCAGATGCGGCGATGTCTACGCTGAATATCCACGACGCGCTTACCGCCGTCTGGACAATCGTCGACGAGCTCAACGGCTATATCACCGTGCAGGAGCCGTGGATGCTGGCAAAGGATTCCGCCGACTCCACGCGCCTGGCGACGGTGCTGTACACCGCTGTGGAGGGTCTGCGGGCGTTGGCGGTGCTGCTTTCGCCCGTGATCCCGGGCGCGACGACGAAGCTGTGGGCTGCGCTGGGTATCGAGGCCGCCTTGGGAGCATTGCCGGATCAGCCGCTTCGCGAGGCAGGTCGCTGGGGACAGGTTCCGGTCGGCAGCGTGCTGCACCATCTGGACGCATTGTTCCCGCGGGTCGAGGCTTTCAGTGAGCTCTAAACGGGACCGCAGCTATCCGCCGCTGCCTGAGGCGCTGGTGGTGCCGGTCTACGACAACCACACGCATCTGGAGATCGCGTACCCCTCGGGCCATTCGGCACACTCGGAGGTCGAAGCGCCGGATTACCGGGAACAGTTGGATCGCGCCTCCAGCGTCGGCATCCGCGGGGTGATCCAGGTCGGAACTGACCTGGAGAGTTCGCGCTGGTCGGCGCAGGCAGCCGCGATGGAACCCCGAATGCTGGCGTCGGTTTCGATCCACCCCAACGAGGCGCCCGAGTATGACGCGCGCGGTGAACTCGATGACGCGCTGGCCGAGATCGACTCATTGGCGGCACGCCCGCGGGTTCGCGCCGTCGGCGAGACCGGCCTGGACTTCTTCCGTACCGCGCTGCCCGGACGCGACGCGCAGTACCGTTCCTTTGAGGCGCATATCGAGATCGCCAAACAGCACGACCTGGCGATGCAGATCCACGACCGCGACGCCCACGCCGAGGTGCTGGCGACGCTGAAACGCGTCGGCGCGCCCTCGCGCACCGTCTTCCACTGCTTCTCCGGCGACGCGGAAATGGCGCAACTGTGCGCGGAGCACGGTTGGTACATGTCGTTCGCCGGAAACGTCACCTTCGCCAACGCCGGCGGGCTACGCGAAGCGCTCGCGGTGGTGCCGCGATCGTTGCTCCTGATTGAGACGGATGCACCGTTTCTCACTCCGACCCCGTACCGCGGGCGACCGAATGCACCGTATCTGATCCCGCACACACTCCGAGCCATGGCCGATTTTCTCCAGACCGAGACCTCGATGCTGGCGGCCCAGATCTCCTCCAATACCGAGTTGGTCTACGGCCGCTGGGACAGTGAACCGGTGGAATCGCCAGAAACCGGGCCGATCGCATCCGGTTCGCTGGCGTGAAGCTTCTGGGCCCGGCCGAGGTGCGGGACCTGGCCCATCTCGTCGGGATCACCCCCACGAAGAGGCTTGGCCAGAATTTCGTCATCGACCAGAACACCGTGCGCCGCATCGTGCGAACCGGAGCGGTGGAAGCGGGGCAGGAGGTCGTGGAAATCGGCCCAGGACTGGGCTCGCTCACTCTCGGCCTGCTCGAGGCCGGCGCGCACGTCGTCGCCATCGAGATCGACCGCCGGCTGGCCGAGCAATTGCCGTTGACTGTCGCGGCGGTCGAACCGGAAGCCACTCGACGACTCACCGTGCTGCACGCCGACGCGATGCGGGTCACCGAGCTGCCTGGGCAACCGACCCGGCTGATGGCCAACCTGCCGTACAACATTTCGGTTCCGGTGCTCTTGCATTTCATGGAGCATTTCCCCACCATCCGCTCCGGTCTGGTGATGGTGCAGGCCGAGGTGGGCCAGCGGATCGCGGCCGCGCCGGGAGGTAAGATCTACGGCTCGCCGAGTGTGAAGGCCGCCTGGTACGGGCAGTGGCGCACCGCTGGAGTCGTCAGTCGGCAGGTGTTCTGGCCGGTGCCCAACGTGGACTCGATCCTGGTGTCCTTTCAGCGCAACCAGAATCAGCCAGGCGACGACGCGCTACGCAAGGCTACCTTCGCCCTGGTGGACGCTGCCTTCGGGCAGCGCAGGAAGATGCTGCGGCAATCCCTGTCCGCGGTACTCGCTGCCTCCGAAGGAATCGGCCCGGCCACGGCATCCGACATTCTGGCCGCCGCAGGAGTCGATCCGACCGCACGCGGGGAACAGCTCGCCATCGCGGATTTCGTCAGAATCGCCGAGCACTGGCAGGCATCGGGTTAGGTTGGAGTCATGACCTTCGAGGCGGCATCGCGCATGGTGCATGTCAGGGCGCCCGGAAAGGTCAACGTCTATCTGAAGGTCGGCGCGGTGCTTGAGGACGGCTACCACGAGATCGCTACCGCATATCAGGCAGTGTCATTGTACGAGGATGTGCGCGCCTACCCGGCCAGTGACTTCCATGTCTCGTTCACGGGGCGCATCGACGCCTCGAAACTGGCCACGGACGGCTCGAACCTTGCGATCAAGGCGGCCAGGCTCTTGGCCAGGAAGACCGATTACCGCGGCGGCGTGCGTCTGGAGATCGAGAAACGCGTGCCGATCGCCGGCGGGATGGGCGGCGGATCTGCGGATGCGGCGGCGACGCTGCTGGCCTGTGACGCGTTGTGGGGCACCGAGTGCAGTCGCGATCAATTGCTGGGTATCGCGGCGAAACTCGGTGCCGACGTTCCCTTTGCCATGATCGGTGGAACCGCCATCGGCACCGGCCGCGGGGACCAGCTGAGCCCTGCTCTGGCGAAGGGGCAGTTCCAGTGGGTGCTGGCGTTGTCAGATTCCGGAATCAGCACCCCGGAGGTCTACGGCGAACTCGACCGGCACCGGGAACGGCACGCCCAAGACATCTACCCTGCCGTCGGCCAGCCCACCGTTGGCACCGATGTGCTGCAGGCTCTGCGCGCCGGCGACCCCCAGATGCTCGCCGAATCCCTGTTCAACGATCTGCAGGCACCGGCACTGCACTTGTCACCCGAGGTCGCCAAGGTGATCGAGATCGGCGAGGCCAACGGTGCGCTAGCCGGGATCGTCTCCGGTTCCGGTCCGACGGTCGCATTCCTCGCCGCGGACATCGACAGCGCGCTGGACCTGCAGATCGCGTTGAGCGCGGCACGGCTCACCGTGGTGCGGGCGATCGGTCCGGTGCACGGCGCCAGGATCGTCGCGGAGTAACCCGATGGCATCCGCGGCGTCTCGCCGGTCGGTGTTGGGCCGGTCGGTGTTGGGCTGGTCGGTGTTGGGCTGGGCGGCGCTGGTCGGAATCGTAGCTGCCGCGTGCACGCTGGCGGCTGCCGAGTTGACCTCCGTGCTGATCTCGCCGCAAGCCAGCCCGGTTTTCGCCGTCGGCCGGTGGATCATCGACCTCGCTCCGGCCGGAGCCAAGGAGTTCGCCATCGCCGTGTTCGGCGCTGCCGACAAAGCGGTCCTATTGATCGCTCTCGCACTCCTGGTCACCATCGTGGCCGCCTTGACCGGTGTGCTGGAGTGGCTGGCGCGGGGCTGGGGGATCGTGGTGTTGGTCGCGGTGTCGACGATCGCGGTGCTCGCGGTGACCACGAGGGCGCACGCCGACGGGTTTTCTGCCGTGCCGACGGTGCTTGGAATGCTCTTGGGTGCGTTGGTGCTGTACCGGGGTATTCGTCGACTGCGGGCTTGGCGGGATGCTTCGGAGCGCGGGACCGCCAGCGCGCCGCCAGTAGCGCGGCGGTCGTTTCTGCGCCTGCTGCTGCTTTCCGGCGCTGCTGCCGTCGTGATCGGCGTCGGTGCCAGGGTGGCCAACGCCGGTGCGGTCGCGGTCACCGCGCTCCGCGAGCGCATCAGGCTACCGCGGCCCGCCACTGCGGCTGCGGCGGTACCAGCCGCCGCGACGCTGACCGTGCCGGGGTTGAGCACATTCGTCACCGACAGCGTCGACTTCTACCGGATCGATACTGCCCTGCAGATACCCACCGTCGACCCGGACCAGTGGAGCCTGACAATCGACGGGATGGTTCAGGAGACCGTATCGGTGTCGTTTGCAGAACTCTTACGGTTGCCGTTGACGGAACGGCTGATCACGCTCAGCTGCGTCTCCAACGAAGTGGGCGGTGACCTGATCGGCAACGCGCGTTGGCTCGGCTACCCGATCCGATCGCTCCTGGAGCGGGCCAAGCCCAAGCCGGGTGCGGACATGGTGCTTTCCCACAGTGCCGACGGCTGGACCGCCGGTACACCGCTTGAGGTCCTGCAGGACCGGAACCGCAGCGCCATCCTGGCCGTCGGGATGAACGGTGAGCCGCTGCCGTTCGCACACGGATTCCCGGTACGGATGGTCGTGCCCGGCCTGTACGGTTACGTCTCGGCAACGAAGTGGGTGGTGCGTTTGGAGCTGACCAGCTTCGCGAAGCAGTCCGCGTATTGGACGACTCAAGGCTGGGCGCCGCGCGGCCCGGTGAAGACCGAATCCCGCATCGACACCCCGCGTGAAGGGCAGCGGCTGGACGTGGGCCGGGTCGCCATCGCCGGAGTTGCCTGGGCGCCGCACACCGGCATCCGCAGTGTAGAGGTACAGGTGGATGCCGGTGCGTGGCAGCCGGCCCGGTTGGCCGAACCGGTTTCGGCGGACACCTGGCGCCAATGGATGCTGCCCTGGGAGGCGACGAGGGGCCGGCACACCCTCTCTGTGCGTGCCACCGACCTCAGTGGCTACACGCAGACTGCACGCGAGGCCAGTCCGGTACCCGATGGGGCCACCGGCTGGCACCGCGTGCAGGTCAACGTCGGCTAGAACTCGCCGGGTTCGGGCTGCCCGGCATCCCGGGTGCGGCCGGGAGGGGGCTCTTCCGAAACACCCTCGGTCATGCTGAGCACCTGCCGAGCGTGCAGGATGTCGCCGATGAACAGGTCGTACACGATCACACCGATGATCCCGCCGATCAGCGGCCCGAGTATCGGCACCCAGAAGTAACCGCTGAATGATCCATCCAGGGTTCCCGGCATTGCCAGATCCCCCCAGCCGAACAGCCAGGCCAGCAGCCGCGGGCCGAGGTCACGAGCCGGGTTGATGGCGTATCCGGCGTTCGCGCCGAAGGACATGCCGATCGCGGCGACCGCGAAGCCGATGATCAGCGGGCCGAGGTTGGCCTTGACCGCCAAGTTGCGCATGTCGATCACCGCAACCACCAGCAGCACCAGGAACATCGTGCCGACGATCTGGTCGATCAGCGGTCCGATCATGTCCCCGTGGTAGTACGGGGCGGGGAAGGTGGCGAAAATGGAGAATGTGGCCAGGGTATGACCATTGGTCTTGGGACCCTTGCTCGCGGCGTCAAAGGCGTCAATGGCGTTGTGGTACACCAGCAGCACCAGCGCTGCGCCCACGAACGCTCCGATCAGCTGCGAAAGCATATAGGGCAGCACCTTGACCCAGGCGAACTTGCGCCGGATCGCAAATGCCAAGGTGATGGCGGGGTTCAGATGGGCGCCACTGATGCCGCCGGCGACGTACACGCCGAATGCGACGGCGAAGGCCCAGCCCCAGCCGATCAGCAGCCAGTCTCCGACACCCTGAAAGATGACGGTCGGGCCCGCGGTTCGACCGGACCCCGGCAGCGCTGCCACCGCCATTGCCACCACGCCGTCTCCGAACGCGATGAGGACGAAGGTCCCGAGGAATTCTGCGAGGCATTCGCCCCAGAGCCCGCCCCGGCGTTTGAGCCCAGAGCCTCTAACTAGTAGCGGAATTGTTTCAGTACTCATACCGCACCTCCTGGTTTTTGCCGACGCGAACACCGGCCTATGGAAAAGATAGTCCTGAGAATCACCTGTGACAATGACCACGAGAAACTCTGCTCCGTTGGCCTTTCGAAACGGTTCTCGAGCGCTGAATCCTGCGCGGTGGCATACGCTCGGGGGAGAGGAGTGTACCCGCCGAACGGGCGGCCACACAATGGGAGAAAGGGTGACACGTGTCCTTCCCAGCACTGGTTGAACCGGGCGCCGAACTGACCGCCGAAGCTCAGGAGAGATATGCCCGGCAGCGCCTGCTGCCGGGGGTCGACACCATCGGGCAACGTCGACTGGCGAACGCGCGAGTATTGGTGATCGGCGCCGGTGGACTGGGCTCACCGGTGCTGCAATACCTGGCCGCCGCCGGAGTCGGCACCATCGGCATTGTTGATGACGATGTCGTGGACCTTTCCAACCTGCAGCGTCAGGTCATCCACACCGTCGCCGATCTTGGCTCGAGCAAAGTGACCAGCGCCAGGGATGCCGTCCTTGCTCTGAATCCGGCGATCAACGTCATCATGCATGAACTGCACTTGGATTCGCACAACTGTCTCGAGGTCTTCCGCGGCTACGATCTGATCGTGGACGGGGCAGACAACTTCGCCACCCGCTATCTGGCCAACGACGCCGCAACGCTCCTGGGCGTGCCGTACATCTGGGGCGCTATCTATCAGTTCGACGGCCAGGTCTCGGTGTTCTGGGAGGACGCCCCCGGCGGGGAGGGTGTCGGCTATCGGGATGTCTTCCCCGAGCCGCCCGCTGCCGGTACCGTGCTCTCCTGCGCTGAGGCGGGGGTGTTCGGGGCGATGTGCGGCAGCATCGGATCGATCATGGCCACCGAGGCGATCAAGCTCATCGTGGGCATCGGCAAGCCGCTGCTGGGCCGGTTGCTCACCTTCGACGTGCTCACCGGCAGTTGGCGCGAGGTCCCGGTGCGGCGCAACCCCGATCGATCGCGGGTGGATCACTTGATCGACTACGACGTGTTCTGCGGGGTCGCGGATGCTGTAGACCATGTTGCCGAAATCTCTGCGTCCGAGCTTTCGGCGCGGCTGGGCGCGCGGGAGAACGGCGAGGCCGAGTTCGTGTTGATCGACGTGCGAGACGCGAGCGAGCATGCGTTCTCGGCCATCCCCGGCGATGTCCTGATCCCGTATCTTGGGATCATCGACGGCAGCGCACGTTCGCAGATACCCAAGACCCCGGTGGTGCTGTATTGCCAGACCGGAGTCAGGTCGGCCGCAGCCGCGACGGCGCTGACCGCGGCGGGATGGTCGGACGTGGAACACCTGGCCGGTGGAATCCAGTCCTGGTCGACCAGAGTCAGTCCTGCTGTCGACGGCGCTACAGCTCGAGGGTGAACCCGCTGGTCTAGCCGCCCGCGAACGGCTTAGCCGCCCGCGAACGGCGGCAGAACGTCGATCTTGTCGTCGGCGTGCAGGACCCGTTCCCGGTCCCCGGTGGCCACGCCGTTCACCAGGAACGAGCAACGGCCAAGCACCTGGGCGATGTGCGCCTGGTCCACTCGGGGCCGCCGGGATTGGTCGAGCGACGCCATGGCGAGTTCGGCCGGCACCAACCTGCTCAGCACCGACTGGATCGTCGCGCCTACGGGGACATCGAGGTCCTCTTCTGGTCTGCCAAGGGCAGCCTCCGCGGCGGCGAAGTATCGAAGATGTATCCGCATGGGGCCCATGCTAGACGTTGAAGCCGAGCGCCCGCATCATGTCACGGCCGTCATCGGTGATGCACTGCGGACCCCACGGCGGCAGCCAGACCCAGTTGATCCTGAATTCGTCGACGACCCCCTCAAGGGCCTCTTCGGTCTGCTCGGTGATCATGTCCTGCAGTGGGCATTCGGCGGTGGTCAGGGTCATGTTGATGACCAGGGCGGATTCGTCCTTGTCCCAATCAAGTCCATAGACCAAACCCAAATCGACGACATTGACACCGATCTCGGGGTCAATAACGTCTTTGAGCGCTTCCTCGACCTCGTCGTAGAGCTTCGCGTCCAACGTCTGCAGTCCGGCATCCGAATCCGTTGCTGCGGTTCTCGTATCATTCACGCTGACAAGCTTACTAATTAAAACTGAAAGGTATAGTTTTAATTCGCGGAGGATGGCTCCGCAGGTCCCCGAGGAGGCCGTGAATGACCTACGTCATTGCCGAACCATGTATCGATGTCATGGACCGCGCCTGTGTCGATGAGTGCCCAGTCGACTGCATCTACGAGGGTGCCAGGTCGTTGTATATCCAACCCGACGAATGCATTGATTGCGGAGCCTGCGAGCCAGTGTGTCCGGTTCAAGCTATTTTTTACGAAGATGATGTGCCACCGGAGTGGAACGCGTTCACCTACGACAACGCTGCGTTCTTCGCCACTGCGTTGCCCGGAGCCTCCGAGCCGGTCGGCTCGCCCGGCGGCGCGGCGAAGGGCGGCCCGATCGGAATCGACACCGCGCTGGTCGCCGGCTACCCGCTGCCAGAGACCGACAACTGATACCGATGACCACCACGGCGATTGAAGGCATCGCCTCGTCACGAAGAACGGCGATCGCGTTGCCGTTCTTGGTACTGGGTGCCGCTGGCATCGTTGCCGGCGGGGTATCCGCCGCGGTTTCGGCCAGCGCACCGTCCCGCCTCGGTGCCTGGTCGGCTGCGTATCTGGTTCTGGTGGTCGGCGTCGCCCAGGTGGTGCTCGGCCTCGGCCAGGCATACCTCTCGCAGCGACTACCCAGCCGGGGTGTGATGCTGACCCAGTTCATCGCGTTCAACCTGGGCAACGCCGCTGTCATCGCTGGCACGCTCGTGGCAGTACCGATGCTGGTCAATACCGGCGGCGCGCTGCTAGTGGTTTCACTTGTGCTCTTCGCGCTGCGGATGCGCGGCATCCGAGATTCCGAGCTGTGGCGCAGTCGCCCGCATCGTCGACTGGTTGTGGCGTATCAGGCGGTGCTTGCCGTCGTGCTGGTCAGCATCCCGATCGGCCTGGTACTGGCCCAGCTGAGGTCCCGTTGAGCATGATTTCGACTGAAGCAGCAAACGACCGTAGGGTGGCAGTGTGACAGAGACGACACCGGCACGAACCGATCCCCGGTACTTCACCCGGGTATCGCAGGTTCCGACGACCTTGGAAGCACCGACGGGAACGGTGACAGACACCCGCGGCCGTCCACTGCGGGACTTGCGGATCTCGGTGACCGACCGCTGCAATTTCCGGTGCGTGTACTGCATGCCGAAGGAGATCTTCGGCCGCGACTACCAATTTTTGGCCAAGGGCCTGCTGCTCACCTTCGAGGAGATGACCAGACTGGTGCGGATCGCCGTGGCGCACGGCGTGGAGAAGATCCGGCTCACCGGCGGCGAGCCGCTGCTGCGGAAGAATATCGAAAACCTGATCGCGATGCTCAGCGCGGTAAAGACTCCCGATGGCCGTGACCTCGATATCGCGATGACGACCAACGGCTCGGCGCTTGCGTTCAAGGCGCAGGCACTGAAGGATGCCGGACTGAAGCGGGTAACGGTTTCCCTGGACTCGTTGGATGATGCGACATTCCGTGCGATGAACGATATCGACTTCCCGGTCGGGAAGGTGCTGCACGCCATAGACGTGGCGCACGAGGTCGGGCTCGGCCCGATCAAGATCAACATGGTGGTCAAGAGCGGGCAGAACGATCACGACATCGTGAGCATGGCCAGGCATTTCAAGGACACTCCGTACATTCTGCGTTTCATCGAGTACATGGATGTTGGCGCGACCAATGGCTGGAAGCTGGGCGAGGTGATCCCCTCTGCCGAGGTGATCCGTCGGATCAACGCCGAGATGCCGTTGGAGGAGATCGCCCCGAATTACAACGGTGAGACTTCCGCCAGGTGGCGGTATAAGGACGGCGGCGGCGAGATCGGCGTGATCTCCTCGGTCACCCAGGCGTTCTGCCACTCGTGCAATCGAGCCCGGATTTCCACCGAGGGCAAGTTGTTCACCTGCTTGTTCGCCACTGGCGGGCACGACCTGCGTGCGCTGATGCGCGGCGGATGCTCGGACGAGGAGTTGTCGACGGTGATGGCGCATTTGTGGCGGGCCAGAGACGATCGCTACTCGGAGTTGCGCAGTTCCCTCACTCCCGGGCTGAAGAAGGGCCGCGCGAAAAAGATCGAGATGTCCTACATCGGCGGGTGACCGGCTAGCGGTACCGGCGGTGCAGGGTCTCCTTCTCGGACGGTCCAGGTGCCGCATCTGCGATCCATGGTCCGGTGCCATCCGACTGGTCGATGATTCCGTCCTCCAGCCAGGTGAAGTCGCCCTTCAGCACCTTCGTGGCCAGCTTGTGGTCCAGTTCGTCGGTGTTCTCCCAGAGCTGGCCGAACAGCTCATCCACCCGCAACCTGGACTGATCGCAGAATGCGTCGGCCAACTGGTAGGCCGACTTGCCACGGACGGAATCTTGGCTGCGGTACATCTCGGCCCGAGTACACACCGCCGCCATCGCGAACAATTCCGCCCCGATGTCGACGACTCGGCCGAGGAACGCCTGCTTGTGCTCGAGTTTCGCCTGCCACCTGCCCATTCCGTAGAACGTCGACCTGGCCAGCTTTCGAGAGGATCGCTCGACGAAGCGCAGATGCTCGGCCAACGGCCCGAACTCCCGGTAGCCGCCCGGCGTGGTGCCCTTGCCGACGACGAGTCCGGGCAACCAGGTGGCGTAGAAGCCGCTCGCTTTCGCCGCGGCTCTCGCCTTCGCTGCGAGATCCGCGTCAGCCGAAGCCAGATCGCCCGCCGCCGTCAGGTGGGCATCCACCGCCTCCCGAGCGATCAGCAACCGCATGATCTCCGATGACCCCTCGAAGATCCGGTTGATTCTCATGTCTCGGACCTGCTGCTCGGCCGCGACGGCGCGTTCGCCTCTGGCCTGCAGCGAATCCGCCGTCTCGTACCCGCGCCCCCCGCGGATTTGCACGAGCTCGTCGGCGATCAGATAGCCCATCTCGCTGCACCAGAGCTTGGCCAGCGCGGCCTCGATGCGGACATCCTTCATCCCGGCGTCCGCGAGCTCGGCGGAGAGCTCGAACACGGCCTCCAGTGCGAACGTCGTCGCGGCGATGAAGGCCAGCTTCTTGCCGACCGCTTCGTGGCTGCCGACCGGGCGTCCCCACTGCACACGATGGTTCGACCATTCGCGCGCGATTTTCAGCGACCACTTGCCCGCGCCGGCGCACAACGCGGGAATGGAAAGTCGGCCGGTGTTCAGCGTGGTCAGGGCGATCTTCAGCCCCTGGCCCTCCCGGCCCAACCGGTTCGCCACCGGCACCCGAACGTCGTAGAACCGGGTAACGCCGTTCTCGATGCCCTTCAGACCCATGAAGACGTTGCGGTTCTCCACGGTGATTCCCGGCGAATCGGCCTCGACGACGAATGCGCTGATGCCGCCGCGCTGCCCGTCATGCGCCGGCACTCTGGCCATGACCACCATCAGTTCGGCGATCACGCCGTTGGTAGTCCAGAGCTTGACGCCGTTCAGCAGATACGCCGCGCCGTCCTGGGTTGGTGTGGCCGAAGTCGCCATCCGTGCCGGGTCGGAGCCGACGTCCGGCTCGGTAAGCAGGAATGCCGAAATCGCGCCTGCTGCGCAGCGCGGCAGGTACGCGCGCTTTTGCTCGTCGGTGCCGAACATTTTCACCGGCTCGGGCACTCCGATGGACTGATGCGCGGACACCAGGGCTCCGATGCTCGGATGGACCGAGCCCATCAGCATCAGCGCGCGGCCGTAATAGGACAGCGAGAGGCCGAGCCCACCGTACTGTTGCGGGATCTTCATTCCGAACACTCCGAGTTTGGCGAACCCGGTGATGTACTCATCGGGGATCAGCCCGTCACGTTCGATCTGTCGCCCGTCGACGGTCTCGCAGAATGCGCGCAATGCGATCAGGAACTCCTCGCCCCTGGCCACGTCGTCGATTCCGGCCTGCGGGTGCGGGTGGATCAGGGACAGGTCGAAATGTCCCAGGTACAGGCCCTTGGCGAAGCTGGGTCGCACCCATTCGGTCTCTCGGGCTGCCTCCGCGGTGTCCCGGGCGACGCGTTCGCTGACGTCGTGCGCCGCCCTGGTGTGATCGGTCTCGGTGCTCACGGAGGCCCCTTTCCTGGGGTCTGCGGGTGGGCAGACCCACTACGCCTCTCATGCTACGCGCGAGTGGTACTCAGCAGCTGAAGGCGGTTCAGCCTCTTCCGACTGGGAACTCGGTGCTGCTGCGACGGCGCTTGGGGGCTCGTCCGGCCGGCTGCTCCGGCGCCGGCCTGAGCACCGGTTGGGTGAGCTTGCGCTTCACTGGTTTTCCGGTGCTGACGGTCACCGGGCTGCCCTCGTGGAAGATCTGCAGCGGCCGACCGGAAAGCAACCGGTAGCTGACGCTCTCCGGCAAAATCTCCACCCTGAGTCGTCGCTGCCGAATTCCGATTCCGAAGCAGATTCTGGTCAGTCCAGACGGCAGGCGAGGGGTGAAGGCCACCGTGTCGTCACGCTCGCGCAACCCGCCGAACCCGGCGACCACCGCTAGCCAGGCGCCGGCCAGCGATGCCATGTGCAGCCCGTCCCTGGTGTTGTCCTGCAGGTCCTCCAAATCCATCAGCGCGGCCTCGGCGAGGTAATCGTAGGCCAACTCCAGGTGTCCGACCTCCGCGGCCATCACCGACTGGGTGCAGGCCGACAGCGAGGAATCCCGGACGTTGAGCCGCTCGTAATAGTCGAAGTTGCGCAACTTCTGCTCGTCGCTGAACTCTTCACCGCGTAGATGCATGGCGAGCACCAGGTCGGCCTGTTTGACGACCTGCTTGCGGTACAGGTCGAAATACGGATACGAGAGCAATAGCGGGTATTGCTCGGGCGACGTCGATGCGAAGTCCCACAGCTGGTGGCTGGTGAACGACTCGGATTGCGGATGGATGCCGAGGGCCGCGTCGAACGGGATGTACATCTTCTCCGCAGCGTCGCGCCAGCTGGCGGTCTCCTCGTCGTCCACCCCGAACTCCCTGGCGCGGTCTGGATACCGTTGTGCGGTTTCCACCGCTGAGATGAGATTGTGTTTCGCCATCAGATTGGTGTACACGTTGTTGTCGGCAATCGCGGAGTACTCGTCCGGACCGGTCACCCCGTCGATCCGGAACGCGCCGTCGGGCCCGTGATGGCCAAGCGATCGCCAGAGCCGGGCGGTCTGGACCAGAAGTTCCAGCCCAGTATCGCGTTCGAAGTCGGTGTCGCCGGTGACTCGGACATAGCGCACCACGGCGTCGGCGATATCGGCGTTGAGGTGGAATCCGGCGGTACCGGCCGGCCAGTAGCTGGAGCATTCCGGACCGGCGATGGTACGCCACGGGAATGCCGCGCCGGCCATACCGAGTTCGCTGGCCCGGGCCAGCGCCTGCGGCAAGATGGAGTGCCGCCACCGCAACACATGCGCGGCAGCCTCCGGCACGGTATAGGTGAGCACGGGCAGCACGAACACCTCGCTGTCCCAGAAGGCGTGACCGTTGTATCCGGTCCCGGTCAGCCCTTTGGCGGGGATGGCTCGTCGCTCCGCCCGGGCCGCGGCTTGCAAGACATGGAAGAGCGCGAACCGGACCGCTTGCTGGATCTCCGGGTCGCCGTCGATTTCGATATCCGCGCGGTCCCAGAAATCGTCGAGGTACACGCGTTGATCATCGACCAGCTTGTCCCAGCCGGTCAGTTTCGCCGCGGCGAGGGCCGCGTCTGCCTGATCGCGGACGGCGGGCAGCGAACGCGACTTGGACCAGCCGTAGGCGACGAACTTCGTCAGATGCAGATCTTCGCCAGGCTTGAGGCTTGCCAATACCGTGACCCGGCCCAGGTGCGGGAAGCTCTCGGACTGCACTGTTGTTCCGTCCGGCCCGTGAACCACGTGGTCCATCACTGCCGCGACGATCAGCCCGCTGACCTTGGTGCAGTGCACCAGCCCCGACCTGGTGCCGCGCGCGGCGTTTTCCCTCTCCTCAAGGGGTGCCTCCAATACCGCGGCGGTGCGTGGATCGCCGCCTTGTGGTGGCAACTGTTCGTTTGCGACCAGTTCCGACTGAATAACGACCCGGCCCGGGCCGTCCAGCAGCTCCACCCGGTAGTCGATCGCCGCGATCGCGCGCTGGGTCAGCGACACCAGCCGGGTTGAGGTGACCTTGATCGCGCGTCCGGCAGGGGAGATCCACACCACGCTGCGGTGCAGCAGTCCGGTGCGCAAGTCGAGAACGCGCTCGTGTTCGCGTAGTTCCCCGTATCGCAGGTCGAACGGTTCATCGTCGACCAGCAGCCGGATCAGCTTGCCGTTGGTGACATTGATCGCCGACTCCCCGTCCTCCGGGTATCCGTAGCCGCGTTCGGCATACGGCAGCGGGCGCTGTTCGTAGACGCCGTTGAGATAGGAGCCGGGCAGGGCGTGTGGCTCGCCCTCATCGAGGTTGCCACGCCAGCCGATATGCCCGTTGGATAGCGCGAATAACGACTCCGATTGCGCGAGCACATCGAGGTCAAGCGCGGTCTCCCGCAGACTCCAGGGCTCCACGGTGAAGGTACGCTGTGCGATCATTGCTGCTCCAATAGTTCGGCGAGGTCTGTGACGACCTGGTCCGCGCCATTCTCCAGAAGGGCGGCGGCTTGTCCGGCTCGGTCTACCCCGATCACCCAGCCGAATCCGCCGGCCCGGCCGGCCTGGACCCCGGCGATGGCATCCTCGAAGACCGCAGCCTGATCAGGCGCAACGTCGAGGGCGCGGGCACCGGCCAGGAACGTGTCCGGTGCGGGTTTGCCCGGCAGGTGGTCTCGGATAATGGTGTTGCCATCGATCCGAGCCTGGAATAATTGCTCGATCCCGACGGCCGCCAGCACGCTCTGGCAGTTTGCGCTGGAAGACACCACGGCGCAGGGTAAGCCGGCCTCGCGCGCGGCATGGACGAACCGGACCGATCCCTGGTACGCCTCAACCCCGCCCTGCTCGATTCGTTTGAGCAGCAGGTCGTTCTTTTTCCGACCCAGGCCGACGACGGTCAGCGCGGTCGACGGATCCTCTGCTGCTCCCTCGGGCAGCACGATCCCGCGGGAGGCGAGGAAGGAGCGTACCCCGTCCCGCCGTGGTTTGCCGTCGACGTACTGGTCGTAGTCGGCTACCGGATCGAATGGGGTGAATCGGATCCCGCGCCGGGCCGCATCCGCCTCAAGGAATTCATCGAAAATCTCCTTCCAGGCGGCGCAGTGCACCTTCGCCGTCTGGGTCAGCACACCGTCCAAGTCGAACAGGCAGGCTCGGATGCCCTGCGGCAGTCCCAGCGACGTTTTCGCAGTCTGCGGTGTCATCCGCCGACCAGATCCCGCAGCACGGTCGCCTCGCTGATATCGGAGCGCTTCGCCGCGGTCAGCAGCGTCAGGGTCTTACTCTTTGCCAGGTCGCGCAGATGCGCGAGGGCCTCCGCGCGGTCGGCATCGTCGAGCTCGCGTGTGTACCGCGCCGCGAACTCGTCGAACTTCTCCGGGTCGTGCGCGTACCACTTGCGCAACTCGGTAGATGGGGCGACCTCCTTGCACCACTCGTCGAGGGCGGCTTTCTCCTTGCTCACGCCCCGAGGCCAGATTCGGTCCACGAGTACCCTGGTGCCATCTTCACGGCTCGGCTCGTCGTAGATGCGAGCCACCCGCACGTTCGATTTTTTCACCATTTCCGCCTCACCATGCTCGCCTCCAGCTGTACGACTGCTCGCCTTCGACGCTACACCGGCCTGAAATTCCGCGGGGGCGAGCCGGTGTGGTGGCTGATCTAGGCTATGACTATGCCAATGCGCAGGACAATAGCCGAGTATCGGGCGGCAGTTCGCTCGCTGGTGCTGACCATCGGAGCCAGGCTCGAGACCGAGCCAATGCCGGTTTCCGATACCACGATGGCATCCGCCGGCGGCGGCTACCTCGGCCGTGTGCTGGCCGAGGATGTTTTCTCGAATCTCGACCTTCCGCCGTTCCAGAATTCGCAAATGGACGGCTACGCGATCAGGTCCGCCGATGTCCGAACCGCCTCGCAGGCGAACCCGGTGGCGCTGCCGGTGGCCGCGCCGATCGCGGCGGGGGACCCTCCGGTCGCCCTGCGCGAAGGGGAGGCCGCTCCGATCATGACCGGCGCGCCGATACCGGCCGGCGCCGATGCGGTGATCCCCATCGAGGCGGCATTCCCGCCACATTTCATGTCGAGTGGAACGGATCCCGGCAGCGCGGCCGCTCTGGTCCGGTTCCAGGCGCCGACCGAGGCAGGATCCTATCTGCGTGCTCGGGGCAGCGACCTGCGAGCCGGATCGCTCGTGCTTGCGGCCGGGACCCGGATGGGGCCGGCACAGTGGGGGGTCCTGGCGGCCTGCGGCCTCACCTCAGCGCCGGTTCGGCGCCGGATTCGGGTGCTGGTGCTTTCCAGCGGGCATGAGCTGCGCCGCAGCGGCGAGGAGCTCGAAGAGGGTCAGATTTACGATGCCAACGGCATTATGTTGGTGTTGGCGCTGCAGGATTGCGCAGCGGAAACCACGGTCGAGATGGTGCCGGACGATCAGTCGGTGGTGCTGGCAGCCCTGTCCCGCAGCGCGGCAGCGGCCGACCTGATCGTGACAACCGGCGGGGTCAGTGCCGGCTCATTCGAGGTGGTCCGCGATGTCTTCGAGAGCCGGGGCGTGATGTTCCAGTCGATTGCAATGCAGCCGGGTGGGCCGCAGGGACTGGGCGAGGCGGACCTCCGCGGGATCCTCCCGCCGGCTGGGCGGCCGGCATCCGGCACCACGATTCCGGTGATCTGCTTCCCAGGCAATCCCGTCAGCACGATGGTCTCATTCGAGATGTTCCTGCGGCCGGTGCTTCGCGAACTGACCGGTTCCATGCCCACCCGACGCCGCGTTGAGCACCGCCAACTAGCCGATGCCGTCGACTCGCCCCCTGCCAAGCATCAGGTCCGTCGTGGCCGGGTGAACCCCGACGGGCAAGTAGAACTCGTCGGCGGCCCGAGTTCGCACCTGCTGCACTCCTATGCTTCGGCTAGCGCCCTGGTGCATCTTCCGGTGGGCGTCGCGCATGCCGAGGCGGGAGCCACGGTAGAAATTTGGAGACTTGATGAATGACCTGACTCAGCAAAATGGCCTTACCCACCTGCGTGAAGACGGATCAGCGCACATGGTGGATGTCACCGCGAAGGCACCGACGAAGCGAATCGCCACCGCACAGGCGGTGCTGATCACGCGCTCCGATGTGGTTGATTCGGTGATCGCGGGCACACTGCCAAAGGGTGAGGCGATCGGCACCGCCCGGATTGCCGGCATCATGGCGGCGAAGCAGACCTCGTCGTTGATTCCGCTGTGTCATCCGCTGCCGCTAACCCGTCTGACCGTTGACATCGCAGCCGACGGCGACCGCATGCTGGTCACCGCGACCGCGACCACTGTTGCGGTCACCGGCGTGGAGATGGAGGCGCTGACCGCCGCGTCCGTCTCGGCGTTGACGCTTTACGACATGATCAAGGCGGTCGACAAACTCGCCGTGATCACCGACATCAAGGTCCTGAAGAAGAGCGGCGGCAAGAGCGGCGACTGGGAGCGGCCATGACCGGCACCGCCGACCATGGCGGCCGGTGCGCCGTGGTGATCGTCGCGTCGACCCGAGCCGCCGCCGGCACCTATCAGGACACCACGGGCCCGGTGATCCAGGACTGGCTGCGCACACGCGGCTGGCGGACGGTCCCGACCCGGATCGTGCCAGACGGACCGGAGGTCGCTGCCGCGCTACAGCAGGCGGTCAGCGAGCAGGCGGCCTTGGTGATCACCACCGGCGGCACCGGGCTATCGCCAAGCGACGTGACCGCAGAGGCCACCGCCACGATCCTGGATAAGGAACTACCCGGCTTTATGGAGGAGGTGCGTCGTCGCGGCACCGCGCACACCATGCACGCGTTGTTGAGCCGAGGCCTGGCCGGGGTCGCCGGTCAGAGCTTCGTCGTGAACCTTCCCGGGTCACATGGTGCGGTGGCCGACGGACTCGATGTGCTCGGCGGAATTCTCGAGCACGTACTCGACCAGATCGCGGGAGGCTCACATGACGCATGACCACGTGGTCTTCGCCAGGATCAGCGACGAGCCGGTGGGTTCCGGCGATTGCGCCAAAGCGGTCGAATCGGATGCCGCCGGTGCCGTGGTCGACTTCGCCGGGGTGGTGCGCAACCACGACGAGGGGCGCGACGTTCGCGCACTGCGTTACTCAGCGCATCCCAGCGCACAGGCGGAAATCGAGCGTCTCGCCGCGGAGGTCGCTGCGCAGTTTCCACAGGTGACGATAGCGGTGGTGCATCGCACCGGCGATCTGGCCATCGGCGACATCGCGCTTGGCTGTGCCGTGGCGTCAGCCCACCGCGGGGAGGCGTTCGCCGCCTGCTCGCTGCTGGTGGACACGCTGAAGAAGAACCTGCCGATCTGGAAGCGCCAGGTGTTCGCCGACGGCACCGATGAATGGGTGGCCGCACTAGGCTGAAGCCACATGGCTCATCTTCTCGGCGCGGAAGCGCTTCATCTGGAATACCCGACCAAAGTAGTCTTCGACAGCGTCACGATCGGCCTCGGCGAAGGCGAACGGGTCGGCGTGGTTGGCCGCAACGGCGACGGTAAGTCGACGCTGCTCGCACTGCTGGCCGGGCGCATCGAGCCGGACTCCGGACGGGTCACCCGCCGACGAGGGATCACGGTCGGCGTTCTCGATCAAGCGGACGAGCTCGACCCGACCCTGACCGTCGGCACCGCGATCGTCGGAGACCTGCCGGAACACATCTGGGCCGGGGATGCCAAAGTTCGCGATGTGCTCGCCGGGCTGGTCGCCGACATCGCGTGGACCGCGTTGATCGGGGACCTCTCCGGCGGCCAGCGCCGCAGAGTTGCTTTGGCGGCGCTGCTGATCGGCGACCACGACGTGCTCTTCCTCGATGAGCCGACCAACCATCTGGATGTTGAGGGAATCGCCTGGCTGGCCGGGCACTTGCGCACCCGTTGGCCGGAAAACGCCGGAGGTTTGATCGTGGTCACCCACGACCGGTGGTTCCTCGACGAGGTGTGCACGGCGACCTGGGAAGTACACGATCGGATAGTCGAGCCGTTCGAGGGCGGGTATGCGGCGTACATTCTGCAGCGCGTCGAGCGTGACCGGATGGCCGCGGCATCCGAGGCCAGACGACAGAATCTGATGCGCAAGGAGCTCGCGTGGTTGCGCAGGGGTGCCCCCGCGCGCAGCACGAAGCCGAAGTTCCGCATGGATGCCGCATACGAACTGATCGAGAACGAGCCACCACCGCGCGACACAGTCGCCCTCTCTTCGATGGCCATGCAGCGCCTGGGCAAAGATGTCGTCGATCTGCTGGGCGTCACCGTCGAGTTCCCGTCAACCACTGGGCGTGCCGAAGCGCACACGGTGCTGCGCGATGTCACCTGGCGGATTGCGCCGGGGGAGCGAACCGGCATCCTCGGAGTCAACGGTGCCGGCAAGTCCACCCTGCTCAAGTTGGTCGCCGGTACCCTGCGACCAACCGGTGGCAAGGTCAAGCGCGGCAAGACCGTCAAGGTCGCCGTGCTCACCCAGGAATTGATCGAGTTGCAGGACATTCAGAACGACCGGGTGCGGGAGGTTATCGGCCGGCTACGGACCAGCTACACCGTCGGTGGCAGCTCTGCGGGTTCGGCCACCGAGCTGACCCCGGGCCAGTTGCTGGAGAGGCTCGGCTTCAGCAGCGCGCAGCTCTCCACGCCGGTCAAGGACCTCTCCGGAGGTCAGAAACGGCGGCTGCAACTGCTGCTGATCGTGCTGGACGAGCCGAACGTGCTGATTCTGGACGAACCGACCAACGATCTGGACACCGACATGCTGGCCGCGATGGAGGACCTGCTGGATTCCTTCCCCGGCACCCTCCTGGTGGTCTCCCATGACCGGTATCTGATCGAGCGGGTCACCGACAATCAGTACGCGATCATGGACGGCCGGTTGCGTCATCTCCCCGGCGGCGTGGAGCAATACCTGCGGTTGCGGGCAGTGGCGGTTGCCGACGCGCCCAGCCCGACCACGGCAGCGACCACCTCGTCCGCAACGGCCCCGTCCGCAGCAGGCGGCGGTCAATTGAAGTCGGCGAAGTTGAGATCCGTACAAAAGGAAATCGCCGCGATCGAACGAAAGTTACGCAAGCGCGCCACCGCGATCGCCCAAGCGCATCAGCGGATCGCCGATCACGATCAGAGCGATTACCTCGGCCTAGGCACGTTGACGCTCGAGCTTCAGGAACTGGAGACATCCGTCGCCGAGCTGGAGAACCGCTGGCTCGAACTCTCCGAGGCCGTCGAGGTCTGAACCCGGTTTGGCAACGAGGTTGCGCCGATCGCACGGTAGAACTGCCGCACGGCCTTCTTGTTGTACTTGAGGTAATCCAGTGCGCTGCCTGGCACCTCGCCTGCCAGGAATGCGGCCATCCCCTCAGCCAGACCGCCGACGGTCTGCGGCACGACCAGGCCAGACCCCTTGGAGAGCGCGTTGCCGGCCGAGCCGAATTCCACTGTCACCACGGGCAGTCCGAGGACCAGCGCCTCAAGAATCACCATAGGCTGGCCCTCATAGTCGCTGGAGAGCACGAAGCAGTCGGCGTGTTTCATGATCACGAAGGGGTTGCGCTGCATTCCGGTTAGAAGTACCGCGTCGGTCAGGCCAAGCCTGAGCAGCAACTCGTCCAGTTGCGCCCGCAGTGGGCCGTCGCCGACGATGACCAGCCTGGTCTGAGGGTCCGCAGCGTGTACCAGGGCGAACGCCCGGATCATCCGCTCGTGGTTCTTCTCCGGCGAAAGTCGGCCGACTGTGACGAAGGTGGTGCGCGGCGACTCGGTCAGGAGCAGCTGAACCCAGCGCGGACTCTGGGCGGTCTCCTCGTCGAACGTGGTTTCGGTCAGGTCAGCCTCGGCGCCGCGGAGAATCCGTTCCGCCTCGACGGTGTTCAAAGCGGAGACGAACTTCTCGGGGTCGGCGTAGCCGCTCAGATTCCGCCGATTGATCTCAGACAGCGTCGGCGAGACCGACACCAAACGGTCGTACTGCCGGTACAGGCTGAAGATAGCGGTCAGCGAGCGCAGCATCCGCTGCTTACCTGCTACTTTGCGGTGCGCATCGGCCGCGAGATCGTTGTGCAGCCAGATGGACCGGATCGCCGGCGGCGAGTGCAGCAGCAGCGCCGCCCAGAATGGTCCGTACCCACTGAAATCGACGACGAACTCGAACTCGCTCGCGCCGAAGCACCGCGACCATTCGTCGTTCCAGAGCGTGTTCTGGATGGGATCCAGTGCGTGCTGGTCCATCCTGCCGCGCCGGAACGCCAGTCGTCGTCTCACCTGATCGAGCTTGATCCCGTTCATCCCACCAACGCGGGGGAATTGGCGGACCTGCGGGTTGATCAGCAGCTGTTTGGCCACGGCGGCGCGGTACCTGCTCTGTGCGAAGAAGGCCGACACATCGTATTTGGTGTGGTCGATGCTGTTCATCAGGTTCAGCACCGAGGTGGTGATGCCGTTGGGCCGCATCCCGCCGAGATACAGCAGGATCGAACGGCGACCGTCGGAGAAATCGGTCCGGATCCGGTACCCGTCTGTCTTGCCGCGGAAGACGATGTCGACGACCCGTTCGGTCACCGAGCCGTCCTCGAAACCGCAGTAGCTGGAGCGCGCGGCCCGGTAGCGTTCTGCTGATTCCGGTGGCAGTTCGCCGGTTTCGATGCAGGCTTCGAGGTGTCCGGCGATTTCATCGATGGTGCGGCAGACTGGTCCGGGCCACTGATCCGGTTCCAGGTACAGGCCGCGGGAGCCCGTGTAGTCCTCTAGATCGGGAGTGAAGAACAGCACCGGGCGGCCGGTGGCGAGGAAGTCGAAGAAGATACTCGAGTAGTCGGTCACCAGATAGTCGGTCAATCCGAGCGTCACGTTGGTGGGAATCTCGTTGGGCACCAGAACCCGTTGCAGCTCGGGCCGGCCGATGGCCAGGGTGTGCACGATCTGGTGGGTTTTCAGCAGCACCACGTATTTGCTCGAGTCCACGCGCGACTGGAGCTCGGTCACCGCAGTCAAAAGCTGATCGATGTCGTCTTCCGGCCGGCGGAACGAGGCGCCTTTCCAGGTCGGAGCATAGAGGATCACGCTCCGGTCACCCAACGCAATGCCGGCATCCGTCAGCCGAGCCCGGCCCGCCTGAACCTCGGCGGAACTCAGCCGCTGCCGGTCGACCCGGGGATAGCCTTCCTCGATAATCGACCCTCGGTAGATACCCTTCAGCTTGTATGCCGTTTCGTACATTTGATCGGCCATGAACGGGTTCTGCGCCAGCAGAAAGTCCGCTGTCACGAAATTGCGCAGGGTGTTGGCCGCCGCCAGGGCGCCGGCTTCGACGTCGTACCCCATGCGTTTCAGCGGGGTGCCGTGCCAGGTGTTCAGATAGGTCTGGCCGGGACGTTTGCTGAAGTCGGGCGGGAAGGTGGCGTTGTTGACCAGAAACTCGGATGTAGCCAACACCCGGTAATAGGCGGCCGACCCGTACTTGACGAAACGCACATTGGGCATCGCCGCGAACTCCGCAATGGTCGACCGATACTGGCCGAAGTCGGACAGCGCCCAGATATGAACCAGCCGGGACATATCGTCCGCTGCCAGGAGCGCACGGAAGATAGCCTCGGGATTGCACAGCATCCCATTACCGGAGAACGACTCATAGAACACCGTCCCCTTCACGATCGGCAGACGCCTGGCCCTGGCGTGGATCTCGTAGCGGGCAGCACGTTTGGCCCGTGCGGGAAGGCGTTTCAGGCGTGACAGGTTCATGACCGGTCAATTGTATTGGGCGAGCCTGGGCGGTCAGTCGAAGTCAAGGCTGAGCTTGCGCAGCAGCGCTGCGAGCCGCTGCTGATCGTGCGGGGTGAGGGTAGCCAGCAGATCGTCTTCGGCGTTGATCAGCCGGGTGATTGCGGCATCAACCCTGATCAGGCCGGCCTGGGTCATTTCCACCCGGATGCCACGACCGTCATGCGGATCCGTACGGCGGGCGACCAGACTGCGCTCGACCAGGCGGTCAATCCGGTTGGTCATGGTTCCACTGGAGACCAGGGTCTGTTGCAGGAGCGCCTTGGGGCTCAATTGGTATGGCGGGCCGGCTCGACGCAGCGCCGACAGTACGTCGAATTCCCAAGACTCGAGCTCCGAGCGGGTAAATGCCGTTCGTCTGGCCCGATCCAGGTGCTTTGCGAGCCGACCAACGCGGGAGAGCACCTGCAGCGGCGAGAAGTCCAGGTCGGGGCGCTCGCGCCGCCAGGAATCGACAATGCGGTCGACCTCGTCGTGCCCGGTGGGTTGCGCCATCTTCCCATTATCGCGGCTGGCGGCGCGGTGGGGTCGCGCCGTCTGGCAGAATTGTCTACTGCGTGGTGCGCCGCGTGGTCCGCCTTGGTGTAATGGCAGCACGACAGCCTTTGGAGCTGTTAGGTCTAGGTTCGAGTCCTGGAGGCGGAGCGGACAAACTGACTCAGGAGGGCATCCCTATATGACGGACGGCAAACTGGCGATTGTGATCTTGGCCGCCGGCCGGGGGACACGGATGAAATCCTCCACGCCGAAACTTCTGCACACGCTCGCCGGAGTGCCGATCATCGATCACGTCTTGGCAACGGCGCGGGCTCTGGATGCCGCCCACGTGCTGACCGTGGTGCGGCATGAGCGGGATCTGTTGGCCGGGGAAATCAGCACCGAGTTTCCGGGTTGTGTCATCGTCGATCAGGACGAGGTGCCGGGCACCGGCCGTGCTGTCGAACAGGCCGTTGCGGCGCTGCCTGGCGACTTTGATGGTGACGTGCTGGTGGTCAACGGCGATGTTCCGCTGCTGGATGCGGTTACCCTGACCGGCCTGCTCGATGCGCATCGGCGCGGCACGGCGTCCGCCACCGTGCTCAGCAGTGTGCCGGCTGACGCGGCCGGATACGGCAGGGTGGTGCGGGCAGCCGACGGCAGCCTGGACCGGATCGTCGAACAGCGCGATGCTACGGCTGAGGAACTCGCCATTGACGAGATCAATTCGGGAGCCTACGTCTTCGGTGTATCCGCGTTGCGCGATCAGCTGGCCAATCTCACCATCGACAACGCCCAGGGTGAGAAATACCTCACCGATGTGATCGGGCTGCTGCGCAGAGCCGGTTCTGAGGTCGCCGCGCTGCCGGTGTCACAATCCTGGATCGTCGAGGGTATCAACGATCGGGCCCAGCTCAGCGCACAGGAGGCGAGGTTGAACGCGCTGATCGTGCGCGGCTGGCAACTGGCCGGTGTGACCGTGCAGGACCCGGCCACCACCTGGATCGATCTGACGGTGAAGCTTGCCGAGGATGTCACGGTGCTGCCGGGCACCCAGCTTCGCGGTGCGACCGTGGTCGACTCCGGCGCCACCATCGGTCCGGACACGACACTGGTGGATTGCGAGATCGGCGCGGGTGCGGTGGTCAAGCGCACCGACGCGACCCTTGCGGTGATCGGAGCCGGAGCATCCGTCGGCCCATTCTCCTACCTGCGGCCGGGTACTCGACTCGGCGCGGACGGCAAGATCGGCGCGTTTGTCGAGACCAAGAACGCCACGATCGGGACCGGCTCGAAGGTACCGCATCTGAGTTACGTCGGCGACGCGACCGTCGGTGAGTACAGCAATATCGGCGCCGCGACGATTTTCGCCAACTACGACGGGGTGGACAAGCACCATTCCGATGTCGGATCGCATGTTCGCACCGGATCGCACAATGTCTTCGTCGCGCCGGTTAGGATTGGCAATGGAGCATATACCGGCGCCGGCACCGTGGTCCGCAAGAATGTCCCAGCCGGCTCGCTCGCAATCAATGTTGCTCCGCAGCGCAATATCGAGGGTTGGGTCGCCATACATCGGCCCGGTACCAACGCGGCGAAAGCAGCTGAGGAGAGCGGAGAGTAGATGTCTGGCATCAAGGCGAGTGGTCAGAAACGTTTGGTCCTTATTTCCGGTCGAGCCCATCCGGCGCTCTCGGAACAGATCGCGGCCTGCTTGGGCAGCGAGCTCGTACCGACCGAGGCGCGCACCTTCGCCAACGGTGAGATCTACACCCGGTTCGATGAGAGTGTGCGGGGCTCAGACGCGTTTGTGATCCAGTCGCATACCCAGCCGATCAACGAATGGTTGATGGAGCAGCTGATCATGGTGGATGCCTTGAAGCGTGCCTCCGCGAAACGGATCACTGTTGTTGCTCCGTTCTATCCGTACGCCAGGCAGGACAAGAAGGGCCGTGGCCGGGAGCCGATCTCCGCGCGATTGGTCGCCGACCTGTTCAAGGTGGCCGGTGCCGACCGGATCATGTCGGTCGACCTGCACGCCGCCCAGATTCAGGGCTTCTTCGACGGGCCGGTCGACCACTTGTTCGCCATGCCGGTGTTGCTGGAGCACATCAAATCGAAGCTTGATCCTGCGACCCTCACCGTTGTCTCGCCCGACATGGGCCGGGTGCGGGTTGCGGACATTTGGAGTGACAAACTTGGCGCACCGCTGGCGATCATCCACAAGCGTCGCGACCCGCGGGTGCCGAACCAGATCACCGTGCATGAGATCGTCGGCGAGGTCGAGGGGAGGGTGTGCCTGCTGGTGGACGACCTGATCGACACCGGGCGCACGATCGTCAAAGCCGCCGAGGCGTTGCGTTCTGCGGGCGCCATCGGCATCGTGATCGCCGCCACCCACGCTGTATTCAGCGACCCGGCGGTCGAGCTGCTGAACTGCGCTGCAGTCGACTCCGTTGTCGTCACCGACACGTTGCCGTTGCCGCCGGAGAAGCTGTTCGACAAGCTCACCGTGCTTCCCATCGCGCCGTTGCTGGCCAGGGCTATCAGAGCCGTGTTCGAGGATGATTCGGTGACCAGCATGTTCGACGGCGCCGCTTGAGCCGATGACATCGTGTTCGAGATTCAGGTTGAGTGGTCGTTCCAACCGGATTAATTCCGCCGAACCTCAGTTCAGCCTGAATTCTGCCCAGGTATTCGGCGGGATGTGCCGAGTTCCCGGTCCTGGAGAAATGAGCGCTGTCAGATGAGCGGGCCTCGAATAACAATGTTGATCGCGGTCGTCGCCGCCCTTGTGCTCGCGATCACAGGATCCGTGGTGATTGCCGGCGAGTCGACGCCTCACAACGGCGGCACGAGCGCCAGCTCCGCGGCACGCCAGAACCCGCGCAGCGGAACGTTCGCCGGTCAGATTGCGATCGGCAACGGGCGTGAACTGTACCTTCAGTGTGCCGGCACCGGCGAGCCGACGGTCGTTCTGGATTCCGGCATCCATGACTCATCCGATACCTGGACGATCAGCGATTCCAAGGCGGCACCGGTATTCACCGAGGTCGCCAGGTACACGCACGTGTGCATATATGACCGGCCGGGCACGCTGCGCTACTCCAACCCGCCAGCCTTGACGACCCGCAGCACCTCGGTGCCGATGCCGCGCACGCTGCCGAGCATGGTCTCCGATCTTGACGCGCTGCTGAAGTCGGCGCGGATTCCTGGACCCTATCTACTGGTCGGACACTCCTATGGCGGAATGATCGTGCGCTCGTTCGCCCAAACCCATCCGTCGTCTGTAGCCGGACTAGTTTTCGTCGATGCGTTCGGACCGAACATCGCAGAGTCGTTCGGCGCCCAGTGGCCCGCGTACACGCAGATCCTCAACAAGCCCGGGACAGCGCTGGACGACCAACCCGGATGGGAATCTGTCGACGCGGATGAGGCGATCGATGCCATCCAAAACGGACCTGCGCTACCGACCGTACCGACGGCTGTGATCAGCAAGACCGAGCCGTTCGCGGTATCTCCGACCGTTCCCCAGGCCTTGACCGAAACCCTGGAACGGGCTTGGCCCGGGGTGCAGGATGCCCTGGTCGGCCTTGAACCGAAGACTCCACATGTGTTGGCAACCGGCAGTGATCACTACGTCCAAATCCATGACCCTGACCTGACCAGCAGCATGATCCGGCTGGTCCTGGATCGTGCCAAACGGTAGCGACCGGCGATCATCCAAGCAATAAACATTGCTAATTAGCGTTGCTAACGATTAGCCTGAAATGAGCGTAGGCTAGGCGGATGCCGACAAGCCAGCCCAGTGCATCCGATTCGTGCGTCAAACCGCACAAGCCATCTAGCCTCTCGGTGGATCTGCGCAGCGCCGTCTTGCAACTGGCCAGGAGAATCCGCCAGGAGCGCAGTGACGAGGCGATCACGCTCTCAGAACTTGCCGTGCTCGGCGTGCTCTCGTTCCACGGAGCGATGACCCCGGGTCGGCTGGCCGATCACGAGCAGATCAGCCCACCTTCGATGACCCGCACCTTGGCTGGACTGGTCGCCAAGGGATACGTGCTCAAGAGCGGTGACCCGAGCGACCGGCGACAGGTGCTGATCGAAATTACCGGTGCCGGTGCCGAGGTCGTCAAGGAGACCAGGCACCGCCGCACGGCCTGGTTGTCCCGTCGGCTGGCGAAGCTCGAACCTGATCAGCGAGCGATTTTGGCAGACGCGGTCAGAATCATGGGGACCCTAAGCGGTACTCACTCATGAACGCGGCCAGATGAAATACACCTTTCGATCGCTCCGCTTTTTCAACTACCGGGTCTGGGCGGCCGGCGCGATCGTGTCGAACACGGGAACCTGGATGCAGCGGGTGGCCCAGGACTGGCTCGTGCTCACGGTGCTCACGGCGAACTCGTCGATCGCCCTCGGTGTCACCACGGGATTGCAGTTCGGCCCGATCCTCGTTCTGGCTCCGCTGGCCGGGGTGATCTCTGACCGCTACAACAAGCGGATCGTGCTGATGATCACCCAATCCAGCGCCGGGGTGATCAGCCTCGGCTTGGGGATTCTGGTCTTGGGCGGCCATGCGCAACTGTGGCATGTGTACGTGTTGGCGCTCTTGTCCGGTGTGGTGGCCGCGATCGACTCTCCGGCTAGGCAGACCTTCGTCACCGAGATGGTGCCGTTGAAAGACCTGCCCAACGCGGTCGGGCTCAACAGCGCGTCGTTCAATGCGGCCCGCCTGATCGGTCCCGGCGCGGCAGGGCTGTTGATCGCCGGCATCGGGATCGGCTGGGTGTTCGTCATCAACGCCGCCACGTTCTTGGCCGTGGTCTTCTCGCTGACCAGGATGCGGGAGGCCGATCTTTCCACGTCGGCCGCGCCCAAGCGTGGCAAGGGCGCCATGCGCGCGGGCATGCGCTACGTACGTAATCGACCGGACATCATGCTGATCCTGGTGGTCATCGGCCTGGTCGGTGCATTCGGGATCAACTTCCAGATGACGACGGCCATCATGGCGCGGCTGGTGTTCGACAAGGGGGCCGCCGATTACGGCCTGCTCGGATCGATCATGGCCGTCGGCTCGCTGGCCGGAGCCTTGTTGGCGGCCCGTCGGGATCACCCGAGCACGCGGCTCGTGGTCGGCTCGGCCTTGGTCTTCGGCGCGTTCTCCGCGATCGCCGCGCTGATGCCGACCTTCTGGACGTTCGCGATCGCCCTGATCCCGGTCGGGTTGAGCGCCCTGACCCTGCTGACCACCGCGAATGCGACGGTACAGATGACAGTGGCCCCGGCTATGCGCGGCCGGGTGATGGCGTTGTACATGGCGATCTTCATGGGCACAACGCCGATCGGTGCTCCTTTGGTCGGATGGATCGGGGAGGCGTGGGGTCCGCGCTGGACGCTTCTCTTCGGCGGATTGGTGTCGATGGCGGCGGCTGCGGCGGCCATCCTGTTCCTGATGCGGGTGAACAAGGTGCGGTTCGGCTACGACGCTGCCACGAGACTGAGGTTCGGGCTGGTACCGACTC
>JBDTDV010000077.1:0-37422 GCA_039922875.1 Microbacteriaceae bacterium
CGGCAGCGGCGACCTCGAGGTGACGCTCGTTGCCGAACTCGATGAGCCCGGATTGCGATTGACGGCGATCGTCGACGGGCGACAGCACCGCCTGGGTACGGCCGACCCTCGGGTGCTCAGCACCGAGGCTGCCGGTGGTTTCGTCGGCACCATGGTCGGGCCATTCGCCGAATTCAGCACCGCGGACCACGCGTCGGAAGCGGCTGCGGTGACCGTATTGGACTTCGACTATCGGCCGCGGTGATCCGACCCCGGCCGGGTGCGCGGTCGGCGGGTGCTGTTGGGAACGACGAGGCTAGTGCATATCCGCACCGCCGAGCGCTAATATGTTTACAAAGACAACAAATCAATCTCGAAGCTAAAGGACACCCCATGGCTGCTGCGCCAACTCGCGAAGACAAATTCTCCTTTGGTCTGTGGACCATCGGTTACAACGGCACCGACCCGTTCGGCGGCCCGACTCGCCCGCCGCTGGACGTCGTCGAGGCGGTGACTCGACTCGCTGAACTCGGCGCGTACGGGCTGACCTTCCACGACAACGACCTCTTCCCGTTCGGCTCAACCGACGCGCAGCGGCAGAACCAGATCGATCGGCTGACCCAGGCGCTGGCCGACACCGGGCTGATCGTGCCGATGATCACCACCAATCTGTTCAGCCAGCCGGTTTTCAAAGACGGCGGTTTCACATCCAACGATCGCGGGGTCCGGCGCTTCGCGTTGCGCAAGGTGCTGCGCAATCTGGATCTCGCCGCAGAACTCGGCGCGAAGACGTTCGTGATGTGGGGCGGCCGGGAGGGCGCGGAGTACGACAGCGCCAAGGACATCCGCGCCGCGCTGGAGCGGTACCGCGAAGCCGTCAACCTGCTCGGTGACTACGTCACCGACAAGGGCTACGACATCCGGTTCGCCATCGAGCCGAAGCCGAACGAGCCGCGCGGCGATATCCTGCTGCCGACGGTCGGGCACGCGCTGGCGTTCATCACCACGCTGGAGCGCCCCGAGCTGGTCGGGGTGAACCCCGAGGTCGGGCACGAGCAGATGGCCGGGCTCAACTACGCCGCCGGGATCGCCCAGGCGCTCTACCAGGGCAAGCTGTTCCACATCGACCTGAACGGACAACGCGGCATCAAGTACGACCAGGACCTGGTTTTCGGCCACGGTGACCTGCACAACGCGTTTGCGCTGGTGGATCTACTGGAAAACGGTGGCCCGAACGGCGGTCAGACCTACACCGGCCCGCGGCACTTCGACTACAAGCCCAGCCGCACCGAGGACATCACCGGCGTATGGGATTCCGCCGCGGCGAACATGCGGATGTACCTACTGCTGAAAGAGCGCGCCGCCGCGTTCCGCGCCGACCCCGAGGTGCAGGAGGCTCTGGCAGCCGCGCGCGTGCCGGAACTTGCCGAGCCGACCCTGGCATCCGGCGAGTCGTACGACCAGCTGCTGGCTGACCGCAGCGCGTGGGAGGACTTCGACTCGGCGTCCTACTTCGGCGGTCGCGGATACGGCTTCGTACGGCTGCAGCAGTTGGCCACCGAGCATCTCCTCGGCGCCCGCTGACCCGTCGGCCGCTGACCCGTCGGCCGCTGACCCGTCGGCAGGCTGCCCAACCGTCGGGCGCTCAGCGAGCCGCGTTCTTCACCGGGTTGCTGAGCGTTCCGATACCGGAGATCTCCACCTCGACGGTATCGCCGTCGACCAGCGGCCCGACCCCGGCCGGGGTTCCGGTCAGGATCACATCGCCCGGCAGCAGCGTCCACACCCGTGAGGCGTACTCGAGGATGGCCGGGACCGTATGCACGAGGTCACGGAGCCGACCACTCTGGCGAAGTTCGCCGTTGACCCGGGTCAGCAGCGTTGCGTTGGCCAGATCGAACTCGGTTTCGATAACCGGTCCGAGCGGGCAGAACGTGTCGAAGCCCTTGGCCCTAGCCCATTGGCCGTCGGATTTCTGCAGATCGCGAGCGGTGACGTCGTTTGCGGCCGTGTAACCGAAGATATAGTCGGCGGCGTTCTCGGCGGGGACGTTCTTTGCGATCCGTCCGATCACGACCGCCAATTCGCCCTCGTGCTCGACCCGCTGGGACTGCGGAGGCAGCACGATCGAGTCACTCGGCCCGATCACCGCAGTGTTCGGCTTGAGGAACAGCAGCGGTTCCCGTGGCGCCTCACCGCCCATCTCGGCGGCGTGCTCACGGTAATTCTTGCCGACGGCCACCACCTTGGAGCGAGGGATGACCGGGGCCAGCAGCGCGGCATCCGCCATCGGCACCCGCTCCCCGTTCGGCTCAAACCCGGCGAACATCGGGTCGCCGTCCAGCACCACCAGCTCGTTCTCATCCTCGTCGAGGATGCCGTAGGCCAGAGCCCCGTCGTGACTGAATCGTGCGATCTTCACTAGGCGTCCAGGCGGGTCAGCCAGTTATGGCGGTCGGGGATCCGGCCGTACTGGATGTCGGTGAGTTCCTGGCGCAGAGACATGGTCAGCTCCCCCGCCGGTGCGTCCGCGTCGCCGATGGTGAACTCCTCAGATTTGAGCTGCGAAATGGGTGTGACGACAGCTGCCGTCCCGCAGGCGAAGACCTCGGTGATCTCCCCGGATGCCACCCCGTCGCGCCACTCATCGACGGTCACGTCTCGCTCGGTCACGTTGTGGCCGCGGTCGGTGGCCAGCTGCAGGATGCTGTTCCGGGTGACTCCGTTAAGAATGGTGCCGGTCAGCCGCGGGGTGACCAGAGAGCCGTCCTTGTGCACGAAGACGATGTTCATTCCGCCGAGTTCGTCGATGTGCGTTCCCGTTTCACCATCGAGGAACAACACCTGCGCGCAGCCGTGCTCGTAGGATTGCGATTGCGGCAGCAGGGATGCCGCGTAGTTGCCGCCGCACTTGGCCGAACCCGTGCCGCCACGGCCGGCCCGGGAATATTCGGTCGACAGCCACAACGCGATCGGCGAGACCCCGTTGGCGAAGTAGGCGCCGGCCGGGCTGGCGATCACGAGGTAATTCACCCGGTGCGCGGCGCGAACGCCGAGGAAGACCTCGTTTGCGATCATGAACGGCCGCAGATACAGGCTGGTCTCCGGGGCGGTGGGCACCCAGTGACCATCGACGGCGATGAGCTGTTTGAGCGACTCGATGAAGTCGTCCTCCGGCAGCGGCGGCAGCGCCAGGCGAGCGGCGGAGAGTTGCATGCGCCGGGCATTACGCTCTGGTCTGAAGGTCCAGATCGAGCCGTCCTGGTGCCGGTATGCCTTGAGCCCCTCGAAGATCTCCTGCGCGTAGTGCAGCACCGAGGTGGCCGGGTCCAGGGTCAGCGGGCCATACGGCACCACGGAGGCGTCGTGCCAGCCGGCCTCGGCCGTCCAATCGATAGAGACCATATGGTCGGTGAAATGCTTACCGAATCCCGGGTCGGCAAGGATCGCTTCTCGCTCGGCCTCGGCACGGACCGCGGAGGATGGGGTGACCTGAAACGACAGCGGGAAGGTAGTTTCAGCGGTAGTCGTACTCATCTAAAGTTCCTTTGTTATCGCGTCGCCAATGGCGGCTGTGGTACGGGGCGCGGAAGCGGTGACCCGGGCCGCCAGGTCGGCGGCGACGGCTGCTCGGACCCGCGCCGCGGCATCCGTCAACTCGAAATGGTCAAGCAACATGGCTACCGAGACGATTGCGGCGGTCGGATCCGCTTTCTGCTGCCCGGCGATATCCGGTGCCGACCCGTGGACCGGCTCGAACATGCTGGGGAAGGTACCGTCCGGGTTGATATTGCCGGAGGCCGCCAGGCCGATTCCCCCGCTGATAGCGGCGGCAAGATCGGTGATGATGTCGCCGAAGAGGTTGTCCGTGACGATGACGTCAAATCTAGCAGGATCGGTGACCAGGAAGATCGTGGCCGCGTCAACGTGGAGATAGTCGACCGTGACCTCCGGGAACTCCGCTGCGATGGCGTCAACGGTGCGCTGCCACAGCGCCCCGGAGAAGGTCATCACGTTCGTCTTGTGCACGAGGGTCAGTTTCGAGCGCCTGGAGCGAGCGGTCCGGAACGCAAACCGCACGACGCGCTGCACACCGAAGGCGGTATTCACCGAAACCTCGTTGGCCACCTCCTGGGGCGTGCCGACCCGGATGGCGCCGCCATTGCCGACATATGGGCCTTCGGTCCCCTCCCGCACCACCACGAAGTCGATCGCGCCAGGGTTCGCCAGCGGGCTGGCCACCGACGGGTAGAGCACCGACGGCCGCAAATTGACGTACTGATCAAAGGAGAACCGAAGCTTCAGCAACAGCCCCCGCTCAATGCCGGCGCCCCTCAGCCGCGGATCCCCCGGAACGCCCCCCACGGCTCCCAGCAGGATCGCGTCGTTTTCTCCGATGGCGGCGAGGTCGGCATCGGTGAGCAGCTCACCGGTCTCCAGGTAGCGCTCGGCACCAAGCCGAAAATCGGTCTTCACAACCGTGACGTCTTCGGTGGCCGTCACGGCATCCAGAACCTTCACCGCCTCGGTGATGACCTCGGGACCGATGCCATCGCCCGGGATGACGGCTAGCCTGATGCGACGTGACATTCTGCTCCTGTGCTGACTGCTGCGGGATGAAACCAGTCCCACGCCCAAGATTACTCGTGGGATCGGCGACCCTGTGCACGAGCCCGGTGAGGGCATACGCTATCGCAGACAAACACAATCGTTGGAAGTAGGGGTCTCATGAGTCTGGGTGTTGGAATTTTCTTGATCGCTGCCGGTGCGATCGTGACCTACGCGCTCAACTTTCAGCTCAGCTGGATCGATCTCGACACGGCCGGTTATATCCTGATGGCCGCAGGCCTGGTGATCGTGATCATCGGAATCGCGCTGATCGTCCGCAGGCGGCACTCGGTGGTGGAGACCCGCTCCAGCGTCGACCCGGTAGAAGACCGCCGCTACACCGCGACAGACCGCAGGGACGACATGACTCCCTAGTTCGACCGCGACGTCCACAATTTTCGGGGTCACCGACTACCGGTGGTTGTTCAACCGGCTCCTGTCCCGCACACTTGATTCATGCCAACGCCGCTGCTGACCGTCGAGGATGCCGCCGCGCAATTCACGGCCGGGCGAGGTTACCTCTCTGCGTGCACCATGGGGTTGCCGATCCGGGCCACGATCGCGGCGCTGGCGGCGGATGCTGCCCGCTGGGCCGCCGGCACCGCGAGCGCAGCCGAATACGGAGCGATCGTCGAGCAGGGCCGAAACCTCTATGCCCGGATCGTGAATGTGCCCGTCGAACGCGTGGCGATCGGTTCCCAAACCTCGGTGATGGCCGAGGTGATCGCCTCCTCGATCCCCGACGGAGCCGAAGTCCTGTGCGTGGACGGGGACTTCAGCTCCATGGTGTTCCCGTTCCTTGCCCAAGCGCACCGCGGAGTGAGTGTGCGGCACGCGTCGCTCGGGGCACTGGCCGACAGCATTTCGTCGAACACCGCCCTGGTGGCGTTCTCTCTCGTCCAGTCGGCCACGGGCGCCATCGCCGACGCCGACGCCGTCACCTCAGCCGCCAAAGCCCACGATGCCTGGACGCTCTGCGACACCACGCAGGCCGTCGGCTGGCTTCCGGTGGACGCCGGAGCGTTCGATGCCACTGTTTGCCACGGATACAAGTGGCTGTGCTGCCCCCGCGGCGTTGCATTCCTCACCGTCAGCGAGAGGCTCCAGCCGGAACTGCGCCCGGTACAGGCCGGCTGGTACGCCGGAGCTGACCCGTGGGCATCCTGCTACGGGCCGCAGATGCAGCTGGCCGACACCGCCCGTCGCTTCGACGTGTCCCCGGCCTGGCAGGCCTGGGCCGGGACGACTCCGGCACTGAGCTTCTTCAGCACGCTGGACATCCCGGCGGCACGCGACCACGCGGTGCGGCTGGGCGATCTGCTCTGCGACGGACTCGACATCGCCCGGGCCGGCCAAGCCATCGTCACCTGGCCGGATGCCGATGGCGCGTGCCTTGGCCCGCTGACGGCGGCCGGGATCACGATTTCCTGCCGCTCGGGTCGGGCCAGGGCCGCCTTCCATCTCTGGAACGACGAACAGGACGTTGCCAACACCCTGGAAGTGCTCGGGCGCTGAGCGCTACTCGGTGATTTGGATCTGCCGCACCAGGTCGGCCGAGATGAGCTTCTGCACGGTTTCCAGGAGCCCGTCCGGCACCGAGGAATCCACCGTCAACACCGTCAACGCCTTCCCGCCAGCCTCCTGGCGGGCGACTTGCATTCCGTCGATGTTGATATTGGCGTCGCCGAACTCTTTGCCGAACAAGGCGATCAGCCCCGGGCGGTCCTCGTAATTCATCACGACCAGGTGCTCGGCCAACGGAACCTCGACGTCATAGCCGTTGATGCCGACCAACTTCTCGATCTGCTTTGGCCCGGTGAGTGTGCCCGCGACGGAGATCTGCGATCCGTCGCTCAGCGCGCCGCGTAAGACCAAGATATTGCGGTACTCCTCGCTGAACTCATCGGTGATCAGCCGAACCTCCACGCCGCGTTGCTCGGCCAGCAACGGCGCGTTCACATAGGACACCGTCTCACTGACCACATTGTTGAAGAGGCCTTTCAGCGCGGCCAGTTTGAGCGCGCTGACATCGTGCTGCACGATCTCGCCGTGCACCTCGATGTCCACGCTGGTCAGCGGACTGTGCGAGAGACCCGCGAAGACTTGGCCGAGCTTTTCCATCAGTGGGATGCCCGGGCGCACCGACGGGTCGATCACGCCGCCGGCGACGTTGACCGCGTCTGGCACCAGTTCTCCGGCGAGAGCCAGACGAACCGACTTGGCGACCGCGACCCCGGCCTTTTCCTGCGCCTCACCTGTGGACGCACCAAGATGCGGGGTGACAACGACATTATCCAACCCGAGCAGCGGCGAGTCGGTGGGTGGCTCGCTGACGAACACGTCGAGGCCGGCCCCGGCGATCACGTTCGCCTTGAGCGCACGGTACAGGGCATCCTCGTCGACCAAACCGCCCCTGGCGACGTTGACGACGAACGCGGTCGGCTTCATCATCGCCAATTGGTCGTCACTGATCATGCCGGTGGTCTCGGCGGTCTTCGGCATGTGGATGGTGACGAAGTCTGAGGTGCTCAGCAGTTCCTCCAGCGACACCAGTTGAACGCCCAGCTGCTGTGCGCGGGCGCTGGTCACGTACGGGTCGTAGGCGATCACCGAGGTGCCGAACGACAGCATCCTGGCGGTGATCAGCGCGCCGATCCGGCCCAGGCCCACGATTCCGATGGTCTTCTCGTAGAGCTCGACGCCGGAGTATTTCGACCGCTTCCACTGTCCGTGCGCTAGGGCGTCGTGCGCGGCGGGAATGTGCCGGGCGAGGCTGAGGATGTGTCCGACCGTGAGCTCGGCGGCGGAGATGATGTTCGAGGTGGGCGCATTGACCACCATGACCCCGGCAGCCGTCGCCGCCTTGATGTCGACGTTGTCCAGCCCGACACCGGCGCGGGCGACCACTCGAAGCTTGGGTGCGGCGGCGAGCGCCTCAGCGTCGATCTTGGTTGCCGAGCGCACCAGGATGGCTTGGGCTTCCGAGAGGGCGCTCAGGAGTGCCGGCCGGTCGGTGCCGTCCACGTTTCGGATGTCGAAATCGGGTCCGAGGGCGTCAACGGTGGCGGGTGAGAGTTCTTCTGCGAGCAGCACGACCGGTTTTGACACGAAGCGGTTCCTTTGACTTTTGGGAGATGACTTTCAGAGATAACTCTTGGAGATGACTCGAGGCAGGCAGGGAGAATGCGCCACGGTCATTGGGACGCCGTTGTTTCACTTTACTGGCTCGCCGACCGTGCCGACGCACTGTGACCGATGATGACGGGCTCAGCCCAGCCGGGCCAGTCGGACCCGCGCAGCGCGCTCGCCAGCGGACTGCGGGCCCAGGAGCCGGCCCGCCGCGGCCAGGGTCAGCCCGGTCGCGCCGATCACCGGCAATGGCACCGGTCCGAGGCGCGCGGTCCTGAGCCCGAGCAGCGTGCGAAAACGGGGCTCCAGCGAGGCGACGGCACCGGCGAAGAGAATACGGTACGCCGGGCGCAGGCTGCGCGAGACCGGCGCGCGGCGGATGAAGTCCACGATCTCCTGAACCATCGGTCCACCAATGAGCTCTCCGGCGTCGGCAAATCCATGCAGCTGGGCCTTCAGCTCGGCGGTGCTGGTCGGCGGGTTCGGGACGTTCATCAGCTCGCCGGCCTTCGCCCACTCCCGCACGTACTGGTCGGAGCCGCCGGGGATCGGTTTGCCCCAGAGTTTCTGGGCCGTCAGGAACGCATCCGTGAACGCCAAATGGACCCAGGTAGACAGCTCCGGGTCATTGGCGGCGTAGCGCCGTTGCCGACCGTGCGCATCCCGATAGTCGCCGACTACGCGCTCGTGCAGTTTCAGCACCCGCTCGGAACCGGCTACCGCATGGGCGGTGTCTCCGTAGGTCACCATGTGAATCCAACGGATCGTGCTGGCCAGTCGGCGCAGCGGATCGGCGCGATAGTCCGACCAGTCGTGCACCCCGGCCAACGCACCCGGGTGCAGTGCCTGCATCAGCAGCGCCCGCATCCCGGCGACCAGCGTCGGGATGGCGCCGTGTACCACCCAGGTCGCCGAAGCCGGACCGAAGAATCCGGCGTCGGTGCCCTGCTCCAGCTGGCCGATCCAGGCCGGCGTTCCGCTCGGCTGCCCGGAAAGCGTCTCCTGTAGCCGAGCGCGCAACGGTTCCAGCAGAGAGTTCACTCCTCCAGCGTATGCGTTTGATCCCGAGAGTTTCCCCCGCGCGGAGTTGGCTAGCTTCTCCCCCCTGCGCGGGAGGTGTGGAGCTTTTCCGCCTTGCGCGGGAGGTGTGTAGCTTTTCCGCCTTGCGCGGGAGGTGTGTAGCTTTTCCCCGTTGCGCGGGAGGTGGTTAGCTTCGCGGGCGCTGAAACTCCAGCGCAACGCTGCACGTCCCGCGCGACGCGTGACGATGCGGGCGAGACCGGTCAGCGTACGCCACCTGATGCCGCCATCGGCCGTGAGATTGCACCCGCTTCAGGGAACACGGCTCACGAAGGAATCGAGGCGATACTCACCGTTTCCCGCCGCAGGCTAGCGGGCGACCTCACCATCGACGTAGTCGTCGTCGTTTGAGGCGTTCCAGGCGAACAGTTTGCGAAGTTCCCGTCCGGTCTCCTCGATCGGGTGTTGTTCGCCCTTCTTACGCAGCGCCAGGAACTCCGGGGCGCCGGCATCCTGGTCAGCAATGAAGCGCGCCGCAAAGGTGCCATCCTGAATGTCGTTGAGGACCGCCTTCATGTTCTCCTTGACGTGCTCGTCGATCACCCGCGGCCCCGAGATGTAATCGCCGTACTCGGCGGTGTCCGAGACACTCCAGCGTTGCTTGGCGATGCCGCCCTCGTTGATCAGGTCAACGATCAGCTTCAACTCGTGCAGCACCTCGAAGTAGGCGATCTGCGGCTGATACCCGGCCTCGGTCAGCGTCTCGAAGCCGGCTTGGATCAACCGGGAGACACCGCCGCAGAGCACAGACTGCTCGCCGAACAGATCGGTTTCGGTCTCTTCGGTGAAGGTGGTTTTGATCGCGCCGGCCCGCAGGCCGCCGATGGCCTTGGCGTACGACCAGGCGGTCGACCACGCCGAACCGGATGCATCGTTCTCCACGGCGACGATCACCGGCACACCGCGGCCCGCCTCGAACTCGCGGCGGACCGTGTGTCCTGGGCCCTTGGGGGCGACCATCACCACGTCGACGCCCTCTGGCGCGGTGATGTAGCCGAATCGGATGTTGAAGCCGTGACCGAAGACTAGGGTGTTGCCCTGGCTCAGATTCGGTTTGATGTCATCGGCGTACAGGTGGCGTTGCACCTGGTCGGGAGCGAGGATCACAATCACGTCAGCCCAGGCGGATGCGTCGGCGGAGTTCATCACGGTGAACCCGGCTTCCTCTGCCTTGGGCTTGGACTTCGATCCGTCCTTGAGGCCCACGATGACCTCGACACCGGAGTCGCGCAGGTTCTGCGCGTGCGCGTGCCCCTGAGACCCGTAGCCGATAACCGCTACCTTGCGCCCTTGGATGATCGACAGGTCTGCGTCGTTGTCATAGAAAATCTCGGTCACTGGTATTTCTCTCCTCATACGTTGTCTCGTGACGTCCCCTCGCCACGCTCGGGGACCAGGTTTCAGCTCGTGTACACCGGGGCCTAGCTCTTGAAAACGCGCTCGGTTATCGACTTGGATCCACGGCCGATCGCCAACAGTCCGGACTGGGCGATCTCCCGGATCCCGTACGGCTCAAGGACATGCAAGAAGGCCTGCACCTTCCCGGAATCGCCGGTGACCTCGATCACGAGCGCGTCAGTGGAGACATCTACCACCCGAGCGCGGAACAAATTGACCGCCTCGAGCACCTGCGAGCGGGTCGTGTTGTCCACCCGCACCTTGATCAGCAGGTGTTCGCGTTCCACCGCCTGACTCGGGTCGAGCTCGACAATCTTGATCACGTTGATCAGCTTGTTCAACTGTTTTGTGACCTGCTCCAGCGGAAAGTCCTCGACATCGACCAGGATCGTGATCCGGGACAGGCCAGGGATCTCGCTGAGACCGACGGCGAGCGAGGCGATGTTGAATCCACGTCGGGCGAAGAGACCGGCCACCCGGGTCAGCAGGCCCGGTTTGTCCTCCACGAGCAGGCTCAAAACATGGGTGCTCACCGATTACTCCTCTTCCCAGACCGGTGCATGGTCCTTGGCGTATTGCACATAATTGTTGCTGACTCCCTGTGGGACCATCGGCCAAACCATGGCGTCCCGGCTGACGACGAAGTCGATCACGACCGGGCGGTCATTTGTTTCAATCGCCAGCTGGATGGCGGCATCCACTTCTTCGGGTTTGGTCACCCGGATGCCCAGAGCACCATAAGCGTCGGCGAGCTTGACGAAGTCGGGAATCATCGTCGCATCGTCCCCCGGGTTGAGGTCGGTGAAGGAGTGCCGGCCATCGTAGAACAGGGTCTGCCACTGCCTGACCATGCCGAGCGAGGAGTTGTTGATCACCGCGACCTTGATCGGAATGTGGTTGATCGTGCAGGTTGCCAGTTCCTGATTGGTCATCTGGAAGCATCCGTCGCCGTCGATCGCCCAGACCACCCGATCGGGATTGGCGACCTTGGCACCCATGGCAGCAGGCAGACCGTAACCCATGGTCCCGGCTCCGCCGGAGTTCAGCCACGCGTTGGGACGCTCATACTTGATGAACTGAGCGGCCCACATCTGATGCTGGCCGACGCCCGCCGCGTAAATTCCCTCCGGGCCGGTGAGCTCACCGATCCGTTTGATCACATACTGCGGCGACAATGACCCGTCCTCCGGCTCGGTGTAGCCAAGCGGGAACTGTTCGCGCCATCCATTCAACCTGGTCCACCAGTCTGCGGTGTCCGGTGTCGCGCTGCCGATTGCTACCCGATAGGAGGTTGTCAGGTCGGCGATGACGTCCTTGGCATCGCCGACAATTGGGACGTCGGCCGTGCGGATCTTGGAGATCTCCGCCGGGTCGACGTCGACATGCACTATCTTCGCGTGCGGTGCGAAGAGAGAGATCTTTCCGGTGACGCGGTCGTCAAAGCGTGCTCCGAGTGAGACGATCAGGTCGGCCTCCTGCAGTGCCAGCACCGCCGGGACGGTGCCGTGCATCCCGGGCATGCCCAGATGCTGCTTGTGCGAATCAGGGAACGCACCGCGGGCCATCAGCGTGGTCACGACCGGGCTGCCGGTTGCCTCGGCCAGGGCCAGGAGCTCCGCCGACGCCTGCGCGCGAATCACTCCACCACCCACGTAGAGCACCGGCTTCTTGGCATCGGCCAGCAGCCGGGCCGCTGCCTGCACCTGCTTGCCGTGCGCCTTGGTGACCGGACGGTAGCCGGGCAGGTCGAGTTTCGGTGGCCAGACGAAGGGAGCGGTGAGCTGTTGCGCATCCTTGGTGATGTCCACCAGGACCGGTCCGGGCCGGCCGGTCGACGCGATGTGGTACGCGGCGGCGAGCGTCGCCGGGATGTCCTCCGGCTTGGTCACCAGGAACGAGTGCTTGGTCACCGGCATCGTGATGCCTACGATGTCGGCTTCTTGGAATGCATCGGTGCCCATCAGGGTCGAGAAGACCTGACCGGTGATCGCGAGCATCGGGACCGAGTCCATGTATGCATCCGCGATCGCGGTGACCAAATTGGTTGCGCCAGGTCCGGACGTGGCGATGGCGACGCCCACCTTGCCGGTCGAGGAGGCGTATCCCTCCGCAGCGTGCCCGGCACCCTGCTCATGACGCACCAGCACGTGCCGGATCGTGGTCGAGGCCATCAGTTCGTCGTAGAACGGAATGATCGCCCCGCCGGGGATCCCGAACACGTCGGTCACACCCAATTTTTCCAGGGTGCGCAGGATCGCTCCCGAGCCGGTGAGGATTTCGGGTTCGGCCGGGGTGGCAGCGCGCGACTTCGCGGCCGGGCGAGCCGACGGATGCGATGGTGCGGTGGGGACGGGGCCTGGTGCCGTGGACATGAGTTGAGAATTCCCTACGTACGAGACAGATAAGTGATTGGTGGCGGTTACCCGGTGACCGCGCCCTCCGCAGCGGAGTGCACGAGCTTGGAGTATTTGGCCAGGACGCCACGGGTGTAGCGCGGGGGAAGCGCCTCCCAGCCTTCCCGGCGGGCGGCCAGCTCAGCGGGCTCGACAAGTAGGTCAAGGGAGCGAGCTGCGATATCGACCCGTATCAGATCACCATCGCGCACGAATGCAATCGGACCTGCGTCCACTGCCTCGGGTGCTATGTGGCCGATGCACAGTCCGGTTGTGCCGCCTGAGAATCGACCGTCCGTTAACAGTAGTACATCCTTGCCGAGGCCCGCTCCCTTGATGGCTGCGGTGATGGCCAGCATCTCGCGCATCCCCGGGCCGCCCTTGGGACCTTCGTAGCGGATCACGATGACATCGCCGTGCTTGATCTCATCGTTGGTCAGGGCGTCCATGGCCGCGCGCTCGCGCTCAAAGACCCGCGCCGGGCCTTCGAAGATCTTCGCGTCGAACCCGGCGGTCTTGACCACCGCCCCCTCCGGGGCGAAGCTGCCGCTCAAGATTGTGAGCCCGCCGGTTGGATGGATCGGGTTGTCCAAGGTGCGCAGCACCTTGCCATCCAGCGCGGGCGGATCGATCTCGGCCAGGTTCTCGGCGAGAGTCTTGCCGGTCACGGTGAGCGCGTCGCCGTGCATCAGCCCCGCATCCAGCAACGCCTTCATCAGCACGGGGACGCCGCCGATGTGATCCACGTCGTTCATCACGTATTGCCCGAACGGTTTGAGGTCGCCCAGGTGCGGGATGGTGTCGCCGATCCGGTTGAAGTCTGCCAGAGTCAGGTCGACGCCGGCTTCGCGGGCGATGGCCAGCAGGTGCAGCACCACGTTGGTGGAGCCGCCGAACGCCATTGCCACCGCGATGGCATTCTCGAACGCATCCTTGGTCAAAATATCCCGGGCCGTGATGCCCAGCCGCAGCAGGTTGACCACTGCCTCGCCGCTGCGGTGCGCGAAGTAGTCGCGGCGGCGGTCCGCCGCGGGTGGCGCTGCCGAGCCGGGCAGGCTCATCCCGAGGGCTTCGGCCACCGAAGCCATGGTGTTCGCGGTGAACATGCCGCCGCAGGCACCTTCGCCTGGGCAGATGGCCCGTTCGACCCGGTCCAGGTCCGCCAGGGTCATCGTGCCCGCTTTGCAGGCGCCGACCGCTTCGAAGGAATCGATGATGGTGACTTCGCGCTGCTCACCATCGGAGAGTTTCACCCAACCGGGGGCGATCGACCCGGCGTAGAGGAAGACGGACGCTAAGTCCAGTCGTGCCGCGGCCATCAGCATGCCGGGGAGCGACTTGTCGCATCCGGCCAGCAGCACCGAACCGTCCAGGCGCTCGGCCATCATCACCGTCTCAACGGAATCGGCGATAACCTCCCGGGAGACCAGAGAGAAGTGCATTCCCTCGTGCCCCATCGAGATGCCGTCCGAGACCGAGATGGTGCCGAACTGCAGCGGATATCCGCCTCCGGAGTGCACGCCCTCTTTCGCACCCTGTGCCAGCCGGTCGAGGGAGAGATTGCACGGGGTGATCTCGTTCCAGGAGCTTGCGATTCCGATCTGGGGCTTGTCCCAGTCGGCGTCTCCCATCCCCACGGCTCGAAGCATTCCACGGGAGGTGGTCGCCTCGATCCCGTCGGTGACGTCGCGGCTTCTGGGCTTAAGGTCGATCTCTGGCATGCAATGAGTCTAGAACTTCCCAGCGGCCGCTCCGTGCGCGCCCGGTCATTGAGCGCTCGCGGCCACCGATCCAACCCGGTCGGCGTCGGGTCAATTCGGCCGGTTCAGCGACCGATGGCGCGGGCGTTGGCCAGTCGGGTGAGGGTGGCTGCGAACTCGTGGGCATCGGCGACGCGATAGCGGGCGAGGGTGTCACCGGGGCCGACTTTGATGCCGAGGTCGCCGTCGCCGAGCACCGCGAACGCATCCTCATCGGTCACGTCGTCACCGGCATAGAGCGCCGCAGATGCTGCCACCCGCTTCTTCAGCAGCTGGACTCCGTCGCCCTTGGTCGCGCCGCGCACCGAAAACTCCAGGATGTCTTTGCCGTGGCGAACGGTGAAGTCGGCCGAGATGTCCTTGGCCGCCTCGAGCACCGCCGCATGGACCCGTTCCGTCTCCTTCGGCGACACCCGTCGCGTGTGTACGGCATGACCGGTCGGTTTCGTCTCGATGTAGATGCCCGGTGAGCCGGTCGCAATCTTCCGGAGCGAGCGGTAAAACCGGTCAAGCGTGGCCAGCTCATCGTCGTCGAGCGAAACCGCGACCACTCCGGACTCCAGCCGCATTTCCACCCCGTGCGAGCCGATCATCAGCACGTTCTCCGGTACCTTGGCGAGCCGAATCAAGCTTTCCAGCGGGCGGCCGGAGACCAGCGCGACGGAGGTTTGGTTCAAATCGACCAGCCGTTCGATCGCTCGATGGGATTCCGGCAGCATCACGGCATCACCGGGCTGGTCGACGAGAGGGGCCAGCACACCGTCGAAGTCGAGCGCTACCAGGAGCTGTGGGGTTTGCGCGATGGCATCCAGCGCACTGTCAAGTCCGCTCATCACTCAGTCCCGCTTCCGTGCGGCCCGGCCGGGTGCTGATCGGGATGTTCATCGTGGGAGCTTCGGGTCAGCGCGTCCAAGAAGCTCGCGGACCAGCGTTGCACGTCATTGTTGATCACCCGTTTGCGCATCGCCCGCATCCGCCTGGTGCGGTCTCGCTTCTGCATCGTCACCGCATGCATGATCGCATCCTTCATGCCGTCGATGTCATGCGGATTGATCAGCAGCGCCTGACGCAATTCATCGGATGCCCCGGTGAATTCGCTGAGCACCAGCACGCCGTCTTCGTCTACGCGGCTGGCCACGTACTCCTTGGCCACCAGGTTCATCCCGTCTCGCAATGCGGTGACCAGCATGACGTCAGCCGCCAGGTACAGCGCCACCATCTCTTCGCGGGGGTAGCCCTGGTGCAGATAACTGATCGCGGTGTGGCTGATGGTGGAGAAATCGCCGTTGATCCTGCCCACGGTCAGTTCGACCTCGTCGCGGAGCGTCCGGTAGGTCTCCACCCGCTCCCGGCTCGGGCTGGCGACCTGGACCAGTGCCGTGTTCTCCGCTGACAATCGCCCCTCGGCCAGCAGCTCGCCGAAGGCCTCCAGCCGGTGGCCGATCCCCTTCGTGTAATCCAGCCGATCGACTCCGAGCATGATGGTGTGCGGATTGCCTAGGTCCTCGCGAATCTGTCTGGCCCGCTCCTGGATCTCCGGACGCCGGGCGAGGTCCTGGTAGGTACCCGTGTCGATCGAAATGGGAAACTGCCGCGCGAGGACCGTGCGAACCAGCTTGCCGCGGCGATTCGTGGTGACATGCCGATGCGAGCCGGCGGATTCGTCGTCGACCTCGATGGGCACCTCGATGACCGGGCCCCTGGTCTCGAATCCCATCAACCTGCGAGCCGCTCGGGAGAAGTTGCCCGCGTCCGCGACCCGTTGGAAGCCGATGACATCGGCTCCCAACAGCCCCTCGACGATCTGTCGGCGCCAGGGCAACTGCGAATAGATGCCGTACGGCGGGAACGGGATGTGGTCGAAGAACCCGATCACCAGGTCGGGGCGTTGATCGCGCAGCAGCTTGGGCACCAGTTGCAGCTGATAGTCGTGCACCCAGACCACCGCGCCGGTTTCGGCGACCCGCGCGGCGGCATCCGCGAATCGTTGGTTCACCTCGAGATAGGCGTCCCACCACTCCCGACGGAATGTCGGCGGGGCGATCACGTCGTGGTAGAGCGGCCACAGGGTGTCATTCGAAAAACCCTCGTAGTAGTCGGTCACCTCTTGCGCGGTCAGGGCGACCGGGATGATGTTGATGTGGTCGGACTCGAAGGGCTCGACCTCCTCGTCTGGGACTCCAGGCCAGCCCACCCACGCACCGCCATTTGTCCGCATCATCGGCTCCAGCGCAGCGACCAATCCACCAGGCGACGGCCGCCAACTGGCTGCGCCGTCGGCTGCGATGACCCGGTCTACCGGGAGCCGGTTCGAAACGACAACGAGGTCGAAACGCTGCGGCCGGCGCTGGACTGATTCGGATGTGCGTGGAGAAATGATGGCTCCTGTCGTCGCGTCCAGATTATCAGCCGAGCTTGCGGCGGACCGGACGACGCGGTCGATCGGGTTACGCCGCCGTTCTGGCTATGCCGTGGCGAGCGCGAAGCCGAACGCCTTGGCTCCCCGCTTTCGGGCGACCACCCACAGCGACAGCACAACGCAGATCACCGCTCCGACGGCCAGCAGTGCGGACGCCCCCGCGACCGACCCCCCGCCGACCCCAGAGACAATGCCCTGCATACCTTGAACCGCGTAAGTGAGCGGAAGGAACGGGCTGATCGCCTGGAACGGTTGAGCAAGCAGCTGAATCGGATACAGCCCTCCACTGGCGGTCAGCTGCAGGGCCAGCAGAACCAGCGATATCACAATGCCCACCCGCCCGAAGACCGCGGTCAGCAGGTAATGGAACGCGGAGAACACCACCGCAAGCAGAACCGCGAAGGCGAGCGTTTGCGGCAACTTGTCCCACGACACGCCAAGCGCGGTGTGCAGCAGAATGATTATGGCGACGGCCTGGCCGACCGCCACGAGCATCATCCGGCCCATCGCGCGAAAGACGATTCTGGTCGTGGATGCTGTGGAAGCCAACGCTACCGGCACCGCCAACTTGAGCACCAGCAGGATGGCGATTGCGCCGATCCACAGCCCGGCCGGGACGAAGATCATCCCGATGACCGCTCCGATCGAGGAGATCGGATTGTCCCGCTGCACCGAGATTCCGACCGGGTTGGCGACGACCTTCGCGGTCGCCGCCGTGTCTCCCGCAGCAAACTCGGTCGCCTTGTGTGCGCCGGTTGTCAGACCGGCTGCCATCGTCTGGGCGCCGTCAGCCAACGTGTGCGCGCCAGCGGCGGAGGATGCGGTTCCGTCTGCCAGCTGGCCGAGGCCGTCGGCCAGCTCGGCGGCCCCGGAACGCAACGCGGGACCTCCGGAGGCGAGGGCGTCCGCGCCGGAGGCCGAGGCTGCGATGCCGTTCTGGATGCCATCCACAGCGGTCGTGGTGGATGCGGACAGCGTGCTCCCGCTGCCGGCGAGGCCGGTAAGGCCTTGCTCCAGCTGATCCAGGCTGGGTTGCAGCGGCGCGTTGGTCGGGTTCAGCCGTAACTGCGCGTTCAGTTGTGCGAAGCTCTGCGCGAGCTGACTCACTCCCCCGGTGTACCCGGCGACCCCGCCGGAGAGATCACTCAAGCCGGCCGCGCCGGCCTGCAACCGTGTCAGGCCGCCGCTGAGCTGTTCGACGCCAGAAGTGTAGTCGCCGACGCCGGAGGCCAGGGTCGATGCCCCGGCGGCGCTGGAGGCGGCCCCACCAGCCAGACCGTCCAGACCGGTCGCCAGTTGCGCCACGCCCGACGACAGCCCGGTCGCCCCGGTGGCTGCGCTACCAAGCGAACTGCCCATGCCGGCCATTCCGCCGAAAAGCGAGGTCAGATAGCGCTCGGTGATGCTCTTTCCGAAGGTGCCGCTCATCGCGGACCCCACCGACTGTGCCACCGACCCGGCCAGGTAGCCGTGCGCATCGTCGGTGCGGATGCTCATCGTCGCCTGCCTCGGATCAGCGCCGGAAATCGAGGTGATCGAGGCGGAAAAATCCTTGGGGATCGTCAGGACTGCGTAGGCCTGGCCCGAGGACAGCAGCTTGGCGGCATCAGCGGAATTGGAAATGGTCCAGGCGAACCCGGCGCTCTTCTTGCCGGTCAGCTCGGTGACCAACTGGCGACCGGCTAAGACCGGCTGGCTGCTGCCATCGGCCGTTGTGGTGGTGACCATCGTGTCGTTGTTGACCACCACAGCCGGAATCGCGTCGATCCTCGTCGTCGCCGAGGAGAGTGCGCCGGAGACCACCCCGGCGACGGCCAGCGGCACCACGATCACGGCAGCCAGAACCAGCGCGCCGACCCAGCGACGCCGGGTCGTGGTGGTCCGGAAGATCTTTTCGAGTGGGTTGTTCATCGCAGGGCACCCTTTCGGATGAGGACGTCGAGATCGAGGGTCATGCAATCCCGGCCGGCAACGGCCTGGAGCGGTTCGAAATAGCAGGAGGATCCGACGACGAGCGTCGTTGTCGTCGGGGCGAGGGCACCGGCAATGGCGAGGATTCGCTGGTTCTGGGCTGCCGACGGCATCCCGTCCGAAAGGTCGATGAAGACCAGACCGGAGCGCTCACCGAGCGCGGCGGCGATCAAACAGGCCGCCCTGGGCACCGCCGCAAGGGACGCCAGGCTGGTGTCGGCGGTGATCGCCGTGCCATCGTGCCCTGCGCGGTCGGTTGCGCTGTCGTGCGAATCGGCCAGGGCCCGGTTCACCCGCTCGATCCAATCGGCGACTCGGCGCCTGGCCGACCTGGTCTTCCACCAGGGCAGCGCCAAGACCAGGCGATCGTGCAGGACACTGCCGACCGTGCGGGTGCCCTCATGGGCCTGAAGGGTGCCGGCATCCGCCAGCGTCACCCGCCGCATGACCTTCGCGCGCTCCGAAGGCAACGGATGCCCGAGAACCTGCAACCGGCCCGAGACCGGATCCAACCGCCCGGCAAGCGTCGCGGCGATGACGCGGCGTTCGGCCAGGTCGCCACGGAGGATCAGCACCGAACCGGCCGGAACAGAGGTGTTCACCGGTCCGAGGGTGCGTCCGGCCACGCCGGCCACCAGGTCCTCGGCCACGACCGCACCCGATGTGCCGCTGGCCCAGTCCCGATCGGCAAGATGGCGGCGCAGCCCATCGCCCTCGATATCGACATTCGGCAGCAGACGGGCCAGCCAGCCGGGCAGCCACCAGGCGGCACGCCCGGCCAACGCCATCGCGGCCGGAACCAGCGTCATCCGGACCAGGAAGGCGTCGAAGAAGATCCCGACCGCCAGCCCGAGCGCGATGCCCTTGATTACCCCGGAGCCTTCCGGCACGAAGGCGAAGAAGACGAAGAACATGATCAGCGCGGCAGCCGTCACCACCCGGGCTGCCTGGGAGAACCCGGCGGTGATTGCCTGCCTCGGGTCGCCACTTTTCACATACTCTTCGCGCATGCCGGAGACGAGGAACACCTCGTAGTCCATGGCCAGCCCGAACAGCAGCGCCATCATGATAATCGGCAGGAAGCTCAGGATCGGGCCAGCAGTATCGATGTTCAGCAGGTCGCCCAGCCACCCCCACTGGAAGATCGCGACCACGACCCCGATGGACGCCGATATCGACAGCAGGAAGCCGACGGCGGCCTTGATCGGCACAAACACCGAGCGGAACACCATCATCAGCAATAGCACGCTCAGCCCCACGACTACCAGCGCGAACGGGATCAGCGCCCCGGCAAGGCGGTTGGAGATGTCGACAGCGACGGCAGTCTGCCCGGTGACGGCAATCGGAGTGTCGTATCGCTCCTGAATCGCGCGCTCCTGGTCACGAATCGTCTGGACCAGCGCCTTGGTCGCCTCCGAATCCGGCGCGCTCTTCGGGATCACCTGAATGATCGCGGTATCCAGGCTCGGATTCGGGATGCCGGGCTTGACCGACGCGACATCGGATAGCGTCGCCAGGTCTGCGGCAATGCTCTTTAGATCTCCCATCACATTGGTGGTCTGGGTGATGTCCACTGCCACGACCAGCGGGCCGTTGTATCCGGGGCCAAAGCCGGTCTCGATGAGGTCGTAGGCAGCCCGTTGGGTCGAGCCTTCCGGCTGCGAGGCACCGCTGGGGAGGTTCAGGTTCAGGCTCAGCGCAGGAACGGCTACGGCCCCCAGCACGAGGATCACCCCGATCACCCACGCCACCGGGGCTTTCATGACCATCGCCACCCAGCGCAGGCCCATGGTCGGCCTTCCGCCCAAGTGTGCGTGCGCGCGCTTCCAGGACCGGGACCCTTCCTTGGGGATCAATCGTCTCCCGGCGAGACCGAACATTGCCGGCACCAGCGTGAGTGCTACCAGGATCGAGATGAACACCGCGAACGCTGCCGCGAGCCCCATCACGCTCAAAAACGGGATGCCGACCACCAGCAGACCCAACAAAGCGATGATCACGGTGGCGCCGGCGAAGACCACCGCGCTGCCGGCGGTCGCCACGGATGTCGCGGCAGATTCTTCCGGTTCCACCCCGCGGGCAAGCTGGGTTCGATGCCGGGACAGGATGAACAGCGAGTAGTCGATGCCGACGGCCAGGCCAAGCATCAGCGCAAGCATGGGGGACGCGCTAGACACAGTGATGAACGCCGACACCGCGATCACGGCACCCATCGTGATGCCGACGCCAAGCAGCGCCGTCAGCAACGGCATCCCTGCCGAAAGCAACGACCCAAACGTGATCAAGAGCACCACAGCCGCGAAGATCACCCCGAGCGCCTCCGTGGGGGTGATGCCGAAGCTGTTGTCTTGAAAGACCTGACCGCCGAATTCGACGGTCAGCCCGGCCGCCCTGGCGCCGTCTGCGGTCTCCTTCACCTTCGCGATGGTGCTGTCCGAGACCTCCGAGGTCTGGCCGGCGAACTGCACCGACGAATAGGCGATGTTGCCGTCTGGGGATATGGCGCCGCTGGCGTACTGGGAGAACGGGCTGAGCGCGGAGGCGACACCAGGTATCTCGCCCAATTCCTTCGCCATGGCATCAATGGCACTCTGGTACTTGACGGTCCGGACGGTCCCGCCATCCGGGGCCTGATAAACCACTTGGGCGCTCGACCCCGCGGCGGCCGGGAAGACGGCATCCAGCTTGTCGATCGCCTGCTGCGATTCGGTGCCGGGGATGGCGAACGACTCCTGTGTTTGGCCACCCAATCCGATGCCGACGCCGAGGACAGCGATCAGAATGGCGATCCAGACCCCGATCACGGCCCACGCCTTTCGATACGCGAAATGGCCGATACGGTAAAGCAGTGTTGCCATAAGTGACGGAATCCTCCAGCTAGACGTCAGTGGGAGCAGCAGGAGCCAGCAACTCCGAGACGGTTGCGATCAGGGCAGGCCTGACTTCCTCCGGCGGAAGCAGGTCGTCGCCGGCGAAGTTCATCCCGCCGACCAGTGCGTAGGCTGCACCGCCCAGCGCGACGCCGAACCGGATCTTCTGTTGCGTGCTGCTGAAACCGGTGGTCAGGGATGCCGCGAGTGCGCCGATGATCGCGTTCCCTCGATCGATGACCGGGATTCCGCGCAACGATTGGCCCTGATTGATGAAGGTGTGCACCTCGAGCCGGTACTCCAGCAGGAAGTCGATGAAGTCCTCGATGAATCGGGCCCGTGCCTGCGGTGAGCTGCTGAGGCCGCCGACCCCGGGCAGAATCTGCTCCAGGCGATCTAGGGCCGGTCCGAGGGCTGCTTCCAGCAGTGCTTCCTTCGATGCGAAGTGGTAGAGGACGCTGGATTTCGAGTAGCCGGCCAGATCGGCGATTTGCTGCAGTGAGGTTCCCGCGAACCCGGCGGAGGCGAATTGTTCGATCGCGATGGATCGCAGTTCGACGCTCGCACTCGGACGCGGCGCCCGCGCCGACGAGTCGGGGTGGGAAAGTGTCATGATGTCTACCTTAGCTGTCCGATCGGTCAGGTTCTGCACGATCGGTCAGATTACCAGTGGACTGTCAGCCAGTGGACTTGAGCGGAATCGCCCGGCACCGACCGCTAACGCGGTAGCGTAGAGGCGATCGGAGGCCGACCCCTATGCGTAAATACCTGTTCAACGGAAAGATCCTCACCGCGGCGGTTGGTGCCTGGTCTGCGATCCGCCAAACTCGCGTCGGCCCGCGCGATTGGCGCCTGGCCCTGGGTTGGGCGAGCTGGGCGATCACTGCCGCGCTCGCCATCGGCACCGTGATCCAGAGCAATCGGGACGAACAGGTCAAGGCGCTGGAAAATTCGCGCCGCTAAGCCCGCCCCGCGGCGTGTCCGAAGCGATTTCGGCCGACGCTGAAGGAGACTGGAACCAACATCCGGTCCGTTTGAAGGGGGTCCCTCGATGTTTGGTCGTAGACGCCACGTTGCCCAGGCAGTGACCCCACCCGTCCCGCCGGCACCGCAGCCACACTTGACGCAAGCGCAGCTGTATGAAATTGTCCATGCATCCCTCGCCGATCTGATCGGCACCTCAGGTCAGTGGAGCGTGGTCCGCCGCACCGATGGCGACACCGACACCATCTTCCACGGCATCCTCACCGACTCGGTGTCTCAGCAAATCGCCGGTGCGATCTCCGCCGCCCAAGCAGCGCAGGAACCGCTACCGGCCGAGCCTGCCGCGCTCGCCTGGCAGCCCGCGCCGATCACGGTGTGGGCGGACCTGCGTAAGCCGGTGACCGGGGAGATTCCGCGCATCGGTGTCGAGCACGCACTCGTCGCATAACAGCCTCGTCGCATAACAGCCTCGTCGAATAGCAGCCTCGTCGAATAGCAGCGATTCAGCCCAGCGGAGCCCAGTCGGTCGGACCGTCCGAGCCCGCCGGGTAGGACTCAAGCGGGACCTTGTTGGCGTGCCACGAACGGAGCACCGGCGCGACGATTCTCCAGCACTCCTCGGCGGTATCCCCGCGCACCGTCAGCGCTGGGTCCGCGTCCAGCAGACCCTCGAGCACTTCACCGTAGGCGACCAACTGGCCGACGCCGAAATCCGCCTTCAATTCTGCCCGGTCGATCGTGTGCGGATCGCCCCGGCCGTTGATGTTCAACTCCAGCACCATCTCGTCTGGACCGAGGGCGATTCTCAGTTTCGTAGGAAGTTCCATCCCGGTCAGCCCGCCCGGTACGTGCTGCGCAGGCCGGAAAGAGACGACGATCTCGTGCCGTGCCGTGCCGAGCGCCTTTCCGGAGCGCAGCGTAAACGGAACGCCAGCCCAGCGCCAATTGTCGACTTCGACGGTGACCTCGGCGAGAGTCTCAGTCTCCAGATTCGGGTTGACGCCCTTCTCTTGAACATACGATGGCAGTTTCCGCCCGTCGATGGTTCCCGCCGTGTAGCGGGCCCGTCGGCTGAACCGGCTCGGCCTGTCGTGCCAGACCTTCACGGCGCGGATCACCTGCGCCTTTGCATCCCGCAAGTCAATCGCCGCAAGAGTGGCCGGCGGTTCCATCGCGAACACGGACAACACCTGCAGCAGGTGGCTTTGGATCATATCCACCAGCGCGCCGGCCTTATCGTAATACCGTGCCCGGTTCTCCAAGCCCAGCGTCTCGTCAAAGCGGATGTCGACTCGTTCGATGTGCCCGGCGTTCCACACCGGCTCAAAGATCCGGTTGGCGAATCGCAGCCCCAGCATGTTGTACACCGCCGACCGGCCCAAGAAGTGGTCGATCCGGTGCACCTGCTCCTCCGGCACCAGATCGGTGACAAGCGCATTCAGTGCCGCGGCACTGGCCTGGTCGGTGCCGAACGGCTTCTCCAGCGCGAGCACGGTACCTTCTGGCAGCGCGACCTGCTTCAACGCGGCGCATGCCTTAGCGGTTATGGCCGGCGGCAGCGCAAAGTAAATGGCCGGAGTCCCCTGGCATGCCTTCACCAGTCGGGTAAGGTCGTCGACCTTGGTCACGTCCGCGGTCAGATAGGCGGTGTTCTGCAACACCTTCCGCACGCAGGAGCCCGACGCCTTCTGGGTTGCGAACGAACTCCGCACCTTTTTTCGCCAGTCGTCGTCGCTCCACTTCTCGGTTCCGGCCCCCACGAGATGCATCTCTCGTTCAGGTTGCTCGGTCAGCAGCTGGCCGAGGGCCGGAAGCAGGAGTCGCGAGGACAAGTCCCCGCTCCCCCCCAATATCAGCAGAGACGTCACTGGTGCAGTCATATTTAGACCCTAACTGCCAAACTGTCGTCATGGCTCTAGGCATTGAAGATTATGCACTCATCGGCAACTCGCACACCGCAGCGTTGGTCGGGCGCGACGGAAGCATTGACTGGTTGTGCCTGCCGCGCTTCGATTCCGCCTCGACGTTCGGGGCCTTGCTCGGTTCCAAAGACCATGGCCGGTGGTTGGTCGCTCCCACGGACACAGACGCGAAGGCCAGCCGGCACTACGAGAAGAACACCTTCGTCCTGATCACACGCTGGACAACCGATTCCGGCGAAGTGGAGGTGGTCGACTTCATGCCGAGTGGGCATGACCGCGTCGATGTGATCAGGCGGATTCGTGGCATCCGAGGAAGCGTGGAGCTGCATCAGGAATTGCGGATTCGCTTCGACTATGCCGCAGCGATGCCGTGGGTGAGAAAGGTCACCGAGAAAGATTCGAAAGCACTGATCGCCGTGGCCGGGGCAGACGCTGTCATCGTGCGCGGGCCGGAATTGCACGCCACAGATCACAGCCACCAGAACTCGTTCACCGTTGCCGAGGGTGAAAGCGTGGACCTTTCCATCGGCTGGTTTTCCTCGTATCGAGACGCTCCAGCCGCCATAGATGTTGAGGCCGCGTTGGCCTCCACCAAAAAGTGGTGGAATGACTGGGCGCGCAATTGCAGCCACGATGGGCCGTACACCGACGAGGTGATCCGGTCCCTGCTGGTGTTGAGAGCGCTGACCCACGACGGCACCGGCGGTATCGTCGCCGCTGCCACAACCTCGCTGCCGGAGGACTTCGGGGGCGAGCGCAACTGGGATTACCGCTATGTGTGGTTGCGCGACGCCTCGCTCACCCTGGACGTCCTGCTGAATCACGGCTTCCGCACCGAGGTCGAGAAATGGCGCCGCTGGTTGCTCCGGGCGATAGCCGGAGATCCTGCCGACGTTCAGATCATGTATGGCCTGGCTGGTGAGCGTTACCTATCAGAGCGCGAGTTGAGCAGCCTGCCCGGGTATCGCGGGTCCGCGCCGGTCAGGGTGGGCAACGCGGCGGCGCTCCAGTTCCAGGCCGATGTCATCGGCGAGGTCATGGTTGCTCTGCACTCGGCCCGCGAGGCCGGTATCGCCGAGACGCGGTTCTCCTGGTCGCTGCAACGATCGCTGATGACCTATTTGGAGAAGAACTGGCAGACCCCGGACCAGGGTATTTGGGAGATCCGCGGCGAGGCGCACGCTTTCACCCACTCGCGGGTAATGGTGTGGTCCGCCTTCGATCGTGCGGTCAAGGGTGCCACCGAGTTCGGCCTACCCGGGCCTGTACAGCGTTGGAGCCGGCTCCGCGACCGAATCCGTGACGAGATCGAGGAAAAGGGATTCGATCACAAGCGGGGCACTTACACGCAATACTTCGGCTCAGCCGAGGTGGATGCCTCGCTGCTTCAGCTGCCGCAGGTCGGCTACTGCGCGGCCGACGACCCGCGAATGCTCGGAACGGTGGCCGCCATCGAGCACGATCTGCTCCGGGACGGTCTGGTGTTGCGCTATCGAACGGAGAAGGGAGTCGACGGGCTTTCCGGCTCGGAGCATCCGTTCTTGGCGTGCTCGTTCTGGCTGGTGGCACAGTACGCCCAATCCAATCGGATGCCGGAGGCAACGAAGCTCATGGACCGCCTCGTCACCTTCTGCAACGATGTCGGATTGCTGTCCGAAGAGTATGACGTGGACGACCACCGCCAGGCCGGCAATACCCCGCAGGCGTTCTCCCACCTGGCGCTGGTCCGTGCCGCCGACGCCATGACAGGCGGTCGACGGCACGTCAGCCACTGAGCTCTCGCTCAGTTGGCCGGAGGCATCAACACTCCATCGATCAGGTAAACCGTGGCGTTTGCGGTGTGTACTCCACCGCAGATGACGTTGGCACCATTCACCGTCATCATGTCGCCGCTCCCGGTTACCTCGACCGAGCCACCCTCTACCGTCTTCTGCATCCCGTCAATCGTGTCGGGCGACAGCGGGCCTGCAACCACGTGGTAGGTCAAGATCTTCTTGAGCGTCTCGGCACCCGCCGGAGTCTTCAGCACGTCGACTGTTGCCGGGTCGAGCTTTGCGAACGCGTCGTCCACCGGTGCGAACACGGTGAACTGGTCGCCGTTGAGGGTATCAACCAGGTTGACGTCGGAGTTCAGATTGCCGAAGACGGCGGCTACCAGAGTCTTCAGCAACGGATTGTTGGATGCTGCAACAGCAACCGGGTCGGTCGACATGCCCACGACAGAGCCGGGGCCGCTTGGTACCTGAGCCGCGTAGGCGGCACAGCCGGGTCCCACCAGATCGGCGGCGGGATCCACCGGCGGCGCGGCCGGATAGCGCGAACATCGCGATGCCCGTGACTGCCAGCACCGTGACCGCATTTCTCTTGGTTATACGCATGGGATTCTCCTTCGGATTGGGATCAATCCGATTTCCGGCGGGTTCCGAATATCGTGCATACCGACCCGTTGGAGGCCACCGTGTACCTGTCCCTCGCCTTGACCGGCTTCCTCGGCGGCTTGATCACCGGAATTTCGCCCTGCATCCTGCCCGTTCTGCCGGTGATCTTCTTTCCGGTGGCGTGCAGGCGGACCGCGGGGCGGCAATGCCGGTCTCTCGCTGGCGGCCGTACTTGGTGATCCTCGGTCTGGTGGTGAGTTTCAGCGTGTTCACACTGGTGGGGTCGCTGCTGCTGGCCCTGCTGCAGCTGCCCCAAGATGTGCTGCGCTACGCCAGAACAAGGCCCTCTCCCGGTGCAGCAATGATGCGCATGAACTGCGCATCTGCGGCACCGCCCCGGAGATCACCGGCATACAGCAATGGTTCAATACCCCGGCAAACGCGCCGATCGCACTGCCTGAGCTCAAAGGCAAGGTGGTTTTGATCGACTTCTGGGCGTATTCCTGCATCAACTGCCAACGATCGGTGCCGCACGTGGTCGCCTGGGACAAGGCATACCACGCGGCGGGACTCCAGGTGATCGGAGTCCATTCGCCGGAGTATTCATTCGAAAAGGTGGTCGGAAACGTGGAGCAGGGCGCATCCGATTTGGGTATCAGCTACCCGGTAGCCATCGACAACACCCTGTCGACCTGGACCAACTACCGCAACCGCTACTGGCCTGCGCACTACCTCATCGACGCCAGTGGAGTGGTACGAAACGTGCAGTTCGGCGAAGGGCACCGGCGACGTCCGGCTGAACTACACGGCCCAGGAGGTTCGGATGGTGCTATCGGGTTCCGGAACCGTCACGTATCGCGTCGACGGAGTCCAACACACCGTGAACGTCGACGGGACGCCGAAATCCTATCGACTGGTGAAAACCTCCGATCTGCGCTCGGGAACACTGGATGTCAGCCTGACGCACGGCGTTCAGGCGTTCTCGTTCACCTTCGGTTGAGCGCTCGATGCGAAATGACCGAGGACGCCTGATGACGGCGCTGCAGGAACGGAAACCTGTCATGCTTGAGGACGTGACAGGCGACATCGGTGAACCGGCCGCCGAAGCCCTGCTGGCCCGAGTTGGTCGGGGTGATACCGCAGCCTTCGCGCAGTTCTACGATCGGTTCGCCCCCAAGGTGCTCGGTCTGGTCCGACGGCTCATCCGCGATCACGCGCAATCAGAAGAGGTGACGCAGGAAGTCTTTCTGGAGATCTGGCAGTCCGCGAGCCGCTTCGATCCGAACAAAGCAGGAGCTTCGACGTGGACAATGACGATGGCGCATCGCCGGGCCATCGACCGGATCCGCTCGGCCCAGGCGACCCGCAACCGAGACATCCGGGTGGGAATCCGCGATTATGGGACCGAATACGACCAGGTGGCCGAGGCCGCCGAGGTACGAATCGAACATGAAAGGGTGGAGGCCGCAATGCACAGCCTGAGCGAGGCGCAGCGGCAGGCGGTCAGCCTCGCATACTACGGTGGACTGACCCACACCGAACTGGCCGAACGGCTCAGCATTCCGGTCGGCACGGTAAAGACCAGGCTGCGCGACGGGATGAGCCGGCTTCGTAACGAACTGGGGGTGACACCATGACCGACCCCGATGACCCACGGTTGCTGGCGGCGGGTTTCGCCCTCGGCTCACTGACCGCGCGGGAGCGCGCCGAGTACCAGAACTACCTGGATTCGACACCGGGTGCCTTCAAGGAGGCAGACGAATTGCAGTCCACCGCAGCTCGGCTCGGGGAGGCGGTGCAGCCGGTCGATCCCCCGGCTCGGTTGAAGGCCGACATCATGGCCAGGCTCGGCGGCATCCCGCAGTTGCCGCCTCTGGAAACTGCAGCGGCCATGGATGGGCTCACGACCGATCCGAACCTCACCACGAGGGCGACCAGTCGCGCCCGAGCCCGCTGGTTCAACCGGCCCGTCGGCATCCTGGCCGCCGCAGCCGCGGCAGCCGTACTGTTTGTTGGCGGCACCCTGGTGGGAATCGGCATCAATTCCGGCGAATCATTCCACCAGCAGCAAGCCAGCGCACTGGCATCGATCAACTCCGCGCCCGATGCCCAGCGGACCACCGCGACCATTACGGGCGGGGGCACCGCAACGGTGGTGTGGTCGCCCGAGGTCGGCAAATCAGCCCTTCTGGTGGATGGGCTGAAGAGCCTCCCCTCTGACAAGACCTACGAGCTCTGGTACATCGCCGGTGACGTGCCCACCCCGGCCGGCACCATGGATCCCACCGAGAACGGCACTACCTGGCGGGTGCTCGAGGGTGAACTGCGCCCGGGGGCGACGATCGGCGTCACGGTCGAACCACAGGGTGGTTCTAAAAAACCGACCACGACGCCCATCGTCGCCATCCGCACCTAACGGAGGGTGACCGTGGACCCGGTCACGATCCTCACGACCGGTGCGCCTTAGACAACGGGCGCCGCCGTCTCCGACTCGCCCTGCTCAATTTCCTTGTCCATGACCTTCTGGATGTCGGCGACCTTCGGGTCGTTCTCATCCGCGCCGTAGTCGCTGGCCGTGGTGCTGTCCACGCCGTCCTTGACCTTGAGCGCCCGGAACACGACCGTCAGGATGACCGAGACCAGCGCGTTGAGCACGAACGCGGTGATCGCGATGTAGATCGGGATGTCCGTGAACGGGATCGCCGCGATCGAGCCGCCGAAGTGCGCGTGCGTGACCGGGTTCACCACATTCCAGGCCGCCCACGTGCCGTAGCCGATTCCGACCGCCCATCCGATCAGCAACGCCCAGCGGTGGAACCAGTTCGTGTACAGGCCGGCCACAATCGCCGTGAAGGTCTGCAGGATCCAGATCCCGCCAAGCAGCTGCATGTTGATCGCGGCGGATTGGTCCATCACCAGGACGAAGATCAACGCGCCGAATTTCACGACGAGCGAGGTGACCTTGGAGACCTTCGCCTCCTGCTCCGGCGTGGCATGCGGCTTGATGAAGTCCCGATAAATGTTGCGGGTGAACAGATTCGAGGCAGCGATCGACATGATGGCCGCCGGTACGAGGGCGCCGACCGCGATCGCCGCAAGCGCGACCCCGGCGAACCAGGCCGGGAAGTTATCCAGGAACAACTGCGGCACGATCAGCTGCGGATTGATTTTGCCGTCCACTCCGACCGGAATCGTGCCCGCCTTGATCGCCACATAGCCGAGCAGGGCCAGGAAGCCGAGCATCACGGTGTAGAGCGGCAAGACAACGGCATTGCGCCGAATCGTGTTCCTGGCCTTGGTCGCTAGGACGCCGGTGATGGTGTGCGGATACATGAACAACGCCATCGCGGAGCCCAACGCCAGGGTCCAATACGCGTTGAAACTGGTGGCACCGGGAATGATCGATCCGACCGCCTTTTGCGTCGCCGGGTTGATCGCCGACATCTTGGTCTGCGCAGAGTCGAAGATCGCGCCCCAGCCGCCCATGTGCGACGGAAGCCAAATGATCGCGACGACAATCGCCAGGTAGATCAGAAGGTCCTTGACAACGGCGATCGTTGCCGGCGCGCGCAGCCCCGCCGTGTAGGTGTATGCGGCGAGCACCGCGAAGGCAATGATCAGCGGCAGGTCGGCCATGAACAGGTTCTCGCCGCTGCCCAGACCGAGAACGGACAAGACCGCCTTGATCCCCACCAGCTGCAGGGCGATGTAGGGCATCGTCGCCAGAATTCCGGTGACCGCGATCGCCAGCGAGAGCGATTTGCTGCCGTAACGGCCCTTCACGAAGTCGGCCGGAGTCACGAATCCATGACGGTGCGAGACCGACCAGAGCCGTGCCATCAACAAGAACACGATCGGGTATAACACGACGGTGTATGGCACCGCGAAAAAGCCGGTGACGGAGCCCGTGCTGTACATGGCCGCGGGCACGGCGATGAAGGTGTATGCGGTGTACAGGTCGCCGCCGAGTAGGAACCAGGTGATCCAGTTTCCGAAACTACGGCCGCCCAGTCCCCACTCGTCCAGTGACTTCAGTCCGCGTTCCTCGGGTTTGACGCGCCACCGCACGGCCCAGAAGCCCATCACGGCAACCAGCGAGAAAATCACGATGACAACGGTCAGTGCGACACCGTTGATCGGTCGTTCCGGGGCAGCCGCTGAGAGGACGGCTGCCGCCAGACTCGCGCTCACTTGCCCGTACCGTTCGAGTCGCTCAGACTCGAGCCGTTCGGCTTGTGCACAGCGGCACGGCGTCGCTTGTCTTCGCGGGTCACGATCGTGTAGGTGATCCAGAGCAGGCCGGCTTCCACGAAGACCCAGAGGATCTGATACCAGTAGAAGAAGGGGAACCCGAGTAGCTCGGGGTCGTGCTTGGCGTACATCGGCACGACCAGCGGTAGCACGATTCCTATCGTCAGGATTATCCCGGCGACGATGTATGGGCCCGGTCTCGCCGGGCCTCGGGTGGGAGTAGCAGAATTTGACATCACTGTCCTTCTGGAACCCTGGTATCGCTGGCAGGATCTCTGCACACAGCCGTCCCCGGTAGTGCACGTTGATGTATTGCTCGGGCCGGGACGCAGGAATTCCAGAATCGAGAATATACCCCGGAGTAACTTAGGATCGGCCATCGCACCCTCGTCCCGATGGCCAGAGACAGGGGCAGTCAGTTATGGAGTTGTTCGCGCAGTTCGGTCTCGTTGCCGTCGCAGGCTTTCTGGCTGGAGCGGTGAACACCCTGGCCGGCGGTGGGACGCTCCTGGCCTACCCTGCGCTGCTGGCATGCGGATTGCCGCCGGTGATGGCCAACGTGACATCGTTGATCGGTCTCACTCCGGGATATGTCGGTGGCGCCTACGCGTACCGGGCGGAAATCGTTGGCCAACGACAACGGCTTCCCATCCTCGGGGTCGCCACGGTCATCGGAGCGGTGCTCGGCGCCGCCATTCTCCTGGTCACCCCGGGCAAGGCTTTTCAAATCGTGATCCCCTATCTGGTCCTGTTCTCCGCACTTCTGCTACTGGCCCAGCCTTGGTTGAGAAAGAGGTTCGCGCCGGCCGAACCCCAAGACGGCCAGCCATCGCGGGCCTCAGGCGCGGCTATCGGCAGTGTTTTCGTCGGGTCTGTCTACGGCTCCTATTTCAGCGCCGGGGTCGGGGTACTCCTTCTGGCCTGTCTCGGCGCGGCGATCAAGGAGGACTTCCAAAAGATCAACGGCTTGAAGAACGGGCTGTCGCTATTGATCATCTTGGCCGGCGTCGCCGTCTATGCATTCTCGGGCCAGGTCAGCTGGCTGTTCGTGCTGGTATTACTCCCGGCGTCCGGAATAGGCGGCGTAGTGGGTGGAAAGTTCGCGAAGAAGCTCAACGGCGACGTCTTGCGGTACTCGGTGTGCGCGCTCGGTCTCGCCCTGGCTGTTGTGCTGTTCATGATCAAGTAGCGCTGACGATCAAGTAGCGCTGACGAGATTGCCTTCCAGCGCCTCCAGTATGGCTAGGGTGGTCTGCTGCTCCACCTGGTCGAGAGAGCCGAGAGTGACGCGCTCCAATTCCTGCCAGATCGCGTCGAGTTCGGTGCGCAGATGCGCACTGGCCGGCGTCGGTTCGATCAATGACGCCCGAGCATCGGTGGGATCCGGCCGCCGGCGAACGAAGCCGGCCCGTTCCAGACGCTGGATCGTGCGTGTCATCGTCGCCGCATCGGAGTCGAGAACCTTGACGAGGTCACTCTGGCGTTGCTCGCCCTGGTCCCAGAGATGCATCATCACCAACTCCTGCCCCGGGTAGAGCCCGGTGCGGCGTAACAACGAGCCGGCCAGCATCCGGTGCAGCCGGGCCACCCGGAAGATCGCATGGCTGACTGGACCGCCGGCCGCCGCCGTGGGCTGTCGCACCACCGTGCGGTCCGCTCCGGCTCCGCTGCTGGTAGCACGCGGTGCCGGGAATCGCGACTGATCCACCTGAACCTCCTCGATATCCTAAGTGCAGCTTAGGCGCATACCTGTCTAAACAACAGCCTGCACGCAAAACCATTCCGATGACCAGGGAATAGCTGCATAGGTAGATTACTTGTCTAGACATGTAATAGTGTGATCTCAGAAACCTAATCAATCTGGAGAACTCAATGACGTCGAATGACCAAACCATCGATCCCACTGTGCTTGCGCCGCTGTGGCAGCCAACCCGGGCCGGTGCGCTGCAGCTACCCCACCGGCTCGCGATGGCCCCGATGACCAGGGATCGCTCACACGAGAACGGCGTTCCCAGCCAAATGAACAGCGAGTATTACGCACAGCGCGCGTCCATGGCGCTAGTCATCTCCGAGGGCACCCAACCCTCCGATGACGGCCAGGGGTACTTGCTCACGCCCGGAATATATCGAGACGAGCACATCCAGGGTTGGCGTAAGGTCACCGACGCGGTGCACGCGGCCGGTGGGCAGATCGTGATTCAGCTGATGCACGTCGGCAGAGTCTCACATCCGCAGAACACGCCGCATGGGCGCCAGGCCGTGGCACCATCCCCCGTCGCGCCGGCGAGCCCGATGTTCACCTCCTCCGGGATGCAGCCGATCCCTGAACCCCGTGAACTGTCAACCAAGGAGGTGCATGCAGTAGTCGAGGAGTTTCGGATCGCCGCCCGAGCCGCGATCTCAGCAGGGGCCGACGGCGTCGAGATCCACTCGGCGAACGGATATCTGCTGCAGCAGTTCTTGTCCAGCAACGTCAACCACCGCAGCGATGAATATGGCGGGTCGATAGCGAACCGGATCAGGCTTAGCGTGGAAGTGGCCACTGCTATCGCCGACGAGATCGGTGCGGGCCGAACCGGAATCCGGCTTTCACCGGGAAACCCGCTCAACGACATCGTGGAGCACGACGTAGACGACCTTTACGGAGCACTGGTCTCAGCCCTAGTGCCGTTGGACTTGGCCTATCTGCACATTGTGGCCGGAACCGACGACACCGTACTTCACGAACTGCGCAGGCTCTGGCCGAACACGCTGTTGCTCAATCGGGCCAAGGCGGACCTGGCCGTCCGAGTGAGCGATCTCACCGACGGTCTGGCCGACGTCATCACGGTGGGCCATCTCGCGCTGGCGAACCCGGATCTGGTCGCGCGGCTGAAGGCCGGCGCGCCCCTGAACACCCCGGATCGCAGCACGTTCTACGGCGGCGACGAACACGGTTACCTCGACTACCCGGCGCTGGAACTCGCCGCCGTAATCGAGTAGGCGGTCGACAAGGCCGGTCGACTGAGTCGCGCCTCGCGCGCGACAGGCGGGGCCCGGTGATCCCTTAGAGTTTGGGCACCGGGACCTGCACCTGCAACGCGGCGGGCACGGCGGTTGGAGTGTACGGCTTTCCGGCAACAGAGCCGAGCGCTGAGGTCAGTGCCTGGGTGACGACCAGGCGCGGCGGGGTGCTACTGGCGTCCCCTCCGGTCGCCTCGACGACGACCGTGGTGTCGATGTCCGGGTGGTAAACAAGGTTGGTGTTGTAACCCATGTATGTTCCAGCGTGGCCGATCCAGCCATCCTTGCATTGCAAGCCTGAGCCGTAAAAGTCGCCGGGGCCAAGGTTGGAGGTGCCGAACGCTTCCAAGCGTTGCACCTGAGCGGATGCCGGAAGCACGCCTTGCCCGGTCGCCAACGCACGGCCCCAGACAAGCAGGTCGCTCGCCTTGCTGGTCATCCCCCCGGCCGCGCCGAATGAATCAGGATTCCAATCCGTGGTGTCCACCCATTTGTCTGGCGTCTGCCCGGACAGCAGCAGCGGCAGGGTCGAGTAGCCATTCAGATGCGGGCTCGGGAATGCGGCGGTGCTCGGCAGCGTCGTCGAGCTCAAATGCAGTGGGTCGAGGACCCCGGCCTTGATCATCTCTGGCAGCGTCTTTCCGGTGACCCGTTCGATCACCAGGCCCAGCAGCGTGTAGTTGGTGTTCGAGTAGAACATGCTGCTTCCGGGTGCGAACTTCGTCGGCAGCGTCCACGCCGCGCTCAGACGCTGGTCCGTGCTCCAGGACATGGCCGGGTCGGCCAACCACTCGTGATAAAAATTCGGGTCGTCCTGATAATCGGGCAGCCCACTGGTCATGGTGACGAGCTCACGAAGCGTGATGTGGGAACCGTTCGGAACATTCGGCACATAGTCATCAACCGGCGCGTCAAGCAGCAGCTTGCCTTGGCCGGCCAATTGCAGCAGTACCGTGGCGAGGAATGTCTTCGTGACAGACCCGATCCGCTGATACATTTCGACCCCCGCCGGTGTGCCCGTGACCAGATCGGCAACGCCGTAGGCTTTCGTCCAGGTGCCGTGCGGACCGCGAACGCCGACGATGACCGCGGGGGCGTCCGCTTGCACCTGCGCGAAGACGGCGGCCGCAGCCCTGTCGTATGCGGCAGCGCGTTCCGCAGAAACCGGCTTCGTCGACTGCGTGTTCTTCGCCATGACCACCTTTTTCGGGTTCGGCACACACGCCGCCGCCGACCCGGCCACCGGTTTCATCTTTGATCCAGATGACAACGACGGCGAAGCCGGTGGCCCGACTGTGCAGCCGCTGACCGCTAAAGCCGCTGCTAGCCCGAGACCGAGCAAGGCAGGCCGACAACGCAGGTGCGGCCAGCGAGTTCCGATGCCGATAGCCCCCCAGATGGACATTGTCATCCTCGTGCCCCTATCGTGTCAGTTCAGCCGTCGGCCGGAAGCACCGCTGTTCCGAGTTGCGTGCGGTAGAGCTTTTTGATCACGGCGCCCGCAGCCGCCTTCGCGGTAGGCTGCCCGTCGGGTGCGAGGGCGAGGTTGGTCCAGATAACCAACGTCATTCCGTGCGCCGGATCGGTGGCGACGAACGTATTGAAGCCTGGCAGTTCGCCCTCATGGAAGTAAAGTCGGTTCGGCCCGAACCGAATCTGTTCGATGCCTAGACCGTATTGAGGGCCACCTTCCGGGTTCGCCGGGTCCATTGGCTTAACATCGTCCAACCATCTCTGATGGAGGCTGGCGCCCAGGACTCTGCTGCCGCTGAGCGCGCGCGCCCATGTCGTCAGATCGTTCGCGGTTGAGATCAGGCCGCCAGCAGCCCAGGACCACGACGGGCTCTGCGCCGTGACGTTGTTTGGTTTGAGGGAACCGGCTGCTGCCGCAGCTTGCTGATCGGCTGAGAGGAGTGGGCGGTGATTGATGGGGAAGATCCCGTATTGGTATCCCTGGATCTGCGCATTGGGCAACCCGGTTGTGGTCGCACTGGGGAGTTTGGTGTCGTTCATTCCAAGCGGCCCGAACAATCGGTCGTGGAAAATTTCGGCAAGTGGCTTGCCGTCCAACTTCTCTGCCACCAAGCCCAGCAGCGTGGTGTTCGTGTTTGAGTAGTCGAATGCGGTATTCGGGGCCGAAACAGCCGGATACCCGAAGCCGAAATTCACCAGCTGCTGCGGTGTCCACACGTGGGTCATGTCATTGTCGAAGACGTTCGCGAAGCCGTCGGTATCAAGATAATTCTGCAGGCCGCTTCGCATCTGCAGCAGGTCTTCGATGGTGATCTGCGCTCCGTTCGGCACTCCAGGCACGATGGTCTCGATCGAGTCGGTCAAGGCCAACTTCTTCTCGCGGACCAGCTGCAGAGTCACCGCCGCGGTCATCGTTTTGGTGACCGATCCGATTCGGAAGACATCGGAACCCCGTGGAGTCCGCTTTTCGTCCAGGTTGGTTGTGCCGTAGCTGGCCGACACCGTGCCGGCAGGTGTGGTCAGCACTGCGATCGCCCCGGGCACGAGGTTCTTCGTGACGGATGCCGCGAGCGTCGAGGCGAGCGCCTCCTGGGTCAGGGGCTTCAACTCCTGCACGGCGGACGGCGTGCTGGACACGTCTGGCCGGGGGTCGGCAACGCAACCGGAGAGAACAAGCGCGGCGGCGATGAGGAGACCACCCGCAATTGAGAGTCGACGAAATCGCGGCTCCGGTGGGCGGCTTCGGTTCACAACCGCCAACCTAGCATCGAACAGCAGGCCTCCGACGCTTACCGCACCCGACAGCTGGGCCGGAATGGACACGAAGTTTTGCCCGGTGTGCCACAATTCACCAAAGCCCCAGATCGCAGAGCCCAGACCTCACCCGCGTCTGGTCAATGACAGAACGAGGTACCAGCGTGGGCATGCCGGGTCATCACTCACACAGCGCATCGTTGCCGGTGCCGGCGCGAAACCACCGACATTGGGCACTGTTAGGCGTGGGCGTTGCCGTCGCGCTCGCGGCGAGCGGGTGCACGGGTAGCGCGCCCGGGTCATCCGAATCGTCTTCCCCGGCGGCCGTCACGCCGGTCGCCGGCTCCGCTGCCGGATGCGTGCCCGACCCTGAAGGCGTCGTAGCCGCGAAGGACACCCAGTCGTCCAAACCGATGTCGACCACGCTCAGCGCTCAGTACGACGCGGCTGTGGCCGCAGTTTTTGACGACGTCAGAGTCTCCGCGCCCGCGGTCATCGTCGGCGTGCGTAGCCCGAAAGGCACCTGGACGAAGGCGTACGGCGTCGCCGA
>JBDTDV010000078.1:0-21203 GCA_039922875.1 Microbacteriaceae bacterium
CCGTCGCCCTCGACGAAGGTGGGCGGCGCCGGCTTGGCGGGCACGTCACGCACCGTGTACTGCAGGCGCCCCTGCACCTCGCGCTTCGGGTCTTTAGTGGCGTCCTCGATCGTGTAGACAACACTCACCACGCCGATGAAGGCGGCTCCCGGATGAATGGTGACATCACCGTCTTTCGTGTACGACATGGTCGCACTCGACTCGGCCGCGTTCTCGATGTGCGCGTCGACGACGACGAGCGGCTGGTTCTTGCTCGCGAAGGGGTTGACGTCGTTCGCCAGCACATTGACCGTGTCTGTGACCCCGCGTTGACCCTTTGCCGTGTCGGCGATGGCTTGGGCGAGTGGCTTCGTCGACGACACGACGGTGACATTGACCGTTCCCGGCACGCTGAAGCCTTGGTAGTGAATCGTGAAGTGCAGGGTCGCCTTCGCTCCGGGCTGCGTGCCGAACGGTGACGAAACGCTGAGCGTGCCGCCGCTGAGGCCAGCCGCGATCGCATCGGTCTGACCCTTGAGAGAGTCATAACTGAATTGGCTGATCAGCGACGGGTTCAGATCAGTTGTCGATGCCCGGAGGTCGACGTTCTTGGGGTCATTGCCCGCCTCGACTGCCACGTTTTGCGTGACGAACTGCGGCGGAACGTCAGTGAAGTTCGGGTCGCCGACGAGCAAAGTCATTGTCAGTAGTGCGTGCTCGGAGCCGTCCGTGACGTCGAACGTGAGCGAGGCCGCGCCGCGATAGCCGGCCTGGGGGGTGAAGGTGATCGCATCGCTGCCGTTCACCGTCGCGGTGCCGTGCGTGGCCGTCAGATCGATCGGGGTGTTGAGCCGGGCGGGCTTCTTCGACGGCACCGTGACGATATCGGCGAGCTTCCAGGTCTTGGCGGAGTTCATCTGCACCGGTTGCGGCAGCTTGAGGTCGCGTCGCAAATAGGGCGGCGGTGCATAGTCGGCGCCGACCGCCTGCGGCACGCTGATGATCGCCGTCGCGCTCAACCCTGATGCCGAACTGGTAACGCGGTATGCGACGGCCATACGTCGATTTCCCGGCTTCACCGTGATCGATCGGGTTGCCTGATCAACGGTGGCCAGATCGGCATTCGGACCCTCGACCGAGATCTTGAGATCGTCGTCGCGGCCGCCAGGATCGGCGATGAGTCCGTCGAGCGGGACGACAACGGCACTCTTGCCGACGACACTGTCGACCCCGACGTAGTGGTCGGCGGCGGTCGGATAGATCGGAGTTGCATCCTTTGTCACCTTGACGTTCAGGTAGGCGTCGTCCGTCCCGCCGTGCCCGTTGCTGATCCCGTAGTGAATCGAGAACGTGCCCTCGCTCTTCGGCGCCTGCACCACGATCTTGTTGCCCTCGACTGTCGCGGTGATCCCCGCTGGCACTTCCAGCAGCTTCTTGTCGAGCGAGATCTTGTAGCCGCTCGGGTCGGAATCGTTTAGCAGCACGCCCACCGTCGCCACCTTGCCCGGCTGCATCTCGATCGAGTCATTCACGGCGTTCGGCCGGGCGGCGCTGGTTGGCCGCGGGATCACCCCGATCAGGATGGTGCCGATGGCCTGCTTGCCATATGCGTCTTCGACGACGTAGGTGAAGGTGTCTGTGCCCGCAGAGTCGGCATTCGCCGTGTACGTGAAGCCGTTGGCAGTCGGATCGAGAACCACCCCAAGCTGGGGCGGCGTCGCCAGACCCGCGACAGTGACCGAGTCTCCGTCGGGATCGATGCCATCAAGGGGCACCTGGATCGGCACGGTTGATCCGGCGAAGACTCGCGCGGTCTGAGGCAGTGGAACCGGCGCCTGGTTGGTCTTCGGGTCGGGTGCGACGACGACAAACGTGACCCGCGCGGTCGCGCTCTCACCGAACTGGTCAGAGACCCGGTAGATCACCGAGTACTCGCCGGGCGTTGTTCCGGCTTGGTAGCGCACCCTGCCATTGCCGACAAAGGCGAGTCCGTCGCCCTCCTCGCTGACGTCGACCAACTTCGGATCGAGGATCAGTTGCGCCTGGTCTGGGTGAAAGTCATTGGCGAGCACATCGGCGCTCACCACGTCGCCCGCCCGCACCCGCACCCGGTCGTCGAGAGCCACCGGCGGCTGCCGGTTGACGATCGGGGGCACCGGCACGATCGTCACGCCCGCCGAGGCAACCCGCGTTCCATCAGAGATGGTGTAGCGAAACTGCGTCTGCTCGGTGAGTGCCGCCGATGCGGTGATCCGGATCACGGCGTTGCCCAGAACCTCGATCGCTACCGCGGGGTCTGTGCCCTCTGTGTCGATCGATTGAATTGCCAGCACCGCGCCACTCGGCGACACGTCATTGTTCAGCACCTTCACCGTGGTCGGCTCGCCGGGCCTCAGAAATGCGGTGTCTTTGACGGCGATCGGGGGTCCGGGTTGGGTCGGGTCCGGCAGCACATCGACACGCACCAGTCCGATACTCGAGGCGGCTCCCGCCGCGAGCGAGTACTGAAAGTAGTAGCTGCCAACGGTGGGCGCTGAGAAGGTGACGGTGCCTGACTGCAGATCCGCACTCACGTTGGCCCCAGCTGGCAGCTTGTCGATGCCGAGCAACGTGAGAGGTTGGCCGTTGTTGCTCACGTCGTTGGCCAGCGGACTGATGGCGACCGTTTGACCACGGAACGCCTCGGCGTAGTCGGGGGTGCCGATCGGCCCCAGCGAACCGGCGGGCACCACCTTCACCTCGAGGGTGCCTGTTGAGGTCAGTCGCCCATCTGACACCGTGAAGGTCACCTCTTTGGTCCCGGGCTGGCCCGAGCTGTTCGTAAAGGTGATGAACCCGTCTGGAGTGAACCGCACTTGGTCTGCGCTGCTGGCGGATGCGGAATCCAGATAGAGATCATCGCCGTCCGGATCGAGCCAGTCGGACAGCACGTTGTCGCTGATCGACCCACCGAGCTCGACGCTCACGCTCGTACTGCGTTGCGCGACCGGCGCGCTGTTCTGGTCTTGGGGCACCACCCGCACGGTGACGAGGGCTTCGGCGACTCCGCCGCGACCGTCATCGACGGTGTAGCGGAATGACACAGCGGTGGCTCCGATCGCGGGGGTGAACTGGAGAGCTCGGCCGCTGTCGATCAGATCGAGCGTGCCAGTGGTAGCCGGGATCGGGGTGAACTTCGCAATGGTGAGCACGTCTCCGTCTGGGTCGGTGTCGTTGTTCAGCACAGGCAGGATCGTCGTACGGCCCGGCCGTGCGCCGTAGCTGTCATCGCGCGCGATCGGCGGCCGGTTGACGTCGGTGCGGTCGGCAAGCGTGTCTGCGAAGCTCTGCGTGCTCGACTTCTGGTCGCCGTCTTTTGTGTCGTTCTGCTGGGGAGGCGTCACCTCCTGCCAGTTCTTCACCAGTCGCATCTGATCGTCGAGCAGCCAAACGTTGCCACTGCCGAGATCGTTGAGGGCCACCACCGAGCGATTGACGCGAAACGTCAGCTGTGAACCTTGCGTCTTCTGCTCGATGTCTACCGTGCGCGGATTCTGCCCGTCGCAGGCCAGAAGATAGCGCTGCGCCGCAGACCAGGCGGCGTGCACGCAGCCGTCGACAACCACCGGAGCAGAAATCTGGTCGGGCCCGGTTGCCGGGCTCGCGAGATCGCCAGACACCGTGCGGGTCGCCCCGGTGCTCAGCGTGACGACGACAACACCCGAGCCGGTGGCGATCGCCACCTCGTCGCCATCCGCGCCAGACTGCTGCAGTTTCGAATCGGTGTTGACCGATTGGGGCAACGCAATGGCTGAGCCGTCATCGCGCAGCAGGCGGTGAGCCGCGGCGTCCAACAGCACCGCCCGCTCTCCCGCTGCCGCGAGTTGCCCATCTTGCGCGACGGCGAGCTGATGCGTGGTGGGACGGGTGCCGGGAGCATCCACTCGCACAAGCTCGTGCTTGGTGACGCTCGTGGCGAGCACCACGCCGTTGGGGGTGACCACCGCGGTGCCCCCTGCGCCGAGCTGGGCGGTGGGTGGGCTCTCGGGATCGAAGGTAAGCCCGTTTGCCACGTTGACCGCCCAGAGCGCGCCAGCAGGTGACACGATCGCGAGCGTCGTACCGCCCAGCGCGACCGCCGATCCGTCAGGAATAGTGGCAGGCTCCACCAGATTCGTATAGGCCGGATCGATGCGCGAAATGCGACCCTCTGCCGCCTCCACCAGAAACACGCTGTCGCCGTTCTGCACGACATCGAGGTCGTGGGCTTGGCCGCTGACGGCACCGCTGAGCTCTTCGATCTGACGGTTCAGTCGCCCGCCAAGCAGCGCGTTCCCATTCGTGACCCAGACATCTTTGGCATCGAGTTGCACGTCGGTCTCCGGGAAGCCCTGATGCAGCAACGCGAAACTGATCGGGATCGCTGCCACGATCGCGACAACGACAGCGGAGGCAACCGCTTTGCGGTGGCGTGCGATCGAGGAGACGAGCGTCACCCGGTGCTCCCCACGCATCGCCGGTCAGTCCAGAAGTCTCCAAACTACATGAGATTTCTTTGCACAAAAGGCCCCAGGTCCGGGGGGAGGTGCTCAGTGCTCCGCGACGATGTATTCGGTCATCACGAAGTCGCCGGTGAGGTGATCGGCGAAGCCGGGAAGCACTCCATCAGGAGTCAGGCGCCAGGACTGATACGCGTGGTTGTGAGCCGCCGACTCCCACGTCTCGATGAGCAGGAAGTGGCTGGGGTCACCATCCAGCAAGATCTCAGCGCCACGGTTGCCGTCGAAGGCCCGGGTGGCTACCAGCCCGCCGCGCAAGACGCGCACGGCATCGTCGAGTTCGCCCTCTTTGACCGGGAAGTCAAGGATCGCCATGATCATGGCTCCCAACCTAGAGTCACCAGCTGACCGGGAGGCCAATTGTCAAACTAGGACTCACCATCGAAGTCGGGTTCGTGCGTTGTGATCAGCGGGACGAGGTCCGCATATCCGGAGCGATTCAGCCAGCCCGTCAGGTAGTCGGCGTGGCTCTTCAGCACCGGCTGTGCAACGTAGTACTCGACGACGTCACGCGCTTCATCTGCCCGGCCGAGGTTGAGCAGAAGCGTTGCGACGTCCAAGGGCATAGCTGGATGACCCCACAACGCCGCGACCCCGCCGCTCCGGTAGGTGCGGATGACGGACTCCTGATCGGGAAATGAGTCCAACCAGGGGAGGCCGAGTTCGGACAAAGCATTGCCCGCGACCCTCCCGGCGTCCGGGTCATCGAGACGCCACCACAGGCCCTTCCACTCCCCTGTGAGCAGTTGACCAATCGTGGCGCGAAAGGAGCAGTCGTAGTCGTTGATCCAATCCGAGCGAGGCACATGGGTGCGATTCATCTGCGGCACATAAACACCGAAGTCCAGACGGAACGTGCCGTAATGACGTTCGCGGAGCCCCGGAACCTCGGTCCACGCCGGGGGCTCTTTGGGCGCTTGCCAGAACTTCACGACGTGCACCATGCCCGAATCGAGCCGCCGATTGAATAGGTGCCGCCGCTTGATGAAGCCGACGTCTCGAAGTGACGTCGCGTTCGCGGCGACAATTTCTGCCATCATCGCTGCCTCAGGTGTGACTGGTCCCATCCCCGGAGTCAATCACCACGCGTGCCATCACCAGGAGACCGGCAGCGCCTTGCCCTCCTCGTAGCCGGCCGCGCTCTGGAAGCCGACGACGGCTCGCTCGTGGAAGGTGGCCAGGTCGCTCGCCCCCGCGTAGGTGAACGAGCTGCGCACGCCTGAGGTGATCATGTCGAGCAGGTCTTCGAGCGAGGGGCGCAGCGGGTCGAGATAGATCTTCGAGCTCGAGATGCCCTCGGCGAACAGCTCTTTGCGTGCCAACTCGTAGGGGTCGAGTCGGCCGAAGCGCTCGTGCACCGCCTTCGTCGACGCCATGCCCCAGCTCTGCTTGTAGAGGCGGCCCGCGTCATCCGTCTCGAGAACACCCGGCGCCTCGATCGTGCCGGCGAACCAGGAGCCGATCATGACGGATGCCGCCCCCGCCGCCAGCGCGAGCGCCACGTCACGCCCGTAGCGCACCCCGCCATCCGCCCAGACGTGGGCGCCGAGCTCGCGTGCGGCCTCTGCCGTCTCAAGCACGGCGCCGAACTGCGGCCGCCCGACGGCCGTCATCATGCGCGTCGTGCACATCGCGCCGGGGCCGACGCCGACCTTGAGGATGTCGGCACCCGCCTCCACCAGGTCGCGTACGCCCTCTGCCGTGACGATGTTGCCCGCGACGATCGGGATGCCGAGGTTCAGGTTCTTCACCGCGGTGAGCGCCCTCAGCATGCCCTCCTGGTGCCCGTGCGCCGTGTCGAGCACCAGCACGTCAACACCCTCTTTTGCGAGAGCCGTCGCCTTCGCTGCCACGTCGCCGTTGATGCCCACCGCAGCAGCGACGCGCAGACGCCCGCCACCGTCGAGTGCCGGACGGTACAGCGTGCCGCGCAGCGCGCTGCGACGGCTGATCGTGCCGATCACGTGGCCGTGCTGGTGCACGAGTGCGAAGTCGAGGTCTGCGGCGACCAGCAGATCGAATGCGGCACGCGGCCCGTCGAGATCGTCGGCGTCGAGCGCGGTGATCGAGCCGTGCACCAGATCGCCCAGCTGTGCGTCGGGCAGCGCCGAGCCGAGCCGTGTCGCCGGCACAGCACCCAGTTCTTCACCCGTCGAACTGCGCAGCAGGATGCCGTGACCCTCGGCCGGCGGCAATTGCCGAAGTGCCTCGGCGACGGTCTGCTCCGGCGCGAGCACCACAGGGGTGTCCCAGGCGACCGGCTGCTGCTTCACCCAGCGGATCGCCTCGCCGAGTTCTTGCAACGGCAGGTCTTGCGGCAGCACCCCCAGCCCTCCGCGGCGAGCCAGAGTGGCGGCCAACCGCGGTCCGGTGACCGAGTTCATGTTCGCCGAGACGATCGGAATCGTGGCCCCGGTACCGTCCTCGGGGGCCAGAGACACGTCCAACCGGCTGGTGACTGCCGACCGGCTCGGCACCAGAAAAACATCGGAGTACGTGAGGTCCTGGCTCGCGGTAGATCCGTAGAACTGCATGGGGATAACGGTATCCCTCTTGGCTAGGCACTGCAGCACCGTTCAATTAGATTAGGCTTGATAAACGGACCAGATGGGGTGACCAATGAGCCGCTCCCATCAACAGACGATACGTGTGGAGAGAGTGGGCGATCGGCTGTGTCAAGCCAGTTGACCGGATTGGGAACTGAGGAAGGGTCGTCGGGCGACTTCGGGGCCAATGAGTGGCTGGTCGACGAACTGTACGAGAAGTACAGCGCGGACAAGAACTCGGTCGACAAATCGTGGTGGCCGATCCTGGAGAACTACCAGCCGACCGTGGTCGATCCAACTGCGGCCGACGCGCGCGCGGATGCCGATGGCAGCGCTTTCGAGGCCGCCGTCGCCGAGGCCGCAACAGCTACGGACCAGGCCGCTCCCGCAGCCGCGACCCCTGCGGCACCGTCTCCCGCGGCACCCACTCCGGCAGCACCCACTCCCGCAGCAGTTGCCGTCGCTGACCCGCAGACCTCCGAAACGCACCCGCCGACCGCGCCGAACCGGGCGATCGGCAGCCAGCCCGTGGCACGGACCACCTCCATCGCGCCGAAACCGCAGCCGGTTCCCGCCCAGGCGCCGGTGACCGCACCCGCGCCGGTGAGCTCTGGAGACGCAACACAAGACAAGGAAGAACCGCAAGACACCGTCACCCCGTTGCGCGGCATGACCAAGACCCTGGCTAAGAACATGGACGCCAGTCTGACGGTCCCGACCGCGACCAGCGTACGCACTATCCCGGCCAAGCTGATGATCGATAACCGCATCGTGATCAACAACCACTTGAAGCGGTCCCGCGGCGGCAAGGTCTCGTTCACCCACCTGATCGGCTGGGCACTGATCCAGGCTCTGAAAGAATTCCCCAGCCAGAACGTGTTCTACGCCGAAGTGGATTCCAAGCCGTCGCTGGTTGCCCCGGCGCACATCAACCTCGGCATCGCTATCGATCTGCCTAAGCCAGACGGCACCAGGTCGCTGCTGGTCCCATCCATCAAACGCGCCGAGACCCTCGGCTTCGGGGAGTTCCTGGCCGCCTACGAAGACTTGGTCTCCCGGGCCAGGGCAAACAAGCTCACCGCAGCCGACTTCGCCGGCACGACGCTGTCACTGACCAACCCGGGCGGCATCGGCACCGAGCACTCCGTGCCCCGTCTCATGCAAGGCCAGGGCTGCATCATCGGCGTCGGCGCGCTGGAGTACCCGGCCGAGTTCCAGGGCGCGTCCGAGAAAGTTCTGCACGGACTGGCAATCGGCAAGACCATTACGCTGACCAGTACCTACGACCACCGAGTGATCCAGGGCGCCGGCAGCGGTGAGTTCCTCAAGATCGTGCACGAGATGCTGATCGGGCAACGACGCTTCTACGAGAACATCTTTGCGGCGCTGAGGCTGCCATACGACCCGATCCACTGGGCCCCGGATATCAGCGTCGACCTGGCCAGTGCCGTCGACAAGACCGCACGCGTGCAAGAGCTGATCAACGCGTACCGGGTCCGCGGGCACCTGATGGCCGACGTCGACCCGCTGGAATACCGGCAGCGCTCGCATCCCGACCTCGACATCGCCAGCCACGGGCTCACCTTCTGGGACCTGGACCGCGAATTCGTCACGGGTAGCCAATTCGGCAACCAGCGCCAGATGCTGCTGCGGGACATCCTCGGCGTGCTTCGGGACAGCTATTGCCGCACGGTCGGACTGGAGTACATGCACATCCAGGACCCCGCTCAGCGCCGTTGGATTCAGGACAAGGTTGAGCGGCCATACGCGAAGCCGACCCATGACGAGCAACTGCGGATCTTGGCGAAGCTCAATGAGGCAGAGGCCTTCGAGACTTTCCTGCAGACCAAGTACGTCGGACAGAAGCGGTTCAGCCTTGAGGGCGGAGAATCCACGATTTCACTGCTCGACTCGCTGCTGCAAAGTTCGGCGGATGCGGGGCTCGACGAGGTGGCCATCGGCATGGCGCACCGCGGCCGGCTGAACGTGCTGACGAACATCGCCGGCAAAACCTACGGCCAGATCTTCCGCGAGTTCGAGGGTACCCAGGACCCACGGACCGTGCAGGGCTCCGGCGACGTGAAATACCACCTGGGCACCAAGGGGACCTTCACCGGGGCAGACGGTACCGAGATCCCGGTCTACCTCGCCGCGAACCCCTCCCATCTGGAAGCCGTCGATGGCGTCCTCGAGGGGATCGTCCGCGCCAAGCAGGACCGCCGTCCAGCCGGAACCTTCCTCACCCTGCCGGTGCTGATCCACGGCGACGGAGCTATGGCCGGGCAGGGCATCGTCTACGAGACCCTGCAGCTGTCCCAGTTGCGCGGCTACCGCACCGGCGGCACCATCCACGTCAACATCAACAACCAGGTCGGCTTCACCACGCCTCCTTCGGAGGGGCGCACGTCGGTGTACTCCACCGACGTCGCCAAGACCATCCAGTCGCCGATCTTCCACGTCAACGGGGACGACCCGGAAGCCGTGGTCCGGGTGGCGGAGCTGGCTTTCGAATTCCGCCAGGAGTTCAAGAAGGATGTCGTCATCGACCTGGTCTGCTACCGCAGGCGTGGCCACAACGAGGGCGACGATCCCTCGATGACGCAGCCGCTGATGTACAACCTGATCGAGGCAAAGCGCTCGGTGCGTCGGCTATACACCGAGGGTCTGGTCGGGCGCGGCGATATCACCCAGGAAGAGTTCGAGCAAGCACATCGTGACTTCCAGGACCGCCTAGAACGCGCATTCGCCGAGACGCATGCCGCCCAGACCAATTCGATCCCGGTCATCACCGAAGGCACAATGCCAGGCAGCGACCTTGACGATCCCGGCACCAGCCGGGTGGACGAGGCCGTCGGCGAACTGGAGACGACCGGGGTCAGCGAGGACGTCATCCGCCTGATCGGCGATGCGTTCAACAACCCGCCGACCGGTTTCACGGTGCACACCAAGCTGCAGCAGTTGCTGCGCAAGCGCCTGGAGATGAGCCGCAACGGCAACATTGATTGGGGCTTCGCCGAGATGCTCGCGCTCGGCTCCCTGCTGTTAGAGGGCACCCCGGTCCGAATGTCCGGGCAGGACACCAGACGCGGCACCTTCGTGCAACGCCACGCTGTCTTCCACGACCGGGTCAACGGCCAGGAATGGCTGCCGCTGGCCAACCTCAGCGACAACCAGGCGCGGTTCTGGATCTACGACTCCCTGCTTAGCGAATATGCCGCGATGGGCTTCGAATACGGGTACTCGGTGGAGCGCGCTGACGCCCTGGTGCTCTGGGAGGCGCAGTTCGGCGACTTCGCCAACGGCGGCCAGGTGATCATCGACGAGTTCGTCGCATCTGCCGAGCAGAAGTGGGCGCAACGGTCTTCGCTGGTCATGCTGCTTCCGCACGGGTACGAGGGCCAGGGTCCGGACCACTCCTCCGCGCGGATCGAGCGTTTCCTGCAGTTGTGTGCCGAGAACAACATGACCGTGGCCAGGCCGTCGTCGCCTGCGTCGTACTTCCATCTGCTGCGCAGGCAAGCGTACGCCCGGCCGCGTCGGCCGCTGATCGTGTTCACGCCGAAGGCGATGCTGCGGTTGCGCAGTGCGGCTAGCCAGATCGACGCATTCACCTCCGGCCGGTTCGAAACCGTCATCGACGATCCGCGGATCGGCGACAAGAGCGGAGTCAAGCGGGTACTGCTGATGGCGGGCAAGCTGTATTACGATCTGCTCGCGGAGCTGGCGAAGAACCCGGACCCCGAGATCGCGCTGGTGCGCGTCGAGCAGTATTACCCGCTGCCGGTGCATGACCTGAAGCGAGTGGTGGACTCCTACCCGGACGCCGAGCTGCTCTGGGTCCAGGACGAACCAGAGAATCAGGGAGCCTGGCCGTTCATCATCCTGGAGACCAACAAGCTGGGCTCCAGGCCGCTCGGGGTGATCTCTCGCGCGGCATCCGCCTCGCCGGCCGCCGGCTCCGCCAAGCGCCACGCCCGCGAGCAAGCCGAACTTATCCAGCGCGCTCTCACCCGCTAGCCCGCCCGCTCCGTCTCCCCGCTGAGGTGCATGCTTCTGCTAGTTCCAGCGGCCGCACACTAGCCGAAGCATGCACCTCAGCGTTGGGGGGCGGCGGGTTTGCTCGGCCACCAGATGGCGCGGCCGATGTCATAGCAGAGCGCCGGCACCAGGAGCGAGCGCACCAGGAAAGTATCGATCAGCACTCCGAACGCCACGATGAATGAGATCTGCGCCAAGAACAGCACGGGCAGTACGCCGAGGGCAGCGAAGGTCGCGGCCAATACCAGGCCGGCGGAGGTGATCACTCCCCCGGTTGCAGTCAGCCCGCGCAGCACCCCGCGGCGAGTGCCGTGGGTGAGGGATTCCTCTCGCACCCGGGTCATCAGGAAGATGTTGTAGTCGATCCCGAGAGCGACCAGGAAGACGAACCCGAACATCGGCACCGACGGATCGGCACCGGGGAACCCGAACACCCCGTTGAACACCAGGGCTGACACGCCGAGGGCGGCCGCATAGGAGAGCACGACCGATGCGATCAGCAGCACCGGAGCGAGGACCGAGCGCAGCAGCAGCATCAGGATCACCAGGATGACGCCGAGCACCAGCGGGATGATCAGGTTCCGGTCGTGTGTGGATGCGTCGTTGGTATCGATGGCGGTTGCGGTAACCCCGCCGACCATGACCGATGCAGTATCCGCACCGGTGTCGATCGTGGCGAGAGCGCTCCGCAGCTCCCGGACCACGCCCTCGGCCTCGGTCGAGTCGCCGGGGTAATCCAGCGTGGCCTGAAGCATCACCAGTCCGTCGACCACGGTCGGCTCTGCGGAAGCGGCTCCCGGCCTGCCGTCCGCCTGGATGCCGTCGGCGGTCACCGGCAGCGTGCCGCTGCGTGAGTCCGCCGAGATGACGTTTACCGAGTCCACGCCGTCGGTGGCCAGGATCCGCTTGGCCATCGCATTCAGCTCTGCTTCCGGCCCGACAACCATTGCCGGCGTTCCCGATCCGCCCGGGAAATGCTTACCGACGACACTCTGCCCGTCCCGGGCTTGAGATTGACCGAGCACGAAGTCCATCTGGGACACCCCGTCTGCTTTCAGCTGCAGCAGTCCGAGCGAGGCGACCGCCAGCAGCAGGGTGCAGGCTATCCAGACCAGCCTGGCCCGCCGGGAGACGAATCGGGCAACCCAAGGCCAAAAGCCCGTGCCGTTCTCGTCATCGTGGACATGGGCAGCACCGAGCTTTGGTCGCAGTGGCCAGAACGCGGCCCGGCCGGCCCACAGCATCAGAGCGGGTAGCAGGCTCAGCGAGGCGGCCAGCGCGAACCCGATTCCGATCGCAGCCACCGGGCCGAGCGCCTTGTTCGAGTTCAGCTCGCTCAGCAAGAGGCACAGCAGCGCGACGATCACCGTGCCGGCTGAGGCCAGGATGGCCTGGTATGAACCGCGCAGGGCCGCCCAGGTGGCATCCCATTTTCGTTCGTGGTCACCAAGCGCCTCCCGATACCGAGCCACGTAGAGCAGGGAATAATCGGTCGCCGCGCCGATCACCAGAATCAACAGGATGCCCTGGGTCTGGCCAGTCAGCAGCACGACTCCCGCTTTCGCCAAAGCGACGACGGTCAGAACGGCCCCGGTCAGCGCCACCAGGCTGGTACCCAGCACGATCAGCGGCAGTAGCGGGGACCGGTAGACGATGATCAGGATCAGCAGCACCGCTGCCAGAGCCACCAGGAGGAGCATCCCGTCCAAGCCACTGAACGCTCCGACGATGTCGGCGGAGAGTCCGGCCGGCCCGGTGACATAGCCTGACACCCCCGATGGCACGCCCGTATCCAGCATCGCACGCACCCGCTGGACCGTGTCGGCCGGCTTGATGTCGGTATCCATCGGCACCACGATTTGGACGGCATCTCGGTCTGCAGACACGATCGCCGGCGAAACCCCATCCTTCGCCACACCTTCAATCGTGCTGAAGGCGTCCCGGCGCGCATCGATGGCGGTCAGATCGTCGGCGCTGAGGCCACCGGAGCGTTCGTAGACGACGATCGCCGGGATGACATCGTCTCCGCGGAATTCGCTCTGCAGCGCCTGGACGCGGGTGGCGTCCGCGCTCGAGGGCAGATGCTGTGCCTGATCGTTGCTGGCGACCGTACTCATTTGGCCGAACGAAGAGCCGCCCGCAGCGAAGACGGCAAACCATGCCGCGATCAGCACGACCGGGATCAGCACCCGCAACCATTTGGGCGCACCAGGAGCGGCGCGCTTCGATCCGGTTTGGCGGGCGTTGCGCGGCGGCGTCGTTTGCAATGTTGGCACGTCTCAACGGTAGACAGCACGGCTAGGGAAGCGCTTCCATCGAAAGTTTGATCTCGCCGAAACCGGCACGCCGCCCGCGCCAAAGTTCGTCCGCCCCCGCTGAGGTGCTGAGGTGCATACTTCGGCTAGTCGAGTCCGCGCACAACTAGCCGAAGTATGCACCTCAGCGGGGGTGGCCCCAGCGGGGGTGGCCCCAGCGGGGGTGAGGGAGGGTCAGTGGCTGCGCTGGATGGTGCGGATCGTGGTGAGCACCTGGAGTCGGAGGACCTCCGGGGCGGTCTCGTTGCAGGCTCGTTGCACCGCCTCGGTGAGCACTTGCCCGATGTGATGCTCCGAATCACAATCCGCACACGCTGCCAGATGCTCGCGAATGTCGGCGGCATCCTCTTTGCGCAATTCGTTGTGCAGATATTCCTCGAGGTCCTGCCTGGCTTTTGCACAGCCGCAATCGGTCATGGCATGCTCCTGGTATTTGGCACCGCCGGCAATTTCTCGGTTTCGAGGGAGTGTCCGCGCTGGTGCGCATAATCGGTGAGAAGGTCCCGCAGCATCCGTCGGCCGCGATGTAGCCGGCTCATCACGGTGCCAATAGGGGTCTTCATAATGTCGGCGATCTCCTGATAGGAGAAGCCTTCGACGTCCGCGAAGTAGACCGCAAGACGGAAGTCTTCCGGAATCGACTGAAGGGCGTCTTTGACAGCGCTATCGGGCAAATGGTCGATCGCTTCGGCCTCAGCCGACCGGCTTGAGGTGGCCGTGGTCGATTCTGCGCCGCCCAACTGCCAGTCTTCGAGCTCGTCGATAGTGCCCTGGTATGGCTGGCGTTGCTTCTTTCGATAGCTGTTGATAAACGTGTTCGTAAGGATCCGATAGAGCCACGCCTTCAAATTCGTTCCCTGCTGGAACTGCTTGAATGCCGCGAACGCCTTGACATAGGTCTCCTGCACGAGGTCCTGCGCGTCCGCCGGATTTCGTGTCATGCGCAGCGCGGCGCCATAGAGCTGATCCATGAACGGGAGCGCCTGCTCTTCGAAGAGGCTGCCGAGGTCGGTAGTGTCTGTCGTCATCACCGGCCAGTCTAGTTCCGCGATGTCGTACGCGATCGTCGCTGTCGGCATTGTCACTGTCACAGACTCGTCCTTTCAGCCACCCGGTCGCTCTTATCCAGAGCATTCGCTCTTATCCAGAGCATTGGCCGCACTACTGTCTGACCGGTTTGCCCGATACCCTGATAACTGATGCTGATCTCCAAATATTCCGCGCCAGACTTCAATCCTTACGAAGACCAGGCCCCCAACGAACCCAACGCGCTATGGCCGGCCCCGGTCGCACAGGCGCCTCTGACGGCCACGCTCACCCTGCCCGGATCCAAGTCGCTGACAAATCGCGAACTCGTCGTGTCTGCTCTGGCCGACGGCCCCTCTGTTTTGCACGCGCCGTTGCATTCCCGAGACAGCACGGCGATGGTGGAATCGCTGCGCTCCCTGGGCGCCGAAATTCACGAACGACCCGGTCGCGGATCCTTCGGACCCGACCTGGTGATCACTCCGGGTGAGCTCTTCGGCAGCACCACCATCGACTGCGGCCAGGCCGGCACCGTGATGCGCTTCGTGCCGCCGGTTGCCGCGCTAGGACTGGGCCCGACCACCTTCGACGCCGACGACTCGGCCAGATCCCGGCCGATGTCCACCATGATCGACGCGTTGCGGGAACTCGGGGTCGACATCAACGACGACCACCGCAGACATCTGCCGTTCACCGTGCACGGCACCGGATCCGTCACCGGCGGAGACGTGACTATTGACGCCTCGGAGTCCAGCCAGTTCGTCTCGGGCCTTCTGCTGTCGGCGGCACGGTTCCAGTCCGGACTTCGGCTGCGGCACCGCGGCGATCGGCTGCCGAGCCTGCCCCACATTCAGATGACCATGGCCACTCTGGCAGCCCGCGGGGTTGTCGTCGACCAGAACCCGGCAGAGCAGTCCTGGGAGATTCAGCCGGGCAGTATCGCCGGGGCAGAGGTAGACGTTGAGCCGGACCTCTCCAATGCGGCACCATTTCTGGCCGCGGCGCTGGTCGCCGGGGGCAGCGTCACCATCGGCGGCTGGCCGGCCTCGACCACCCAGGTCGGCGCGGATCTCATCGAGCTGCTGCCCCTGTTCGGCGCGGAGGTCAGCAGAGCCGGCGACCGGGTGACTGTCGGATCCGGCGACGGCATCCGAGGCGTAACGCTGGATCTGACCTCGGGCGGCGAGCTGGCGCCGGCCCTGATCGCGATCGCGGCTCTGGCGGATGGGCCGAGTGAGATCACCGGGATCGGCCACATCCGAAATCACGAGACGAACCGGCTGGCCGCTCTAGTCGCGGAGATCAACGGCATCGGCGGCAGCGTCACCGAACTCGACGATGGTCTCCGGATCGAGCCACGACCGCTGCACGGCGGCGTCTGGCGCAGCTACAACGACCATCGGATGGCAACGGCCGGAGCTATCATCGGCCTGGTCGTCCCGGGCATCGAGATCGAGAACATCGCCACGACCGCTAAGACACTGCCGCAGTTCCCGCAGTTGTGGCAGGCAATGGTCAACGGGGAATCCTCCGTATGACCGGCTTCGTTATCCGCTCGGCGGCGCCTGCATGAGTTGGTGGTCCGACGACGGCGACAACGCGGAGGATGTGCCGGATTACGACGAGTTCGACGAAACCGACGTGCGGATCCGACCGGGCCGACACGGCTCGCGGCCGCGGACGAAGATCCGACCCGACCACGACGATGCGCTGATCGGCCGGATCCTCTCCGTCGATCGCGGTCGTTACACCGCGCTGCTTGACGAAGACACCGACCGGGAGCGCAGTATCACCGCGACTCGCGCCAGCGAGCTGCGCAAGCACGCGGTCGTCACCGGCGACCGGGTCGACCTGGTCGGCGACACGACGGGGGCGGCGGGATCGTTGGCCCGAATCGTGCGGATCCGGCCACGGCGTACACTACTGCGCCGCAGCGCTGACGATACCGACGAGGTTGAGCGGATCATCGTGGCCAACGCCGATCAGATGCTCATCGTCATCGCCGCCGCGAACCCAGAGCCGCGGATCCGGCTGGTCGACCGTTATCTCGTCGCAGCGTACGATGCCGGAATCAGCCCCATCCTGTGCATCACGAAGACTGATCTGGCCGACCCGGCCGAGTTCCTGGAGAACTTCGCCGGCCTCGATCTTTCGGTGGTCACCAGCCGGGAGGACGACATCCCGCTGGAGGCGATCGCAGCCACCCTGATCGGCCACGACACCGTCGCCGTCGGCCACTCCGGGGTGGGCAAGTCCACGCTGGTGAACGCCTTGGTGCCAAGTGCCCACCGCGCGACCGGCCGGGTCAACGACGTCACCGGCCGCGGCCGGCACACCTCGTCCTCCACGATCTCTCTGCGGATCGAGACGCCCGCCGGCCGTGGCTGGGTAATCGACACCCCTGGCGTGCGCTCGTTTGGACTCGGTCACATCGACACCGACAACATCCTGCGCGCATTCACCGACCTCGCGGTGATCGCCGAGGACTGCCCGCGCGGCTGCACTCACTTGCCGGATGCGCCAGACTGTGCGATCAACGAGGTGGTGGCGGCGGGCGAGCTGGGCGCCATCGGCCGCGTGCGGCTGGAATCGCTGCAACGCCTGCTGCTGGCACTGCGCTGATCAGGGCACTGCGCTGATCGGATCAGCGCAGTGCGAGCTTTTGCCGGACGATTTCAGCGTCGCAGCCAAATTGTGTTCTCGTTCCTGAACCGGTTAGGTTATGCTCTCAAAAGACACCGTCTCATCATTGCGCTGGACTGAATCCGTTCAACGGCATGGGATCGGCCAGACCGTGACCGGGAGACCGGCCGAGAACACACGACAGGAGAACCCGTGCCAACGATGCCAGCCCTTTCCGTTCAGCTCTACAGCCTTCGAGCGGCGATCGAGTCCGACCTGCCGACCACGATCAAGCGTGTGGCCGACATCGGCTTCACCAGGGTTGAGCCGTACAACTTTGTGTCAACCGTCGATGCGCTGGCAGCCGCACTCGATGCGAACAACCTCACCGCACCGTCCGCGCATGCGCATCTCCTGGATGGAAATGAGGAGGACGTCTTCAAAGCCGCACAGCGGTTGGGGGTCACCACGGTCGTGCACCCACATGTCGATCCGGAGAAGTGGCGCAGCGCCGGCGACATCCGAGCCACCGCCGAAGCGCTGAATACGGTCGCGGCCAAAGCGGCAGACCACGGCCTTCGAATCGGCTATCACAACCACTGGTTCGAGCTGGAGTTTGTGCTGGATGGCCGCACCGGGCTGGAGATCCTCGCCGAAGCGCTGGACCCGAATGTCGTGTTGGAATTGGACACGTATTGGGCTGCGGCCGGTGGTCAAGACGTCGTGGCCCTGCTCGGGCGCCTTGGCGACCGGGTGCGACTGCTCCACGTCAAGGATGGCCCGATTCAGGTGGACCCGGCAACCCAGGTGGCGGTCGGCTCCGGGGCGATGCCGATCTGGGACATCATCGCCGCCGCGAAGAGCCTCGAGGTGCCGGTGGTCGAACTCGACGACTTCGCCGCAGACATGTTCGACGCACTTTCGGACAGCTTCGATTATCTCAGCGCCGGGCAGCCTGCTCCGGCCGATGCGAACCCCGCGGCAACGGCCCGCGCATGAGCGCCTCTGCCACGGCAGCTCCCGCCGCCATGCTGGTCCGCCCGGCCGCCGCACCGGCCGGCCCGGTAGGCGTCGCGGTGATCGGCGCCGGCACGATCAGCAAGGAATATCTGCGCAACCTGACCGCATTCCCCGATCTGACAGTGCACGTGGTCGCCGACATCTCCGAAACCGTCGCCGCCGAGCGGGCCGCGGAATTCGGCATCGAGGCCCACGGCGGCATTGAGGCGGCATTGAGCCACCCGGATGTCGAGATCATCGTGAATCTGACCATTCCGTCTGCGCACGTACAGGTCGCCACCGCGGCGGTCAACGCCGGCAAGCACGTCTGGAGCGAGAAGCCGTTCTCCCTGGATCGGGAGTCCGGCAAAGAGCTGCTCGCCTCCGCCCAGCGCGCCGGCGTGCGCCTGGGCTCTGCGCCGGACACCTTCCTCGGGGCGGGCCTGCAGACGGCGCGGCGGATGATCGAGCACGGCGACATCGGCACTCCACTGACCGCGCTCACCCTGATGCAGTCCCCTGGACCGGAATCGTGGCATCCAAACCCTGCCTTTCTGTTCCAGGAGGGCGCTGGCCCGCTGTTCGATATCGGACCGTACTACCTGACCACCCTGATCCAAACCTTCGGATCGATCGCCCGCGTCGCCGGACTGGGCTCGACGTCCCGTCAAACCCGCATAATCGGCACTGGCCCGAAGGCCGGTGAGGAGTTCGCTGTCACCGTCCCGAGCCACGTCAGCGCCATCGCGGAGTTCGAGGGTGGAGCGTCCTCGCAAAGCATCTTCAGCTTCGACTCCCCCCGGCCGCGCACCGGTTTCGTCGAGGTGACCGGCACAGAGGCCGTGATCGCGCTTCCCGACCCGAACACATTCGACGGTGACATCCGGATTCACCGCCTCGGCGCCGAGGATTGGGAATCCATGCCCTGCGTCGGTGCGACCGCAACGCGCGGGTCAGGGGTACTCGAAATGGCCAGGGCCATCCGCGCCGGCCGCCCGCATCGAGCGCAGGGCGAGCTGGCCTACCATGTGCTGGATGCGATGGTCTCCATCGAGCAGTCGATCGCCGAGCGTCGGTTCGTCGACGTCGAGAGCACCGTCTCACCGGTGCCAGTACTTCCAGAAGACTGGGATCCGACGGTGTCGACCCTGTAAACGACGCGACCAGCTAAGCGGAGAATGATATGACGACCATCAACACCACCAGCGCGGACCGGATTACGCCGCTACCGAGGCCACGGACTCTGGGGGTAGCAATGATCGGCCACGCATTCATGGGCAGGGCGCACTCGAACGCCTGGCGCAACGTCGCATCGTTCTTCACGGTACCGGCATTCGCACAACGTGTACTGGTCGGCCGTGACCCGAGCGCGACGGCCGCTGCCGCGGCCCGCCTCGGTTGGGCCGAGGCGGCGACAGATTGGCGCACGGCGATCGCCCGCGAAGACGTCGACATCGTCGATATCTGCGCTCCCGGTCAGCTGCACGCCGAGATCGCCATCGCGGCGCTGCGGGCCGGCAAACACGTCCTGGTGGAGAAGCCCCTGGCGAACACACTGGACCAAGCGCAGAGGATGACGGCGGCGGCGGTCGAGGCTGCCAGGCGCGGCATCGTCGCGATGATCGGTTTCAACTACCGTCGGGTACCGGCACTCGCGCTGGCCAGGCAGCTGATCGCCGACGGCAAGCTGGGTACGATCCGGCAGGTGCGCGCCGCCTACCTGCAGGATTGGCTGGTCGACGCTCATTCGCCAATGAGCTGGCGGTTACGAACCGAGACCGCCGGCTCGGGCGCACTCGGTGACCTCGCCTCTCACGTCGTCGATCAACTCCAGTTCCTCCTGGCCGACCGGATCACGGCGGTCTCCGGCAGAACTCACACCTTCGTCGCCGAGCGTCCCGGCCCCGACGGCCTCGAACCGGTGACGGTCGACGACGCGGCGTGGGCGATACTCCGATTCGGCTCAGGGGCGCTCGGGAGCATTGAGGTGTCTCGAATGGCGACCGGGGCCAAGAACGAACTGACCATTGAAATCTACGGTTCCGCCGGTGCGCTGAGATTCAATCTGGAACGGCTCAACGAGCTTCTCTTCCTGGATGCGACCGAACCGCCTCGCGAACAGGGTTTCCGACGCATCTTGACTACCGAGCCGGAGCACCCATACTTCGGCGCCTGGTGGCCGCAAGGGCACGTTCTCGGTTGGGAGCACACCTTCACCCACGAGATCAAAGAATTTCTCACCGCGGTGGATGCCGGCTATCCAGCCGCCCCATCCTTTGATGACGGCCTCGCGGTCCAGCGCGTCCTGCACGCGATCACGTTGAGCGCCGCACGCGGAGGAACCGAGATCTCAATCGACCCGGCCGACCCGGAACCCGAAATGCACCGCACAATGAACGATTAGGAGCACCCATGCCTCGCCCATATACCCTCTTCACCGGCCAATGGGCCGACCTCCCGTTTGAAAAGGTGGCCGAACTGGCCGGCGAGTGGGGCTACGACGGTCTCGAGATCGCCGTCTCCGGTGACCATCTCGATGCCTATCGGTGGGACGATGACGCGTACATCCAGAATCGCTTGGACATCCTGGAGAAGAACCACCTGAAGGTGTGGGCCATCTCCAACCACCTCAAGGGTCAGGCAGTGTGCGACAACCCCATCGACTTCCGACACCGGGCGATCGTCGGCAGCACTGTTTGGGGAGACGGCGACCCCGAAGGCGTCCGCCAACGGGCGGCGCACGAGATGAAGCTCACCGCACGCCTGGCGCAGAAGCTCGGCGTGAAGACGGTGGTCGGCTTCACCGGCTCGTCGATCTGGCAGTACGTGGCGATGTTCCCGCCGGTTCCCGCCGACGTGATCGACGCCGGCTATCAGGACTTCGCGGACCGCTGGAATCCGATCCTCGATGTGTTCGACCAGTGCGGGGTTCGTTTCGCACACGAGGTACACCCCTCCGAGATCGCGTACGACTACTGGACTACGGTGCGCACCCTGGAGGCGATCGGGCACCGCGAGGCATTCGGGCTGAACTGGGACCCGAGCCACTTCATCTGGCAGCAAATCGACCCGGTGAGCTTCATCTGGGACTTCAAGGACCGGATCTATCACGTCGACTGCAAAGACACCAAGATGCGCAT
>JBDTDV010000079.1:0-7726 GCA_039922875.1 Microbacteriaceae bacterium
CGCTCAGCGCTCAGTACGACGCGGCTGTGGCCGCAGTTTTTGACGACGTCAGAGTCTCCGCGCCCGCGGTCATCGTCGGCGTGCGTAGCCCGAAAGGCACCTGGACGAAGGCGTACGGCGTCGCCGACCTTGCCACGGGGGCAATGGCGACCCCCCAGATGCACCAGCGGATCGCGTCGATCACGAAGACCTTCGTCGGCACGGTCGTGTTGCAATTGGCCGACCAGGGCAAACTCTCCTTGGGCGATCCCATCGACAATTACGTGCCGAACGTACCCAACGGTTCCCACATCACGCTGCGCCAGTTGATCACCATGACCAGCGGACTACCCAACTACTCGGATAACCCGCACTGGGGCGCCGATTTTTTGAGCGACACCGCCGCCGCGTGGACCCCCGACCGGCTGCTGGAGGACGCCTGGGGGATGCCGACATCGTTCCCGCCGGGGAGCAACATGGAGTACTCGAACACGAATTTCGTGCTGCTGGGCCTGGTGGTCAAGCGGGTAACCGGCCAGAGCGTCGGTGACGCCATCCAGACGAGAATTCTCAACCCGTTGCGTCTTACCGCGACGACGTACCCGACCGATTCCGCAATTCCGAGCCCGCACCTGGACGGGTATTCTCTGCCCTTGACGGTCTATAGCGGCGCGGACCCAAGCAACAAGTGGGTGAACGCCACGAACTGGAATCCATCCTCGGCCGGGGCAGCTGGCGCGATGATCAGCCGCGTGGATGATCTGCTCAACTGGGGCCGGGTGCTGGCCACCGGGCGCGGAATACTGCCGGAACCCGCACAGGTACAGCGCCTGAAATCGTTCGCCACGTCTACGCTGGGCACCGGTGAATTTTACGGTGAGGCGCTGATGTGCAAAGACGGCTGGATCGGACACAACGGGAACATCCCCGGCTACAACTCCATGGTGCGGTACAACCCGCAGACGGACACCACGATCGTGGTCGAGGCCACCGGGCTCGACGGCACCGTTACCCCGCCACGGGTATTCGTGATTGAAGAATACGCGGCAGCGCTAGCCGAAACCGCCGGACACCCGTTCGCCCCCAAGCTTGTTCCTCCCGAACAACAGGTGCAGGCAATCGTACCGGAGCGGTGAACGACGACACGGGCGAAAGGCGACAACGGTGACGAATAGGACAACCTTGAATGAGTGAGACTGAACCAGCAGGCCGGCGCACTCTGCCACGAGGCGTGGCACTTTTCGTAGCCACCTACACCTTTGGTGTCGTCATGCTCGGCACCACGTTGCCGACGCCCCTGTACCCGCTGTATGAGCAGCACTATCATTTCGACGCGTTGATGACGACCATCATTTACGCGGTGTATGCCGTCGGTGTGCTGGCCGCTTTGCTGCTCGCCGGCGCAGCATCCGACACCGTGGGCCGCCGCCCGCTGTTGCTGATAGGCCTGGCCGCCTCCGTGATCTCGGCGGTGCTGTTCGTCACGAATGCCGGATTGGTCGTGCTTTTCGCCGGCCGGGTTCTGTCGGGAATCTCGGCAGGAATCTTTACCGGAACGGCAACGGTCGCCCTGGTGGAGTTGGCATCGCCGGCTCGCCGCGCCCAGGTCGGTGTACTCGCCACCGCGGTCAACATGTTCGGGCTGGGCTGCGGCCCACTGCTTGCGGGAGTGCTGGCAGCCTGGCTGCCGGCACCGCTGAACCTGCCTTATCTGGCCAATCTGGTGCTCCTGCTGCCGGCCTGCGGCGCGCTGTGGTTCCTGCCCGAAACGGTGCGTAATCGCACCGGCCGGTGGCCGCGGCCACGGCGGCCACACGTGCCAGCCGAGGCGCGCGCAGTGTTCGTCCCGGCGGCCACCGTGGCGTTTGCCGCCTTCGGTGCGTTCGGCATGGTCGCCGCGGTCGAGCCGACCTTCCTGCGTACCCTGCTACACCTGCCCAGCCCGGCACTGGCAGGATTGATCGTCTTCGCCATGTTCGCCGGCTCTGCACTGGGACAACTCGCACTGACCCGCCTGGCGGGACGCGCAGCGCTCCCGCTCGGTTGCGGAGTGCTGATCCTCGGACTCGCCTTGATCGGTATGGGGCTGGCCATCGAATCCCTGGTCCTGTTGATCTTGGGAACCATCGTCGTCGGCCTCGGTCAGGGGATCACCTTCAGCTCCGGAATTGCGGCAATCAGCGCGGCGAGCCCTGCGGACCAGCGCGCGGAAACGATTTCAACCTTCTTCGTCGTTGCCTACGTCGCGATCTCGATCCCGGCAGTCCTCGTCGGCCTTGCATCCACGATCTGGGACCTACAAGTCGCCGGGATCGCGTTCACCATCACGATGGGCGCGCTCACCGCCGCCGCACTCGTCGCCGTGCTGGTGATCAGGCGCGCCCAACAGCGCGCGCTCATCGCCTCCCACTGAACTGCGCCAACCGTCCAATCGCGGGGGCGGAACTCGCCGGTTCACCGGTTCACCGGTTGTTGCCTACTTCTCAGGAGAGGATCCCCGTCATCAGCACGACGCCCCAGACCGCCAGAGCTGCGCCGAGGATCCGGCTGATCGCCTGGCTGGGGACGAGCTTTTCCAGAAGCACCGCTACGGCTAACAGCGCGACCCACCACAAGTTCATCACACCGAGGACGAACAGCAATGTCATCAGTGCCCAGCAGCATCCGACGCACACCACGCCGTGATGCATCCCGGTGAGAAGGGCGCCGGCCCGGCCGTTGCGCCAGTGGTTCATCAGAAAACCCAGCGGCGTTCGGCATTGCCGCAGACACGACTGCTTGAGGCCGGTGAACTGGTATGCCCCGGCCATTACGAGCAGAGCGCCGCCCAGCCAATTGCTCGTGAAGATTCCCATTGCGTTGACCAGTGCAGCATCGTGCAAAGCCCACTGGGCGCCGGTCGCCAGCATCGCGAAACCACTCCAGGTCGCGAGGTAGCCGACAACGAATAGCCCGGTCGAGCCGTGCAGCCCACGAGTGCCGGATCGGATCGTCCGAGAGTAGGCACTAACCATCGGTGCAGCCGACGGCAGCATCATACCGGCCATCATGACCGACCACATCGTCCACATCAGCACGACCTGCTGGCCCGTCCAGGCCGAGGTCATCGGCAGCGCGAACGGCGAGCCCATCTCGGTCATCCGGGTACTGAGAAACACCAGGTACGCCCACGAAAGGCCGCTGATGCCAGCCAGTGAAGCCGTGACCGCCCGTCTGGTCCGTGCCGGCGGCTCGGCCAGCAACATGGTCATCCCGGATCACCCGTTATACGCGAAGGGCGAGAAGAAGCCGTTGGTCTCAGACAGTTCCCACTCATAGCCGTGATCGGTGTAGCGCAGATGGTCGGCTCGCGCGGCGACCAGTTCCTGGCCAGGAGCGACCGCCAACGGATGATTGGCGATCGTGACCTGCTCGCCGCCCTGGCCCGCCATGGCCGTGATCTTCACATCGACGATCTCTCCGACGCGCATCGCCCGGGATGCGCCGGTGCCATCGAACGTGATCGGTGCCACGGCGACGCCGAGCACTTCGCCGATATGGCTGGCCAGAACAGCCGGGTGTCCTCCCGCTGCCCCTGAGAATATTGCACCGAGGGCCCCTTGTTGTTCCTGAGTTGCGCTCTCGTCCAAATACAGAGCCACCTGCCACGGGGTCTTGGCCATGTGGCCGGGTGAGTGAACGGCTAGCGCCACGTTCAGCCCGTTCAGGCGCAGCCCGTCGTGTTCTCCCGCGTCAATGTGCCAACCGACCAGAGCGGTGCACTCGCCGGTGGTTGGTGCGCTGAGAAACACGCACGGGCACGCGCTCTCGCAGTTGCAGGACTCGAAATAGCTTCCGGTAACGTTCCAAGACATGATGTCAACCTCCAAGGTTGTCGGTATTGGGTGAGTTCGTTGATGAGTGCCGAAGTGTGTCACGGCGTGAGTCTCGACTACGGCGGACGACTCCTTCCGACCCAGAAATTCGTGATGTCGCCGATCATGATGATGCTTTCGGCGGGATGTTCTGGTTGATCTGAAAGAGGTTCTCCGGGTCATAGCGGCGCTTGATCGCTTCCAACCGTGGGTAGTTCGCGCCGTAGCTGTCGCGGATTCGCTCGGGCCCTTCATGCATCAGAAAGTTCACGTAGGTGCCGCCGGCCGCAGTCGGGTGCAGTTCCTGCCAGTAGTCTTTGGCCCATCGAGAGATCTGGTCGGCCTTCGCCGGGTCGGGATCGACGCCGACGATGACCGCAGCCCATCCACCGTCTCTGTGGGCGAATGCGGTGGCATTCGACGGGATCCGCGAGGCGGCACCACCGACCGGGTACATGTGCATGGTGGAGTGGCCGGTCGGCAGCAGCGCACCGTACTTTTGGTGCACCGTGATCGCCGCGTCGCTGATCTCGGTGCAGAAGTCGGATCGCCAGTACCACTGCAGGCCTGCCGGGTACAGCGCGTCGAAGGCCTGCTGGAGTGCACTGAACGGCATCTCGCCCATTCCGACCAGCACCGGGGAACCGAATTCGCGCACGGGCGCGATGACATCGGCGGCCTTGGCCAGCGGACCGGTGTAACACCACACGATCCCGCACACCTTGCGGCCCCAGAGTTCGGCGGGGAACGGCGCCACGGGCGGCACCGTGAGTAAGGCGATCCAGCCGTTGAGTTCCTCGGGCAGGCTCGGCAGCAGTTCGCGATACCACTGCATCACCTCGCGGGTGTCGTCGAGGTCATACAAGACCGGCCCGCCGAAGATGATGCCGTGGTCACCGATCTGGTGACACCTGAAAGTGAAGGAGGTGACCACGCCGAAGTTACCCCCGCCGCCGCGCAGGGCCCAGAACAGGTCGGGGTGCGACTTCGCATCGGCCCTGACGAGTGAGCCATCCGCCAACACGACGTCTGCGGACAGCAGGTTGTCGATGGTCAGCCCGAATCGTCGGGTGAGATAACCGATTCCGCCGCCCAGGGTCAGCCCGCCGACACCGGTACTGGCCAGGAACCCCGAGGGAGTGGCCATTCCGAATGCGCCAGTGGCATGATCGACGTCTCTCCAGGTGCAGCCGCCGTCCACACGGACGGTCTGCCCGGCCGGGTCGACGGTCGTACTGCGCATCGGACCTAGGTCGAGCACCAGGGCATCGTCCCAGACGCCCAGGCCGGCCGCGTTGTGCCCGCCGCCACGGACAGCCAGCTCGATCCGGTTGTCTCTTGCGAACCGGACACCGGCCACGACGTCGGCCACGTCGTAGCATTGCAGCACCGCGGCCGGATGCCGATCGATCATCCCGTTGTAGACGGCCCGCGCCCGGTCGTATTCTGCATCACCGGGCAGGATGACCGGGCCGCGGGTGATCGCCGAGAGTTCGCCGAACGGCAGGTCGTGGGAGGCCAATCCCGTCTGGCGGGTTGCTGAGTCGGTCATGGTGCGCGCCTTTCGGATTGCCGGCTTCACATTGCCGGCCGAAAACTCGGCCTGTTCTGAAAGCGATGCTAAATGGACGAGCGTTCCGAAACCGTTCGGATCAGCGCCTGCCGCCGGAGAACGCTCGGTTCGGCACGAGGCAGCCGATCGGGCGCGTCAGGACCGGGCGCGCGCGTCGAGATCGGCACGGCACCGCTGAAGCAACATCGTGCTGGACTGTAGCCGAGCCAGTGTTGCCGCCTGTTCCAGGCGCCCGTCGGGTCTGGAGCTCGGGGCGAGAGCTGCGCGCGCCCTCAACACCTCGGGCAGCCACCACACATCGTCGTGCTCGGTGGCGATCGAAGCGGCCGCATCGAGAGTCGCGATTTCGGCTGCGCTATTGCCCTGCCGATGATGCAGGTCGGCGATCAGCGACAACCAATACGGCATCCGCGCCAACGCCCCCTCGTGCGTCAACGACGCGATCCCAGCGCGAGCGCTACGAATTCCAGCGGCATCGCCCTGCGCCCAGCCGGTGAACACGATCGCCCACTGCCGGTAATACGCGAAGTCGTAGCGTCCGCACAACTCGGTCAATTCGGCGAGAACGTCGCAAAGCGAGGTGATATTACCGGTGATCTGTTGGGTGAGCGCTGCGTAGGACAGTGCAACCGTCAGCGAGTACGGGTGGTTGATCAGCCGAGCAGCCTCGACCGCACCGGCGCTGGCAGCCAGTGCCCCGATCTCATCTCCCAGCAGCCAGCGAGCATGAGCCCACCACGCTCGAGCGTGCACCTCGGTGCGCGTGCCGATCGGAAGCGAATCCGATTCGCCGGCCAGATCACATGCAAGTTGAAAGTGCTCGTCGGCTCTCGGGAGCAGACCAAGGCTCAGACTCGACCCGGCCAGCGCCAGGTGGGCTTGAGCGGCAAGCTCAGGCCGCTGCCCAGAGAGAGTGAGCGCCTGCTTTCCCCATTCGCATGCCTCAGCAGTGTGACCCTGTACGAAGGTGGTGGCGAACAGGGCGATCGCTGCCGTGCCACGGATCTCGTCAAGACCGAGACGCTCACCGAGGACGTCCGCCCGGCGTTCGTATCCTTCCAACTCAGCGGAGGCGTAGCCATGCCACGCATTCAACGGAGGTAACAATTCCTGGAGTACCCCGAGCTCGCGTCGATCTCGCTCGCTGCTGGCTGGAAGCTCGCCGAGCAAGGCGAGGCAGCGCTGCCAGAATCGCACTGCCTCCGGGTGAGCAAACACCACGGCCGCCTGCCTGGCGGCGCGTTCATAGAACGGCAACGCCCGCTCGGGCCGCCCGCCCCGGTCATACTGCTCCGCGAGTTGAGCGGCCACTTCATCCAGGTGGCCGGACCACAGCAGCTCCAACGCTTGGGCCACACGACGGTGCAGGAGCCAACGGCGCGGTGGGCTCATCATCCGATAGGCCGCCTCACGGAGCAGATCGTGGGCGAAGTCGTAGCCGCGACCGTGTTCCTGAAGGATCCGTCGACGCCAGAGCTCGTCGACCTGACGAACAACGGTGTCCTCCCCCAGGTCGGACGCCTCGATCAGCAGGTCGAGAGTAAAGTCACGGCCGACCATGGAAGCCAGTGCGATCACTTCGCGGGCCGGTCCGGTCAGCCGTGACAACCGGTCGTCAAGCACGCCGCGCACATCCGCCGGTTCCACCGACCCCGGCGTCGAGGAGGACGCCCGCAGAGCCTCGAGCAGAAAGAACGGGTTACCCGATGTTGTGGACATCAACAGGTCGAGATCTTCCTCGCCCACCGCGTGACCGAGCACTTCCTTTGCCAGCTCGGCCGCGTCCTGCGCAGACAAGTTGCCCAGGGTCATCAGTTCCGCCTGGCCGGCCGCGCGCATACCGTCCAACCAACCGGCTAAATCGCTCGTGTCGAACTCTTCGCTGCGTGCGGTCGCGATCACCAGCAGCGGTGCCGAGCCGCGGGATGACATCAGTAGCGAAAGCCACGACATCGTCGCCTTGTCACACCACTGCAGATCGTCGACGGTGAGCAGCACGGGACGGTCCACGGCGAGGAATGCCCGCACCAGACCCTCGAAGAACCGTGACCGCTGCCAGGCATCCACCTTCGCGCGGAAACCGGAATTCGGGACTGAGCCCCCGTCACCCGCAGGAACCAACCGCTCCACCTCAGCGCGCCAGACCGGATCCAGTCTTCGGGTCGCCATTCTCAAAAGCGGGCTTCGCAGCCAGTCAGCGACCGGCGCGAGTGGCACGGCACGTGTCGCTGCGAAGCACCGGGTCGCAACGACGATGGCATCCCGGCGGCGCACGGAACCGGCAACCTCCGTCACCAGCCTGGTCTTTCCGACGCCTGCC
>JBDTDV010000080.1:0-22596 GCA_039922875.1 Microbacteriaceae bacterium
CGCACCACAACTGCCGGTTCGGTGGGCGAATTGAGGCTAGTTCAGGATGAACTGCTTGGTGGTCTTGGAGGCGACGCCGTCGACAGAGATCTTCAGATGGTAGGAGGCACCAGCGGTGGGCACCGGCGGTCGGTCGGAGTTGCAGGTGGCCGGGTCGGATCGCGTGCGGTCCCAGGCGATCGGAGTCGAGGTTACCGTCTTGCCCGGCAGCAGCGCGACGACGGTATCGACCGGATCGGTCTGGCAATCGCTGGACTTCCAGTAGGTCTCGGTTCCGCTGGTGATCGTGTACAGCTGTTTCGCCGTGCCGGCGTCGATGGTGCACGACTTCGCCCCGGTGTTCGTCAGGGAAAGCGAGAGCTGCGGGTTCTCCCCCGCACCGTAGGTGTCCTTGTCGGTGAGCGCCACCACCGCCACGTCCTTGGCTTTGCACGGTGCGCCGTCTGCGGTTGCGGCATCCGTCGGGATGGTGGTGCTCGGCGCGGTGGGCGCGGCCGGCTTTGCGGTGCTGGATGGGGTCGGCGTCTGCGCGCTGGTCAGGGGCGTCGCCTCACCGGAACCGGGTCGCACGATGATCAGCACGATCACGGCAATCACGGCGAGGATCCCGAGCACCACGATCAAGCGGCGCCGCCAGTAAACCCTGCTCGGCTGCGGGCCGACCGGATGCTTGAGCGTCGACATGCCCTCAGGCTAGCTACCCGGGTGCGTGGAACCGCGCATTTTCGCGGAGGTTCGTCACTCTCGCCTCTCGCCTCTCGGCGCTCAGCGCTCAGCGCTCAGCGCAGCCGCTTGAGCATCCTGGTGTTGCCAAGGGTGTTCGGCTTCACCCTCGCCAGATCCAGGAACTCGGCGACGCCTTCGTCCGGCGAGCGCAGCAGCTCGGCGTAGGTCTCAGGGTCGACCGTCTCGTCGCCCATGTCTTCGAAACCCTGCTGGGAGAAGAACGGCACCTCGAAGGTCAGACAGAACAGCCGGCTGAGGTCGAGCTCAAGGGCATCCTGTTCCAGTTTTGTCAGCAGCGCACGACCGATGCCCTTGCGCAGCCACTCCGGTGCAACGGCGAGGGTGCGTACCTCGCCGAGGTCGCTCCACATCACGTGCAACGCACCGCAACCGATCACCGTGCCTGCCGGATCTTCGACAACCCGGAATTCTTGCACCGCCTCGTAAAGGACGACGAGGTCCTTGCCCAACAGCACATTGCGCTCGACCCAAGGCTCCACCAGTCTCTTGATCGGAACAACGTCGCTGGTTCGGGCGCGCCGGACCTCGTAGGTCCCGCTTTGCACGCCCGAACCTATCGTCCGTTCACTCGTCACAATTCTCCGTCCGATCCGAAAACACTCCGTTCAAGTGTACGGACCAATACAGATTCCGCGCCGCACGACGAGCGGGACTACTCACCCCGAGCTGCCAGATCGGGCAACGACCCGACCGCACCCACGGTGGGTCCGGCACCGATCGCCGCGACCTCCGGCACGTCCCGCCGACTGGTCGTGAACACGAACTCTCCGGCCACGAAGTCCACATAGACGTGGTCCCCCGCGTTCAGGTCACCGTGCAGGATCCTCTCTGAGAGCGCGTCCTCCACCTGGCCCTGCACGGCACGCCGCAGCGGGCGCGCACCGAGGGATGGGTCGAAGCCGACCTTGATCAACTGCTCCTTGGCTGCCAGCGTCAGTTCGATAGTCATGTCGCGGTCCAGCATCCGCTCGGCCAGCCGTTTGATGAACAGGTCCACGATCTGCAGCAGCTCGACCTCGTTCAATTGCGGGAACACGATGGTCTCGTCGACGCGGTTCAGGAACTCCGGCTTGAAGTTCTTCTTGAGCTCCTCGACGACCTTACCGCGCATCCGGTCGTAGCCGGTCGCGGTGTCACCCTCGATCTGGAACCCGACGGGTCCGCCGGTGATGTCCTTGGTTCCGAGGTTCGTGGTCATGATGATCACGGTGTTCTTGAAGTCGACCACGCGGCCCTGACCATCGGTCAACCGGCCCTCCTCCAGAATCTGGAGCAGGGAGTTGAAGATGTCGGGGTGCGCTTTTTCGATCTCGTCGAACAGCACCACGCTGAACGGCTTGCGGCGGACCTTTTCGGTCAACTGCCCGCCCTCTTCGAAGCCGACGAACCCGGGAGGGGCGCCGAACAGCCGTGAGACGGTGTGCTTCTCGCCGTACTCACTCATGTCCAGTGAGATGATCGCCGACTCGTCGTCGAACAGGAACTCGGCCAGCGCCTTGGCCAGTTCGGTCTTGCCGACACCGGTCGGGCCGGCGAAGATGAACGAACCGCTTGGGCGTTTGGGGTCCTTCAGACCGGCGCGGGTACGACGAATCGTTCGGGACAGCGCCGAAATGGCCTGGTCCTGCCCGATCACCCGCTCGTGCAGCGCCTTCTCCATGAAGACCAGTCGCGAGGACTCCTCCTCGGTCAGCTTGAACACCGGGATGCCGGTCGCCTGGGCCAAAACCTCGGCGATCAGGCCCTCGTCGACGACCGCAGTGGTCTGCACATCTCCGGCTTTCCACTTCTTCTCCAGCCGCAACCGCTCGCCGAGAAGAGTCTTCTCCTCGTCACGCAGCGACGCGGCCTTCTCGAAGTCTTGCTCTTCGATTGCGGCTTCCTTCAGCGCGCGCACCCCGGCGATCCGATCGTCGAACTCGCGCAACTCCGGCGGAGCGGAGAGGATCGACAGGCGCAGGCGAGCGCCGGCCTCATCAATCAAGTCGATGGCCTTGTCGGGCAGGAACCGGTCGGCCACGTAGCGGTCGGCGAGGTTCGCCGCCGCGACCAGCGCGCCGTCGGTGATGGACACCTTGTGGTGCGCCTCATAGCGGTCGCGCAGCCCCTTGAGGATGTTGATGGTGTGCGGCAACGACGGCTCGGCGACCTGGATCGGCTGGAACCGACGCTCTAGTGCGGCATCCTTCTCGAAGTGCTTGCGGTACTCGTCCAGCGTGGTCGCGCCGATGGTCTGCAGCTCGCCACGGGCCAGCAACGGCTTCAGAATGCTGGCGGCGTCGATCGCGCCCTCCGCGGCACCGGCACCGACCAGGGTGTGGATCTCGTCGATGAACGTGATGATGTCACCGCGGGTGCGGATCTCCTTGGTCACCTTCTTCAGGCGCTCCTCGAAGTCACCGCGGTACCGGGACCCGGCGATCAGGGAGCCGAGGTCGAGCGTGTACAGCTGCTTGTCCTTCAGCGTCTCCGGCACGTCGCCGCGCACGATCGCCTGGGCGAGGCCCTCGACGACGGCGGTCTTGCCGACGCCCGGCTCCCCGATCAGGACCGGGTTGTTCTTGGACCGCCGGGAGAGGATTTGCATCACCCGCTCGATCTCTTTCTCCCGGCCGATCACCGGGTCGAGCTTGTTGTCCCGCGCGGCCTGGGTGAGGTTGCGGCCGAACTGGTCCAGAATCTGGCTACCGGCCTGGGCGGCCTGCTGGTCGTTTCCGCCGACCGCGACCTGCTCCTTGCCCTGGAAGCCGGAGAGCAACTGGATGACCTGCTGGCGCACCCGGTTGAGGTCGGCGCCCAGCTTGACCAGCACCTGCGCGGCAACGCCCTCGCCTTCGCGGATCAGCCCGAGCAGAATGTGCTCGGTGCCGATGTAGTTGTGGCCGAGTTGCAGCGCCTCGCGCAGGCTCAACTCCAGCACCTTCTTGGCCCTGGGGGTAAATGGGATGTGCCCGGTCGGCTGCTGTTGGCCCTGACCGATGATGTCCTGCACCTGCTCGCGCACGGCATCCAGGGAGATGCCAAGCGACTCAAGCGCCTTTGCTGCGACACCCTCACCCTCGTGGATCAGCCCGAGCAGAATGTGCTCCGTGCCGATGTAGTTGTGGTTGAGCATCTTGGCCTCTTCTTGGGCCAGCACGACGACGCGTCGGGCGCGGTCGGTGAATCTCTCGAACATCTCTCACTCCTTACGGTGCCGTTGCGGGATTCGGCTCCGCTACAAAGAGCGTAACCAGCGGATGCTTGGAATACTGCCCCTGTTCGCCATGGGCGTGACGTTCTTCTCCCGTGTTCGCGCGGTCCGTGCCCGCTCCGTTGGGCCTTTCCCGGCTGAGTCGCATTGGATAGGATGCCGCCATGAGCAACCTGGAGCGCAATCCGGTCGAAGTCGTCTGCGGCGACGGCGTCGGGTCTGTTGCGCTCGAACGGTCCCGTTCCGCCGCTACCTCTGGACCGGAATGGGCGCTGCCACCCATCGAGGTTCTGACCGCGCGGAACGTTCCGCTGGGTGGGCCGCGCGCGATGACGGTGCGGCGCACCCTCCCGCAGCGCGGACGGACCACGATCGGGGCGTGGTGTTTTCTGGACCACTACGGGCCGGACGACGTTGCGACCACCGGAGGCATGCGGGTTCCACCGCACCCGCACACCGGGCTCCAGACGGTGAGCTGGTTGTTCGCGGGCGAGATCGAGCACCGGGACAGCGTGGGAAACCATGCCATGGTCCGCCCGGGCGAGCTCAATCTGATGACAGCCGGGCACGGCATCAGCCATTCCGAGGTTTCCACCGCTTCGACGAGCCTGCTGCACGGCGTACAACTCTGGGTCGCCCTGCCCGCGGAAGCGCGCGAGATGATGCCGTTCTTCGAGCACTACGAGTCGCCGGTACTGCACCAGGATGGCGCCGAGATCCGCGTATTCATCGGCTCCCTGGCGGGGCAGCAGCCGAGCGTCGCGGTGTTCAGCCCGCTGGTTGCCGCCCAGATCGACCTCGCGCCGCACGCCACGCTTTCGCTGTCGATCGACCCGTCCTTCGAGCACGGCGTGCTCGTGGACGCCGGTCCGATCCGGGTTGCGGACGCCGACGTTGCCGCATCCGAACTCGCCTACCTCGCACCGGGACGCGGCACCCTCATCCTGAGCACCGAAGACACGTCCGCGCGAGTGCTTCTGATCGGTGGGCAGCCGTTCGGCGAACAGATCGTGATGTGGTGGAACTTCATCGGCCGTAGCCACGAGGAGATCGTCGCCGCTCGCGCCGCCTGGCAGAGCACCGCGATCCAGAGCACGGATGCCACCGGCCGGTTCGGCGCGGTCACCGGTTACGATGGCCGCCCACTTCCCGCCCCGGTGATGCCGAACGCACGGCTGCGTCCCCGGGAATGAACGCCCGCCGGCTACCGGCCGGGCAGGGTGAGGGTCGTTGAGGCGCCGGCGGGCTGGGAAGGGGGAACGACGATCTGCACGTCCCTGGTGATCCGCAACGCGCTCGGTGTCGCGAACACAGTGGTATGCGGCACATAATCCATCGTGCACGGCCGGTCCGGCAGCGGTTCAAGGGCCAGCTTCAGCTTGTTACTGCCGATAACGCGGAAGCTCGATGACTTCGGCGGGCAGGTCGAACTGCCATAAAGCGTGACGGCGAACTGTTTGCCGTCTTTCAACCAGACCGCGAACGCGGCGCCGCCGGCACTGCTCGGCGGGGCAGCCACGCCGTGCGGCTCACCGCGGTAGTCGGTCACCGGCGACGGGTCGCTCGCGGAACATCCGGCCAGCGCGACGACGGCGGTCAGCGCGAGCGCGAGGCATGCCGCGAGCGTGTACCGGGACCGGCCTAGAATGCGGTGTCGTGCCCAAAGCTCCATCGTCCGAATGTACCCGAGCCGGGTCCGCGATGCAGATCTACTGCAGCGCAGAGGTCAGTCTGGCGAGATTATCCAAGATGGTGGAGCGCAGTGGTTGCTTTGACCACGCCTCCGTCGTGAGCAAGCGGCTGTGCCGCCGATAGCCATCTTCCGCCTTACGCATCTGGGCGACGAACGCGCGCCCGCGCACCATCAGCGAGACTTCCATGTTGAGGCTGAACGAGCGCATGTCCATGTTGCTCGAGCCGATCACCGCAACGTCCTCATCGATGGTGAAGTGCTTGGCGTGCAGAATATAGGGCTTCTTGTACATCCAGATCTTGACTCCCGCCTTCAGCAGAGCCTCATAGTACGAGCGCTGCGCGTGGTAGACCAGCGCCTGATCGCCGATCTCCGAGACGAACAGCTCGACGATCAGCCCGCGTTGGGTCGCCGTGGTGATCGCATACAGCATCGCCTCGTCCGGGACGAAATACGGGCTGGTGATCACGATGCGTTCCTGCGCATAGTAGAGCAGCGCCAAAAACAGCCGCAGATTGTTCTCCCCCGCGAATCCGGGGCCGCTTGGCACCACCTGGCAATCCAGGCTATTCGGGCCGGCTGCCCCCATCACCGGTTCTGCCTCGCGCATCAGTAGCTGGTCGGTTTCGCTGTACCAGTCGGTGATGAAGATCGCATTCAGGCCCACCACGATCGGTCCGTCCAGCCGGACCATCATGTCTTTCCACTGCAGCCCGCGCCGGATGTTCCCGCGCTTGTTGTAGCTGCGATCGGTGATGTTCTGCGACCCCATGAAGCCGACGATGCCGTCGACGATCAGCAGCTTGCGGTGGTTGCGCAGATCCGGCCGCTGGTATTTCCCGCGCAACGGCTGGACCGGCAGCATCAACTGCCATTCCACGCCCATCCGGGTCAACGCCTTCTTGGTCCGGTGGAAGGTCGGCGTGCGCAGGCATGCCACGTGGTCCATCAACACCCGCACGGTGACACCGCGCCGCACGGCGGCGGCGAGCGCGGCAAAGAACGGCTTGGTCGTGTTGTCCAGGGCGAGGATGTAAAACTCAACGTGCACGAACTTGCGCGCCATCTCGATTTCGGCCGTCATGGCATCCAGAGACGCCTGATAATTGCCGATCAGCTGTGCCTCGTTCCCGCCGACCAACGGCATGGCGCCGAGGTTGCGGTTCAGCTGCGCCACCGACTCCAGCCACGGCGGCCACGGGTGCACGTGGCTGACCCGGTCCATCCCCACTGTGCTCTCGAGGATGAAGCGATTGATCTCGTCCTGTTTCTCCCGCCGGCGTTTGGGCAGCTTGTAACTACCGATCAGCAGAAAGAACAGCACTCCGAAGTACGGAATGAAGAAGATGGAAAGCAGCCAGGCCATCGCGGAACCGGGTTTGCGGTTGCGCGGCACCACGATGATGGCGATGATGCGGACGATGAAATCGACCACGAGCGCGGCGACAACCCAGACGTAGAGGGGGATGTCCATTACCTGCGGCCTCCCCTTAGCCCCGGACGTGCCCCCGATGGGAATCACGTATGCTCAGAGCAAGAGTACTGGTACCGCTACCCGATCGGCGGCTTTGCCGACAGTCCGCGTTTGGCGCGTTCCTCCGCCTCGATCCGCGCATACACTTTCCGTTCGGTGCGGTCGGCGCGGACGATGGCACGCAGGATCATCCAGAACACCAGCCCGACGAAAATCGTCGGCGTGATTGCCCAGACGAGGCCACCCCAAAGTTCGTTCATTGTGCCGTCATGGTATCGCAGCGGGCTGGGTGCGACCTCAGCTTCAGCAGGCACGGGCGGCCCGAAACGGCCAATCCCGCCTGTTGAGTGCGCCACCGACGCATTCCAGCCTGTTGAGCCGACGCGTCAGTGCGTGAGCAAGACGCGTCAGTGCGTGAGCAAACCGAGGATGCCGGAGCCCAGGTAGTAGAGTCCGATCCCGCCGACCACCACCCAGAGCGTGATCCGCGCCCGAGACGGCGGTGGCTGATTCTTCCAGCTGAATCCGGTTTTCGCCGCCGGTTTGCGATCGGGGGCTGGGTTCGAGGCGGGAAGGCCCGGCGTGTGCTCCGGCGTGGACTCATCTCCCGGCGCGTGCTCCGGCGTGGACTCATCTCCCGGCGCGTGCTCCGGCGTGAGCTCGTCCCCGCGCTCGCGCTCCGGCCCGCTCTCGTCCCCGCGCTCGCGCTCCTCGTCCATCGGCCGCGGACTCACTTCACCAACGGGAACAGAATCGTCTCCCGGATGCCGAGCCCGGTCAACGCCATCAACAGCCGGTCGATTCCCATACCCATGCCACCGGTGGGCGGCATCCCGAATTCGAGGGCACGCAGGAACTCCTCGTCAAGCCGCATCGCCTCCAGGTCGCCGGCCGCGGCCTGCTTGGCCTGTTCGATGAATCGTTCCCGCTGCACCACCGGATCGACGAGCTCGGAGTATCCGGTGGCGAGCTCGAATCCGCGCAGGTAGAGATCCCATTTCTCGACCACGCCAGGGATGGTGCGATGGGCGCGTACGAGCGGACTGGTCTCCACGGGGAAGTCCATCACGAAGGTGGGCCGGACCAGGTCGCGCTTGACGAAGTGCTCCCACAGCTCTTCCACAAGCTTGCCGTGGTTGGGAACGGCGACATCCACGTTCTCCACAGCGGCCAGGGCCAGCAACTCGTCCACAGATGTGTCCGGAGCAATCCGACGGCCCGCCGCGGCCGACAGACTGTCGTACATGCTGATTCGATCCCACTCGCCGCCGAGGTCGTACTCGGTGCCGTCAGCCCAGGTCACCATGGTTCCACCGGCAATGGTGCGCGCAGCGTTCTGCACCATGATTTGGGTGAGAGCTGCCATCGAGTTGTAATCGCCGTAGGCCTCGTATAGCTCAAGCATCGCGAATTCCGGGGAATGGGTCGAGTCGGCTCCCTCGTTGCGGAAATTGCGATTGATCTCGAAAACCTTGTCAATGCCGCCGACGACGGCGCGCTTGAGATAGAGCTCTGGTGCGATACGCAGGTACAGCTCGGTGTCGAACGCGTTGGAGTGCGTGACGAAAGGGCGAGCGGATGCCCCGCCATGCATAACCTGCAACATCGGCGTCTCAACCTCGATGAAGCCGCGCTCGGCGAAGGTCTGGCGCAGACTGGCTACGACCAGAGATCGGTTGATCACATTGATCCTGGCCTGCTCCCGGACGATCAGGTCGAGATAGCGGCTGCGGACTCGGCTTTCCTCACTCAATTCGTTGTACAGGTTCGGCAGCGGCAGCAGCGCTTTGGCGGCGATCTTCCACTCGGCGACCATGATGCTGAGTTCGCCCCGACGGCTGGCCACCACCTCCCCGCTGACAAAGACATGGTCACCCAGGTCGACCAGTTCCTTCCACGCGGCCAGGGATTCTTCGCCAACCACGGCGAGGGAGACCATCGCCTGGATCCGGCTGCCGTCGCCGGATTGCAGGCTCGCGAAACACAGCTTGCCGGTGTTCCGCAGGAAAACGATCCGGCCGGCCACTGCGACGATCTCACCGGTGGTCGCGTCGGGCTCAAGCCCGTCGAAGCGGGTCCGTACCGCGGGGATGGTGTCGGTGACCGGAAGGGATACGGGGTAAGCGCCATCGCCGGGGGTGGCGGCGGCAGCGTTCAAGCGGTCCCGCTTAGCAAGCCGCACCGCCTTCTGCTCGCCGACCTCTTCGTCAGAGAGTTCGGCCGTGGGTTGGCCAGGCTTGCCGCCCGAGAGCACTTTTTCAATCATGCGGGTCTTTCGCTCGGAATCGTGATGGTGTCGTTGTCGATCAGTCGGGTCCGGCCGACTCGGGCTGCTAACAGCAGCCGAGCCTGGCCGCGATAGCGTCCATCGACGGGAAGGAAGGTGTGCGGATTCACTGCAACCAGATAGTCAAGCTTAACGGCTGGCTCCAACGTGAGGACCGCGTGCGCGGCAGAGAGCGCCGCCGCTACACCATGGCCGGCTTCGGATGCTGCCGCAGCCAGCGCCACAGACAGTGCAAGCGCGGCCCGCCGCTCGGCCGGTTTGAGGTACCGGTTGCGGCTGGATAGGGCAAGCCCGTCCGCGGCGCGAACAGTGGGAACGACCTCGATCGCAACCGGGAAGTTCAGGTCGCACACCATCTGCTGCACTAGGAAGGCCTGCTGCGCGTCTTTCTGACCGAAGAGCGCGTAGTCGGGCTGAACTACGTTCAGGAGCTTGGCTACCACAGTCAGCATTCCGTCGAAATGCCCGGGACGGGCCGCGCCGTCATAGCGGTTGCCGATCTCGCCGGCATCCACCAGGGTCTGCGGCCGGCCGGCCGGATACAGTTCCGTGGCGGTCGGCACGAAGACGGTATGGATTCCTTCGGCGGCCAGGACAGCGAGATCGGCCTGGAGGGTGCGCGGATATCGGGCAAGATCCTCGGTCGGGCTGAACTGCAGCGGGTTGACGAAGATCGACACCACGACCTCGCCGAGTTCCCTGGCCCGGCGGACCAAGGCAAGGTGGCCATCGTGCAGCGCGCCCATGGTCGGCACCAGCGCGATCGCGGCGCCCGTATTGCTATGCGCATCGGCCGCGTCGGTTGCGACATCGGCCGCGTCGGTTGCGGCACCCTCCGCGGCTGCCGCTGTGCTGCCGCCGCGGATCCGGCGCACCGCCTGGCGCAGCTCGCTAATGGTCTCGATCACGGTTCGATGCTAGCCGAGGCGTCCAACCGCCCCGCCCGGGGCTCACCCCGGTTCCGGAGCAGACCGCAACGCGTTCTCGACAGCGGTGCGCACCAACGGCCCGAGGAATGCGCCGGGATTGGCCACTCCAATGCCTGCGAGCAGTCCCGTGGACTGCTCGATGATCGCTTTGGAGAAGGTGGCAGCGGTCGCGATCGCCTCGGCATAGGCCGGCCGGTCCCCCTCCGCGACGAGAACCGGTTCGCCGCCCATCTCCACCACGAGCGCCTGGCCGATCGGTTGCACCGGCGCCGGCGCGGTGACCGCGAAATACGTCTCGGCCAACCGGGAGATGTCCATGCTGGTTCCGGAGAACGACATGGCCGGGTGAATGGCCAACGGAATCGCGCCCGCCGCGGTCGCCGGCCCCAGCACCGCGGTGCCGTACCCGGGTGCGGTGTGCAGCACAAGTTGGCCGGGCTGCCAGGCGCCGGTCGCCGCGAGCCCGGCGATCAGGGCGATCAACTCGGATTCCGGCACGGCCAGGATGACGAGTTCGCTGCGTTCCACCACGTCACGCACGTCAAGGATCGGGACGGCGGGCAGGATGGCTTCGGCACGCTCTCGGCTGGCCTGCGAGACGGCGCTGATGCCCACGATCGCATGCCCGGCTCCCGCCAGCGCGGCTCCGAGAATCGGACCGACATGACCGGCTCCGACGATGCCGATGCCCAGACGTCCGGAACGCTGAACGGCGCTCATCTGCGCCACTGCTGGCTCGTGTCCCGGCCCGACCATTCGATCGCGCCGGCTGCCACCTGGTCGAACATGATCCAGGCCTGGTCCAGATCGATCACGGCAAGGCGTGGGTGCACCGGCCCCGGCACGGTGTGCAACTCGGCCCTGGCCAGGCCCAGCGCTCGCAACACCGGGCCCTGCTCCACGCCGACGCTCTGCAGCCGCGCCAGCGGCACCAGAACCAACCGACGCCAGACGACCCCGTGCCGCAACAGCGCCACCCCGTCGAGGATCCGGTAGCCGGTGCGCCGCCAGGACAGCGGCCGCAGCCAGGCTGCGCGCCGTGGAGCCGTGATGTAGCGGGTACCGCGCGAGGACATCCCTTCTTCGACCAACGCTCGGTGCTCCTCGGTGGCGTACGCGGGCATCACCAGCGCCAGAACGCGCTGCACATCGGCCAGATCGCCCACCGGGAGGATAGTGGTGTTCGCTTGGCCAGCCGCACCTTTCTGGCTGGAATGCCCTGCCGTGTCGATGCGGATCTGCCACCAGCCGAACGGACGCCAGAGGATCGACTGGGTCACCTCGACCGCGTGGATCCGGCCGGGCGGAAGGGTCTCGTTGCTCGTGGCGAGCAGCCCGAAACCGATCCGGACTCCGTCGGGTGTGCCGGCGATCGAGTAGCGCAACGAGCGGGTGATCTGACGCGAATAGAAGCCGACCGAACCGAGGATGCCCGGCAGCAGGATGAAGAACAGCCAGAGCCGCCCGGTGGCGATCCCGGCGATCAACACCAGCCCCATCAGCACCAGCACGACCGTCCCGCCGCTGAGCACGATCGAGCCGGCCAGTCGACCCGGCGGAATCTTCACCACCGACTCCGGCGACGCGGCATCCGGATCCAGTTCAGGGGCGAGGAAGTCGCCGACCCGTTCGCCCACCGCCGCACGAACCCGCGTAGCAAATTCAGGATGGCCGGCATTGCGGTGCCCGGATCCGGAATCCGGCACCGTGACATCCCGCTGTGATCCCGAATCTGCGGCAAGGGCGGCAGTAGCCGCTGGCCTGATCGTGGCATCGGTCCCCTCTGGGGTGGGGCGGGCCGCGGCACGGGCGCCGGAGGCGAGCTGCAGGATCTCGCGACGCAGCGCATCAGCCAGCGCCGACCTGAGATAGGAGAGCTGAACGTTGGCGTCCTGCCCAGCCACGCTGATCTCCAGCTTCGCGGCGCCGACGATGCGGGCCAGCACCGGCCGGGTGATGTTGATCCCCTGAATCCGGTCCAGCCTGGCCTTGCGATTTGTTCGAAACAGGATGCCGCTGCGCACCTCCACCGCGTCCTGGCCGACCCGGAAGGTGTGCATCCGCCAGGCCAGGTAGAAGGCTGCGAGGCAGAGCACCAGCACCCCGGCGAACGCGAGCAGCACCCAGCCGGTCATTCCGCTGGAGTAGATCGCATCGATCGGGTCCCGGTCCGGCCCGTACCGGGGTTCCGGGAAGAACAGGTCGACGAGGCGCTGGCGGAGATTGGCGATCACAAAGCCCAGCACAGCCAGGAAGAAGATTCCCCCGCGCAGCAGCGGTGTGGCCGCGTGCAGCAGGTGCCATTCGCCGTCGGCGAGGTTGGCGGCCTCACGCGCCGGAGAACGAAGCGGCTCCGGCGAACCGGCAACCTCCGGTCCCGGCCGCCCGGTCGGTCCGTCAGGCTCGGTGGTCACAGTCCGGTCCGACGGCTCTCGGCCAGTTGGACGATGCGGTCCCTGAGCGCGTCGGCGTCCTGGTTCGCCAGGCCGGGAATCGCGACTCCGCTCGCGGCGGCGGCGGTGACGAACCGCAGGTCGGCTAGGCCGAGCGCTCTGGACAACGGCCCCCGGGTCACATCGACCAGCTGCATCCGACCGTATGGAACCGCGACGAACCGCTGGAACATGATCCCCCGACGAAACAGCAGGTCGTCCTCTCGCAGCCAGTACCCGATGGACCGGGCTCGGCGCGGCGCGATGATCAACTGCACGAGCGTGACGGCCGCGATCACTCCGAGCGCAAGCCACCCCCACCAGGCACCGTTCAGCAGGAGGAACGCCACGGCGATGGCGGCCAGCACGAGGCCGCCAATCAGGGAACCGACGAACACGACTACGACGTATTTCGGCGAGACCCGGTTCCACTGCTGATCCGGAAGCTCCAGACGATTACGCACTGCTCTCCTTCACGTCATCGCGGTCCGAACCGGGGGGCAAGGTACACATGCGTTCTGCCAGCAGCCCGGCGACAAGTAACGCCACCGCTCCCACCGTCGTCGCCACGGCCAGCCACACGGCGCTGCTGGGAATGACCGACCGACTGAGCAAGTACAGCAGAAGACCCAGAGCGATTCCGGTGAGCAGGCTTCCGCTCAGGCTCGAGGCCTTAGCCAGCACGGCCACCCGCATGGCCCGAAACGGGTCGAGCGGCCGGGTCGCCTTGCCGTGGGTGGCCCGGCGCACCGGGATCGCGAAACCGATCACAATGCCCCCGATGGCGATCAGCGTGATCGGCAGCGACAGTGGCGGCACCAGTACTGCCAGGCTCGCCGCGGCCAAAGCAAGCTCCAGCAGAAACCCGAGCACAGCCCCGGCCAGCGCCAGCCCGACCAGGCCCGCGGTTCCGGTCTGCTTCATCGCCCGACATCCTTCGAATACGGCACGACCTCGTCGGTGGCGGTGGCCAGGAGCGCGTCGGCGCGTCCGTATCCGGTCAGGGTGGCCTCCGGATTCAGCTCAAGCCAGGGAATCAGCACGAATGCGCGCTCCCAGGCTCGCGGATGCGGCAACGTCAGCCGGGGGTCGTCGATGACCCGGCCGGCGAAATCGATGATGTCCAGATCGAGGGTGCGATCGCCCCATCGCTCCTCGCGCACCCTGCCGTGCTTTGCCTCGATGGCGTTCAGCGCGTCGAGCAGGTCGTGCGGCGTGCGACTGGTGTGAATCGTGGCCACCGCGTTGAGATACCGCGGGGCCGATGCATCCACGCCAGACAGTTTGATCGCCGGGGTCTGCACCAGAGACGAGACCGCGTCGAGGATGACTCCGGGCAATGCGCCGATATCTGCGACCGCACCACGAATGGTCGCCTCCCGATCGCCGAGATTGCTGCCCAGCGCCAGGACGGCCGGAACGACCGGCCGCAGCCGCTGTGGCCGAGGTGGGCTGGGCGGTCTCACACGCCCCCCAACCAGCCCGCGTCGTCTGCGTCGTCGTCCGCCGGGCCGGCTGCCGCTGCGCCTGAAGCCGCGGCCGGGTTCGAGTTGCCACGGGCAGGCAGCTCGCGGGCGGATTGCTGCCGAACGATGGTGACCGCGACATCCTGGAATGGCACCGGAATCGGAGCGTTCGGCTTGTGCACCGTGACCCGGACGGACTCGGCCTGGGGGTGCGCTAGGACGACGTCGGCCACCCGCTCCGCGACGGTCTCGATCAGATCGACCGGGTCGCGCCGAACCGCGTCGGTCACCTCGGTGGCCAGCTCGCCGTAGTGCACCGTGGTGGCGACGTCGTCGCTTGCCGAGACGACGCCCAAGTCCAGCCACACGGTCACATCGACGACGAACTCCTGTCCAGCCTCCCGCTCGAAGTCGTACACGCCGTGGTTGGCGTGCACGCGCAGTCCCGTCAGCGTGATCGCGTCGGTGCCCCGTCCCATGTTGTTCCACCCATCGCTACTCATGAGTCCATCATGCCGCTAGCCGGGTCCCAGCCCGCCGCCCAAGCCGACGCGACATCCAAAGCGATCCGGGTCAAGGCCACATCGTGCACCCGGATGCCCCAGATGCCGACGTTCGAGGCGAGAGCGCTGATCGTCGCGGTGGCGGCATCCCTGGCTTGCAGTGGCCGGAGAGCGTCGACCACGACGGGATCGGTGGTCGAGGGCAGGATCCCGACAAAACGCTTCCGCGATGCACCGACCAACACCGGAATGCCGGCCGCCGTGAACTCAGCCAGATGCGACAGCACCTGCCAGTTGTGCTCCGACATCTTCGCGAAGCCAAGACCGGGGTCGATGATCAGCCGATCCGGATTCATCCCCTGCGTCACCAGGGTGTCGACCCGCTCGAAGAGTTCGGTGCGCACCTCGGCCGCGACATCCGAGTAGGTGGCCAGCGAATCCATGGTGCTGCTGGGTCCGCGCCAGTGCATCACGACGAAGGGCAGGTCGAGATCCATGACGGCCGGCACCATTTCGGGGTCAACCATCCCCCCTGACACGTCGTTGATATAGCTGGCGCCTGCTGCAGCGGCGGCGACGGCTGTCGAAGCGTTCATGGTATCGATGCTGATCGTGACACCGGCGGCGGACAGCTCCCTGATCACGGGCAGGACCCTGCGTTGCTCCTCATCCGCAGGAACGCGCACCGCTCCTGGCCGGGTCGATTCGCCTCCGACGTCGACGATCTGGGCGCCCTGGCTGATCAGTTGCAAACCGTGCGCGATGGCGGCATCCGGTTTGTCGTAGCGCCCGCCGTCGCTGAATGAATCCGGGGTGACATTGAGAACCCCCATGATCACCGTCGGCTGGCGCGGGGTCATTGTCCGTGCTCCGCGGCGCCGATCAGTCCGACGATTTCCGCTCGGGCCACGGGGTCGGTGAGCTCGCCTCGGCTGGCAATCGTGACCGTGGAGCTGCCGCTCTGCCTGGTGCCGCGGGCGGTCACGCAGCCGTGCACGGCGTCCAGAACAACCAGCACACCGCGCGGCTCGAGCCCGGTCTGCAAAGCATCGGCAATCTCCTCGGTCAGCCGCTCCTGCACCTGAGGGCGGGACGCCAGGGTGTTGACGACCCGGGGCAGCCGGCCGAGCCCAACCACGCGGTCGGCCGGGAGGTAGGCGATATGCGCGACGCCGAGGAACGGGAGCAGATGATGCTCGCACACGGAGCGAAAGGCGATGTCGCGCAGCAGCACGGCATCAGAGGTGCCGCCGATCGACCCGCCGGCGGCTTGCATGGCCAAGGCGGTGGTAGCGGCGTCTGCCTCACCGGACCCGCGGGTCGAACGCAGCGGGATGCTCTGCGCCAGATGCACCAGCGGGTCCTCGTGCAAACCGGAGAAGAACTCGGCATAGGCTTCGGCGACCCGGGAAGGGGTGTGCGCCAAGCCATCCCGAGCGGGGTCCTCACCGATCGCATTCAGCAGCTCGGTGACGGCCGCCTCGATCCGCTCCCGGTCGATACCGGGGCCCGACAGTGGGTTCATCAGTGCTCCGGTTCCGCCGTCCGCTACGCCGTGGCCGGCCGCGGTGTGCGAGCGGGGGCACGCTTGGGCTTCGGCTCCGACGGTTCGGAGCCTACCCCACCGTCGACCGCGCCCGCGTCGATGGGTGCCTTGTTCTTCGGGAACTCGACGGGCGGCAAATTCGAGATCGGCCGATCCTCGCTGGAGAGCCACTGCGGCCGCTCGGGAAGCTTGGAGATGTCCTTGAAGATCTCGGCGAGTTCGTCGTGATCAAGCGTTTCCTTCTCCAACAGCTCGCTGGCCAGCCGGTCCAGAATCTCCCGGTTGGTGTTGACCACCTGCCAGGCTTCATCGTGAGCAGCTTCAATCAGCCCGCGGACCTCGCCGTCGACCCGCTCGGCGATCTTCTCTGAATAGTCCCGCTGATGACCCATGTCGCGGCCCAGGAACATCTCGCCGGAGGACGCGCCCAGCTTGACCGCTCCGACATCCGCGCTCATTCCGAACTCGGTGACCATCTTTCGGGCGATCTCAGTCGCCTTCTCGATGTCATTGGATGCGCCGCTGGTCGGGTCATGGAACACGACCTCTTCGGCAACCCGGCCACCCATCGCATACGCAAGCTGGTCGAGCAGTTCGTTACGGGTAACCGAATACTTGTCCTCCAGCGGGAGCACCATGGTGTAGCCCAGCGCCCGGCCACGTGGCAGGATCGTCACCTTGGTGACCGGATCCGTGTTGCGCATCGCGGCAGCCGTGAGCGCGTGGCCGCCCTCGTGATAGGCGGTAATCAGCTTTTCCTTGGGGTTCATCAACCGGGTACGGCGTTGTGGGCCGGCGATCACCCGGTCGATGGCCTCGTCGAGCGCCCGATTGTCGATCAACTGGGCGTTCGAGCGCGCCGTAAGCAATGCCGCCTCGTTCAACACATTGGCCAGGTCCGCTCCGGTGAAGCCGGGGGTCTTGCGGGCCACGACCTCGAGATCGACGCCCTTGGCCAGCGGCTTGCCCCGGCCGTGCACCTCGAGTACCTTCTTGCGGCCCTGCAGGTCAGGGGCGTCGACGCCGATTTGCCGGTCGAACCGGCCAGGGCGCAACAACGCCGGGTCCAGGATGTCCGGTCGGTTGGTCGCCGCGATCAGGATCACGTTCGTCTTGACGTCGAAACCGTCCATTTCGACCAGAAGTTGGTTCAGCGTCTGCTCTCGTTCATCGTGTCCTCCGCCCAGTCCAGCGCCGCGATGCCGGCCGACGGCGTCGATCTCATCGACGAAAATAATCGCCGGCGAGTTCTCCTTGGCCTGCTGGAACAGGTCGCGCACGCGGCTGGCGCCGACGCCGACGAACATCTCGACGAAGTCCGAACCCGAGATGGAGTAAAACGGAACGCCGGCCTCTCCGGCGACAGCCCTGGCGAGCAGCGTCTTACCGGTGCCGGGAGGTCCGTACAGCAACACCCCTTTGGGGATACGAGCACCGACCGCCTGGAACTTCGCGGGCTCCTTGAGGAATTCCTTGATCTCTTCGAGTTCTTCGATGGCCTCGTCGGCACCGGCGACATCATCGAAGGTGACCTTCGGCGTCTCCTTCGAGACCAGTTTCGCCTTGGATTTGCCAAACTGCATGACCTTGTTGCCGCCGCCCTGCATCCCGGAGAGCATCAGCCAGAAGAACGCGCCGATCAGGATGATGGGCAGCAAGAATCCGAGCGCGGACAGCATCCAGTTCGGCTGTGGAACCTCATCGTTGAATCCCTTGGCCGGATCGGCGGCCGAGACCGCCTTGACGACTTCCTCGCCGCGGGGCTGCACGTAATAGAACTGCACCTGGGTGCCAAGGTTCTTCTCGGCCTTGGTCAGTGTCAGGTCTACCCGCTGTTCACCATCGACGATTTTCACGGCCGAGACATTGCCATCTTTCAGCAACTCCAAGCCTTTTTGCGTGGAGACCTCTTTGAATCCCGACATCGTGATCAGGCTGGAACCGATCCAGACCGCGATGACGGCGAGCACGATGTAGAGGATCGGCCCGCGGAAAATCTTCTTGGCATTCATGGTGGGTTTAGGCTATCGCGCATACGCTGGTTGGTTGCTGCGTGTTCGCCCAAGGCGTGAGCGCCGCGGGGCGTGGAGGATCGCTCCCGCGATTACGCGGCTCCAGCACCGCCGGGGCCTGCGACCCCGGGCCAGAGGATTCAGTGTGTGTAGACCTTGGGCGCGAGAACGCCGACACCGCGCAGGTTGCGGTACTTCTCGTTATAGTCGAGTCCGTAACCGACCACGAACTGGTTCGGAATCTCGAATCCGACGTACTTGACGTTGATGTCGACTCTGGCGGCATCCGGTTTGCGCAGGAGCGCGCAAATTTCGACGGATGCCGGGCCTCGGGAGTTGAGATTGGCCAGCAGCCACGACAGGGTGAGTCCCGAGTCGATGATGTCCTCGACGATGAGAACATGCCGACCGGACAGATCGCTGTCCAGGTCCTTCAGAATGCGCACCACTCCGCTGGAGGTGGTGCCTGAGCCGTAGGAGCTGACCGCCATCCAGTCCATGGTCAGCGGGATCGACAGCTCCCGAGCCAAATCGGCCATGACCATCACGGCGCCTTTGAGTACGCCGACCAGAAGAAGATCCTTGCCCGTGTAGTCGGCCTCGATGCTCCGGGCGAGTTCGGCCAGTCGAACGTGGATCTCGTCTTGGTCGATCAGAATCTCGGTCAGGTCGTCTTCGACATCGCTCATTTCCATGGGGCGCGGGGATCCTCTGTTGCGTTGGTCACTGGGTTGTTACTTGCTCACCGGGTTGTTGCTTTGCTTACTGGGTTGATGGTGGTCGCCGGCCTGAAAATCAGTCGACCGCCTTGCCTGACAACTGTAACGCCTGGCAGCGCGAGTGCCTTCTGCCCGTGCCAATCTGTGATCAACCCGGCCACGGCCACGGTGTGCACACGATGCAGCCAGACGCCGAACTCGTTTCCCACCACGAGTCGGATAATGCGCTGCCGCAATGCAGCAGGGTCCGACTCCAGCCCTCGGACATCCAGGGCGATGCTGCCGTCGGGTTCCTGAGCGGTCAGTTCCCGCGCCCACTCCAGTGCCAGACCGTCTAGGGCGTCGGTGTCTTCACGCAGCTGCTGGGCGGTGCGGGCCAGGGCCTCGGCGACACCCGGACCCAGCTCTTTCTCCAATATGGGTAGCACCGTTTCCCGCACCCGCACGCGCGTGAACGCCGGGTCGAGGTTCTGCGGGTCATCCCAATGCTGCAGGCGGGAATCGACGCAGAACTGACGGGTGGTGGATCGTCGGACGCCCAGCAACGGCCGCAGATAGCGCCCGCTGAGCCGATCCATTCCGTGCAAGCTGACCGGGCCTGAGCCACGGGCCAGCCCCAACAGCACGGTCTCGGCCTGGTCGTCCAGCGTATGCGCCAGCAGTACGTACTCGGCACCGGTCTCGGCCAGCGCCTGGGCGAAGGCCGCGTACCGCTTAGTGCGGGCGCCAGCCTCCGGCCCCCCGGCACCGGGATCGACCGTTACCGTTTTCACCAACACCCGGTCGATGCCGAGCGCGCGTGCCTGTGCGGCCGCGCGCTCCGCGACCTGCGCCGAACCCGCTTGGATGCCGTGATCGACGATGACCGCCCCGACCCGGATGCCGGCCCGGGGCCCTTCGAACGCGGTTGCCGCCGCGAGCGCCAGTGAATCCGCTCCGCCGCTGAGCCCGACCAGTACCAGCGGGTCGCTCCGGTCATCGTGCCGGGACACCGTGGGGAGGGCCTCTCGCACGGCCCGGCGAACGTCGGCGATCGCCGGAGTCAGTCTCGGCCGGCGCTCATGCTGCATCCAGTAACGTTATTCCAGATCGTGAAGGATCGAGCACGCCGGCTTGTGAATAAAGGGAGAACAGTAATGACCGATTACGACGTCGTGGTAGAAATTCCAAAGGGCAGCCGCAATAAGTACGAGGTGGACCACGAGACCGGCCGCGTCTACCTGGACCGGGTGCTGTTCACCAGCTTCACCTACCCGACCGACTACGGCTACTTCGAGAACACGCTCGGGCTGGACGGCGACCCGGTCGACGCCCTGGTGCTCTTGGAGTACCCGCTGTTCCCCGGCGTCGGGGTCAAGGTTCGTCCGGTCGGCGTGCTCAACATGACCGACGAGGCCGGCAGCGACGCGAAGATCATCGTCGTGCCATACAAGGACCCGCGCTGGACCTGGATCCAGGATGTCACCGATGTCCCGGAACAGACCCGCGCGGAGATCGAGCACTTCTTCACTCACTACAAAGACCTGGAACCGGGCAAATTCGTGAATATCGAAGGCTGGGGCGACGCCGCCGAGGCGGATGCCATCGTGCAAGCCGGCATCGCCAAGCTCGCGGCAGAAGGGCACTAGCGCGCGCTAGCCAAGTGGCGCACCACGGTCGGCCATGAACGGAACCGGGTTGACCGTGGATCCGCCGATCCGCACCTCGAAGTGCAGGTGGCACCCGGTCGAGTTGCCGGTGGAGCCTACCCGCGCGATCACCTCGCCTGGCGAGACCTGTTCACCGACGCTGACACCGATTCCTCCGTCGCGAATGTGCCCGTAGCGGGTGGAAACGCCATTGCCGTGCCCGATCTGGACCATGTTGCCGTAGCCGCCGCTGTAGCCTGCCGAGACGACGATGCCGCCACCGGCCGCGAATATCGGTGCGCCGCAACTGGCGCCGATGTCAACGCCTTCGTGGTAGCTGGTACACCCCGAGCATGGTGAAGTGCGCGAGCCGTAGCCGTCGGTGATCGGCCCGTACGCGGGGACGGACCAGCCTTGGGACCCCACGTAGCCGCCCGGGAGCCCGGCTCCGCTGCCTCCCCCGCTGCCGCCCCCGCTCGATGCCGATGTTGCCGCCGCCGCGGCAGCTGCGGCGGCAGCAGCAGCGGCCGCCGCCGCAGCTGCCTCGGCCGCTCTGCGCTCGGCCTCACCCTTTTCGTAGGCGGCGACCGTCGTAACAGTAGTGTCCTGCAGCGCGGCGAGCTGTGCCTGCAATGTGATGATGTTCGACTGTTGCTCGGCGAGCGCGCTTTGCGCGGCTTGCGCCGCGGCGGTCGCTTTCTGCAGGGCATCCGTGGCGGCGGCGCTCAGCTTCTCCCGCTCGGCCTTTGCGACATTGGCCTGAGCGGTCAGTGCCTTCGCGGTGTTCTGCTGGGTGACGGCCTTCTTGTAGATGTCGCTGCTTCGCTCGACGAGCTTGCTCATGCTGCCGAGATCGGACAGGAGCTGGTCCGCGCTGGCACCCTTCTTCCCGGAGCTGAGGAGCAGGTTCACGGTCAGGTCGCTGCCGCCTGCGCGGTAGAGCTGGGCGGCGAGCCGACCGGCCTGGGTCGTGGCGGCATCCGCCTTGGCCTGGCTTTCGGTGGCCTGTGCCTGCAGGCTGTGCGCTCGGGAATTAGCCGAGTCGAGTTTCTCCTGGGCGACCAAGAGTTCCTGCCCGCGTTGCTCGGCCTCCGCTTGGGTCTGCCGTACCTGCGTTTGCAATTGCGAGATCAGGTTTTGAATGTTCGTCACCTGGGCGGCAGCCGTGGCCTCGTTGGCTTTGGCGTTCTGCACATCCTGCCAACTCGGATAGCCGTCTGCAGCTGCCGGCGCGGCGACCGCACCGACCAACGCGACGGACACCGCCACGACGATCGCCGTCGCCAGACGCCAGACGCCGTGGCCCTTGCGGCCGGCCTTTGGCGCGAGTCTCGTGCTGTGCATTCGTCTCCGAACCCGGGTGCTCGGCTCGCGCGGGTGCGGCCAAATCACACAAGTAACATTGTTAACTCCGTCAACACTAACAACAGGCGCACCAAATGCAACAGGTTCAGCGAATCAGCGCGGAATCACTGCCGGTCGCCCCTGGGCCCGAATCTAGCCTTGGATCGCGGGCCGGAGCCGCTATTTCGCCCCGCGTGGCGGATCACAAATACGGATCTCTGCGGTTAGAACAGCGAATTGGCGAAAGGCCCCGACAGCACGTATGCTTGTGCGTCGGTAGTCATGAACTTTGTGGCTTATCGGCCCCATCGTTTAGCGGCCTAGGACGGCGCCCTTTCACGGCGTTAACACGGGTTCGAATCCCGTTGGGGTCACAAAATTCAATATACTGGTCACACATTCGAGGCCCTGTAGCGCAGTTGGTTAGCGCGCCGCCCTGTCACGGCGGAGGTCGCCGGTTCAAGTCCGGTCAGGGTCGCTGAGGTTCAAGCCCTTCCGCAAGGAAGGGCTTTTGCCGAGAAGGGCGTACCACCGGTGCGGCTTTTGGCTCTGTAGCTCAGTTGGTAGAGCGTTCGACTGAAAATCGAGAGGTCACCGGATCGATGCCGGTCGGAGCCACCAAA
>JBDTDV010000081.1:0-6592 GCA_039922875.1 Microbacteriaceae bacterium
TCGGGGTGGGGATCTTCTCATTCGGCATCGCCTGGCTGATCGGTACCGCCATTGAGCGGACCATCGGGTTCCGGATCACCAACAAGGATGAGCTGGCCGGTGTGGACACCGCGCTGCATGGCGAGAAGGGCTACGCCCTCGATCCCGCCTAGCGGCTACCCGGCGTCTGCGCTCGCGCCGGACTTCGTCCTTCGCGGCTGAACAACCGGCGGTGCCATACTCGTTCGGTGGGAGGCGCGATGAACCGATGGCTGGGCCAGTTCGTGCGGCACCTGCCGCCTGGGGCGTTCGCGTTCGTGATGGCGACCGGAATCGTCTCCAGCGCCTTCGCCCTGATCGGCTGGCAGGTCGTCTCCATGGTGCTGCTGATCGTCGCGATCGCCGGGGGAGTGCTGCTCGCGGTGGCCTTGCTGTGGCGCCTGATCGCGTTTCTCCCGGACGCGCTGCGCGACGCGCAGAACCCGGCCGTGGCATTCGGCTACCTGACCCTGGTCGCCGCGATCAATGTGGTGGGCATCCGGCTGTTTTCGCCGCAGGCGCCTGGCGCGACCATCGCACTCGCGCTGATCAGCGTGCCGATCTGGGTCATCATGGTCTACGGCATCCCGGCCGTGCTGATGTTGCGAAGCCGGCCCACCTCGGCGATCGCGGATGCCGACGGCAGTTGGTTCCTGTGGGTGGTTGCCACCCAGTCCATAGCCACTGCGGCCGCGACGATCGCCCAGCACGAGCGTTCCGAGGTGCTCTCGGCCGTGGCCGTCGCGCTATGGGGTATCGGGGTGATGCTCTACCTGATGTTGGCGACGCTGGTCACCCTGAAGCTGCTGACCTCCGCGAACAGCCCGCACTCGCTGAACCCGTCGTACTGGATCTACATGGGCGCAACGGCGATCACCGTGTTCGCTGGTTCGCGGATTCTCGTGCTTCCGGCCGACCTGCCGATCATGCGGGTGTCCGAGCCTGTGGTCTCCGGGTTGACCTTCGTGCTCTGGGCGTTCGGCATGTGGTGGATTCCGCTGCTGGTTGTTTTCGGCGTCTGGCGCTACCTGTTGGGTCGCGAGCCGGTTCGCTACGAGAGCGGGTTCTGGAGCATCGTGTTCCCGCTTGGCATGTTCGCGGTCGCCAGTATGCATTTTGGCCGGGCGGCCCACCTGTCAACGCTGGTGACCATCGGCGAAATCGGCGCGGTGATCTCCGGCGTGGCGTGGTTGGCCGCGCTTGCCGCGATGGTTCTTGCGGTGCTGTGGAAGAAACCCAGCGCGTCGGCCGCCGCAGCGGCCGCCGGATCGGCCGCCGGACTCAGGTGACCGTCGCGATCACGCTGCCCTGTGCCACCTCTGCCTCCTCCTCTGCCAGAATCGTGATCGTTCCGGCGGTCTCCGGATAGACCTCGGCGTCAACCTTGTCGACCGCGATCTCGGCGATCAGGGTCTTGGGCGTCACCGCGTCGCCGGACTCCACGAACCAGGTGACGATCACCCCGGTCGCATCATCGTCATCCGACATCGTCGGGAACGTGACGTCGCTCACGAAGCGTTCCCCTCCCGGACCGCTTCGCGAACCGCCGCCTCGATCCTGGCCGGGCCGGGCAGCACGGTGTGTTCCAACCCGCTGGCGTACGGGATCGGCACGTCGGGCACACACACCCGGGAGGCATAATCGAGCAGCCCGGGCTTGCGTTCGGCAACCGTGGCGATCACCTCACCGGAGACGCCGAAGGACTGATAGTCCTCGTCGACCACGATCAGGCGCCGGGTCTTCGAAACGGATGCCATGATCGCGTCGCGATCCAGCGGCACCAGACTGCGCAGGTCGAGCACCTCGACACTGATCCCGTCCTGCTCCACCTTTTCGGCGACATCGAGCGCGTGATGGACCGACAGCGACAACGTGACGATCGACACATCGGTGCCCTCGCGCACGACCTTGGCCTTGCCGATCGGCACCTCGTAGGCCTCCTCTGGTACCGGACCGATCGAGCGCCGGTTCTTCTTCATCCAGCCCAGGCCCATCACGCCCTTGTGGAACATGAAGACGACCGGGTCGTTCGACCGGATCGCCGCGGTCATCAGCCCCTTGGCGTCGTACGGGTTGGACGGTACCACGACCTTCATGCCGGGCAGATGCGCGAAGGTGCCCCACAGCGACTGTGAGTGCTGGGCTCCGTCCGAGTACCCGCCGCCGGTGGCGGTCATCAGCACCATCGGCACCTGAACGTTGCCACCGGACTCGAAGTGGATCTTGGCCATGTGGTTGTACATCTGGTCCAGACACACACCCATGAAGTCGACGAACATCAGCTCGACGATCGGCCGCATCCCTTCTACGGCGGCGCCGATGCCGGCACCGATGAACGCGGTCTCGGAGATCGGGGTGTCCATCACCCGCTCGGCGCCGAACTCGTCAATCAGGCCGGTGGTGGAGGAGAAGATGCCGCCGTACGGTCCGATGTCCTCGCCCATCAGGAAGACGGAGTCGTCGGCGCGCATTTGCTGCGCGATGGCCTCCTGGATCGCCTTGGCGGTGGACAGCTTGCGGGTGCCAGCATCGGGCTCCACGGGTATCGAGCTGCCCGCGGCGGTGCCGGTCGGTGCTGCTGCTGAGGTGGCGGTGCTGCGTTCGGTATCGGTGGTGGTAGTCATGCTCGTGCTCCTTCGGCGAAAACATAGTTCAGTGCGTCTGAAGGGTCCGGGATCGGTGAACCCTTGGCGAACGCGATGGCATCCTCGACCTGCTCCGCGGCTGCGGCTTCCATGCCGGTGTAGTCGGCTTCGGTCAGTGCGCCGCGGGATTCCAGCGCATTCTTGTAGGTCGGCAGCGGATCGCGACCCGGCACGCCCTCGAGGTCTTCTCGGTAGCCCTGGGCGTCGCCCTCGAAGTGCCCCCAGAGCCGCAGCGTGTGCACCTCCACCAGGGAGGGTCCTTCGCCTGCCCTGGCCCGGGCGATCGCCTCTCCGGTGGCCTCGTACACCCCCTCGACCGAGTTTTCCTCCACCCGTACGCCGGGGATGCCATAGGCCACGCCGCGGTCGGCGTTGGAAAGGATCGCGGTGGACTTGGCCCGGGGCACCGAGATGCCCCAGTCGTTGTCTTCGACCACGAAGACCACCGGCAGCTTCCAGAGCGCCGCGAGATTCAGGGACTCGTGGAAGGGGCCGGCGTTCGCGGCGCCCTCGCCGAGCACCGCGACGGCCACCGCATCCGAACCGCGGCGCTGGAAGGCCAGCGCCTGTCCGAGTGCCGGTGGCAACCCCTCAGCGACGATCCCCGAGCAGGAGAAATGCGTCTGCGGATCGAAGAGGTGCATGTGCCCGCCGCGACCGCGGCCCAGACCGGATTCGCGGCCGAAGATCTCCGCGGTCATCTCCGGCAGCCGGACTCCCTTGGCGATCGCCAGGTGGTGCGGCCGGTGGGTGGCGGTGAGCGCATCGTCGGCGGTCAGGTGCGCGCCGAGACCGGCGGCGACCGGTTCTTGGCCGGCGGCCAGATGCATTTCGCCGGGGATCAGACCGGCGCCGATGTCGAAGCCGGGCTTCTTGTCGGCGTGGTACTCGCGGAGGATCGCCTCCTCGTAGGTGCGGATCAGCACCATCATGCTGAGCAACTCGCGCCGAATGTCATCGGTGAGTTCTGGATAGAGCGTCATTGCTTCTCCTCACGGTTTTCTGCGTGCGGATCAGCCGCTGCTGTGCCGCACGGTGGGATACGGCCAACGCTATGGCCGGGGTCGCCCCGCCGGCAGTGCCAGGATTTCAGATGGTGAACTGCCCGAACCGGTCCGCGCCCAACTGCAGCGACAGCGCGCCCGCCGAAGCCTGCATGCGGCGCAGCATGGCATCCATTCCGGGCGGTTTCGAGCCAACCGGAAGCGACACGGCCAGCGATGCGATCACGCCGGGGGCGCGGACGGGGACGGCGATACAGCTGTAGCCGATCGCGTATTCCTCGCGGTCGATCGCCGAACCGTGCCCGTGTTCCAGCTGGGCGAGCAGGGTGCGGCGGTCGCTGATGGTGTGCGAGGTCAATTGAGCAAGCGGATGCCGGGACAGGTAGTCCAGTCGTTGGTCCGGGGCCAGTTCGGTGAGGATCTGCTTGCCGAGCGCTGTGGCGTGGGCGCTGTGGTTGATCCCCACCCAGAGCTCCAAGCGGGGGTTCGTGGCGGCATCCACGATATCGACGATGTGTACCTCACCGTCGGTGAACCGGGAGAGGTAGGCGGTCGCGCCGAGCTCCTCGGTGACCCGGCGCAGGGTGCCGCGCACCCTGGCCAGAAAGACCCCCTCATCGTCGGTGGGCCGCAGGGTCGGAAAGCGGGTGCCGAGTACCAGGCCGTCTGGCTCGGTGGCCAGGTAGCCCTCGTGGATCAGGGTGCGCACAATGTTGTAGGTGGTGCCGCTGCTGAGGCCGGATGCCCGCGCCAGCGCCTTGGCGGGGAGCGGCCGTGCCGCGTTGGCCACCATGTCGACCAGCTGCAGAGCGCGCTGGACCGACGCTATGAGCGTTTGGTCGCGTTTTACCGTCATCGTTGACTCCGTCCTCCACGATACCCGGCACCAATCCGCGAGTCCGGGCTTTTTGTGGCTGTTGGTTGCACACACCCACAATTCGCCGGGACTCGCGGGGCTGGGGTGGCAGGATTGGGGGGTGACTTACATTCCTGCTGAAAGCCGTTACGATTCGATTCCCTACCGCCGCACCGGCCGAAGCGGCCTGAAACTCCCGGCGATCTCGCTGGGGCTGTGGCAGAACTTCGGCAACACCACGCCGCTGGACACCCAGCGTGCGATCCTGCGCCGGGCGTTCGATCTCGGTGTCACCCATTTCGATCTGGCGAACAACTACGGCCCGCCGTACGGCAGCGCCGAGACCAACTTCGGCCAGCTGATGCGCGAGGACTTCCGGCCGCACCGGGACGAGCTGATCATCTCCAGTAAGGCCGGCTACGACATGTGGCCGGGGCCGTACGGCGACTGGGGCTCCCGGAAGTACCTGTTGGCCAGCCTCGATCAGTCGCTGGATCGGATGGGCCTGGACTACGTCGACATCTTTTACTCGCACCGGTCCGACCCGGACACGCCGCTGGAAGAGACCATGGGTGCCCTGCACACCGCGGTGACCAGCGGACGCGCCTTGTACGCCGGAATCTCCTCATACTCACCGGAGCGCACCAGGCAGGCTGCGGCGATTCTGGCCGATCTCGGCACCCCGCTGACCATCCACCAGCCGTCGTATTCGATGTTCAACCGCTGGGTCGAGGGCGGTCTGCTGCAGAGCCTGGGCGAGCTCGGTGTCGGCTGCATCGCCTTCTCGCCACTGGCGCAGGGGCTACTGACGGATCGGTATCTACACGGGATCCCGCAGGATTCCCGGGTGGCTCGGGAAGGATCCGCGCGCCGAGAGATGGTGAATGATCAGACCCTGGCGAGTATTCGGGCGCTGACCGAGATCGCCGCCAATCGCGGCCAGTCGCTAGCTCAGATGGCGATCGCCTGGGTGCTGCGCAACGACCAGGTCACCTCGGCGTTGGTCGGCGCGTCCTCGGTGGCGCAACTGGAGACGAACATCGCCGCGGCCGCCACGGTCTCGTTCACGGATGCGGAGCTCACCGCGATCGACGAACACGCCACCGATAAGGGGATTAACATCTGGGCATCCTCCAGCGCCGTCCGATAGTGGGCTGCGCGGCGTGCGCGGTCGGCTAGACGCGGTTGAATAGAAGCATGACAACAACGATTCCCGCAGAGTACCTTGACCTTCTCGAGCAACCGAACTTCGCCGTGCTGGGTACGGTGCGACCGGATGACACGGTGCAGGTGAATCCGATGTGGTTCGAATACGACGGCAGCCAGATCAAGTTCACCCACACCACCAAGCGCGCCAAGTTCCGCAATCTGAAGCACAACCCAGCGATGAGCATGCTGGTGGTCGATCCGAAGGATCCGCTGCGCTACCTCGAGGTGCGCGGGAAGCTCGTCGAGGCGACTCCCGACCCGACCGGGTCGTTCTACGTGCGGCTGGGTAAGCGCTACGGCAACGCAGGGCAGGAGCCGCCAGACGACAAGGCCGACCGGGTCATCCTGGTGATGAGCATCGACACGGTCGCCATCAAGTAGGCGCGGCCCGTTTGCTGGCTTAGTCCGCGCGAGGCAGTCGCCGGGTGCGACCCCGGCTCAGGCCTTCAGCGCAAGCGCGAACGGCAGCACGGCGCCCGCGCCGGCACTTCGAAGCAGGCATCCGGCGACAGTCAGCGTCCACCGGCTGTCGACCAGGTCGTCGACGAGCAGGATCGGGCGGCCGAGGAACGGCACGAGTGCCTCGGTGAGCTCCGCGCCCACGGCGAACCGCCCCCAGAGCCCCGCCAGCCGGTAGGCGCTGTTGCCACCTGGGGCGCCAGACGGCCCGCCGTCGACGAGCTCCAGTGAGCCCAACCAGGGCAGCCGGCCCGCTTCGGCAATGCCTCGGGCCACCGAGTCGATCAATGCCGGATGCCGCCGGGACGGCACACCGACGACCGCCACCGGCCGATCCGCCCAATCCCAGTCCGCCAGCACCCGAAAGCAGGCCCGGATCATGGCGGGAGTCGCCGGGGCAT